>NZ_LT607413.1:4352916-4970833 GCF_900091495.1 Micromonospora echinospora | reverse complement strand
CCCACCGGGGGCCTGGCCGCCGGGTTCACCGTGGACGCCACCCTGCTGCTCGGGCCCTTCACCCAGGCCCTGGCGGTACCGGTCGGCGGCCCGCCGGGGGTGACCCCGGCGCCGGCCAGCGGCGGCCCCGCGCCGGTCCGGACCGGCGACGACGCCACCTGGCTCACCGTCCAACGTTCCTTCGGGCCCCTGCACATCTCCCGGGTCGGCCTGGCCTTCCGGCAGTCCCCCGGCCGGGAGTCCCGGGTCGCCCTGCTGCTGGACGCCTCGGTGACCGTGGCCGGGCTGACCCTCTCCCTGAGCGGCCTGGCCATCGGGGTCTCCACCACCGACCCCCTCTCGATGCCCACCTTCGACCTGGCCGGGATCGGGCTGGCCTACGACACCGTCCCGCTACGCATCGACGGGGCGCTGCGCAAGGACACCATCGAGTACGAGGGGGCCAGCTACACCGCGTACAGCGGGGGGCTGAGCGTCCGGACCCCGTCCTTCTCCATCGGCGCCCTCGGCGCCTACGTCCAGCTCCCCGCCGGGCCCTCCCTGTTCGCCTACGCCTACCTCAACGGCCTGCACGCCGGTCCGCCCGCCCTGTCGCTACGGGGGCTGGCGGGCGGGTTCGGGTACAACCGGCGGTTCGTGGCCCCCGCCATCGACCAGGTGGCGACCTTCCCCCTGGTGGCCGACGCGGTCACCGGGCCGCCCCCGGGCACCACCCTCGCCGACGAGCTGCGGATCCTCGCCGACTACCTGCCGCCCTCGGTCGGGGACTATTTCCTCGCCGTGGGACTGCGGGTCAACTCCTTCGAGATGGTGGACGCCTTCCTTCTGGTCGCCGCCGCCTTCGGGCACCGGTTCGAGCTGGACGTGCTGGGGCTGGCCACGGTGGTGCTGCCCGCACCGGACGCGGGGGCGGGGCCGGTCAAACCGGTCGCCCAGATCCAGCTCGCCATCAAGGCCACCCTGGTCCCCGAGGACGGGTACCTGGCGGTGGAGGCCCAGCTCACCCGGGCCTCGTACCTGCTCTCCCCGGACTGCCACCTGACCGGAGGGTTCGCCTTCGCCACCTGGTTCACCGGGGAGCACACCGGGGACTTCGCCCTCACCGCCGGGGGCTACCACCCCCAGTTCCCGGTGCCCGCCCACTACCCGACGGTGCCCCGGCTCGGCTTCGCCTGGCAGATCACGAAGCAGTTCAGCATCGCCGGGGCCGGGTACTTCGCGCTGACCCCCACCGCGCTGATGGCCGGGGGCCGGCTCACCGCCCTGTGGCAGGACGACTCCCTGCGGGCGGGGTTCGACGCCTCGATGGACTTCCTCATCTCCTGGCAGCCGTACCACTACGAGGCGTCCCTGCACGTCAGCATCGGGGTGTCGTACACCTTCAGCCTCTTCGGCACCCACACCCTCAACGTGCAGGTCGGCGCGGACGTCCAGTTGTGGGGCCCGGACTTCGGCGGTACCGCCGCCATCGACCTGGACATCGTCACGGTGCGCATCTCCTTCGGCTCGAACGGCGGGGCGAAGCCGGAACCGGTGAGCTGGGACCGGTTCCGGGACACCCTGCTGCCGCCCCGGGACCGGATCCTCGGCCTGTCCGTACGGGCCGAGACCCACCGCACCGCCCCCGGGGCCGCCCCCGAGGAGCTGGGGGTCGCCGACCCGGCCACCCTGGTCGTGTCGACCACCAGCGCCATCCCGGCCAGCGGGGCGGTCCGGGGCACCCCGGAGCGGGAGGTGGCCCTGCCCACCGGCGGGGGCCGGACCGCGTTCGGGATCGGCCCGGTCGACCTGGCCCCCGGCGCCGTCACCGCCGTCCACCGGATCGTGGTCACCCACGAGGGGATGCCGGTCGAGGACCGGTTCGACTACACCCCGGTTTGCCGGGGGCTGCCCTTCGCCCTGTGGGGTGGCCGGCTCACCCCCCAGGTCACCGACCCGGCCCTGGTGGAGGACCTGGTCACCGGGTACGAGCTGCGCCCCCGCCCGCCCGCCCCGGCCCGGGCGGTCTGGGTGGACCGGTCCGCCCTCCAGGCCGACACCCCCCTGTACACCCGGGAGGTGATCACGCTGGCCCCTCCGCCCCGGCGGTCGGTCGTACCGGACGGGCCGGCGGCGCGGGCGACCACGATCCGGACGGCGATGGCCGACCCGGGGGTCGCCGCCACCCGCAGCGCGGTCGCCGCCGCCCTGCTCCCCTCGGCGGTCGTCGACCCCGCCGGCTTCGACACCACCCAGTTCCACGCGATCCCCCAGGTGGCAGCCCATGTCTGAGTCCCAGGTGACCTTCCGCCACGAGCACCGCCCGGTGCTGGCCGCCGGCGACTACCAGGTCACCCTCTCCCAGCGGGTCAGTCTGGAACCGGTGGACTTCACCACGACCCGCCGGTTCACCGTCGCCGGGGACCGGTTCGGCCTGGCCCCCTCCCTCGTCCGGTCGGTCTTCCCGCCCGAGGGGAGCGTCGGGGACCACGCCACCGTGCTGCCGCACATCGTGCTGGAGCGCGCCACCCTGCCCTGGGAACGCAGCCCGGGGGGAGCCGGGCCGCAGACCCCGCCCTGGCTGGCCCTGCTGCTCTTCACCGAGCAGGAGGCGCCTCCCGTCGCGACGGTGCCCCTGGGACAGGTGGCGGCGGGGCCCTGGCTGCCCCCGGCCGCCGTCGCCGCCGAGTCCCACGAGTCGGCGCAGGATCCGGTCACCGTCATCGACGTCCCGGCCGCTCTCCTCGCCGACCTGCTGCCCGGCTACGCCGACCTGCCCCTGCTGGCCCACGTCCGGGCCGAGGGGGACGACCCGGCCGACGCGGCGGTGGTGGTCGGCACCCGGCTGCCGCCGGCCGGGATGACCAGCGTGGTGCACCTGGTCTCCCTGGAGCACCGGTTCACCCCGGCCACCGACGGGTCCTGGGTGCTCGACCGGGGACCCGCCCCGGTCGGGGACACCGTCCGGCTGGTCAGCCTGACGAGCTGGCAGTTCGCCTCGGTGAGCGCCGACCACACCTTCGCCACCCTGGTCCGGGACCTCGCCGAGGAAGGGGCCACCCTCCGGCTTCCCCCTAGCGGGCAGCCCGCCGCCGACCGGTACCTCGATCAGGGGTTCGTGCCGGCCCGGCACCGGCTCCGGCAGGGCGGGAGCAGCATCGGCTGGTACCGGGGGCCCCTGGTGCCCGGCCCGACGGATGCGGGGCCGGTGGCCCCGGTACGGACCGGGGACGCCCTGCTGCGGTTCGACGCGGAGCTGGGCATGTTCGACCTGGGGTACGCCGCCGCCTGGCAGCTCGGCCGGCTGCTGGCCCTGGGCAGTGGGGACACCGCCACCGGCCTGTACGGGTGGCGTCGCCGCCGGGACCAGCAGGCCACCCGGGTCCAGCGCGCCGCCCGCAGCAGGTCCAGCCGGTCGCACTCGCGCTCGGTCAGCGGCAACCTCGACGCCGGGTACCCCCTGGCGGTGGCCCCGATCGACGACTCCCTCCCGGCGGGGTTGCGGGACTGGCTGACCGGGCTGACCCGGTTCGAGGGGGTGCCCTTCGGCTACCTGGTGCCGGACGAGGGACTGCTGCCGGCCGAGTCGATCCGGTTCCTCGGGGTGGACCAGGGCTGGGTCCGGCACCTGGTCGACGGGGCGGCCAGCGTGGGTCGGCTGGGCCCCGCCGACGAGGCTCGGGACGCCGCCTCCCCCCTGCCGGTGGAGTTCCCCACCCTCACCGGGGCCCTGATCCGGTCCCAGGTGGTGTCGGGCTACCCGGGGCTGCTCGTCGACGGGTACGCCGACCGGGCCGGCACCGGGCATCTGACCCCCTGGGTGACCCGCCGGCTGAGCCCGGAGGTGCTGCTCTGCCTCTTCGAGGGAGAGTTGGCCCGGCTGGACCTGCACCAGCCCCCGGAGGCCCAGCACCTGGCGGTGGAGCTGGGTTCCCCCGGCAGCTTCGGTAAGACCCTGCGGGCCCCGGGGGGCTCGGAGCGGGTTCCCGACCCGGTCGGGCCCCTGCCCCTGGGGCCCCGGGGGACGGTCTCCCCGACCGGGTTGGCCGCCGCGATCGCCGGGTCCCTGGGGGTGCCGGCGGCCGAGGTGGACTCGGGGGACCTGGCCCTCCAGCTCACCGAGACCGCCGAACGGGTCACCTTCCTGCGACCCTGACCGACGACCGGGGGCCTCGCTGCGGGGGTAGGGCGGTGTCCCCGCAGCGGGGTGGTGGTCCTACGGCAGTGCCGGTCAGGGGCGCCGGGTTCCGGGCCGATCCCCCGCCCACGTACCGCGGGGCCCGGCCGGGGCGACGAACACGACAGTCAGGTGCGAAGGTGCTCCATCAGGGCGTCGTAGCTGTCGCCGACGGAGCCCGTCGACCGGCCGTAACCGCATGAGCCATCTGGTCGAGCAGGTTCCGCCAGGGGCCGTCGGGGAACCGTTCACGCACGGAGATGCGATTGCCGGCCAGTCTCAGCCGGACAGCAGGGTCTGCCCGCCGGCCGGCCGCGAGGTAGTCCGCGAATTCGGCAGCACTCGCGGCGGGCGCCCGCGGATCCACCCGGATTTGCACGAAGTCGCTTCCGTAGACCTCGTCGCGGGCGTCGTACGTGGTGGACGCGCACGGCACGTCCACCAGGGCGGCCAGGGCCGGGCCGAGACCGACGCTCTCCACGTCGGGACGGTTCGGGGTGAAGAACACCCCGCCCTGACTGTCGGCACACACCCGCAGCAGGTCCGCCTCGTCCAGCAGCCACCGCCCGTCCTGGCCGCGCCCGCTCGTCAGCGGAACACCGTCGAGGAACCGGACGTCGTCGCCGACCCCTTCCGCCGCAACTGCGGCCATCACCTCCTCGGTGTACTCGGGGTCCTCGCCCAGGCTGCCGAAGACCAACAGGTACGGGACGGGTTCGTCGCGTCCGACGCAGACGTCCCGCACGGCGGCCAGCAGCCGTACCGCGACCTCCACCCCCTTGACCCGGAACATCCGCACCGGGCACAGCACCACCGGACGGCCGTCGGCCAGTCCGTGCTGGGCCAGAAACTCGCGATGCCGAGTGCTCGTCTCGGCCGGCACCATGGGTAGTACGTTCGGCACCAGTTCCGGACGCAGGCCGGTCGGATAACCAGCGCCCTCCTCGACCAGGGCCGGCGACACGACAGCCCACCGGTGCAGGCGCGGGTCGTTCGGTACCGGAGTGAACTCGTTCGGCACCCGCGGATAGACCCGGGAAGAGCCCTCGTGAACGGCGTAACTGGCGAAGAGGTCATGGTCCCAGAACAGGACTCCGCCCGGCCGTCCCGTCCCCCACCTGCGCTCGGCGGCCCGGTGGAGGGCCAGGGTGACCGGTACCGCGTCGGACAGGGTCATGTTGACCGCGCATACCCAGTCCACGTCGTGCCGCTCCCACCAGTCCAGGAAGTGCCGCTCGTAAGGGCCGGCGAGGACGTCGATCCGGTCCCGCAGCCGTGCGCGCTCGGCGGTCGAGAGCTGCTCAGGGGCAGCCACCGCGACGCGGATGGCGGTCAGTTCCTCGGCCACCCCGGCGCCGTCGCCGAGCGGGGTGGCGTCCGTGACGTCCAGCCAGGGCGGGCTGGCCGTGGAGGCTGCGCCACGTGGATAGAACGCCGGCTTGTCCGGCCGCCAGGAGTAGCCGAGGTCGGCCGGGATCGGCGTGGACAAGAGTCCGGCCGCGCCGGCCAGGTCGACCACGTTACGGAAGACCGTCAACAAGCCGCTGACCGGCAACCCGTCGCCACACACCAGGGCCATCCTCATCGCGGCCCTCCCGACGCCAGGTACTGGTTGTTGAAGGCCGGGTTGCCGAGACGGAGGTGGTGGCGTTCGCTGATGTGCTCGACGAAGAGCCGGGCGCTGCCGCACCAGGCCGGGGCGACACAGAGGTGACTGAGCCGGACATGTCGGCGTGCCAGTGCGTATAGGGCATTCACCGGAGTCTCGGTACCCCACTTCACCGACAAGTACGCAGTGCGCGCGATCCATTGTGGCCTGCGAAGCCTGCCCATCCCACCAACACGCCCCTCCGGAACGTCACCGACACGTGGCGGACGCCTTCGGCGTCGACGGAAGAGTGTCGGTGGTCAGACTTAGAGTTCAGGCATGAGCGCCTGGCCCCCGGCCGGTCCCACCCCGGTCGCCTCGCGGCCGACCAGCGGCCGGATCGATCTGCCTGACGATCTGGTGCCGTTGCTGACCGGATCGCCGCACCTCAACGTGTTCGGGCCGACCAGACCATGGGTGCCGCCCAAGGGGTGGCTCGAGGACACCCGCGCACGACTGATGGCCATCGCCTCGCGCGAAGGACTCACCGACCTCCCCGCCCGGGCCGCACGACTCAAACCCGGCACGTCGATGGCGGTCGAGGAGGTGAAGTGGCTGGCGCAGGGCACGCTCGGCGCGTCCACGAGTGCGTCGGGCTCGCTGTGGCGGCTCGGTGACCTCCTGGTTGCCGAGCACCTGCAGGCGCCACTCACTCCGACGACGGACCCGGAGGCGACCTGGCAGACCCAGGTCGTTCCGTCCCCGCCCGGACGCCTCTTCGCGGACTCCGACAGCCCGGAGCGCCGGGACCGCATCATCCGCTACTACCGCGACTGCCTCGAGGTTCTCGTCGAGGCGCCACCGTTCGCGGAGCGCGGGCACGCACTGGCCGCGCTGTACGCCCGGATAGCGGAGGATCCCGCGCTGCTTGAACAGCACCGGACGGGGTCGAGGCAGCACCTCGCCGGCCAGTGGCGATCAGCCCTACTCGGTGACGCGGAGCGCGCCGCCCTGCCCGACTACGCCGGGCCGGCCGACTACCTTTCCTGGACCCTGACCGGCCTCCACGCCACCCACCAGCGGTTGGTGGACACCGTGGGCGCCGAGGCCGGCAGCTTCGACGAGCTGGTCGCCGCCATGCTGCTGAAGCTCGGCAAGCCGGTGCCCGCGGTCATCGCCACGACCGGGCTGGGCCAGGACGGTTACCACGCCATCCTCCGCGCGTTCCAGATGCTCAAGCCCAGCTTCGACTACGAGGCCTGGTACAAGGGCGTATTCGCGTGGCTGGACCGCGCGATCATCGCGGGCGAGGCGGAGACCGCGCGCATCTGGGTGGGACTGGAGTGGAGCTGCGCCACCGCGCTGAACGGCTGGCCGGACCCGCACAAGGACGTGACGAGCGGGCTCTTCTTCTCCCTGAGATTCCTGCGTGGCCTGCGAACGCTCGGCCAGCCACGGCCCGCCGTCATCAACCCGCTCGTGTCCGCCCTCGCCGATGCTCCGCGACCAGCGCGGCCCGCCCCCGCCCTACCCCGGCCGGCCCGGCCCGGCGGTGCCCCGAGCGATCACGCGGAGCAGGTTGCCGTACGCCTCCTCGATGACATGGTCGGGTTGTCCCCCGTCAAGCAACGCGTCGTCCGGCTGAGCGCCGAGGCCAGGGTCGAGGCGTTACGCCGCGAGTCCGGGCTGCCGCCAGCCCGCAACCGGCGGCACATGGTGTTCGCGGGAAACCCGGGCACCGGCAAGACCACCATCGCCACGATCATCGGCCAGATCTATGCCACGTACGGCGTACTGGCCTCCGGCCACCTGGTCGAGGTGGCCCGGGCGGAGCTGCTCAACGGCGCCAAGGTGACCGCTGCCGTACTCAACGCACTCGGTGGCATCTTGATGATCAACGTCGGCCGGCCGGTGCAGGAGAGCTCTGCCTCGCGCGAGGCTGTCGCCACGCTGACCAGGTTGATCGAGGAGCACCGCGAGGATCTGGTGGTCATCATCGCCGGTCATCCCAAGGATGTCGCGGAATTCCTGTCCAGCGAGGCCGGCCTGGCGGCGCGGTTCCCGAACACCTTCAACTTCGTCGACTTCACGAACGACGAGTTGGTGCGGCTCTTCGAGCTGGAGGCCAACGCGTCAGGGTTCACGCCCGCCGACGGCGTGCTCGACCGGGTCCGGAACCTGGTCACGCGCATGCCACGCGCCGCCGGCTTCGACAATGCCTGGGTGATCCGCAACCTCGTCGACGAGTCGGCGTCGCACCAGGCGCTGCGGATCAGCCAGTCGGCCACACCCACGGTCGAGCAGCTGGCCGAGCTGTTGGTGGAGGACATCACGGCACCGGCGTCCATCGTGCTCGCCCCCGCCCGCAAAGGCGACCCGATGGCGGAACTGGACGCGCTCATCGGGCTACCCGACGTCAAGGCGCAGGTGCGACTGCTGGTCGCGGAGGCTCGGGCGGAGAGCCTGCGGACCCGGGCCGGGCTCGTGGTGGGCGGAGGATCCCGGCACATGGTGTTCGTCGGCAACCCGGGCACCGCGAAGACCACGGTGGCTCGGATGATCGCCCGGATCTACGCCGACCTCGGGCTGCTTGGCTCCGGTCATCTGGTCGAGGTCACCAGGGCAGACCTGATCGGCCAGTACATCGGGCAGACCGGTCCGCGCGTCCAGGCGGCGTTCGAGCGGGCACTCGGCGGCGTGCTCTTCATCGACGAGGCGTACTCGTTGTCGATGTCCGACTCGCCGAGGGACTACGGTCACGAGGCGATCGCCACGCTGCTCAAGCTGATGGAGGACCATCGCGACGACCTGGTGGTGATCGCGGCCGGCTACGACCGTGAGATGCGGCGGTTCCTCGACGCGAACAGCGGTCTGGCCTCCCGTTTTCCGAAGATCCTCGAATTTCCCGACTACGACCTCGACGAACTGGTGCAGATCTTCACCGTCCTCGCCGACGACGCCGGCTACCAACTCGCTGACAACGTACGGGACCGGGTGCGCACGACACTGGTCCGCCTCTCCCGAGGGCCGTCGTTCGGCAACGGCCGTACGGTGCGCAACCTGCTGGAGGCGACCATCGCCAAACAGGCAGCACGGATCATCGAGCTGACCGACGCGCCAGCGGAGGTCGTTCGAAAGCTGCTGGCGGAGGATCTGCCGACCGAGTTCGGCGACCAGGACAAGCCGCCCGCGATCGGCCAGTATCTGTGATCGCCAGGACTCCGGTGCGACTGCGCGGACCGCAGGACATGGGCGTGACTGATCATTGAGCGGTGACGAACCCCGCCGCGCTGCCGGCCACCTCTGGCGCGTTCTCGTTGGCCGTCCCGCCGCTGTTCGCCGCGCTGGCCCAGGCGCGGAGCATCCTCATCGCCGGAGCAGGCGGAGGATTCGACGTGTACGCCGGCCTGCCCTTGGCGTTCGCCCTGTGGCGCGGCGGCGCACAGGTGCACCTGGCCAGTCTGTCCTTCTCCGAACTCGAGTTGATCGACCGGGACGCGTGGGCGGCGGAGCACGTCGCGGTGGTACAGCCGGACACCACCAGCCCGGACTGGTACTTTCCCGAACGGACGCTCGCGCGGTGGCTGGCAGCTCAGGAACTGCCGTCGACCGTGTACGCCTTCCCGCCGCTCGGTGTCCAGCCATTACGGGCGGCGTACCGGCACCTGGTCGAACACCTCGACATCGACGCGGTGGTGCTGGTCGACGGCGGCACCGATGTCCTGCTGCGCGGCGACGAGAGCAATCTCGGCACCCCGGTGGAGGACATCACCAGCCTGGCCGCCGTGGCCGCCCTGGACGTACCGGTCAAGCTGGTGACCAGCCTCGGCTTCGGCATCGACGCCTACGACGGCGTCAACCACGCCCAGGTGCTGGAGAACCTCGCCGCACTTGACCGCGACGGCGGCTACCTCGGCGCCCTGTCCATCCCCGGTTCCAGCCGGGAGGCCGCGCTGTACCGCGATGCCGTCGCCCACGCCCAGGCCGCCACCCCGGGACCGGCCGAGCATCGTCCAGGGACAGATCGCCGCCGCCACCAGCGGCGCGTTCGGAGACATCCGGTTCACCCAACGCACCGGCAGCGGCGACCTGTTCGTCAACCCGCTGATGGCGATCTACTTCACCGTCGACCTCGACAAACTCGCCGCCCGATGCCTGTACCTCGACCGCATCGAGAACACCATCGGCAGACGACAGGTCATCACGCGCATCCAAACGTTCCGCGACGAACTCCGCAACGCCCGCATCCCCCGCGCGTTTCCCCACTGAACACCGGACGACGGCACGAGTACGCACCCGACCAAGCTGTCCCTGACCGACACCACACCCAGTCGGCGGCACCGCGTGCTCGACCGTCGGCCGCCGTGTCGGGCGGGGCCCGTCACCATCCGTCGGGAGTGCCGCCCGACCCGCGGGAAGAGCCCGAGCCGGTGTCCGGGTAGTCGCCGAACCGCTCGTTGTGCAGGTGGGCGAAGTAGTAGCACATCCCGTCGTACTCCGCGTCCATCACCGCCGTCGCGGCATCACCAAGGACCGCTCGCGCCGCCGTTCCGCGGACGGCGGCCGGGCCCCTGGCGCGCGCTCGGCGGCATGAGAGTGCGCGGTGCCGGGCTCCCGGCTCGTTGTAGCGAAGCATTGGGGTGCCGGGCAGCACCCCGCGAGGGAGCGAGGACTCAGCGAGCGGGGATCCGGATCGGACGACGGCCGGCTCCCCGTCGACGGGACGAGGGACATCATGAAGTTCCCGGCGCCGCATCGCCGACCCGGCGTGTGGCACAGGGCGCTGGTGCTGGCCACGGACTGACCGCCGCACCACGCGATGGGCCGCCCAGCCCCCCCTGTCGGGGTGGGGACGGGCGGCCCTGTCGCGCTGGCCGGTCCGGCATCGGCATGACCTCCGGCCTGGACCCTGTCCGGCAGGGGTTCCACGCTGGTCCAGGGATGCCGCCCTCGCGGAACGCCGGGCCGCTCGCCGGAAGCACCCCCGTCACTGGGGTGCCGTCCGGCATCAGCGGGTGTAGAGGATCTTGGTGCCTCCCGCGTTGACGGCGGAGACGGAGTTGACCCCGGACAGGTTGGGCACCTGCAGGTTCCGCCAGCCCGCGTTGCTCGCCGCCTCGTGCACGCGGCCGTTGTTGACCGTGTAGACGATTCTCGTGCCGTCCGCCATCGAGATGGCGGAGAGACCGCTCCCGTAGATGGGGCTGCCGTTGTACCCCACGGCATACGGCGTCCAGTTGCCGCTTCCGGCCTCCCACACCGCGCCGGCGCGGATCGTGTACAGCACCGTGCCGCCGTTGTAGGGGATGGCCGACAGCGCCGACACACCACTCAACGTGGGCACTCGGAGGTTTCGCCAGTCGGCGTTGCTACCGGCCTCGTACACGTAGCCGTCCCGCATCGTGTAGACGATCCGCGTGCCGTCGGCCCGCAGCACCGCGCTGACCGCATCCGCGTAGATCGGGCTTCCGTTGTATCCCACCGCGTACGGCCGCCAGTCGACGCTGGACGACTCCCACACCGCGCCCGCGCGGATCGTGTAGAGAACGGTCCCGCCGTTGAAGGCAATCGCCGACACGGCTGAGACGTTGTCGAGGTTCGGCACCCGCAGGTTTCGCCACCCGGCGTTGCTCGCCGCCTCGTACACGTACCCGTCACGCACCGAGTAGATGATCTTCGTACCGTCCGCGCGCAGGACCGCGCTCACCTTCGACGCCACGATCGAGGCCACCGGAAGCGGCTGCCAGCCGGAGTTGTCCGCTGTCTCGTACACCTGCGTGTTCGACGCGGGCGGGGTCGTGCCCGCGTACTGGTTGTAGTAGTTCGTCGCGTAGCTGATCCGCGTTGACTCGTGACAGGTTCCGCAGCGCTCGTAGAGGTCCTGGAACGCGACGGTCGCGTCGGCAATCGTGCTCGACGCCCGCAACTGCGCCAGCCCGTAGCCCGAGATGTTCGTCAGCTCCCACCAGATGAAGCCGAGCTGCGCGTCCAGGCTCCACACGTTCTGGCCGGTCACCGCCGCGTACCAGGTCGCGTTGGCGCTTGCGGTCGTGTCCCAGCGGCCGCCGGTGCTCCACTGCGCGATCCCGCGGCCAGGACCGCCGGGCTCCTGCGCCAGCGGGTTGATGTTGGACTCCTGCGCTAGGTTGCCCAGAACGCCTGCGGTCTGTTCCGCGGTGAGTCCCTTGCCCACGAAGAAGTCCCACGCCCTCCTGGAGTTGTCGGCGGCGCGTGCCTCACCGGGGAAGCCGATCCCGGATACGACGATGAGCCCTGCTACGGCCAGCAGACCAACGCGCCGCAGCAGCGTGTTCGGCAAACGATTCATGGTGTGTCCCACTCGTCTCGGTGTCACCGGGTGTAGAGGATCTCCGTGCCGCTGGCGTAGATGGCGGAGACGGCACCGACTCCGCCCAGGTTGGGCACCCGCAGGTTCCGCCATCCCGCGTTGCTTGCCGCCTCGAACACCGCGCCGTCGCGCACCGTGTAGACGATCCGCGTGCCGTCGGGCCGGTGGAGCGCGCTGACCGCATTCGCGTAGATGGGACTTCCGTTGTACCCCACGGCGTACGGCCGCCAGTCGACGCTGGAGGTCTCCCACAGGGCGCCCGCCCGGATCGTGTAGAGCGTCGTGATTCCGTTGCGGGAGATGGCCGACACGACTGCCACGCTGTCCAGGTTGGGCACCCGCAGGTTCCGCCATCCCGCGTTGCTTGCCGCCTCGAACACCGCGCCGTCGCGCACGGTATAGACGATCCGCGTGCCGTCGGACCGCAGCACCGCGCTGACCGCGTCCGCGTAGATCGGACTTCCGTTGTACCCAACGCAGAACGGAACCCAGTCGCCGCTCGCACATTCCCACAACGCGCCCGACCGGATCGTGTAGAGCACGACCCCGCTGCCGACCGCGATCGCCGAAATCGCCGACACGCCGGCCAGGTTGGGCACGCGCAGGTTGCGCCAACCCGCGTTACTCGCCGCCTCGTACACGTACCCGTCACGCACCGAGTAGATGATCTTCGTGCCGTCCGCGCGCAGGACCGCGCTCACCTTCGACGCCACGATCGAGGCCACCGGAAGCGGCTGCCAGCCGGAGTTGTGCGCCGTCTCGAACACCTGCGTGTCCCCCGCGGGCGCGTCACCGCCAAGGAACGCCAACGGGTTGATGCGCGTGCCGGAGGGGTCGTTCATGTGCCAGTGCAGGTGCGGGCCGGTGGAGGAGCCCGAGCCCGGCGCGCCCGGGTAGCCGCCGGACAACCCCACGATGTCGCCCATCGCGACCCGGGTGCCGTTCGCCACGACGAACCCGGACAGGTGCAGGTACTGGGTTTTGTAGCCGTTGTCGTGGTGGATGACCGCCGTGTAGCCGCCGGTGCCGTTGTCGGGGTCGTTGTAGACCACACCGCCGCCCGCCGCGGGCAGCCGGGTGCCGACGGGCATGCCGTAGTCGATCCCGCCGAGGGAGCCGCGGGCCAGGTGCCCCTCCCACGTCTCGGTGATCGGGTAGCCCGTGAAGGGGTTGTAGAACCCGGGCACGGCCGCGGCCGCCGCCCCCGTGCCCACGGTCACGCCTGTGACGGCGACCGCGCCCGCTGTCGCCGTCACACGCAAGAAAGTCCGCCTGTCGATCCCGTCCATGCCCACCACCTGGGTCTCATTGCGTTCACGGAATATCCGGGACCGAGCCTAGGAAGCGACAGTCGGCGACACATCAGTCAATCGACCGATGGCGATCGATGCAACGACGGGTGCGCCATCCGGGACCTGCCTGGTCCGCGACACCCCCTGCGGGGCCCGCTTCGATACAGGGCGGAGTCAACTGGTCGTCGCAACACCTTGTCGGAGAGGTGGAGCGATGGGCAGTGGGGGCCGGGACAGAAGCGGGGCTCGGCAGTATCGGGGTCACCCATGCCGGGGAACCCCTCTTCGCCCCCGGCAGTGACGGCGTAGCCACCGGGGTGCAGAACGTCAGGACTGGTAGGCGGGCGTCCAGCCACGGTCCTCGGGCCGCTGTCGCACCGCCGGGCGCGAACTGCGGTTCTCGTGCAGCGCGAGCAGGACCACCGAGGTCAGTACCAGCACCAGGCCGGTCCACTGGCTCGTGTCGAGTTGCCCGTCGAGCAGGGTGAGTCCGACCACGGCTGCTGTCAGCGGGAAGGCCAGTTCGGCCAGGGCCGCGCTCGACGCGGGCGTGTGCCGGAGGGCGTGGTAGTACAGCGACAGGGCGAGCAGGCCCGGTACGGCCGCGAGCAACACCAGCCGCGGGACCAGCTCCAGCGGAACCGTGACCGGCGTGCGGGTCGCCGCGGCGAAGGTGGCGAGGGTGACCAGTCCGACGGTGAACCGAAGCGTCGTGACATGCAGGAAGGACAGTTCGGCGCTGACCATCCGGCCGAGGACGGTGCCGGCTGCCCAGAGCGCCGCGGCCCCGGTGGCCAGCCCGGCCGCAGCGAGGCTGCGGGGGTGCATCCCCAGCGGGTCGGGGAACGCCAACAGCCAGGCGCCGACGACCGCAGGCACCGCGAAGAGGGGGAACCGCCGGTTCACCCGTTCCCCGAGCAGCGCGGCGGCCAGGACGATCGCCAGCGCTGGTTGCAGCTTCTGCAACACCTGCGGGGTGATCGGGTCGCCCAGCCGGAACGCGGCGGTGAACAGCGTCGTGGCCAGCGCCGAGGAGCCGGCTCCGATCACCAGCACGGCCAGCTTCGTCCGCACGGAGCAGCGGGCGAGGGTTCGTACGGCCGGGATCAGCCAGGGCGACACCAGGAGCACGAGGACGACGTGTTCGGCCAGGACCACGCTCAGCGCCGGAAGCTGCTGGGAGAGCGGTTCCCGCAGCAGGCCGGCGAAGCCCCAGAGGCTGGCCGCGACGGCGACCAGCCAGGTGCGGTCGCCGGCGGCGCGGCTGGCGATCGGGATCATCGTGTCCTTTCCGGGGCGGTGGGGCACCGCCCTGTGGGCCGTTGTCGCTTTGATCAGTGTCGGGCGGCGGACGGGGTCGGCCGGTCGGCGGACGGTGACCCGACCCACGAGCGGGTCGCCCCGCCGAGGCGGTCGGTCCCGAGCGAGAGCAGGTGGGCGACGGTGTCCACGTCCCGCCGCAGCCCGGGAGCGGTAACCGGGAGATCGTGATAGCCGTCGGCGAGGAACCGGCGGCGGGAGTCGGGGCCGAGGAAGGGCCGGAACTCGCCGGGATCGGTGAGTGTCACCATGGTGGTCCCGGTGCCGTCGGCGTCCGAGACGATGGACCGTGGATGGGATCCGGCCGCCGTCAGCGCCGCGTCGAAGTCCGGGGGCTGTGCGCCGGCGAGATCGGCCATGGCGACGGCCAACCGCGCGTCGGGGAGCGCCTCCCGGGCGACGATGAGCGCGGCGAGGACCTCCCGGTTCAGGTCTGGCCCGCAGGTGGTGCCGGCAACGACGGCGCCGGCGGCCAACGCCGCGCCGACCACCTCCGGGTCGGTCGCGGCGACGACGACGGCACGCACCCGACGGGCCCGCGTCAGCCTGCCGACGACGTCGAGCAGCATCGCCCGGGCCAGTGCGCTCCGTTCGGAGACGTCGAGACCGACGCATCTGGTCTTGGCCGCCGCGAAGGGCTTTGCCGGTACGACCACCACCCACGAGCCGTCCCTCATGCGTCGGGTTCCATCCTGGTCAGCCGGCCGTACAGCTCGGGTCGCCGGTCGCGGAGGAAGGGGCGTCGACGGCGGGAGAAGTCGACGAGGCTCAGGTCCACCTCGGCCACCGCCACGTCGTCGCGGTCGTCGGCGGTCTGGGCGAGCACGTCACCGTTGGGGCCGTACACCGCGCTGAGTCCGAAGTAGTCCTTCACGCCCTCGGTGCCGACCCGGTTGGCGCAGATCACGAAGAGCCCGTTGAACACGGCGTGAGCGCGCAGCTCCAGCTGGAACACCTCACGCATCGGGGCGCTCGCCGAGGCGACCGGGACGCAGAGCACCGACCCGCCGCGTAAGGCGACGATGCGGCTCAGCTCGGGGAAGTGCCGCTCGTAGCAGATGATGGTGCCGACTCCGGTCTCACCGGTCTGGACCACTTCCGGCTCGGCGCCGCCCGGTTGGAAGTAGAACTTCTCGGGGAAGCCGTTGGAGAACGGCAGGTGCGACTTGCGGTACACCGACCTGAGTTCGCCGTCGACGTAGGTGCAGGCGGTGTTGTGGTACACCCCCGGCACCTGCCCCGCCTCGAAGATCGACGAGACGATGGTCATCCGGTGCCGCTTCGACCGCTCGGCCGCCATCCGGTTGGACGGGCCGTCGAGTTCCTCGGCGTACTGGAAGTAGTCGAGGTCTGGCTCCGGCTGGACGAACGGCACCGCGAACAGCTCTGGCAGGAGCAGGATCCGAGCGCCCTGGGCGGCCGCGTCGTCGATCAGGTCGGCGGCCCGGCCGATCGTCTCGGCACGGTCGTCGGTGGCACGAAGTTGCAGAGCGGCGAGTCTCACGCGGGGACCTTTCCGACAGCCGGGGCCAGGCCGGTCAGAGCCAGCCCGGAACGGGTCTTGTACCGCTTGTTCACGCTGATCAGTACTGCGGTCAGCGGTTCCAGTTGCCGGGCCAGGCGCAGCCGGCCGACGTCGAGGGCGCGGCCGCCCGTCACGTCGGCCGCGAGGGCCATCACCCGTTCCTTGGCGGCGATGTCGTCACCGCAGACCAGGACGTCCTCGTGGCTCAGGTCCGCCTCCGGGTTGAGCAGGAGGGGGGCGGCCAGGTGGTGGAACGCCCCGACCACGGTGGCCGAGGGGACGATTTCGGCGGCCTCCTCGGCAGCGCTTCCGGCCGGGACGATGCGACCGTACGGCCCGAAGCGGTCGAAGCCCAGCGGGTTGACGCAGCTGATGACGGTCTTGCCGGCCATCGCACGCGCCAGGCTGGTCACCAGTTGGGCGTGTCCGTCGTACGGCACGGCGAGCAGCACGATGCCGGCGCTCTCCGCAGCCGCCAGGTTCGCCGCACCGGTGATCCGGGCAACGCCGGCCTGCCGGGTCAGCTCCTCGGCGGCGGCCGTGGCCCGCCCGGCGTCACGTGATCCGAGGACGACCTCGTGTCCGGCGAGCGCCAGGCGGTAGCCCAGCCCCCGGCCTTGTGGGCCGGTGCCACCGACCACGGCGATGCGGGTGGGAAGGTTTTCTGTCATCGGGTCATCCCTTCGCGGCCTGGGCGAGCCGGGTGAGGGTCTGTTCCTTGTCACCCAGCGTGGAGATGATCGGGCAGCGCACTCCGGCCTCGTGGTACGACTGCAGCTTCTGGAAGGCGTCGTCGGTGGAGCCGCAGGCGGTGACGTTCTGCACCAGGCTGTTGGGGACCAACTGCATCGCCCGCTTGATGTCCTCCGGCGTGGCGGGCCAGCCGGCGATCTCCTGCAACCGGTCGACGAGTTCGCGCTCCACCCCGCAGTGCTCGGCGATGTGCGGCTGCTGGCAGAGGTAGAGGGTGAGGAAGGCCTTGCACGCGTCGATGGCCTCCTGCGGGTCGTCGTCGTTGACGCTGCACGCCACGATCTGGGTCAGGTCGATGCCGTCGCGGCCGTCGGTCCGTTTGGCCACCCCCCGCTCGATCGCCTCCTGGGCGCCGACCATGTACGACGGGGGAAGCAGGAAGTCCATGTGTACGCCGTCGCTGATCTCGCCGGCGAGTTCGAGCATCCGCGGGCCTACCGCACCGATGTAGATCGGGATGTCGACCGGCTTGTTCTCGCGGTACATGCTGTCGAATCGCACGTCCTTCATCTGCACGAACTCGCCGTCGAACGAGACGAGTTCGTTGCGGAAGAAGGCCTGCAGAACGGTGATGTACTCGCGCATCGACTTGATCGGCTTGACCAGCGGCTGGCCGACCTTCGTCGCCAGCGGCTCCCACCAGGCGCCGATGCCCAGGATCGCCCGGCCCGGCGCCACCTCGTCCAGGGTCTTGAAGGTGACCGCCATCAGGGCCGCGTTGCGGCTCTTGTTGTTGACCACACCGGTGCCGATCTTCACGTTCTTCGTCTTGCTCGCGATGATCGCCGCCGGGACGATGCCATCGCGCGCGAGTCGTCCCTCGGCGACCCACACGGACTCGAACCCGTTCTGGTCGGCGAACTCGGCCTGCCAGTAGGTCTGCTCCAGGCTGAGTCGCTCGCCGACATGGATACCCAGGGGAAGTTTCATCACTGTGTCAGCTCCGCTCGGTACGTGGTGGAGGGTGGGAATCGGTAGGTCAGGAGAGGCGCGGCGCGGTGCGGGTCAGGAAGGTTCCCCGGCCGGGGGTGTCGTGCCGGAGGCCGGCCGCGTCGACCAGGTGCTCACCCCGGGAGAACACGTGTACCGGCTTGCCGGTCACCCGCATGCCCTCGTAGATGTTGTAGTCGGTGCGCATGTGCGAACCCGCCGCCGTGATCACGTGATCGGCCGCCGGATCCCAGACCACCAGGTCGGCGTCCGCCCCGACGGCGACGATCCCCTTGGTGGGGAAGAGGCCGAACAGCTTGGCCGGCCGGGTGGCGACCAGGTCCACGAAGCGGCACGGGTCGATCAGCCCGCCGGCCACCCCGGCCTGCCAGAGGACCATCAGCCGGTCCTCGATGCCCGGGACGCCGTTGGGCACCTTCGGGAAGTAGCCGGGGCTGCGCATCTTCTGCGGCGGCAGGTCGTCGGGCTGGTGCAGGCAGAAGCCGGCGTGGTCGGTGGCGACGGTGGACAGGGCGCCGGTGGCGAGCATCCGCCACAGGCCGTCCTGGTTGCTGCGTTCCCGGATCGGCGGCGAGCAGACGTACGCGGCGGCGCGCTCCCCGAGGTCCGCGTAGTCCTCGTAGGCGACGACCAGGTACTGCGGGCAGGTCTCGCCCCACACCCGCGACCCGGCCGCCCGGGCCCGGCTGATCTCGTCGCCCGCCGCCGCGCTGGAGACGTGCACCACGTACAGCGGTGTACCGATGGTGTCGGCGAGCACGACCGCCCGGTGCACCGCCTCGGCCTCGGACTCGTGCCCGTGTGCCCGCAGGTGGAAGCTCTCGGCGGTCTGGCCGCTGTCCACCAGGCGTCGAACCTCCCGGGCCACCATGTGTCCGTTCTCGGCGTGCACCATCGGCAGTACGCCGAGCTCGCGCGCCAGCTCGAAGCCGTCGAGCAGCTCGTTGTCCTCGACCATCTGGCCCGGGTAGGCCATGAAGAACTTCCAGCTGGTGGCGCCCTCCGTGACCAGCCGACGCAGGTCGTCGAGGACGTCCGGCTGGGCGGCGCGGGGCGGGACGATGGCGTGCAGGCCGACGTCGATCACCGCCTTGGCCGCCGCCGCGTCCCGTCGGCGCAGGTAGGTGTCGTACAGCGACCGGTCCGGTTCCTTCTTGACGAAGTCGAGGACGGTGGTCGTGCCGCCGCACGCCGCCGCGACGGTCCCGGTGTGGAAGTCGTCGGCGGTGTGGGTACTGAACCCGTCGACCGGGTACTCCAGGTGTGTGTGCGCGTCGATGCCACCGGGCATGACCAGCTTCCCGGTCGCGTCGACGACGTGGTCGGCGGTCCAGTCCGGCCCGGCGCCGAGGGCGACGATCCGGCCGTCACGCACCAGCACGTCGGCGCGGACCGCCGCATCGGCGTTGACGACCGTGCCGTTGGCGATCAACGTCGTTGGCATCTCGTACCTCTCCTCCCCGGCGGGCTCCCACCCGTCGTGCCGTTCGTCAGCCCTGGTAGTGCTCGTCGGCGAGGGACAGGACCTCGTCGAGGACGCCGAGCGCGAGATCGATCTCCTCGGCGTTGATCACCAGCGGCGGGGTCAGCCGCAGGACGTTGAAGTTGGCGGTCAGGTAGACGCCCTGCTGCATCGCGGCCTTGAGCAGGCGGCTGACCGGGGCCGCCGCCGGGCCCTTGGCGTTGAATGGGACGAGCGGCTCCCGGGTGTCGCGGTCGCGCACCAGCTCCACGCCGTAGAACAGACCCCGGCCGCGGATGTCGCCGATGCTCGGGTGGCTCTCCGCCAGCTTGGCCAGGCCGGCCCCGAGCCGCGCCCCCATTGCCCGCGCGTTCTCCACCACGCCCTCGTCCTGCATGATCCGCAGGGAGGCCACGCCGGAGGCGCAGGCGAGCGGGTGCCCGGCGTAGGTCAGACCGCCCCAGAACATGTGGTCGCGCAGCCAGTCGGAGATCCGGGCGGAGACCGTCATGGCCCCGAGGGGTACGTAGCCGGAGTTCAGCCCCTTGGCGGTGGTGAGGATGTCGGGCACGACATCCCAGTGGTCGCAGGCGAACCACTCACCGGTACGGCCGAAGCCCGCCATCACCTCGTCGAAGATGAGCAGGATGCCGTGCCGGTCGCAGACCTCCCGCAGCGACCGCAGGTATCCGTCCGGCGGGTAGAGCAGGCCGTTCGTGCCGGTGACCGGTTCGATGATCACTGCGGCGACCGTCTCCGGGTTCTCGTACTGGAGGATCTCCTCCAGGTGCGGCCCCCCGGAGCAGACCGGGCACGGGTCGGGGTGCCCGGCCGGGCACCGGTAGGTGTAGGGGTCGAGCATGCGCACCACACCGGTCATCCCCGGCTCGGCCGCCCATCGGCGCGGGTCGCCGGTCAGCGACATCGCGCCCGCCGTGGCGCCGTGGTACGAGCGGTAGCGGGCGATGACCTTCTGCCGGCCGGTGACGTGCCGGGCCAGTCGGATGGCGTTCTCGTTGGCTGCCGCTCCGCCGGTGGTGAAGAAGCTCATCTTCAGGTCGCCGGGGGTCAGTTCGGCCAGCAGCTCGGCCAGCTCCGCCCGGGAGCGCTCGGCGAAGCCGGGTCCGATGTAGCAGAGTTGCTCGGCCTGGGCGCGGATGGCCTCGACCAGTCGGGGGTGCTGGTGACCCAGGTTCAGGTTGACCAGTTGTGACTGGAAGTCGAGGTAGCGGCGGCCGTCGTAGTCCCAGAACCACGATCCGGATCCGCCGGCCACGGGGATGGGGTCGAGCGCGCCCTGCACCGACCAGGAGTGGATGACGTACTCCCTGTCGATTTCTTTGACCCGCTGGCTGGTCCAGGTGTCGGTGTCGGTGATCGTCATCGGCTGGCCTCCGTCCCGTCCGGCTGGGTCAGTTGCTCTTCAGCTCGGCGCCGAAGGCGGCGAGCCGGGCCAGCGGGCGTCCGGCGTTCGACGCGGCGCAGACCACGAGGATCTCCCGGGGCCGTGGCACGTCGGCTACCTGAAGGGTCACCGTCTGGTGGTGCGAGCGGGTCTTGGCATCCAGCTTGTGCTTGAGCGGAATGTCGATGGGGCTGCCGGGCAGGCCGACCTTCTCGGCGGCGGGCAGCAGCTCGGTGCCACCGGCCACGCTGCGGAAGACGTTGCCGAAGCGGAGGTTGTGAATCAGCGCCGAGCCGTGCTCGACCTCGCCGTCGATGCCGACGAGCGCCGCCTTGCCGAACGCCTCGACCTCCTCGCCGAGCAGTTCCACGCAGGCGGGGCCGACCAGGTTGCCGATCTCCTCACCGATCTCGTCGGCGAGGGTGACCAGGTCCTGGACGTACTCGCTGGGGTAGGGATTCTCGATGACCACGCCGGCGAAGGCGATCCGGTGCACCGGCTGCACCGCCCTGCCGTTCTCCAGTCGCGTCTCTTCGAGGTGACGGATCAGCTTGCGAACACGGATGCCCACGATCACTCCTTAGTGGTTCATTGGATGAACCGTCGGTTCATATATTGGTTCTGCGGGGAGAGCGAAGTCAATAGCCTTCAAGGACAGATCCCGGTGCCCGGAGTGCCCGCGCGTCGCCCGATCCCCGCAGGTCACGAAGGACGCCGCCCCTACCAGCGAGACGGGCCCCGGCTCAGCTCACGGCCGGTCCGTCAATGGACGTAGAGGTCAGTCCGCCGGTCGGCCACCGGCTGGTTGAACGGGTTGTGCAACCGTTCGGCACGCGAGCCGATCAGGTCCACCTCCGCCAGCACGAGTTCCTCCCGGTCGGGGCTCGCCGGGCCGGCGAGCGGCCAACCGTCGGGTCCCACGAGGACGGACCGGCCGACGAACGTCTGCCCCCGCTCGACTCCGATCCGGCTGACCCCGGCGACGTAGCACTGGTTGGAGTGCGCCCCGGTCATGCACATGAGGTTCGCCATCGCTGGGGCGGCCTCGGGCTGCCCGGGCACCGGCACCCAGTTCGACGGCAACACCACCAGGTCGGCACCCTGCAACGCCGCGCTGCGGAACGTCTCGGGGAACCAGGCGTCGTAGCAGATCCCGATCCCGATCCGACCCAGCGGCGTGTCGAAGACCGGGAAGCCGTCGACGTTACGGTCGTAGATCTCCTTCTCGTCGTTCCACAGATGGGCCTTGCGGAAGGTTCCGACATGGCCGGTAGGGCCAAGCAGCACTGCCGCGTTGAAGACCCGGTCCCCGTCCCGCTCGGTGACCCCACCCACGATCCACACGTCCAGCTCGGCGGCGAGCCGCGCCCAGGCGGCGACCGTTGGGCCGTCCGGCACCGACTGGGCATGGTGCGCGGCCTCCGCACGGTGGGCGAAGACGTATCCCGCCGAGGCCGCCTCGGGCAACACCACGAGCCGGGCCCCACGGCCCGCCGCCTCCCGGATCCAGTACGAGGTCTTGGCGATGTTCGCCGGGATGTCACCGAAGACCGGCTCCAGTTGGACCCCGGCGAGCAGGAACCTGGTCACCATGACGCCCGTACCGCCGCATACTTGATGTTCAGGTACTCGTCGATGCCGGCCTTGCCGCCCTCGCGCCCGAGACCGGACTGCTTGACCCCGCCGAACGGTGCCGCCGGGTTCGAGATGATGCCCTGGTTGAGCCCCACCATCCCGCTCTCGAGGCGCTCGGTCACCCGCAGGCCACGGCCGAGGTTCTCCGTGAAGACATACGCGGCGAGGCCGTACTCCGAGGCGTTGGCCCTGCCGACCGCCTCGTCCTCGTCGTCGAAGACCACGACCGGGGCGACCGGGCCGAAGATTTCCTCCCGGACGCACCGGGCGCCGTCGGGCACTCCGGACAGGACAGTCGGCGCGAAGAAGTGGCCCTCCCCGGCGATCGGTCCGCCGCCGGTGACGACGCTCGCCCCCGCCTGCGTCGCATCGGTGACCAACTGCGCAACCGACGCCACCGCGGCCTGGTCGATGAGCGGCCCCACCTCGGTCGAGGGGTCCAGCCCGTGACCGACGCGCAGCCCATGCAGCCGCTCGGCCAGCGCGCCGACGAACCGCTGCGCCACCGACCGCTGCACGTAGAACCGGTTCGCGGCGGTGCACGCCTCACCCACGTTGCGCATCTTCGCCTGCACGGCCCCCTCGACCGCCAGCTCCAGGTCGGCGTCGTCGAACACGATGAACGGCGCGTTCCCGCCCAGCTCCATCGACGTGCGCAGCACCCGCTGCGCGGACTGGGCGAGCAGCGTCCGACCGACCGGGGTCGAGCCGGTGAACGACAGCTTGCGCAACCGGTCGTCGGCGAGCAGCGCCGAGGTGACCCGGCCGGACTGCGAGGTGGTGAGCACGTTGACCACGCCACGCGGCAGGCCGGCCCGCTCCAGGATCTCCACCAGCGCCAGCATCGACAGCGGGGTCTGCTTGGCCGGCTTGACCACGACGGTGCAGCCGGCCGCCAGGGCCGGACCGATCTTGCGGGTGCCCATCGCCATCGGGAAGTTCCACGGGGTCACCAGTAGACAGGGGCCGACCGGCTGCCGCAGGACGACGACGCGCGAGTTCCCGGCCGGTGCCGTGAGGTAGCCCCCGTCGATCCGGACCGCCTCCTCGGCGAACCAGCGGAGAAACTCCGCGGCGTAGGTAACCTCGGCCTGGGACTCCGCGAACGCCTTGCCCATCTCCAGGGTCATCATCCGGGCCAGGTCGTCCCGGCGTTCGATGATCAGGTCGAACGCCCGGCGCAGCACCTCTCCCCGTTCTCGGGGCGGGGTGGCGGCCCAACCGGACTGGGCACGGGTGGCGGCGGCCAGGGCGTCCAACCCGTCGGCGACCGAGGCGTCCGCCACCTCGGCGATCGTCGACCCCGTCGCCGGGTCCTCCACGGCCAGGACGGCACCGTCCCGGCCCGCGCGCCACTCGCCGTCGACGTACAGGCCCTTGGGGGTCTTGTCGACCACGGTCATCGCCGCCGCCAACGCCTCGGCTGGTACGGCCATTGCTTCCTCCTTCACCGCAGGCCTCGCCACGGGCGAGCCGGTACGGTCGGCGGGTGCCCTAGCGTCTGGCAAAGGCACTCGGGATATCGATGTCAGCGTTGCTGAGCAGGTCGGTGAGCTGTCGTGCGGCCTTGATCACCGACTCCGCCATGTTGTCGATGCGGTCGCGGGTGATCCGGTAGGTGGGCCCGCCGATCCAGACCGCGTACGGCGTCGTCCCTCGCAGGCGCACCGGTGCGGCGACCGACGCCGCCCCGATCTCCAGTTCGTCGTACGCGAAGGCGAACCCCCGGTTCCGAACCGCCTCCAGCGAGCCCATGAAGGACTCCAGGTCCCCCACCTCCGGCGGGGCGTGCTCGGCGAACTCCTCGGTGAAGTCGGCCCGCACCGAATCCGGGTTCAGCGCCGCCAGCAGCACCTTCCCCGTGGAGGTCGCCCACACTGGCTGGGTACGGGGTACCGGCTTGAGCGTCTGCCCGATCAGCGACGGCCCCGGCACCTGGGCGACGACCATCACCTTCGGTGGAAGCAGCACGTCGAAGCCCGCGGTCTCCCTGGTCTCCTCGGCCAGGTTCCGCAGCACCTCCCGCATGTGCCCGTACGCGCCGCCGCCGTCGAGCAGACCGCCCACGATGGAGAGCAGTCCGAGCGACACCCGGTAGCGACGGGTCACCGGATCGAGGGTGAGCCAGCTCTCCCGCTCCAGCACGGTGAGCACCCGGTAGCAGGTGGCCTTGGGGATACCCGCCTCCCGGGCCACCTCGCTGAGTCCGACACCCTCGGGGTGAGCCGCCACGGCCCGCAGGAGCCAGATCGTACGTCGCACCAGCCCCGCCTCACTGGGCGCCATTGCTACCTCCATCAATTGCCATCGGCCAAGGGATACGGCCCATATCTTGGCAGGCGTCACTGGCTGCGGACGTGTGCCGAACGGCGGCGCCGCCCGGCACACGCCGCTCGCCTACTTCCCGCCTTCCGTGATCGTCACGGTCTGCGGTGTGTAGGAGGTCCCGCTGACGTCGAAGCCGTCGGCCTTGAGTTCGTCGTTCGCGCGCTGCGACAGGTCGGTGCGGAACGCGTCCTTGTCCGGAACGTTCTTCAGCACTCCCCCACCGATCGCGATCTTGATCGTCTGGTCCCAGGCCGCCTGGTCCATCATTCCCACGCCCTTGGTCGCGGGCCAGATCAGCTTGTTGATCTCGTTGAGCATCCAGGTCTGGTGCCCCTGCCCCAGCGCACTGCCGTTGTCGAGCACGATGTCGACGCAGCCGGCCAGGTCGTCGCGACAGTAGCCCCAGCCGCGGTAGGACGCCTTCAGGAACTTCACCGCCGTGTCCTGGTTGACCTGCTCCCCCAGCCAGTCACCACGGGCGTAGATGCCGTCCTCCAGGCTGGTGTAGCCGGCGTCCTGGAGACTGATCACCGAGAAGTCCGACGGCTGGTAGAGCTTGCCCGTCTTCGGGTTCTTGGTTTCCAGCAGCTGGGCGTACTCGTTGTAGGTCTTGGCCTGACCGGCGTCGATCTCCCGACGGAGCAGCAGCGACATGTCGAACGGCTGCTGGATGATCTCCGTGTCGCGGCTCGGGTCGACGCCGGCGTCCTTCATCGCCGCGAACAGCACGAGCTCGTTGCCGTAGCCCCAGCTCCCGACCTTCTTACCCTTCAGGTCGGTCAACGCCTTGATGCCGGAGTCGGCCCAGGCGACCTGGAGATAGGCGCCACGCTGGAACACCTGGCCGATGTTCACCAGATTCGCGCCCTGCTCCCGGGTCACCATCGTCTTGGTGACGTGGCTGACCGCGAACTCGGCGTTGCCAGCGGAGAGCACCTGCTGAGGAACGATGTTGACGCCGCCCTCCTGGATGGTGACGTCGAGACACTCCTCGGCGTAGTAACCCTTCTCCTTGGCCGCGTAGTAGCCGGCGAACTGGGCCTGGGCGACCCACTGGAGCACCACCCGGACCTTGGTGGTCGACTCGCAGTTCTTGGCGGCCTCAGCCGCGGACTCGCTCGGGGTGTCGGACATGCCACCGCAGGCCGAGGCGGCGAGCAGGACGGCGGTGAGGGCGGTGGCGATTGTGGCGGGGCGACCCTTTCGCGGGGTCCGCCATAGTTGCAGGGCCATTCTGACTCCAACAGATCGTGGTGGCCCGTGGCTCACGAGTCGCTGTCGTGCAGGGACTCGTGCCAGGGCATCAGGAGGCGTTCCAACAGAGACGTGACACCGAACAGCAGCAGACCGAGCGCGCTGGCCACGGCGATCCCCGCCCAGGCGAACTCGAAGCGGGGCAGGGCCGCCTGGTAGGCGATGTACACCCCGAGAGCGTTGCTCGGTCCCCCGAAGTACTCGGTCACGATCACGCCGATCACGGCGAGCGTGCTGCCGAGCTTGAGCGCGTTGAACAGGTACGGCAACGCGTTGGGCAACCGCAGCATGAGCGCCACCTGTCGTGGCTGCGCCGCGAGCGATTGCATGATCTCCAGGTGCAGGGGCGAGACCTGGAGAAGTCCCCTGGTGGTGTTGACCAGCACCGGGAAGAAGACCATCACCGCGGCCACGCCGGCCTTCGACATCGGGTTGGTGACCCCGAACCAGTTGTTGAAGATCGGCGCGAGGGCCACGATCGGGGCGCAGTTGATGACGACGGCCGCGGTCAGCACCGGCGCGGACACTCCCGGGAACCGGCTGAGCGCCAACGCCACCATGACCCCCGCTACCGCGCCGAGGACCAAGCCGAGGAGCACCTCCTGCACGGTGACCACCGACGCCGACATGATCGTGCCGAACTCGGCCCGGAACGCCGACGAGATGTCGGCCGGCGCCGGGACGATGAACGACGGAACGTCGAAGACCATCACCAGCACCTGCCACGAGCCAATGATCACCAGCGCGGTGAGGACGACCGGGAGGAACCGGCCGACCGCCGACCGGGCACCGGCGCCGGGCGACGTGTCCCGCGCCAGCCGCGCCGTACTCATCGGGCCGCCTGCTCGGCCGGGACGCCGTGCAGCACCGTACGCACCTCGGTGACCTTGGCGAAGAACGCCTCGGTGGTCCGGGTCGCCGCCGTGCGCGGGTATGGCAGGTCGACGTCGATGCTGGCGGCGATCCGTCCGGGACGCGCGGACATCACGACGATCCGCGACGACAGGAACACCGCCTCGGAGATGCTGTGCGTGACGAACACGACGGTGGTCTGGGTGTCCGACCAGATCCGCAGCAGCTCGCCCTGCAACCGCTCGCGGTTCATCTCGTCGAGCGCGCCGAGCGGCTCGTCCATGAACAGAATCTCCGGGTCCGCCGACAGCGCGCGGGCGATCGCCACCCGCTGCTGCATGCCGCCGGAGAGCTGCCAGGGAAAGTGCCGGGAGAAGTCGGAGAGGCGGACCAGTTCCAGCATCTCGTGGGCCTTGGCCCGCCGGGTCTGCTTGTCCACCCCAGCCACCTGCAACGGCAGCTCGACGTTGCGCTGCACGGTACGCCACTCGAAGAGGCCGGCCTGCTGGAAGACCATGCCGTAGTCCCGGTCCGTCCGTGCCGCGCCCGGCGTCTTGCCGTTCAGCGACACCGTGCCGCTGGTCGGCTCGGTCAGGTCGGCCAGGACCCGCAGCAGAGTGCTCTTGCCGCAGCCGCTCGGGCCCAGCAGGGACACGAACTCGCCCCGCTTGATCGACAGGTCGATGTCCTCAAGTGCCGTCACCGTACGGTTTCCGCCGGTGAACTGCTTGTTGACTCCTCGCACGGAAATGATCGCGGCCTCAGACATCAGCATCTCTCCAGGTGTTGTTGAGGCGGAAGGAATGTTCACCGGGTGTGCCGGTGCCGGAGCGCCACGCGCTCGATGAGTGCCAGGGACTGCACGAACACGATGCCGGCCGCCGCCGCGACCAGGACGGCCGCGTACAACTTCTCCGGCCCGTTCGAGTAGTAGTAGGCGAAGGTGAGGATCGCCCGGCCGATGCCCCGGCCGGTGCCCGCGGAAAGCTCGCCCACGATCGCGCCCACCACGCTCGCGGTGGCGGCCAGCCGGAGCCCGGCGAACACGAAGGGCAGTGCTGCCGGGATCCGCAGCCACCCCAGCACCTGCCAGCGGCCCGCGCCTACGCTGCGCATGAACTCCAACTGGACCTTCGGCGGTGACTTCAGGCCCCGTAGGGCGTTGAGGGTGACCGGGAAGAACGCGAGGTAGGCGGCGATACCGGTCACCGCCACCCAGGGCGGCGCGCCGGCCTTCCCGCCCCAGATCACGATCATCGGTGCGATCGCCACCAGGGGAACCGTCTGTGACGCGACCAGCCAGGGCATCAGTCCCTTGCTGAGCGGCACCACGTGCAGGAAGACGACCGCCAGCACCAGGCCCAGCGACGAGCCCGCCAGCAGACCGTAGAACGCCTCGCGGAGCGTCACACTGGTCTCGCCGAGGAGATAGCTGCCCAGCACCATCGAGTCGCCCCGCCGGGCCGGCTCGACCAGGGCGCCGAGAATCGACCAGACGTGCGGCATCGAAAGATCGTCGGTGGCGACCGGGAAGGCGATTCCGGTGCCGGGCACGACGTCGTCGACGGCGCGCCCCAGCGCCTTGTAGCACTCCCAGAGGCCGGCGAGCGCCGCCACGACCAATACGGCCCCGACGGCGTTGAGCACGCGTTTCCTCGCGGCGGACAGGCGCCCGGATCGGCGCAGTATCACTCGTTCCACCTGCCCGGCCGGTCCAGCCTCGGCAGTCCGTGTAGTGGCGGTTCTTGTCGTCATGCAGGCACTCTCCGAATCCCTCGGAAGCGTCGTCTGGCGTGAGATCCGTCGGTCGGCCCCGCCGGGTCGGATCACTGAGTGAACTGGTGGTTCACCTTAGAAGCGTGACTCAGGCCACGTCAACGGTTTGGCCAGGACATCGGATCACCATCTGGAGGCCGCTCCCGACCCGCGCCACCTGCCGGATACCGCAATCCGGGTCAAGCTGCCGTCTCCGCAGCCAACACCAACGGAAGGTCGCGTCCACGGGAGTGGTGTAACGACTTGCCCGTGATGGGCGTGTTGCGTAGATGAGAGACGGCCATCGCGTCGATCCCTCAAGACGACCAGGTCAGAGAAGGAAGAGAGAACGCGATGGCCGCGTCTGATCACCTCGGGGTTGCCGCGGTAGGCGCCGTCGGCCATGACCGGGCGTCCGGCCAGCTTCTGGGGCGATGCCGCTGGTGCGGTAGACGATGGTGTCGTTGCGGTCGCCACCGGCGCCCCGTCGACGACACGACCAACGTGCTTGCACCGGGATGGGCCCCGGACTGTCAACCGGGGCTCGACTGCTGCCGAACCCCTTACCAGCATGCCTATAGCAGCCGATGTGAGCCGCGCGCTCTCGGCTGCCGGCGACTGCAGTCAGGCCGACGCCGTCGTGAACCCCTACGCAACAAGCGCGAACCACGTCGACGAGCCGGGAGAGCTTCGCCATGGCGAAGTACGACCCGCTGACCGACCTCCTGAAGCGGCACGAACGAGGCGAGATCCGGATGCCGGTCCAGCGGCTTGAGGAAGTTCTGGGCGCGCGCTTGCCGGCGAACGCCCGATCCGACCGGACGTGGTGGGGCAACACCTCCCACCGGACACGCGTCCTCGCCGGGCGGTCCGCAGGTCAGTGCCCGTCGCGGACGGCAGCGACGGCCTCGACCTCGACGAGCTGGTCGTCGTACCCGAGCACGGCCACCCCGAGCAGCGTGCTGGGCGGCTCGTGGTCACCGAACGCGTCCCGGACGACCTCCCAGACGGCCACCAGGTCAGACCGGCGGGGCGACGCCACGTAGACGGTGGTCTTGACGACGTCGGTGAGCAGGGCGCCGGCCGCCGCTAGGGCGGTCTCCAGGTTGGCCATCACCTGCCGGGCCTGGCCAGCCGGGTCGCCCGGCGCGACGGTCCGCCCCTCCGCGTCCAGCGGGCAGGAACCGGCGGTGAAGACGAGCCGGGCCGGCGGCTCGACCGTGGCCGCGTACGCGTACTCGGCGACGTCGGAAAGGGCGGGCTCGCGAATCAGTCGGGCCGGTGAGGTCACGGCGGCGACGCTACCGCCGGCCCCCGAGCGGCTCAACGAATATTCGCCGACCGGTCACGGTTGGCGTTCGCCCAGCGCAAGGCAATCGCGCTCGGCGCCTACGACCGCATCGTCGGCCTGTCGCTCGACGACATCGCCGTTGACGAGGCCGCCTGCCCACTCACCCTTCGATCTTCGGGTCAGGTTTGGTCACGGTCCCTCCGGTACGGGTCGGCACTTGATCGGCAGTCAGAGCCAACCCGCCCGGAGGGCCGTCTTCGTTCATCGGCAACAGTTGGGCGTTTCCTGAAGACCGTTATGGGAGCGGTTGCAGGGTGAAGTTCTCCGTCGTGGTTCTTCCTCTCATGATCCGGGTTTCGCGGCTCTGCGGCACGTATCCGTGTTTCGCCACGACGATCTGCAGGGTCTGTCTGGTCTGGTTCATCCAGCGGGCGTAGCTGCCGTCAGCGCCAGTGACCAGTGTGGAGGCATCGTTCGCGTCATTGACCTGGACAATCGCCCCGGCTACGGGTGTGACGGCACCGTGGGTGGACTGGCCACTGACGGTGCCGGTCAGCTTGCCCCACGACTTCGGTGGAACCACGTTCATGGTGACGCCGATGGTGGGGCCCGGGTGCGGGGTGTTCTCCTTGATCTTCAGCTCGGCCGTGTAGGTGCCCGGCTGGCTGACCGCCGCGGAGTCGAACAGGACTCCGACGGTGAGGCTGTCACCGGCCTTGATCGTCGCTGTCGTCGGCCCGGCGCTCAACCACGACACACCGGGGCCACGACAGTCCTCGTATCCCGGAAGGACCTCGCTGGCTGGCGTTGCGGACCAGTTCGCCCACGACCCGCCGATCTTGAAGAAGCCACATGCCGCGGCACCCCGGTACAGCGAGTTGTTGGAGTTGGGGAGAGCGGTCCACTTGTCGGCGCGCGGGTCGTACGCGTACCCCTCGTTGGTCACCGCCGTCGAGTCGGCAACCGCGCCGCCGGAGAGCAGCAGCTGACCGTTGGCGGCGCTGTAGCTGGTGCCCCACGCGTCGTACGTACCCGGCAGGTCGGCCCGACGCGTCCAACTGTCCGTTGCAGGATCGTAGGAGTACGTCGAGACGGAACTCGTAGAACCGGTGAAACCACCGGCACAGACAACTTTGCCGTCCAGACCCGCGCAAGCGAGCCAGGAGGTGTTCGTGGGGTAGTCGGCAGCGGTCTGGTAGGTGTCGGTTTCGGTGTCGTACACGACCACATCGCGCGTGCCGCAGCTGCTCGTGCAGCCGCCGACCATGTAGATCTTCTCGTTCAGCACCGCGGTCCCCGCCGCAGCCGCCGGCGACGGATGGTTGCGTGCGCCCTTCGTCCAGGTGTTGGTCTCCGGGTCGTAGATGGCCGCGACGCCGACGGTGGCACCGTCACCACCGGACCAGCCGCCGATCAGGTAGAACCTGCCGTCGACGAATGCCGACGAGGCCTGCTGTCGCCCTTCCGGCATCGGGGCCAGCGCGGTCCAGGTCAACGTCGTTGGATCGTAGACGTACGACGCACTGGTCGTGCCGAATCCTGATTCGGTGCCGCCGAAGGAGTAGACCTTGCCGTCGAGATAGCCGACATGGTTGTCCATGATGTTGGTGGGATAGTTGGGCAGGTCGGTCCATGGCTCGCCGTGTGGGACAACGGGGGGCTTGGCATCATCGGCGGTGGTCGCCGATGGTGCCAGTGGCAACGGGGTCACGTTGGTCTTCACCCGATTGACGGAGGTGCCGGTGGACCCCGCGATCCTGGTCGACGACGTTCTGGTGCCGTCGGCCTTCAGGATCGTGAAGCTACCGTCGTTCTCGGTGATCTCCAGTTCGACGGGCGCGGTGCCGTCGTTGGTGATGGTGAAGGTGCGCTCGTCCACGCCGCCCAGGGGGACGCTGGCCTGCACCGAGGAGGGTTTGACCGTGAGGCGCCCGGCGCCCAGCAGGAAGTCGGCCGACGTCACGCCGCCTTTGACCACGTCGACTGGTCGGGTCGTCGACTGATAGCGAGCCTTGGTCGCGGTGAACGGGTGCTTGCCGGTCAGCGACGAGTACATCCAGTAGAAGCCGTCGGCCAGGGCGTCGTCCTGGGGAGTCGCCACGGTGGTGGCGGTGTCGTGGGGAGCCTCGTCGCTGGTGACGGTCGCGCCGTTCACCGGGGTCCTGTCGTTGGCGTCGTAGACGTTGCCGACCATGAGACCGACATCGAGCGGGACGCAGTCCCGCAGGCCGACGAAGACGTCGTCCACCTGCCACCAATGGCTCCAGGTGCCGACGCGGTAGTGGAATCTGATCTGCACGTCGGGCTCTCCGGCCGCGCCAGGTAGCGAGACCTGTACCTTGCGCGGTCCGCGCAGGCTGATGTCCTGGGTCCACACCGTGGTCCAGGTCGCGCCGCCGTCGACCGAGAGGCCGATCTCCGGCTTCTCGCTGGCGTGATGCAGGTAGTCGGTCGCGAACTCCAAGGTCGCGTCGGTGATGTCGGAGAGGTCGAGCACCGGCGTCACGAGTGCGGTGTCCTGGGTGCTCGGCGGGCCGTAGTAGTCGCCGTTGACGTCTGCGAAGGCCCCGTCGCCACCGGTGAGGTTGCCCCAGTTCTCCGGGTCGTTGAAGGTCCAGACCCGCCCTGTTCCGAGGTTGTCGACGACGGTCCAGCCGTCGGGGACCTTCCCGGTGTCGAAACTCTCCCGGAGCACGGGCTCATACACGAGGCGGTAGCCCGGAGCATTGCACCCGAGGTTGACCTCCAGCGTCACGTCGAGCGTGACGTTGCCGCCAGCGGTGAGGTCCAGAGCCACCGTCTTCGGGTCGTAGCCCGCGTACTGCGCGGTCACCTGAACCCGGTAGCTGGTGCCCGACGGGAGGTTGAGCGAGTAGGCACCGGTGACGGGGTTGGTGAACGCGGACACCGGGGTGTCGCCGACGTCGAGTTTGGCGTAGAGGGGCCAGCCCTGGCCGGATCCGTCGGTGATGGTGCCCGTCACGGTGCTGGACGGACGGCTTGCCAGCGGTACGTTCAGCGTTGTCGTCCGGTCCGCATCGATCTTGACTGCGGTGAAGGTGTCGGTCGCGTAGCCGAACTTGGACACGCTCAGGTCGTACGCGCCCACCGGCAGCCGCAGCTCGAAACGGCCGCTGGCGTCGGTGCTGACAGTGCGGGCGATCAGGCCGGTCAGGCTGACCTTGGCCTCCGCGACCGGGCCACCACTCGTCGCGTCGGTCACCGTGCCGGACAGGACCCCGGTGTCGCGGGTGGGGGCGGCAGCGAGCAGCGCGAGCGCGTCCAACCGACCCTCGCCGAAGACGTTGTTGTCGTCGTCGGTGCCGCCGCACTGGTTGTCGGGGGTGTCGACCGCGGAACCGTCCATCAGGGCCTTGGTGGCGGCGACGTCCCCGAGCAGGGTCGGCGCCGCCGACCAGGCCAGGGCGATCGCGCCCGCGACGTGTGGGGCGGCCATCGAAGTGCCGGAGTAGTGGGCGTAGCCACTACCCGGAACCGACGAGCGGATAGCCGATCCCGGAGCGGAGATGTTGGGCTTGGTCTCCCCGTCCTGGCCGGCTCCCCGGCTTGAGTAAGGGTTGATGGCGTGGTTGCTGTCGTAGTTGCCTACCGAGTAGTTGATGATCCGGCTGCCGGGTGACCCACTGGTGTTGCAGGCGGAACCGATGTTGCCGTTGGCCCAGACACTGAAGATCCCTGAAGCCTCCCACGCCCTGGAGATGTCCTCCATGAACGGGTCGTTGGACGGAGACTGCGTGCCCCACGAGTTGTTGATGATGTTCGGACGCTTGCTGACGTCCGGATTCTGGCCATTCAAGTCTGTGGGTTCGAGCAGCCACTGGCCGGACTCGATCAGCGTCGTGTCGCTGTCACAGCAGCCGTTCGTCGTAATCCAGGTGGCGCCCGGCGCCATACCGATCTGATTGCCCGCACGGTCGTCCCCGACCATCGTGCCCATGGTGTGGGTGCCATGGCCGTTGAGGTCACAGGGCTTGCCCCCACAGGTGCCAGAGGCATCGAACCAGTTGTAGTTGTGGTCGAAGGTCCCGTCGCCGTTGGTGCCGCGATACTGCTTGACCAGTGCCGGGTGGTCGTACTGCACCCCGGAGTCGATGCTCGCGACCACGACGCCCTCGCCGGTGATGCCGTAGTTGGTCCAGACATCGTCGGCGTTGACGTCGGCGATACCCCACTGGAGTGACTGCGGTGTGACACTGGGCTGGTCCTCCGCGACTACGGGGATTTCGTAGGTACGCGGCTCATAGAGCATCTGCACCTCTGCCCTCCCGGCCAGTTGCTGGGCCAGGGTCGCCGAGCCGTCCTCGACGTAGATCGCGTTGGTGGCCCAGAACGACTTGTAACTGACCTTTGCCTTGTCCAGCAGGGCGCGTACCCCGCGCTGGCTGCGCGCCGCGCTGGCCTTCAGCGCGTTCGCGGTTGTGGCGCCGCGCACGTCCCAGTCCTTGGTCCGCCCGGCTTCGGTCAGGTCGGCCCTTTCGGTGAACCGGACCAGGAAGTCCTGCATGGCTGCCACCGCGAACTTCCCACCGAGAGGCTTCTCAATCTTGGCACTCGCCCGGTCAGCCGGCTCCCCCTCGGTCGGCGCAGCCTGTGCCGCCGGAGCCGTGCTCGCAAGCAGTGCCAACAGGGCGATCGTCGCAACAGCCGCGGGCCTCGACTTCCGCCGCGGACCCCGAGGTCGTTGTTTCCACATGCGCCTTCTCCTCTTTGTGCAGGCGTCTGCCGCAGTTCCGGTCGTGGCAGGCTTGGGACGGTTCATCCGGACCAGCCGGTCGGTCAGGTGCTGGCCAGCCCTCGCAGGCGCGCGGCACGCCAAGTTGACGGCGATGTCGGCGAACCCGGCGAAGCGGAGGAGGGCGGGTGATCCTCCTGGGGATGGGCCAGAGCCGCCCCAGGACAACATCGCCGGAGGGGGTTGGGGAAGCGCCCACGACGTGCGGGAATGCGACCGTGCGTGTTTCCGACAGCCGCCGGGAACCGGCCGGACGCGTGCCGTCAGCTGCGCGTTCGTCAGGCTACGGGCGGTAGCGGTGATGCTGCTTCGTCCGCGTCAGCCGTGGATGACCGACCGCCGGCCGGCTCGTCCACCAGCCATCCGCGCCGGTGCGCCTCCCAGCCGAGTTGCAGCCGGGTGCGCACCCCGGCCTCGTCCATCATCAACCGCACCCTGCGTTGCACCCAGCGCTCGCTGCGACCGAGTTGATGGGCGATCGTCGCGTCGGTGGCCCCGGTCAGGAGCAGCCCGAATATCCGCCGATCATCGATCCCTAGCCACCGGCGCTCAGCACCGGATCCGAGATCGGCGTCTCCGACCGGCAGTGGGGTCGCCTCGCGCCATATCGCCTCGAAGAACTCGACGGCGAGGGTCACGAGGCCACCAGAGTGCACCAGCAGCACGGCCGGTTGGGCGTCATGTCGCACCAGGGGCAGAACAGCGACCCGCTGGTCGTACACCCTCAGCCGCATCGGCACCGCAGGGTGCACACGGAGCTGGTCGCCCGGCCGGACGGTCTGCCGCAGCCGCTCGACCGTGTGGTAATCATCGGCGAACACCGCGTGGTCGAAAATCACCCGGCTGCTCGGAGCTGTCGAGAGTGCGGCGTCGTCGCTGAACGACACCGCGACGAACGGCGGCTTCACCAGCGCGAGCACCTCCTGCGCGGCGTCGTCCAGCCGGCTCAGCTGCGCGTGCAAGGCGGCCTCGCCTACCACGACCTCCACAAGAAGATGCTCCGCGCCGCCAGCCCTGACCGTCCGCTGGTGGGACTCGGAGAGCGCGAGCAGTTCACGCTGCGCCTCGAGCAGCCGCGAAGCCTGCTCGACCAGGAGCCGCTGGCCGGTCAGCAACGGAGGAACAGCGGTCCACCGCGCCTCCCCGCCGAACTCGGACCGGCTGGCAAGCGCATGCCGCTCCAACGCGGCGAGGACGGTGACGGCGTCATCAGTGCTGGTGCCCAACGCCCTGGCCATCTCGTCCGGCGCCACCGACGGAACAGTCACCAGATGGGCATACGCGTCAGCCAGGCCAGCCGGCAGGCCGAGCCCCTCAAGCACGGCACCACCACCTACGGCGATGCCCGCAGCGCCGCAGCCCCGGGTTTTTGTCCTCCGCAGCCGACCGGGCCGGGGGCGACTCCTGGCCGAGCCGTCGGGCGAGATCCGCCTCACGTCGCCTGGTGACGTCGGTGCTCGTACGGGGTAGCCGCCTGGTCGGCCCTACCGGGCGCCCGCCGGTCCAGGTCGGAGAAAGCCGGTACGGGGCCCGAATTGAGCACCACGTCGTGCAGGCGCTGCCGGGGCTCACTCGGCTACCGGTGGGCAAGGTCTGCGAGCTGGCTCTGGCCTGCGATCATGCGCGGATCATGCCGCCACCACCGGCAGCCGGTCAAGGAACCGAGCTGCTGGTCAGCGGCTCCGTTGCGGTGCGCGTTGGCAAGATCAAGGCAGACTTGAGCAGGGACGTCACCCTCCTGTTGCAAGTCGGCCGGTCTTGTGGCGTGGGGCCAGTTGCGTCGTCAGTCAAGGGTCCGAGCCATCCCGACAGAGTTCGGCCCCGTCTGCTGGAAACCGTGCCGCTCGTAGAGGCGGCGACCCGGCGGATCGGCGAGCAGGTTCACGAACGCACCGGGCGGCGCTTCCCGACGGATTGTCGCCAGTAACGCAGTCAGTACCGCTTCACCTATGCCCCGACGCTGGTGCTCTGGCAATACCGCCATGTCGACCACGTGGAAGTACCACCCGCCATCGCCGAGCACCCGACCCATCCCTACTGCCGTGCCGCTCTCCTCGTGCAATACGTGCACCGCAGCCCAGCCGCCCTGCACCGCGGCGGCAGCTTGATCGGGTCGACGCGGTGAGAGCCCGGACCTTTCGCGAAGGAGCAGGTAGTCTCCGACCGTCGGTGGTCCATCGACCAACCGATAACCCGCCGGCAGGGCGGTAGGCGCTGTCATGACCGCTACGGTACAGCGCTCCTTACGAGGTGTCGGGCACCGGGTCGACGTCGGCGCTGTCCCGGGTGTCGACTGGCCGGTGTCGGTGTTGTACCACCGGGTCGGATGTCGGCCCGATCACTCGGCCCAGGGTCGTGCCTCCGCGCAGCGACTCCTCTGCCGGCGGAGTGTCGCCTCCGGGCTCAGCCTCGCAGGCTGGCGATGGCCTTCTCGATACGCCGCTGGCGCGTCTCGGGCTTCTTTGCGCTCTCGATGGCACGCACGTGCTCGCGCTTGTGGCCGTACGCCACGTTGTCGTACGCGGCGCGGGCGGCCGGGTCGTCGTCCAGGGCTCGGGCGAAGTCTGCGGGTTCGACGACGTCGCGCGGCTCGGTGTCGACCTCGACCTCGACCGCGCCGCTGCCGGCCCGGCCCTACAGCCACGCGGAGATCGATCCTGCGGGAAGCGATCAGCCGACCGACGGTTGTGCTCGGCGGCGGGCCACGGTCGTGCTTGGTGTGGCCGGGGGCGGCCCACCGCGGGCCGGGCGGCGACGGGCAGGCGCTCCCGGCGCAGGCGAAGAGAGAGAGTCGGTCGCACTAGGCTTTCCGCGCGACCGCCCCGTACATGGCGATGTCCTTGTCTGCGATCCCTGGGGCCTCGGACCCGTCCGGACGCCACTTGTGGACCTGGACCAGCCCGGGCTCGACCAACTCCAAGCCGTCGAAGAACCTCAGCGCCGTGGCACGGTCGCGGAAGATGAGGGTCTCACCGAGCCTGTTGTACTGCCGCTGGACCTCGGCCAGCGGGATTGGGTCGAACTCATCGGTTGCGATGGACATCGCCAGGTAACTGCCCGCCGGCAGCACGTCCATGACCTGCCGTACGACCCGCAGTGCTTCCGCGTCGTCCTCGATGAAGTGCACGATTGCGATCAGCAGTAACCCAACCGGCTGGCTCAGGTCGAGGGTACGCAGGAATTCCGGCGCGGAGATGATCGTCTGGGGGTCGCGCATGTCCGCCGCCACATAGGCCGTGCGTCCCTGTGCTGTCCCGACCATCAGCGCACGCGCGTGCGCGAGCACGAGCGGATCGTTGTCGGTGTAGACCACACGTGCGGTCGGGTCAACCGACTGCACAATCTCATGGAGATTCGGTGATGTCGGCAGTCCGGTGCCGATGTCGAGGAACTGCCGGACCCCGCACTCGGTAGCCAGGTAACGCGCCACCCGGTGCATGAAGAACCTGTTCGCCTGCATGTGGACCCTCAACGCGGGCCAAATCCGCAACGAACTCTCACCAGCCTCGCGGTCGGCGGCGAAGTTGTCCTTGCCGCCCAGGATGTAGTCGTAGATTCGTGCGCCGTGCGCCCGGTCCGTTCGCAGATCGACCCCGCGAGCATCCTCGCCACGACGTTCCACCACTGCCTCCGTTAAGCGATGCCGCCACCCGTGCAGGCGACCCTACACCGGCGATGCGCAGTAGCTGATTCCTCTGTGGAACCTTGACGGCCCGCTGAGCTCGTTGGGTGGGCAGCAGGCCGGACGCGACCAGGGCCGCTGACCGGTGACGCATGTGGAACGACCTCGGCGAGGCGGCCGAACGCGTGGTCGCCCGACATCCGGCCCGCCCCGAGATCGCGCCCTCCTCACTGACTAAGACCACGGTTATCGCGGTCCGGGTGCCACATGGAGCGTCACGGCGCGTGGTGCCCGGACCTGCCAGATCCGCGCCCCCGCTACCGCGCCGCAGTGACCATGCCGCAGTAGCGGGGTGGTCGTCCGATGGGGTCAGTTTGCCGGCGACTTCTGGTTCTCGATTGGCGGTCGTTGGAGGTGATGACGACCGGCAAGTGGTGCGTCTTCCCGGTAACCGTCGGGACGATGGAGGACTCCTTCCTTGACCGGCCTGCGGGATGTAGCTAAGTTTCGATGAATTGAGCGGCTTGGGAGGCACCCGATGGAGCGCAGAATCTTCCTCACCGGAGCCAGCGCGATCACCGGGGGTACCCTCGCCGGGGCCCTGGCCGGCGCACCCGCCAGCGCCGACCCTGGAATCCGCCGGGTCGAGACCGGCCTGGACCTGCTGGTCCGCTCCGGCTTCCGGGACCTGCACGGACAGCGGGTGGGGGTCATCTCCAACCCGACCGGCGTCGACTCCTCCTACCGCCACCTGGTCGACCTGATGCACGGCTCGGGTCAGGTCAACGTGGTGGCGGCGTTCGGCCCCGAGCACGGATTCCGGGGCTCGGCCCAGGCAGGCGGCAGCGAGGGCACCGGCACGGACGCCCGGACCGGCATCACCGTCTACGACGCGTACGGCGCCTCGCAGGCCGACTGGGAGCGCATGTTCACCCAGTCGGGGACGGACACGGTGGTGTTCGACATCCAGGATGTCGGCGCCCGGTTCTACACCTACATCTGGACGATGTACACCTCGATGCTCGCCGCGGCCCGGGTCGGCAAGCGGTACGTCGTGCTCGACCGGCCCAACCCGATCGGCGGCCGGGCGTACGGCCCGATGATGACCGCCGGCTACACCTCCGGTGTCGGGCTGAAGGAGATCGTGCAGCAGCACGGCATGACCGTCGGCGAACTGGCTCGCCTCTTCAACGCCGAGTTCCTGCCCGCCGAGGCCGGACGGTCGGTCGACCTGCACGTGGTGCAGTGCCGGCACTGGAAGCGGGACGTGCTGGCGGCCGACACCGATCTGCCGTGGGTGATGCCCAGCCCCAACATGCCCACCACCGACACGGCGCTCGTCTACCCGGGTACCTGCCTCTTCGAGGGCGTCGCGTCGATCACCGAAGGTCGCGGCACCTGCCGTCCGTTCGAGCTGATCGGCGGACTCGACACCGACTTCGACTACCACTGGAGTGACCGCCTCAACGCCCGTGACCTGCCGGGAGTGCGGTTCCGGGAGGCGTACTTCTCGCCCACCGCAGCCGGCCAGAAGCCGGCTCTGCTCAACAAGCTCTGCGCCGGGGTCGAGGTGAAGGTCGTGGACCGCCACGTCTACGACCCGATCCGCACCGGGGTGGCCATGTTGGTGGAGGCGCGGAGGTATCCGGCGTTCGCCTGGCGGCAGGACACGTGGGACGCGGTTCGGCCGTACTGGATCGACAAGCTCACCGGGTCGCCCCGGCTGCGCACCATGGTCGACGCGGGCGCCGACGTGGACGACGTGGTGGGCGCCTGGGCCGATGAGCTGGCCGCTTTCGGCCGGCAGCGCCGGCCCTACCTGCTCTACTGATCACGGCCGGTACTGGCCGTCACCCCCTCGCGGACCGCGGGGCACCGACGATGCTGTAGTCGGTCATCCACATGACCTGGTGCTCCGGCACGCGCTTCCAGAAGTAGACGTAGTCGATGTGCCGACCCGACGTGTGCGTTCCGGTGCCCTTCTCCCCATAGAGATTGGGGACGGCCTGAAGACCTGCGGCACATTTCTTGACTGATCCTGGTTCCCAGAATGCCGAAAAGAGCCAACCCGAAATCCGGATCAGCCCCCTCACGAGACGAGCACCGCCACTGCACCGGCACCAGGCGCGAGCCGTAGCTAACCTTCCTTGACGATACATAGATGGGTAGCTAAGTTTCAGCCATCCGGATTGAAAGGCCGTCGTCTATGAAAGCTCGACTCTTCACCGCGACCGTCCTGATGGCCACGCTAGCGATCACCGTCACGCCGTTCCCCGTCCGGGCCTACGCCGAGCCTGTGTACCCGCCCGCCGCCGAGCACGGCTGGGTCACCTCGACGTTGCGGCACATGAGCCTGGAGCAGAAGGTCGGCCAACTCTTTTCCACCTACGTCTACGGCGGTAACGCCGCCGAGCCCACGGCAGCCGACCGCGCCGCCAACCGGGCCGCGTTCGGCGTCGAAACGCCGGCCGAGGTCATCGATCGGTTCCACCTCGGCGGCGTCATCTACTTCTCCTGGTCCCACAACCTGGATAGCCCCCGCCAGATCGCCACGCTTTCCAACGGGCTCCAGCGGGCCGCCCTCGGTGACGGCGCCAAGGGTCGCGTGCCGCTGCTCATCTCCACCGACCAGGAACAGGGCGTGGTGCTGCGGATGCCGGCCCCCGCGGCGCAGTTTCCCGGAGCGATGGCACTCGGCGCTGGGCGGTCGCCCCGAGCGGCGTACACGGCGGCGGAGATCACCGGGAGGGAGCTGCGGGCAGTCGGCATCCACCAGCCGTACGCACCGATTGCCGATGTCAACATCAACCCGGACAACCCGGTGATCGGCGTACGGTCCTTCGGCGCCGACCCCACCCTGGTGGCTGAGCTGACCGCCGCGCAGGTCGTCGGGTTCGAGGACGGCGCCGGCGTGACATCGGTGGCGAAGCACTTCCCCGGCCACGGCGACACGGCGGAGGACAGCCACACCGGCCTGCCGGTGATCGACCACAGCCGGGCGGAGTGGGAGCGGATCGACGCGCCTCCGTTCCGGAGAGCGGTCGCCGCGGGCGTTGATTCGATCATGACCGCCCACATCGTGGTGCCCGCGCTCGATCCGTCCGGCGACCCCGCGACGTTGTCGCCGAAGATTCTCACCGGTGTGCTGCGCGGTGAACTCGGTTTCCGGGGAGTCATCGTCACCGACGCGCTGAACATGGCCGCCGTGCGACAGAAGTACGGCGATGACCGGGTGCCGGTGTTGGCGCTCAAGGCCGGCGCCGACCAGCTCCTGATGCCGCCGGACCTCCGGCTGGCGCGAGACGCGGTGCTACGGGCCGTCGCCACCGGCGAGCTCACCGAACAACGCATCGACGAGTCGGTCCGGCGTATCCTCGCCATGAAGTACCGACAAGGGCTGGCCGGGTCGCCGCTGACCGACGTCGACGAGGCGGTACGGACGGTCGGAGCACCCCAGCACATCGCCGCCGTCGCCCAGGTGACCGACCCGACGCTCACCGCAGTGCGCAACGACGCCGGGCTGCTGCCACTGACCCACGCGAACCGGTCGGTGCTGGTCACTGGTTGGAACAGTGCCGCCTTCGCGCCGATCGCGGCGGTCGCCGGCGGGTTCACCGCCCGCGGCGCCCGAGCCACCGCCCAGCCCGCGACCCTACCGTCCGACGCGCTGATCGCCGCAACGGCCGCCAAGGCAGCGGATCATGATCTCACCGTCGTGCTGGTGAACAAGGCGTGGGACGACGTCGTCACGGACCCACGTGGCACCCAGCGGCGCCTTGTCGCGGCGCTGGTCGGCACCGGGAAACCCGTGGTGGTGGCGGCGGTCCGGGACCCGTACGACATCGCCTACCTGCCGGGTGTGACCACCTACCTGACGACCTACTCGTACACGGTGGCGGCGATGGACGCCCTCGTCCGCGCGCTGCATGGCGAGCTGTCCCCGAGCGGACGGCTGCCCGTCACGATCCCCACAGCCGAGGGCGCGGGAACCGCGCTCTACCCGTACGGCCACGGCCTGACCTGGTAGGAGGCGACGCATGCAGCGTAGGAATTTCTCCACCGATGTGGTCGGCGCGGGAACGCTCGGCACTGGTGCGGGGAGGAGAGCCACCGCGTCCTCCCGCCCGCTGCTCCGCAAGGTCGCGCTCGGCGTGACCCTGGCTCTTTTGGGTGCGGCGATGCCAGCCACCGGGGCGCCCGTCACCGCCGCGCCGCCCTCGGCCGAGTCCGGCCCGCCGGCCGTCACCCCTGCCGACATCCAGTTCCGTGACGACACGCTGCGGCCCGGCACCGCCCGCGAGGTGGGCCTGCTTCCCGAGGAGGTGGATCGCCTCCCCGCCGACCTGGCGGCATATCTGCAGCCGACCCCGGACCACCCCGGTCATCCCACGTACGCGGGTGCCGTGGTCCTGGCGGCCAAGGACGGTGTGATCGTGCAGCACGCCGCCGCGGGAACGGCGGTACGGTACGCCGCCGTCGGACCGGCACCCGGGCTGGTCGGCGTGGAGCTTCCCGCCGACCAGCAAATCCCGATGCGGCCCGACACCATCTTCGACATGGCGTCGGTGTCGAAGCTGTTCACCGCGATCGTCACCATGCAGCTGGTCGAGCGGGGACGGGTGGAGCTGGACACGCCGGTCGCCCACTACGTTCCGGAGTTCGCGGCCGGCGGCAAGGAGACCGTCACCGTACGCATGCTGCTCACCCACACCTCGGGGCTGCCCGCATTCACGGCGCTGTGGAGCAAGTACCCGACGCCGGCCGAGCGGATCGCCGCCACGCTCGCCACGCCGCTCACGGCACCGCCCGACACCCGGTACATCTACTCCGACCTCGGGCTGATCACACTCGGCGTCCTGCTGGAACGGGTGACCGGCCGACCGTTGGCCGAACTGGTCCGGGACGGCGTCACCGGGCCGCTCGGCATGACCGACACCGGCTACAACCCGGGGCCGCAGCTGCGGTCGCGGATCGCCGCGACCGAGTACCAGCCGTACGCCGGGCGCGGCATGGTCTGGGGCCAGGTGCACGACGAGAACGCCTGGTCGCTCGGTGGCGTGGCCGGGCATGCCGGCATCTTCTCCACCGCGGCGGACCTCGCCGTCCTCTGCCAGGCACTACTCAATGGCGGTGCGTACCGTGGGCAGCGGATCCTGCGGGACGACACGGTGCGGGCGATGCTGGTCAACTACAACGCACGGCTGGAGTCGGCCGATCCGGAAAGCCGCCGCGGACTCGGCTTCGAGCTCAACAAGCCCTGGTACATGATGGGGCTCTCCTCCCCCGTGACGTTCGGGCACACCGGCTTCACCGGCACGTCCATCGTCATCGACCCGCTCTCCCACTCGTTCGTCATCCTGCTCAGCAACCGGGTGCACCCCGATCGCGGCTGGGGCAGCAACAACATCGCCCGACGCGCGGTCGCGCGCGACCTCGCCGAGGCGATGCCGGTGCGCCCCCGGTCACGCGAGGCCTGGCGGGCCGACCCGGGCGACCTCGCGACGAGCACACTCACCGCACCGCTGCGCCGGGCGGCGCGAGGCGGGAAGGCGCGTTTCCTCCTGTGGTACGACACTGAGCCCCGCTACGACAGCGCCCGGTTCGAGATCTCCACGGACGGAGGGCACACCTGGGCTCCGGGGCGGATGCTGCTACACCAAGGGGACCGACGGTGGACCAGCGACGGCACGGTCACCGGCTACGGCGGCCGGGTCTGGTGGCAGGTCACGGTCGACCTGCCCGACCAGGCGACCCACCTGCGCTGGAGCAGTACGACCGACAGCTCCAGCCAGGGCCGCGGAGTTTACGTCGACCAGATCATCGCAACGGACCGGGACGGAATGCTCTTCCAAGGCGATGGGGGCGACGACTCCCGACTCATCGCCGACGGATGGTCACCCGCCCGCGACTGACGTAGCGGCCTGCGGCGATCAGCAGCGGCAGGGCGCAACACGCGGCGCAGGCGAGGGCGGCGAGCCCGCCGGTGACCTTGCTCTACTCCAGTTCGGTCCGCGGCATCACACCCGGTAGCACCACCGGCCCCACGGCTTCAACCGTCCCGCCCCGCCTGCCCACCACCCCGGTACCGTCAGACAGCGGAGCGGCGGGACGCTCAGGCCGGCCCGGTCACACCGCCCCGCTGCGGGGGTCAGCCCTGGCGGCGGTTCCAGGGGCCGGTGACGGCGTACGTGATACCCGGGTTGTAGACGTTGAAGAACATGGTCCGGCCGTCGGCGGAGAACGTCGCTCCGGCCAGTTCGCCGTACTCCGGGTCTTCATCGGTGCCGACGTTGACCCGGTTACGCGCGAAGACGAACACCTCGCCGTCGGCGGTCGTACCGAGGATGTGCTGGTCCCCGATCCCGTCCTCGCACATCATCAGGCCCCCGTACGGCGACATGCAGATGTTGTCCGGGGAGTCGAACTCCGGGTTCTCCGGCGCCGGCGTCGGACGGGTGAAGATGGTCTCCAGCCGCAACGTGTTGGCTCGCGGGTCGTACCGCCAGACCTGGCCGTCGTGGTCGCGGGCCGAGCCCAGCTCACGCCGGGCGAACGACGAGACGAAGTAGGCACAGTTGTCCTTCTCCCCCCACCAGGCGCCCTCGATCTTGTACCCACCCGTGATCGGCTTGCGGTAGTCCTGGGCACGGACCGACTCCGTCGTTGCCAGCGGGTCCGGCACGTCAAGCCACTCGACGCCGGAGAAGGACGTGCCCGCCTCGGTCACCACCGACAGGTCCGACAGGTCCGGGACGTGCAGAGCCTGCAGCACACCGCCTGCCCGCAGGCTCCCGTGGCCGCCGAGCGGCCGGTTCGGCAGGAAACGGTAGAAGCTGCCCAGCGGCGCCACGAAGGCGTCCTCGGTCTCGTAGACGATGCCGGTGTCCGGGTCGACGGCGACCGCCTCGTGCTGGAACCGACCCATCGCGGTCAGCGGTGTCGGATCTGTGTTGCGAGCACTGTCGTACGGGTCGACCTCGAAGACGAACCCGTGGTCCTTCGTGTACCCGCGGGTCCCCGCCTTGTCTTCGGTCTCCTCACAGGTCAGCCAGGTGTGCCACGGCGTCCGGCCGCCGGAACAGTTGATGGCCGTGCCGCCCAGGCTGACGTGCTCAGCGACGGCGCGGTTCGCCGCGTCGACGGCGAGTGTGCTGGTCCCACCTCCGGCGGCCGGGTCGTACGTGCGTTCCGGCGGAGCCACGACCGTGATCTTCGCGGTCGGCGAGCACTCGTGGTTGCGGACCAGGCGAGTACCGCGCGCCTCGCCGGCGAACGCACCCATGCCGTCGAACCGGCTCGGCACGATGCCACCGTCCGGCCGTACGGTGCCTTCGCGCGACAGCACCGTGTAGCGGAAGCCCACCGGCAGGTCGAGCATGCCGGCCGGGTCAGGCACCAGCGGACCGTACCCGATCTCCGGGCCGGACACCCCCAACGCGGGTGCCGCAGTGAACAGGGCGTCGACCGAACCGACCACGGCCACAGCAAGACCAGCTCCGGCCGAGCGGGACAGGAACTGGCGGCGAGACATAGACACAGACAAGCCTCCTATCTTGATCATCAAGCAGCGGAACCGGGCGGGCTGCAGCCCGGTGAACGGGAAGATCCAGTCCGGGCGGGCTGCCGAAATCACCTACATCCCGACATGATCCACCATGGACCGGCCGCCGAGCTACGAGACGTCTTTCATCTGCTGGTCGTCACCACCTCCGGGTTGTGAGCGACACCTGCCATAACCGCGCCCCCGCTGCCCCCGCCGCTCCGGTGAGCCGGACCGATGAGACCGTCGATGCCGTACTCGCCGATCTCGCTGCCGTCGCCGAACAGCTCATGGCGGACACCGTCGCCGCCGAGCGCACGGCCAGCGAGCTCAGCGACGACAAAGAGCGACCGCCGGTGCAGGGGCAGGGCGGTCCCGGCTGTTGGAGCCGGCCCAACCCGACGCGGGCGCTCACCTCGCTTCGTCTTTCCCATGCCCATCAAGCCGCTCACGATCTTCGTGACGCCAGTCGAAGGGTGGTCGCCTGGTGGGCTGACCTCGTCACTTACGTGCTGCTGGCCGCCGTGGCGGGTGAGCCCGTGGCCGCGTACCGCGCCGCCGCAGCCGACCCCAGCGCCATTCCTGATGTCGAGGAACCGCGGCGGCTGCCGTACCCCATCGAGGAGGCACGTCGGTTCGCCGAACTCGGAGCTGCCGTCGCCGGCACGCCAGGCCCCAATCCCGCCACCGACGAGGATCTGTACAGCGCGATGGCCGACTACGTCGCGCGGGTGCGTCTCGCCCTGCGGCCCTCGCCCACCGGCGGTCTGGTCGTCGTGGACGACCTCACCCGGACGATGGCCGACTGGGAGTGCCGGGTCGTGGTTCTGGTCGACTGCATCTTCAGGGGCACTCTGCGCAACTGCTCGTTCTCCGCCCGTCCGCCGGAGGACTACCGGACGCTGCTAGGAGGTGTCTTCAAAGGATCTTGGGGTCGGATGATGCAGCGCGTGGGTCGTCGTTACGAGTTGTCTGACGTCGAGTGGGAAGCCCTGTCGAGGTACCTACCGTCGGCGGTGACCGGCGGTCGACCACGGGTCGATGATCGGCGGGTTCAGGGTTCGAGTACCTGGCGGCCCCAAAGGAGCTGATTGAGAACTAGTATCCGATGCCGTGACGGAGATCATCGAGAGGGTCCTCATCGACGGCGACGCCGAACAGGTGGACGGGTACCTCGGCAACGCCAGGAACACCGCTGTGATCGACTGGCGGGCGGACGACACCGAAGTCGTCTGGGACTTCGGCCGATTCCTCGACGAGGGCGACGAACTGGGATCGGAGCACACCGACGATGGGCTCACCATCACCTACAACGGGATCTCCCACCATGTGACGCTGCCGGGGACGTTGGCCAACCGGTACGAGACGATCCGTGCCGTCATCCGGATCCTCGCTCCGAAGTACGACGCGCGACTCGTCCGCGACTCGTACTACTCGGACACACACGTGTTTCTCGTACGCCATGCGGCCTGGTGGGCCGAGTTGGACCGCCACCACCCGGAGCGCGCGGCCGAGCTGTTCCAGCCGGTGACGGCGGAGCTGGACTTTCCCTAGGGAGCTGGACTTTCCCTGGTAGTGCTTTGTTAGGTTGGCGCGTCGTTGGGTGCTCGGGCTGGTCCGGGTAGTTCGATGGTGTCGTGACCCCTGATGAGCTTTCCGTGGTGCGGCAACGGCTTGAGGCGTTCGCCGCGGACGTGTTCACCCGTTGGTGCGCTCGGATCAGCGGGCCAAGGGTGAGACCGCGTGCCGCAGCGGCGGGACCTTGACCACGGTGAAGATCGCCGACAGCAACACGGCCGCGTCGTCACCGTGCTCGCTGCCCGTGGCCGGAACCATACTCCCGAGGTCACGATGGTGACTTTCGCCGTCGGGCAACCCTCCCGCCAGCCTGGACATGGTCACCGACGTCAGGTCGGGGGGCAGCGACTGGCGGTAGAACCCGGCCGGATTCGCGATCTGTGCTATGGTATCCCAGTTGCAGTTTTGATTTCCGTAGACGTTTTCGACGCCTGATGGGGTTATCTGAAACCCATACAGGCGTTTTTTCGTTTGTCGTGTCGGTTCCGGCGCGGGGTGATCAACGCGGCGGCGTAAGGGTCCGCGCAGTGCGGTCTCTAACAGCCTGCGAAGGAGCAGACATGGCTACAGGTACCGTGAAGTGGTTCAACGGCGACAAGGGCTTCGGTTTCATCGCCCAGGACGGCGGCGGCGCTGACGTCTTCGCCCACTTCTCCGGGATCTCGGCGAGCGGTTTCCGCAGCCTCGACGAGAACCAGCGGGTGGAGTTCGACATCACCCAGGGCCAGAGGGGCCTGCAGGCGGAGAACATCCGCTCACTCTGATCCGCAACTTGCGAACGGCGGCCCGACTGGTTCAGCGGGCCGCCGTTCGGCGCTTCCTCCACGCTACCGGGACCCGCGCGCCGATCTCACCGCCGCCACTGGCGCGCGCATCGCTGCGGTCGTGCGTGCGAGTGGTCGTCAACCAACGATGGCGGCAGCGGCGCCCACCCGCAGAGCGGTCCCGCTCTTCTCGATCGCGATGGCCACGACCGGGCCCCGCAACGGTGCACTCCACGTCAACCTGTCCACGTCCTCGGTCACGTGCTCCCGGCTCGGCAGCGTGTCCTGTCCGGCGCTGTCGATCACCACGAACGAGGTTGATCTCAGGTCGCCGTCCGGGAGCTCGACCCGTAGCCCGTCGCCATCGCTGAGGGCAGTCAGCCGCAGCGTCGGCAGCTCGGGATCGATGCGTTCATCGCCGACGTGACCGAGCGGCACGAGTATCAGGAGCGGCCAGACCAGTCGCGTCGGGCCGGTCGAGTAGCGCACGACCACGACCTCGCTCGGCGTGTTGTAGTGCAACCGGTCGTCCACCGCAAGCCAGCCAGTCGCCGCGCGATCCCCGCCGGGATTGGGGTCGGCCTCGCGGAGCGCCTTGCCGAGACGGTCGAAGATGGTTTGAAAGCCGGCCACATCCACGTACCGAGACCGCGCCCCGTCGGTCAGCATCTCCCAGGCGCTGGACACATCGCCTCGCCGAACCAGGGCCTCGAACCGTACGGCCGCGTCGTGGGCAGGATCCCGAACATTGGGTTCGATACTGCAACCGCAGGCTGGCTTCGGCCTCCCGGTCGTGGTAACCGCGATGGTCAGCGCCGAGACGACGACCGCCAAGACAACGCCCACAATGATCATCCGGCGCATAGGCATACCGGCTTGGATGTCGGTACGGTGGGCCAGGTTCCCAGCATCCGCTGGCCACTGCCCGCCTTTCGCGAGGACGTCCGTTCTCTACTGCCGGTGCAGCTCGGTCGTCCAGGTGCCGGCAACGGCGACCAGGCCCTTCTGCCTGGCGGGCCGCTCACGTGGCCGGCCCACGCCGCCGGTGCGGGGCACCCGAACCTGCCCCAGCAGCGGGATCAACCGGCGGGTGTCAGCTGCCTAACGCGTCCTCGCCACATCGTGAACCGCACCAAGATCACTCACAGAACCAGCCTTTTTTATCCTGCGTAGCGATTGGCTTCGACATGGTGTAGGACGAGGACGGCCTGGACGATCGGGGTTGCTCGCCGTGGGCAGCAGCGCAGCTTGGTCAGGATCTTCCAGGTCTTGAGGGTGGCGATCGCGCGTTCGCCGCGGGCGCGGATTTTCGCGTGGGCGCGGTTCACGGCCTTCTGCCGGCGTGACAGCTTCGGGCGGAAGCGGCGCCGCTTGAACGGAGTGCGCACGCTGCCGCGGGCTCCTTGGTAGCCCTTATCGGCGAAGGTCATCACGTCTGCCCTGGTCAGCGCCTCGACGATGCCGTGGGTCCTGGCTGCGGTCAGGTCATGGACCGAACCGGGCAGCGCCGGTGAAGCCCAGACGAGCCGGCCAGCGGCATCGGCGATGACCTGCACGTTCATGCCGTGGTGCTTGTGTTTCCCGGAGTAGTACGGCCGCTGGTCGGCGACCCGGTCGGTCGGAAAGGGTGCCGTCCAGGATCGCGTACGCCAGTCGGCGGATCCGTTCCATGGCGGTGGCCAGGTCATTGGCGGCCGGCGCGAGCAGGGTTATCGCTTCCTGCACGTACCGCCAGGCGGTGGCGACGCCGATCTCGAAGCCGGCCGCGAGTCGGGTGTAGGTGTCGCCGTTACGCAGATGGGCCAGAGCGAGCAGCGCCTGCCGGCCGGGTTCGAGACGCCGCCACCGGGATCGGCGCTGTTTACGGTGGCCGCGGATGCGTTCGGCGAGGTGGTTCAGGGTGCGGCTGGACAACGGAATCGTGGCGGGGTAAGACAGCATGGCGAGGCTCCCGGGCGGGGCTTCGAGTCTTGGTCGACGGCTGTCCTACTGGAGCTTCGCGCCCTCACCGCAGTGCTGACGACCGCAGCGGTCAGGGAACGACTCGTCCGGGGTGGATCTGTCATCACCATCGGATCAATCGCCGCGGACACGGGAGCCGGCGCCTACGGAGCAGCCAAAGCGGCCGTAGCGGCATGGAACGTCGATCTCGCCGCGCAACTCGGGGCCCATGGAGTCACCGCCAACGTGGTCGCGCCCGGGTACATCGCCGACACCGAGTTCTTCCGTGACCAGCTCGCCGACGAACGCCGCGACGAACTCATCGCCGCCACCCACACCGGCCGCGCCGGTACGCCGGACGACGTGGCAACCACCGTCCACTTCCTCGCGTCTCGCGGCGCCCGTCACATCCAGACCGGGTGTGCATGCCGTATCCGAGTTCCTCGGCGGCGACGGCCCAGAAGCTGTCCTCAGCGTCGGCGACGCCTGGGTCGATGATACGGATCTGCGCCAGCAGATCCGTACCGATGGCTATCCAGCTTTCGTCGTCGGCGTCGGACGTGCGGATCGCCGCCGAGTAGCGGCGCGCGCACTCGGCCAGCGCGGCCAGGGAACTGTTGACCACGGATTCGCCGTGGCCGTCGAGCAGCAGCACCGTGCCGCGGTCGCGGTCCACGACCAGTGCGCTGAGGCCCGGATCCTCGGCGATCACCGGCCGTCCGGCCCGCACCTCGTACGGGGTGTCCGCCCACACGCCCGGGTACGGAACGATCGATTCGCCGGTCGTGAGGGGGATCAGCGCAGTCGCGATCTCACGGTCGGCCGTCATCATCCAGCCACCATAATTTCAGCCGGTGAGCCGGTGACGCGGTAGCGTGCGTCAGTGGATTGGGACGCCTTCGAGACGGCATGGCATGACAATGGATGCCAGGCCCTGGCCGACCTCGCTGCGGCGCATCCGGGCGAGCGGCTGTACGCCGCGGCCTTCCACCTCTTCTACAGCGACGACATCGAAATCCTCCCGCCGGCTCTCGCCGCTAACACCGAGGCCGCGGTGCACCAGAACCACGGTTACTCAACGCGGTTCGCCCCGCCGGAATGGCGGTGGGACGTCCTGGACGCCGCGAGCGAGGCGATGCGGCCGTGGTACCACCGCCTCACCGAGGAGTTCCTCTCGCCCAACCGCACCGACGCCGAACGAGGCAAGGCGGCGGGCGCACTCGAGGTGGCACACGACGGCGCCATGGCCCGGGTCTGCAGGGCGATGACCGCGACCGCTCGCCAGGGCGGCATCCACCGCTTGCTTCCGGCCGACTTCGTCGTCGTCATCCTCGACGGTCAACGCGGGGACGAGCAGGTCGATCTGATCCGGGCGAGCGTCGATTCGCCGGTGCTCGCAACCGTCCTCGACCTGGCCGAGTACCTGCACGAGTTCGAGCAGACGTGACCTCCAGCCGATTCAACGGCCGACCTCGCCGGTGCGGATGACCGAGGCGGGCGGCAAGCATCCCGGTCCGCTGACCACAACCCCGAGGAAGACGCGTCCCGAGGCTGCTCTCACGCAGCCAGGCGCGGATACGACGGCGTGCGTTCGCATACGGCGATGAGGTGTTGAACTGGATCATCCGCCCTGCCACGTACGTGCCGTACCAGGGCGCTCCGTACAGGTCCCCGTCGTTCATCCGGCACGTGTTCGTGCTCTGCGCGGGTGGGCTGGGTGGCCTGCTCGGCGGCGGTACCGCCGCCGGGACCTGCCTACCGATCTACCTTCCGTCAGCGAGTTCCACCGCCCCCAGCCCGCCGAGGATGCCCGGCGTCTGGCCGGCGATCGGCGAGTGGGACGGCGATCAGGTCGCCAACGCGGCGGCGATCGTCACCACCGGCACCCAGCTCGGGGTACCGGGCCGTGGCTGGGTCATCGCGGTCGCCACCGCGATGCAGGAGAGCAGCCTGTAGTAACGCGTCAAAGGTGTGCTCAACGAGCGGTCGCGGTCGCCCGCAATGACGGTGCGCAGCAGGTAGTTGTAACCCGTCGCCCGCCGACATGACCCGCATCGAGACCGTCACCGCCCGCCGCTGCCACAAATACGCATCGCATGGATCTGGTCCCGTTTGGTACCGGCTCCTGCAGCCGGGGCGGTGTTGGTCCAGGTCAGGCTGGAGTATCCCTGCTTCTCGAAGATCCTGAGTCGCTGGGAGAAGGGATTGTCCGACCATTGTTTCTCCCGCCACTGATGCCAGATCGCGGCGGCGTCGGTGGACGCGGATCTGACCTCCGTAGGCTGCGATCAGGTACTCCGATGGGACCCCGGTGGGTGGGGTTTCGATAGGCTGAGGCCCGTCCTGCCGTCGATCGCTGGAGACGACATGTGGTGGTCGGGCGCTGGCATCCTGGCGGTCATCTTTCCCGCCGTCACGGTCGCCGTGGGATACCAGCTCGGCGGCTACCCCGGCGTACCCTGCGGCTTCCTCGTGGCCGGTATCGCGACGTGGTTCGTCGGGCGGCGGGTGAACCGCACCGACGACCCGAAGACCTACCACAATGAACACCGCTTGTACTCGATCCCCATGCAGTACTGGGCGTTCCTCTGGGCGTTCTTCGCGCTGACGCAGACCGTTCTGGGGCTCCTGGGAAAGGCGGGCTGGCAGCAGGAGTGACGGTGAAGGTCACCGCCCTGCGGACGATAGAGGCCGCCGGCAACCACTCCGCGACTGTCGATCCTGTGCGGCAACGGCGGGCTCTTCCTCGACTTCGAACTCGGACGCCGCGCGGACGGCGCGATGACCGGGGACTGCTTCCCCGAGCTGTTGGTCGACCTCTTCGCACCGATGGGCAAGGGCCGGCGACCGTCCGGCCAGGGAAACGATGCCGGTCTGACAAGCCCACGTTCCTTGATGACCTCGGCCACCAGCTCACGCGACCGTTCAACCGCGTCCCGCCACACTGCATAGATCCCTTCCGGAGAATCCAGCGCTTTGGTACGCCACTCCCGGTGTCTACCAGCAGTGCCCGACCCTGGGCGACCCGCCGCTCCCGACCACACGACTGCCGATGGGCGCCCAGACCGCCATCTGTCGGCTGCTCCTGCGGATCCGCGTCAGCCGGACGATGGCCGACCTGCTCAACCCCACCCTCGACGAGGCCGCCCAGGTCGCGGCGCACGACGGGCCGCCCGAGCAGTACGCGGGGGTCACCGCCGAGGTGCTGTTCGCCTACGGGCAGGCCGGCCCGCCGCACTATCCCGCCATCGCGGCGGCCCTGAAACCCGCCTTGCCCCGGATGCGGGTGCTACCGGTGCCACGCTGCGGCCACGACGGCATCAACCGGGCACCGGCCCGGCTCCTCGCCCCCCTCGCGGCCTTCCTCGCCGAGAACCCATGACGGTACGTCCGCCGGCCGATCGCAGCTGACTGGAGTCGGCCGCCGTCGCGGCAGTGCCGAAGGCCCTCGGCGGTACCTGCCGTGGTCGACCGCGACGAGACGCGAGAGAGCCGCAACGGTGACGGGCCGTCCCTGCGCGAATTCGCTACCGCACGGGGACGGGGGCTGTGCACCGTCGCGCCATGGCCAGGAGTCGCGAGCGCTCGCCTGCGATGCCGTGGGCGACCGCCGCGCGACGCCGGTCAGATGTCGGTGATCCGGATCCCCGCGTGCGCCTTGTACCGCCGGTTCACGCTGATGAGATTCGCGGTCAGCGCCTCGACCTGGTGCGCGTTGCGGAGCCGCCCCCCGTACACGCCTCGTACGCCGGGGATGCAACTCGCGAGTTCCTGCACCAGGTCGCTCGCCTCTCTTACGTCGGCCAGCACCAGCAAGTCGGTGTCGACCGAGGCGATCTTGGGGTCGTCGAGCTTGACCGCGCTGACGTTGTGGAACGCCCCGACCACGGTGCTCTCCGGCAGCAGCGCCTGTGCCTGCTGGGCCGCCGACCCCTCCTCGACGGCGAGCGCGTAGGCCCCCTGCTTGTCGAAGCCGAGCGGGTTGACGCAGTCGACCACCAGCTTGCCCGCCAGCACGGTGACCAACTCCTTGAGCAGGTCGGCGTGGCCCTGCCACGGCACGGCGATCACCACGATGTCCCCGGCAGCGGCCGCGCCGGCGTTGTCCGTGCCGGACACACGACGGCCGGTCGCCCCGGTCAGCTCGCTGGCGGTGCCGGCGGCGCGCTCCCGGTCGCGACTACCGATGACCACCGTCAGCCCGGCGGCGGCGAATCGCCGGGCCAGGCCACGGCCTTGCGGGCCGGTGCCACCCAGGACCGCGATGGTCTTGCCGGCGAGCGACTCGGGTGGGAGAGCTGTCACGTCCTACTCCTGTTCGGGTAACGGGACGGGCTGGTCGGTTCGGCGGTGCCGCCCGTCACGTGCGCTTGCGGATCTCCTCGGCGACCTGCGGGACGATCTTGAACAGGTCACCCACCACCCCGAAGTCGGCCAGCTCGAAGATCGGCGCCTCGCCGTCCTTGTTGACCGCGACGATCGTCTTCGAGGTCTGCATACCCGCCCGGTGCTGGATCGCACCCGAGATACCCAATGCCACATACAACTGTGGAGAGACCGTCTTACCGGTCTGACCCACCTGGAACTGATGCGGATAGTAACCGGAATCCACCGCCGCCCGGGACGCCCCGACCGCACCACCAAGCAGGTCGGCCAACTCCTCGACCAGCTTGAAGTTGTCGGCGTTGCCGACGCCCCGACCACCGGACACCACGATCGACGCCTCGGTCAACTCCGGCCGCGAACCCTTCTGCTCCGCCACCCGCTCCACGACCGTCGCCAGCTTGTCGGCCTCACCGACCTGCACGGTGAGCTGCTCCACCGTCGGGGAGGCCGCCGCCGGGACCGGGGTGACCGAGTTCGGCCGGACGGTGACCAGCGGCAGGCCTCTGGTGACCTTGGACGTGACGATCGTGGAACCGGCGAACGCCACCTGCGTGGCGGTGCCGTCGGCGGCGAGCCCGACCACATCGGTCAGGATGCCGTTGTCCAGCTTGACCGCGAGCCGGGCGGCGATCTCCTTGCCCTCCTGGGCCGAGGCGAGCAGCACGGCCGCAGGCTGCACCCGACCGACCAGCTCCGCCAGGACGGTGGCCTTCGGGGCCACCAGGTAGCCGTCGATCTCCTCGCTCTCTGCGGCGTAGATCTTCTCCGCCCCGTACTCGCCGAGCTTGGCGCTCAACGTCTCGGCCACACCCGGACAACCGAGAACGACCGCGGCAGGAGTGCCCAACTCGCGGGCGAGGGTGAGCATCTCCAGGGTGACCTTCTTGACGCCGAACTCCCGGGTGGCTTCGACGACGACGAGAACCTCAGACATGTCCCTGACCCCTCACACGAACTTCTCGGTGGCGAGGAACTCGACCAGCTTGACGCCGCCGTCGCCCTCGTCGGTGACCTTCTCGCCGCCGGAGCGCGGCGGGCGCTTGCTGTGCTCCAGCACGGTGCTGGTCGCGCCGTCGAAGCCGACCTCGCTCGGCACGACGCCCAGGTCGGCCAAGGAGAGGGTCTGCACGGGCTTCTTCTTGGCCGCCATGATGCCCTTGAAGGACGGGTAGCGCGGCTCGTTGATGGTGTCCCACACGGAGACCACGGCCGGGGTCGAGGCGGTGACCACCTCGTACCCCTCCTCGGTCTGCCGCTCGATCGCCAGCTGGCCGCCGTCGACAATGAGCTTGCGCGCACCGGTCAACGCCGCGACACCCAGCCGCTCGGCGAGCATGTGCGGCATCACCTGCACCCGACCGTCGGTCGACTCCGCACCACAGATCACCAGATCCGCGTTCAGCGTGGCCAGAGCGGCGGCGAGGACCTTCGACGTGGCCACCGCGCAGGAGCCGTGCAGCGCGTCGTCCACCACGTGGACGGCCTTGTCCGGCCCCATGGAGAGCGCCTTGCGGATCGACTCGCTCGCCCGGTCCGGACCCATGGTCAGGATGGTGACCTCGCCGCCGTGCGCCTCCTTGATCTTCAGCGCCTCCTCGATGGCGTACTCGTCCATCTCGTTGATCACGTTGTTCGCCGAACCGCGGTCGACGGTGTTGTCGTCACTGCGCAGGTTGCGGTCCGCGCCCGAATCGGGCACCTGCTTGACGAGTACGACGATGTTCATCGCGCTTCGACGACCCTCCTGTTTGGTGCTGCTCTCGCTCGCCCGGTCACTTGTCGGACGCCAACCCGGTCACCACGCCCACGCGCGCCGGTTCGGCGGTCGTGGGGTCGACCGTCAGCCGGAAGCTCGGGTATCCGCCTTCCACCTCTGCCTGAAGGCGGCGGCGGTAACGCGGGGCCCCACCGAGATAGACCATCACCCGTGGGCGATCGTCGCGGTCCAGGTTGATGTTGTGACCGTTGAACCACGACTGGGTCTGCGACAGCAGGAGCTTGGCGTTCACCTCGCGCACGTGCTCCAGCCAGTCCAGCTCCGCTTCGCGGCGCCCTTCGAAGCGTCCGATCCGGTGCTCCTGGATGTGACGTGCGGTCTCGGTCATCCAGTTCACCACGTCCTCGATGCCCCGAGGGAAGTTGGCGGTAGCCGATCCGGACTGGGGCCCGACCAGGACGAACATGTTGGGGAAGCCGTTGACCTGGACGCCGATGCAGGTTTCCGGCCCGTCCTTCCAGCGTTCCTTCAGCCGGACGCCGTCGGTGCCGATAATCTCGATCCGGTCGAAGGGTCCCGTCACCGCGTCGAAGCCGGTCGCGTAGACGATCACGTCCAGCTCGAGATCACGGACCGTGCCGGCGCCGGTGTCCAGTCGGATCCCGGTCTCGGTCACCTCCTGGATCGGCTGGGCCATCAGGTCGATCAGCTCGACGTTCGGCTGGTTGAAGACCTCGTAGAAACCCGACTCACCGGCGACCCGCTTGGTCCCGAAGCCGTGGTCCTTGGGGATCAGCAGCTCGGCCACCTCCGGGTCCCGGACCCGCTGGCGGATCTTGCTGGCCACGAACTCCGACAGCTCGCGGTTCGGGCCGGGTTCCATGATGCAGTCGCGGTAGTTGCCCATGTAGAGCCCGGCGCCCTGGCCGTTGTACAGCTCCTCCCAGTGCCGTAGGCGCTCCTCCCTGCTGACGTCGGTCGACAGCGTCCGGTCGGGACGGTGGATGAAGCCGGCGGGTGTCTCCCGGCACCAGGCGAAGATCTCCTCGTACCGGGCTCTCAGCTCCGCCATCTCCTCGGGGCTGATCGGGGCGTTGCCGAGGGGGGCGCACCAGTTGGCGTCCCGCTGGAGCACGTAGAGCTGGTCGACCTTGTCGGCGACGTCGGTGATGACCTGGACGCCGCTGGCACCGGTTCCGATGACGGCGACCCGCTTGCCGGTGACGTCGTAGCCCTCCGGCCAGTCGAAGGTGTGGGTTTCCAGCCCCTGGAACGAGTCGCGGCCGGCCACCCGCGGATAGGTCGGGACGGAGAGCAGGCCCATCGCGTAGAGCACGAACTTCGCGCGGATCCGCGACCCGTCCTCGAACGAGACAGTCCACCGCCAGTCGTCCTCGGACCACTCGGCGCGCACCACCCGCGCGTTGAAGGTGATGTGCCGCCGCAGGTCGAACTTGTCGGCGACGTACTCCAGGTAGGACAGAGTCTCGGGTTGGGCCGCGAACTTCTCGGTCCAGTCCCACTCGCTCAGCAGTTCCTCCGAGAAGGAGTACTGATAGGTGTAGGACTCCGAGTCGAAACGGCACCCGGGATAGCGGTTCTTGTACCAGGTGCCACCGAGGCCGGCGTTGGCGTCGACGACCCGGACGTCGGCACCGATCTCCCGCAGTTGGCGGAGTTGGTACAGCCCGCAGACCCCCGCGCCGATGATCAGGTAGTCGACAGCGGAGGCGTCACCTGCCTCGTCCACCTTCGTTGCCATGCGCCACTCCGATCAATCAAGCGCTTGCTGCACTTTTTCCAGTCTATCGCAACGGGCCAGGAGGCGAAAGCACCATCAGAGCCCGATGATCTCGGCGTACCGCCGCATGTCCCGCTCGTAGTTCTCGTCACCGATGCGCGGGGAGACCACCACCTCGTCGATGCCCAGGCGGAAGGCCTCGTCGATGTAGGTGCGGTCGTCCTCCCAGTCCGTCTCCGTGGCCCCCTTGCTGCGCCGGCCCACCTTGAGGGAGAGCTCGGACATGTCCCGCCCGGCCGCGGCCATCGCCGCACCCAGCCGCTCGACGAAGATCCGGATGTCCTCGTGGGTCCGGCTGTACCCGGCCCACCCGTCGCCGTACTTCACGATCCGCCGCAACGTGGAGTCCGAGTTGCCACCGACGATGATCGGCAGCCGCTGCTGCGCCGGCTTCGGAAAGCAGTAGAGCGGCTCGAACTCGATGAACTCGCCGCGGTACTCGCTGATCTCCTTCGGCGACCACAGCTCACGCATCGCGGCGAGATAGTCGTTCATCCGGGCGCCACGCCGCTCGAACGGGACGTCGAGCGCCGTGTACTCCTCCTCGGACCAGCCGACGCCCACGCCGAACTCGAACCGCCCACCGCTGAGCTGGTCCACGCTCGCGACCTGCCGCGCCGTGACGATCGGATTCCGCTGCGGAACCACGAAGACGTACGTCCCGATGCGGAGCCGGCGGGTGCTCGCCGCGATCGACGCCGCCACCACCAACGGGTCGTGCACGCCCAGCGTGCGGTGGACCTCGGTGGCGCCACCCGACTCGTAGGGGTACTGCGACCGGTATGACGGGAAGAAGACCACGTGCTCGGGCAACCAGACCGAGTTGTACCCCAGTTCCTCGATGAGCGCAGCGGCGTCGTTCGGCCAGCTTCCGGAGCGCGGGCCCGTTCCCGGGAACAACTCGCTGATGCCCAGCTTCCTCATGCCGACGCTCCTTCCGACGCGGTCTTCACCTGGTCGGCGAAGCGCTCCTTCAGGACGTGCTTCATGACCTTCATGCTCGCGTTGCGCGGAAGCTGGTCGGTGAAGAAGATGTGGACGGGCTTCTTGTACCCGGCCAGTTGCGTACGCGCGAACTGCCGGACCTCGTCCTCGGTCACCGTCGAACCGGGCGCCCGGACGATCGCGGCGGAGACGGCCTCGTCCCACTTCTCGTCGGCGAGGCCGAAGACCGCCACGTCCACGACGTCGTCCATCATCAGCAGCACCCGTTCGACCTCGGCCGGGTAGACGTTCGCGCCGCCGCTGATGATCAGATCCTGGACCCGACCGGTCAGGTAGAAGTAACCGGCCTCGTCACGGTACCCGAGGTCACCGGTGAAGTACTCGCCGTCGCGGAGCACGGCTGCGGTCTTCTCCGGCTGGCCGTGATATCCGGAGAACATCGTGTCGGCCTCGATGAGCAGTTCGCCGACCTCACCGTCGCGGAGGGTCCGGCCTTCCGGGTCGGCCACCCGGACCGACGAGGTCGGCAACGGCCGCCCGACGGAGGCGAAGATGTCGCGGGCCTTCGAGTGCCCCGTCCAGTCGCTGCGGTTGGTGATGGTGATCGGGCCGACCACCTCGGTCATCCCCCAGGTCTCGACCAACCGGTCGTCGATCACGTCGACCAGCCGGCGGGCCAGCTCGGGAGGGAGCGGACCACCGGAGTGCAGCACCGACTGCAGGGTCGACAGCGCCTCCGGGTGGGCCTCCAGCGCCGCGAGCAGGCCCGGGATCAGGGGGGTGAGCCCCAGGGTGAAGGTCGCCTTGTGCTCGACCATGTGCCGGCCCCACTCCTGCGGGCTGACGCCGGGGATGAAGGCGACCGTGCCCCCGGTGTAGAAGTGGGGGAAGATCACGCCCCACAGACCGGAGACGAACGACCAGCCACCGGGGAAGGCGGCGTGCCCCTGTAGGGGCAGTCGGTAGGCGGCCGGCACGAGCTTGATGCAGTTGACCACCGCCCGGTGACTGACCCGGACCCCCTTGGGGAACCCGGTCGTGCCGCTGGTGTAGCCCACCAACGCGATGTCGTCGAGGTTGCGGTCGATTGGCAGCGGGGTGGCGTCGGCCGCGGCGAGCGCGTCGGCGTACCTGGTCGCCCCGGCCGGCGGCTGGTCGTCGATCGCGAACCAGGCAGCCAACCCCTCGGTCGCGCTCACCTGCGCCGCGACCGGGCTCACCCCCTCGGTGTGCACGAGAGCCGCCGCCCCGGAGTCCGTCAGGACGTGGTCGACCTCGGCGGCGGTCAGCCGGTCGTTGACGTGGACGGCCGTGTAGCCCCCCAGTGCCAGACCGACGTAGACCTCCAGGGACTCGACACGGTTGCCCAGCATCGCCGCGACCGACGCGCCGGGCGCGAGAGCACGGTCCCGAAGCGCGTGGGCGAGCCGCCACCCGTTCTCGATCACCTCGGCGAAGGTGCGTTGCTCCCCCAGGGCTGTGATCGCGACGTTGCCGGCGAACCGCCGGCCCGCCTTGCGGAAGACCTCCCCGAGTGTCTCCTCGGTCATGAATACTCCTTCAGGTCGTAGAGCCGAACCGCGTTGCTGCCCAGGAAGAGATCGAGTTCCTCCGCGCTGAGGACGGGTCGGTCCCCGGCGTACGGCGTCGCCAGGTCCCGCACCAGGCCGATCCACCGCTCGAGGTGCGCTCCGTCCGGGTCCTCGCGCGGGCCACGGATGATGTCCGACCCGAAGATGAGCCGGTGGGCACCGAGCTGCGCACGCATCCGGCGGACCCGGCGACGGAACTCGGGGTAGTCCTCCGCCGCGCACCGCTGCCACAACGACAGCTCGAGGTAGACGTGTTGCCAGCCGGTCGCGCAGTCGAGCGCCTCGGCCCACCAGGCCTCCAGCCCGGCGTGGGCGAAGACCAGGCGCAGGCCGGGGTAGCTCGCGAGGGCCGCCGCGATCCGCGCGGGCCGGCACCGGTCGACCTGCAACGGGTCACCGCCGAGTGGGCTGGAGTGGACCACCACCGGCAGCCGGCGCTCCTGGAGCTCGGTGAGCAGCCACGCGTACGCGGGGTCCTGGAGATCCCAGCCCGCCGCCGGGTAGAGCTTGACGCCCTTGCAGTGCCCGTGCGTGAGCGCCGCCGCGAAGAGCTCCCGGGCATCCGGGTGCCGGGGATCCAGACCGGCGCAGAAGTACAACCGGCCCTCGTGCTCCTGGGCTAGCTGCTCGTAGCGCGCGTTGAGGGCGGCGATCGGCAGGTGCGTCCCGGTGGGGGCACCGACGATCGTCCAGTCGACGACCGGCACCAGCCCGGCCGCCACCCCGGCCCGGTCGAAGGCGGCCATCGTGAGCGTGGCGTCCGGGTCGCTCTGCCCGACGGCGACGTGACCGAGGATCTCCTCGGGGTCGCGCTCGGGCAGGCGGCGTCCCGCACCCTGGCGGGCCCAGGCCCGGCGCAGCCCCTCCGGCAGCCAGGACGCGTCCCAGACGTGCATGTGCGCGTCGACGACCGGGGCGACCATGTCAGTCCCGTCCCAGCACGTGCACGGTGGAGGCGGCGGTCAACCAGTCGACGACGCCACCACCGATCTGGACGACCGCGCGCCGGTTCGCCCCGGTCAGTTGCAGCGGCCCGGCCTCGCCGCGTAGCTGTGCCACCGCGTCGTGGACCTGCGCCAGCCCGCTGGCACCGAGCGCGTGCCCGCGCCCCACCAGCCCGCCGGAACGGTTGACCGGCATCGGTCCCCCGGCATCGGTGACGCCGTCGTCGATCCAGCGCTGCTCCTCGCCGTCCGCGCAGAGCCCCACGTCGGTCCAGGCCATCAGCTCGTAGGCGACCGAGGCGTCGTGCACCTCGGCGAAGTCCATGTCCCGGGGCCCGAGGCCGGCCTGCTCGAACGCCGCCCGCGACGCCGCCTGGACGGCGTTGGGCGCGTCGGGCTGGTCCTTCGGCGGTCGGGTGCGCAGCTGGGAGGCGAGGATCCGGACCGACCGATGTGCGGCCACCGCCTCCGGCCGGCTGGTCACCACGACCGCGGCGGCGCCGTCGCTCACCGGTGAGCTCATCAGCACCGTCAGCGGCGCGACCACGGTACGGGCGGCGAGGACCTCCTCCGGGGTCGCGCCGAACCGACGGTGGGCGTACGGGTTGAGCCGCGCGCTGTTCAGGGAACGGGAGGCGACCCGGGCCAGACCCGCCAGGGTCACCCCGCGCTCGTCGAAGAGCGCCGCGGCGAGCGCGGCCTGACGGTCGACGAAGGGGCTGCGGTCGACGCCGGCACCGTCGCCGGTCCGGAACGCCTCCTCGACGTCGGCACCGGCGGAGTAGGCACTGAACATGCGCTGCCGGTCGGGGTGGTTGGCCTTCTCGACGCCGAGTGCGAGCACCGTGTCGTACATGCCGGAGGCGACGGCCATCCACGCCAGGTGCAGCGCGTTGCCGCCCGACGCGCAGGCGTTCTCGACGTTGTGGATCGGGATGCCGGCGAGACCGAGCGGATAGCCGACCACCTCACCCCGGATGCACTCCTGACCGGTGATGAGTCCGGCCAACGCGTTGGCGAAGAACATCGCCTGCACGTCGCCGACGCCGATCTGCGCGTCGGCCAGCGCGGCGTCGACGGCCACGCGGGCCAGGTCCTTCATCGACGTGTCGAGGAACTTGCCGAAAGGGCTCATCCCGACGCCACTGACCACCACGGACCCGTTCATCGCTTCTCCTCCACCTCGGCCGACGGCCTGGGCGGCACCGGCCACGCGGCGCTCACTCCCCCGTCGACCAGCAAGCTCTGGCCGGTCACGTAGCCGGCATCCGCGCTGGCGAGGAACGCGACCGCCCCCGCCACCTCCTCGGGCCGCCCCTCGCGGCGCATCGGCACGACGCTTCCCCGTGCCGTGCCGGCGTCGCCGAACTCCCGCCGGACCAGGGCGGAGTCGATGTTGCCGAGCACCACCGCGTTCGCCCGGACGCCACGGTCGGCGTACCGGACCGCCACGTGCCGCATCACGGCGAGCTGGGCCGCTTTCGTGGCTTCGTAGGACAGGGACCGGCGGCTGCTGAGCACACCGGCGGTGGAGCCGACGAAGACGAACACGCCGTGTCGGCGTTCCAGCATGCCGCCGAGCGCCGCCTGGGCGGTGAGCCAGTGCGAGCGGACGTTCACCTCGGTTGCCAGGTCCCAGTCCGCGAGGCTCTGCACCTTGACCGGCTCGCGCCCCGAGATGCCGACGTTGCAGACGACGACGTCGAGGCGCCCGTCGCCGAACTCGACCGCTGCGGCTACCGCTGCCGCGCACTGCGCCGGGTCGGCGGCGTCGACCCGGACCGCCAGGCCGGGGGTCGCCAGGTGCGCCACGGTCAGCCGCGCCCGGTCGAGGTTCTTGTCCCCGACGACGACGCGCGCCCCCTCGGCGGCGAGTCGCAGCGCGATGGCCCGGCCGTTGCCCATCGGCAGCTTCTCGCCGGGGCGCGCCGGTCCGTCGCTGCCGCCACCCAGCACGTAGGCGACCTGACCTTCGAAGCGGCGCATCTCAGTAACTCCTGGGCAGACCCAGCACCTGCTGGGCGATGAAGTTCAGGGACATCTCCTGGCTCACCGGCGCCAGGCGCATGATCCGCGCTTCCCGCCAGTAGCGCTCCACGTGGTACTCCTGCGCGTACCCCAGGCCCCCGTGGGTCTGGACCGCCTGGTCGGCCGCCTGGTACCCGGCGTCGGCGGCCAGGTACTTCGCGATGTTGGCCTCCGCCCCGCAGGAGAGTCCGGCGTCGTACCTGGCCGCGGCGACGAGCGTCATCTCCCACGCCGCCTCGAGCCGCGCGTAGGCGTCCGCCAGCGGGTGGCTCAGCGCCTGGTTGCTGCCGATCGGCCGGTCGAAGACCCGCCGGACCTTGGCGTACTCGGTGGCGCGACGGAGGGCGGCCTGGCCGATCCCGACGGCCTCCGCGGCGATGAGGACGCGCTCGGGGTTCAGGCCGGCGAGGATGTGCTTGAAGCCCTTGCCCTCCTCGCCGATCAGTCGCCAGCCCTCGACCGGCAGGTCGTCGTAGAAGGTCTCGCAGCTGGCCACGGCGTTGCGTCCGGCTTTGGGGATGGGACGGATCTGCACGTGGGCCGGGTCGAGGTCGACGAGGAAGAGGCTCAGGCCGTCGAAGCGTCGCGCCGGATCCCGGGGCGCGGGGGCCGTCCGCGCCAGCATCAGCGCCACCGACGACTCCAGTGCCTTGCTGGTCCAGATCTTCTGGCCGCTGATGCGCCAGTTCTCCCCGTCCCGCACCGCCCGGGTCTTGATCTGCGAGGTGTCGGTCCCGGCGTCCGGCTCGGTGACGGCGAAGGCGACGTGCAGGTCGCCGGCGGCGGCCCTGGGCAGGAAGGTCTCCTTGAGCCGCTCGTTGCCGTACTTGATGACGGGCTGAAGACCGAAGACGTTCATGTGCAGCGCGGTGCAGCCGTTCATCGCCGCCCCCGAGGCGGCCACCTCTCGCAGCAGGATCGCCGCCTCTGTCACCCCCCGGCCGCCACCGCCGTACTGCTCGGGAACCGCGATGCCCACCCAGCCGTCCTTCGCCATGGCGGAGAAGAACTCCCAGGGGAACCGGTGCTCACGGTCGCAGGCCAACCAGTAGTCGTCGTCGAAGCCCGCCAACCGGTCCCTGATCGCCCGGGCGATCAGCTCGTGGTCGGGGTCTCGTAGCTCGGGCACGGCTCCTCCTCGGCACCCCCGCGGGGACACCCTCGCTCGCTCTGCCGGCATGTCCACGGGGAGCGCGGGCACTGGCGTCAGTAAAGCAACTGCTCGATTATTGAGCAAGTGCTTGCTTTTTATGACGCCCACTGCCGCGCCCTCCGCCGCCTCAGCGACCCAGCAGGTCGGTGAGGATCGCCATCTCCTGCCGAAAGTCGGTGACCACCGTCGCCGTGGACTCGTCGTTGATCTCCGTCCAGGCGTCACGCACCTGCTCCCCGGTGAGGTCACGCGCGAACAGACCCCGGGTCTGGGCCACCACGACGCGGGCCACCCGCCCACCGCCGACGTTGTAGACCTCGCCGGTCGCCTCGCACTCCTGCGCACCGAGCCACAGCACCAGCGGCGCGACCAGCGCCGGGTCGAGGCTGTCGGCCAGGTCCCCGAGCAGGTTCTCGGTCATCCGGGTACGGGCACCGGGCTCGATCGCGTTCACCCGGATGCCGCTGCGAGCGCCCTCGATCGCGAGGGTCCTGGTGATGCCGATGATCGCAGCCTTCGCCGCGGCGTAGTTGACCTGACCGAAGTTGCCGAAGAGTCCCGCGGCGGACGTGGTGTTGACGATCCGCCCGTACCCCTGGCCGGTCATCACCGGCCAGGCGGCCTGGGACATCCAGAAGGTTCCGCCCACGTGCACCTGCATGACGGCCTCGTACTCCTGCGCCGACATCTTGGCGAAGGACCGGTCGCGGAGGATGCCCGCGTTGTTCACCAGGATGTCGAGCCGGCCGTACGTCGAGGTGGCGCGGTCGACGATCCGGTCGGCGCCCTCGGCGGTGCCGACCTCGGTGTCGTCGACGACCGCCGCGCCACCGGCCGCGCGGATCTCATCGACGACCTGCTGGGCGGGCGAGGCCCCGGAGGCGTCCCCGTCACCGACGTCGTTGACCACCACCTGGGCACCCCGGCCCGCCAGGAGCAGCGCGTGCTCCCGCCCGAGGCCACGCCCGGCACCGGTCACGATCGCGACCCGCCCGTCGAGCCTGATCTCGCTCATGGAACTCCTGTCAGTCGGGGCCGGCGACGCGCCGGCCGGTTCATGCGGGCGTCAGCCGAACAGCGCTGACATGACCTCGGTACGGTCACGTACCTCGTCGGGCGCACCCGAGGCGACGATCTGACCGCGCTGCATCACGTACACGTGGTCGCTCACCGCGAGCGCCAACTCGGCGTTCTGCTCGACGAGCAGGATGGTCGCGCCCGAGGAGTGCAGCCGCGCGATGGTCTCGAACATCACGTCCACGACCGACGGCGCCAGACCCATCGACGGCTCGTCGAGGAGCAGGACGTCCGGACCGGTCATCAGGGCCCGGCCGAACGCGAGCATCTGCTGCTCCCCACCGCTCATCAGGGCGGCGAGTTGCTGGCGTCGCTCGGCCAGGCGCGGGAACAGCTCGAACACCTCGTCGCGCCGCGCACGGAGTCTCGCCTTGTCGCTGCGCCCGCTGTACGCGGCGAGGTCGAGGTTCTCCTCCACGGTCAGCGGCGGCGCGATCCGCCTGCCCTCGGCGACCAGCGCCACCCCGGCCCGGACCACCTTGTGGCAGTTCCACCCGGTGATGTCCCGCCCGCCGACGGTGACCGTGCCCCCGGACGGACGGTGCAGACCGGCGATGCTGTGCAACGTCGTGGTCTTCCCCGCGCCGTTGGAGCCGATCAGCGCGACCAGTGATCCCTGGTCGACGGCGAGGTCGACCTCACGAACCGCCTGGACCGCGCCGTACGCGGCGGAGAGTCGCGATACGCGCAGCATCGGAGCGTTTGCCAAAGTAGGCCTCCCTCACGTCGTCCTGTTCCAGACACCACCGGGGCGCACCCTGCGAGAGCATCGCGCCGGAGTTCATCACCGAGACGGACTCGCAGAACTCCTCCACGAGCCGCATGTTGTGCTCGACGAGGATGAGGGTCAGCCCGCTGTCGCGCAGCTGCACCAGAAGCTCGCCGATCTCCTGCGACTCGGCGTCGTTCATGCCCGCGGTCGGCTCGTCGAGCAGGAGGACGCGTGGCTCGGTGGCCAGGGCCCGCGCGATCTCGACCCGCCGCTGGTCGCCGTAGGGGAGCGTCTCGGCCAGGACGTCGTGGTCGGCGCGGACCCCCACCCGGTCGAGCAGCTCGCGGGCGCGCGCCCGGACCTCGCGTCGCTCCCGGCGCTCGCCGGGGCTGAGGAGGATTGCCCCGGCCAGGGTGGACGACCTGCGCAGGTAGGCCCCCGCGACCACGGTTTCGAGGACCGTCATGCCGGCGAACAGTCGGATGTTCTGGTACGTCCGCGCCACCCCACGTCGGGCGATCTGGTACGGCGGCAGGTGGGTCACCTCGTCGCCGAAGACGGAGATGGTGCCGTCGTCGGGGCCGATGAACCCGGTGACCATGTTCAGCACCGTGGTCTTGCCGGCGCCGTTGGGGCCGAGGATGCCGTGGATCCGCTGGGGCGGCACCTGGATCGTGATGTCGGAGACCGCCTTCAGGCCACCGAAGGCCTTCGTCAGACCGACGATGTCGGCCGCCGGCACCGGCACGCCGGACGGTGTCCCGCCCGCGACGGCGGGCGGAGCGGCAGGGGGGTTCACGGGGCCACCTTCTGCTCGACGGTGCCGCGGGAACGGCTGACGACGGCCGGGGGACCGCCACGCGAGCGGGAGCGCAGCAACCGCAGACGGCGCAGATCCACGAGGCCGCGAGGCAGGTAGATGATGATGACGACGAGCAGGATGCCGGTGACGACGCGGTCGTACTCGCCCATGACGTCCTTGAGCAGCTCGGGCAGGATCGTGAACGCGACCGCGCCGACGATCGGCCCGGCCCAGTGGAACGCCCCGCCGAGCACCACCGCGGCGAGTGTGACGAAGCCCAGGTGGGTGTAGAAGGTGTCGGGCCCGATGTACTGCAGGAAGCTCGCCTGCATCACGCCCGCGACCCCGCCGAGGGCGCCGGAGATGACGAAGCCGACCAGTTGGATCCGGCGCGGCGAGACGCCCAGGGTCTGCGCGACCGCCGCGTCCTCCCGGACCGCCGCCGCGGCGAACCCGAAGCGGGACTTGGCCAGGCGGGCCAGGACGAAGCCCGCGACGACCAGACAGCCGATCAGCCAGGCCCAGGTGCCCAGCTCGCCGGGGACGAGGGTGCCGGCCGCGCCGCCGGTGAAGTCGGTGAGGTTGACGATCAGGACCCGACCGATGAGGACCATCGCGATGGTGGCCATGGCGAGGTAGTGGCTGTGCAGGCGGACCACCAACGCGGCGGTGACGGCTCCCAGGCCGGCGCCGAAGACGGCCCCCAGCACCAGGCCGAGCAGGGGCGACAGGCCGACCGCCCCGGCGAGGTAGCCGAAGGTGAAGGCGCTCACGGACCCGAAGAAGATCGGCGCGAGGCTGAGGACGCCGGTCCAGAGACTGACGTAGATGCTGAGGGCGAACAGCGCGTTCACGCCCGCGAACTGGAGCGTGGTGATCCAGGCAGTTGTGCTCATGGGGACCCTTCGCTGGAGGCGGTCAGGCGCGGACGAGTTGGCGCTCGCCGAAGATGCCCTGGGGCCGGACGACGAGCACGAGCAGCAGCACGCCGAAGGTGATCGCGTCACGGAACCCGGAGGAGATGTACTGCGAGCTGAGCACCTCGAGGACACCGATCGCGACACCGACCGCCGCCGCGCCACGGATGTCGCCGTAACCGCCGACGACGACGGCCGCGAATCCCTTGAGCAGCAACGCCTCGCCGACGCCGAAGGACACGTTGTTGTCGGAGAGGGCGGCCAGCACGCCGGCCAGGCCGGCGACCGCCGCCGCCAGGAACGCCACGGCGACCAGGGTGCGCCGGGCGTCGACACCCACGATCGTGGCGGAGCGCGGGTCCACCGAGACCGCCCGTACGGCCGCGCCGAAGCGCGAGCGGTTGAGCAGGAGGTGGACGGCGGTGACCGTGACGACGAGGGCCGCGATGCTCAGCAGGTGCGCGGGGAGCACGACCAGCCCCGCGACGCGGATCGGCGTGGCCGGCACCGCCTCGACCGGGTAGCTCGTCGTGGTCGGGCCCGCGAAGGCCTCGGCGACGGTCAGGAGCACGATCCAGACGCCGATGCTGGCGATGATCGGGGCGAACATGCCGGCGTTGCGTCTGCGCAGCGGGGCGAAGGCCAACGTGTCGGCGAGGACCCCGAGCAGGCCGGCGAAGAGGATGCCCACGGCAGCGGCCACCCAGAAGTTGACGCCCTCCTGGGCGACCAGCCAGTACGACGAGAGCGCACCCCAGGTGGCGAAGGTCCCGTGGGCCACGTTGAGGATGCCCATCCGCGCCAGGATGAGGGCGAATCCGATCGCGAACAGCGCGTAGACGCATCCCAGCGCGATCCCGTTGACGAGCTGTTGGGCCAGGAGTTGCACAGGGGCACTCCCCTCCGAAGGAAGTAAGCGTTCGCGACAGCTCGAATCAAGCGTTCGCTTTACCACATCATCGTAAGCTCCGTCACACTTCTTCTGTCAACACTTAATCAAGCATTTGCTTAACTCATCTCCGCGCACTAGTGTCGGGGGCCTCGCTCGGCCGAACCGGACGTCGCCGCGCGCCCCTCGACCCTGCCGGAGGTGCGATGAAACTCCCGACGACGGTGGCCCCGGACCAGGCCATCCGAACGATCCCGCCGGGGAGCACGATCGTCGCCGCTCCCGGCTGCGGCACCCCCGAGACCCTGCTCGCGGCCCTCGGCCGGCTCGCCGACCTCCTCGACGCCCCCCGGCTCTGCTCGGGCCTGCAACTCGGCTCCTACCCCTTCCTCGCCGCCTCCGCGGCCGGTCATCTGCCCTACCGCACCTGGCACCCCTACGGCCCGGCCCGGGCCGCGCTGCGCCCCGGGCACGTGGACTACGTCCCCGCCCGGGCGTCGGCGGTGCCCGGCCTCCTCGACGAGTGGGAAAGCTCGGTCGCGCTGATCCGCGTCTCGCCGCCGGACCGCAACGGCTGGTGCAGCCTCGGCCCTTCGTCCAGCTACGTCCACCACGCCGTCGCCCGCGCGTCCCTGGTGCTCGCCGAGGTCGGCCACGACGTCCCGCGCACGCACGGCGACACGGCGGTGCACGTCAGCCGCATCGACCGCCTGGTCGAGGCCGAACATCCGATGTGCGTGTTCCCGGCCGCCGCCCGCGACGAGGTGAGCGACCGCATCGCCACGCACGTGCTCGACCTGCTTCCGGCGGAGCCGACCCTCCAACTGGGGATCGGGGCCGTCCCCGAGGCGCTCACCGCGTTCCTGCGCGACAGCGACGTCCGCGGGGTGCGGTTCGTGGGGATGGCCAACGACGCCATGGTGCCGCTCTTCTCCGCCGGCGTCGTGCCGTGGAGCACCGGCCCACGGCCCGCCGTGCTCGCCGCCGAGCTGATGGGCACCGCCGCGCTGATGACCTTCGCCGACGGCAACCCGGCGATCGTGCTCCGCGACAGCCGGGTCTCCCACTCCCCCCGCGTCCTCGCGCAGATCCCGCGTCTCGTCGCGGTCAACTCGGCGATCGAGGTCGACCTCGCCGGCCAGGTGAGCGCCGAGATGGTCGGGGACCGTCAGGTCTCCGGCGTCGGCGGCAGCGCGGACTTCGTCGAAGCGGGCTTCGGATCCGACGGCGGCCTGTCGGTCGTCGCGCTGCCCGCCACCACCCCCGACGGCCGACGCAGCCGGATCGTGAACCGGCTGGGCTCGGGCCCGGTCACCCTGGCCCGCCACACGCCGGACGCCGTCGTGACCGAGTACGGCGTCGCCTGGCTGCGCGGACGCACCATCGCCGAACGCGCCGAGGCCCTCGCCGCGGTGGCCCACCCGGACCATCGGTCGCCGCTCGTCACCGCGACCCCCGACACCCCCGAGGAGACCCCGTGACCATCCACACCCGCCGTGGCCGCTACTACGAGGAGATGATCCCCGGGGACGTCTACCGGCACGAACCCGGCCGGACCATCACCGAGGCCGACAACGTGCTCTTCTGCAGCCTGACGCTGAACACCCAGACGCTGCACCTCGACGCGGTGAAGTCCGCCGAGACGGAGTTCGGGCAGCGTCTGGTCAACAGCATGCTCACCCTGAGCATCGTCTGCAGCGTCGGCGTGCCGGACCTGACCCAGAAGACCACCATCGCCAACCTGGGCTTCCAGGAGATCTCCTTCCCCGCCCCGGTCTTCATCGGCGACACGCTGTACTGCGAGACCGAGATCGGCCCCAAGCGTCCCTCGGCGAGCCGCCCCGGCCAGGGCATCGTGACCCTGGAACATCGGGGCCTGAACCAGCACGGCGTCCTGGTGTGCCGGGCCGTCCGCAGCGCGCTGGTCCGCTTCCTGCCCGAGGACGAGCGGTCGGCGTGACCCACGAGCCCAGCTACGAACAGCTCGCCGAGCGGGTACGCCGCCTCGAGGACCTGCGGGCGGTCGAGGCCCTCGCGGCCCGCTACCACCACCTCTGCGACGGCGGATGGCACGGTCCGAGCCACGAGAACCTCGACGCGCTGGTCGCGCTCTGGGTGCCGGACGGCGTCTACCGCATCAATCCCCAGCGCCCACCGTGCCGGGGACACGCGGAGATCCGCGCGCAGTTCGAGCGCCTGCGGACCTCCATGCCGTGGATCTTCCACACCTTCACCAACAGCGACGTCACCGTGCACGACGACGACGCGTCCGGAACGTTCAAGGGCATCGCCTACTACCGCCGGGGCGGCGGGGCGCACATCGTCGTCGGCACCTACTCCGGCCGGTTCCGGCGTACCCCGCAGGGTTGGCGCTTCGTGTCCTGGACCGCCGACCTCGCCCACGGCTCCGTGCTGAGCGCCGAGAAGGGCGTGGCGGTGGACGCCGAGAACGGGGCGTCGCGGTGAGCCTGCCGGGCGGTCCGTGGGGGGCCTGGGCGACCGGGCTGCGGGTCCGGCCGATCGGCGAGGCGCGGGCCGCCGCCGCAGCCCTGGAAGGGATGGGCGTCTCCGCGCTGTGGATGACCGGCGGCACCGGCGACCCCTTCGACCGGGTCACCGCGCTGCTGGAGGCAACCAGCAGCATCACCGTGGCCACCGGGATCCTCAGCATCTGGGAGCTGACGCCGGCCGAGCTGGCCACCCGACTGGCCGGGTTGCCGACCGAGGGCCGGTCCCGGTTCCTGCTGGGCCTCGGGGTCAGCCATCAGCAGTTGGTCGACCGCCGGACCCCGGGACGGTACGACCGACCGTTGACCCGGATGCGGGAGTTCCTCGACGAACTCGACCGGATCCGGCCCCCGGGAGCACACCGCTCGGAACGGGTGCTCGCCGCGCTCGGGCCGCAGATGCTCGCGCTGGCCGCCGACCGTGCCGCCGGAGCCCATCCGTACCTGACCACGCCGGCCCACACCCGCACCGCGCGCGGTCGCCTGGGCGACGCTTTCCTCGCACCCACCCAGATGGCGCTCCTGCTCCCCGACCCGGACCAGGCCCGGCAGGCGGCCCGCCGCCACCTGGCGCCGTACCTCTCCCAACCGAACTACCGCAACAGCTGGCTGCGTCAGGGCTTCACCGCCGACGACCTGGCCGACGGCGGCTCGGACCGGCTGGTCGACGACCTGGTCGCCTGGGGAGATCCCGCCCAGGTCGTCCGGCGTGCCAGCGCGCATCTCGACGCCGGCGCCGATCACGTCTGCATCCAGCTGCTCGATCCTGCGGGCACCTGGGCGGACCACACGATCCCGCTCGACGCGTGGGGTGAACTGGCGGGCACGCTCACCACGTGACGCCGCGCGACCGGTTCACACCACGCCGGGTCCCCCGGGCACAGGCCCCGAGGACCCGGCGCGCTCCTCGACGGCCGGTCAGCGGGTCGCCGCGCTGCCCAGGACGAGGGTGCCGGACGTCATGAACATGCCACCGACCCCGGTGACCACGCTGACGTCGACCCCGTCGACCTGCGCCGCCGCCGTGCCGCGCACCTGCCGGACCGACTCCTGGATGGCGAACATCCCGTACATCCCGGTGTGCGTGTAGGCCAGTCCACCACCGTTGGTGTTCAGCGGCAATCGGCCACCGGGGGCGGTGTTGCCGTCCGCGACGAACGCGGGAGCCTCGCCCCGACCCACGAACCCCAGATCCTCCAGGCCGTAGAGCGGGACGTGCGCGAAGGCGTCGTAGATCATCAGATGGTGGACGTCGGCGTGGCCGACCCCGGCCTGACGCATGGCCGCCCGGCCGGCACGTTCGATGGCGCGCGACGAGGTCAGGCTCTGCAACCCCGACACGACCGAGGACTCGCTCGACTCCCCGGCGCCCAGGACGTAGACCGCCGGTGACCGGGGGCTCAGGTCCTTCGCGCGCTCGGCCGAGGTCAGCACCAGCGCCCCACCGCCGTCGGTGACCAGGCAGCAGTGCAGCAGATGGACCGGGTCCGCGATGACCGGCGAGGCCAGCACGTCGTCGACGGTGATGGGATCGCGCAGCTTCGCCCTCGGGTTGCGCGCCGCCCACTGCCGCTGGACGACCGGGACCATCGCGAACTGCTCCTCGGTCATGCCGTACTCGTGCATGTAGCGGCGCACGCCGATCGGGAAGAGCGACGGTGCGCCCGCCGGCCCGTAGGGGACCTCGAACTGACCCATCATCGACTGTGCGGCCGGCGCCCAGGGCTGCATCCCGACGCGGGACCGACCGGACTCCCCGTGGGTCACCAGCACGGTCTCGCACAGGCCGGTGGAGATCGCCGCCATCGCGTGCCGCACGTGCAGCATGTACGAGCAACCGCCGACGTTCGTGGCGTCGAGATAGTCCGGGACGATGCCGAGGTAGTCGGCGACGTCGTTGGGCAGCTCACCGGCGGACGCCACCCCGTCGACGTCCGAGGGCCGCAGCCCCGCGTCGACCAGCGCGTTGAGGGCGGCGTCGACGTGCAGTTGCAGGGCCGACCTGTCCGGGATGCGGCCCAGGTCGGTGCTCTCGGCGGCCCCGACGATCGCGATCGCGCCGCGCAGACCCATCAGTGCACCTCCGCCGGCACGAACTGGACCACCCTGCGCTCGCCGCGCTCCTCGAAGGTCACCGCGACGGGCAGGTCGACCCGCACCTGTGCGGGGTCGTCGACGAGCACGTTCGCCATGACTCGTGGGCCCTCCTCGAGCCGCACCAGGGCCAGCACGTACGGCACCTGTCCGGCGAAGGCGGCCGGCCCCCGGTGGTTGACGACGAACGAGTCGACGGTGCCGCGCCCGCTCGCGGGGGCGAGCTCGACCGACCGTGACCCGCACGCGGGACAGCACATCCGCGGGTAGAGGAAGACGTCGCCGCAGTCGAGGCAGCGCGGTACGGTCAACCGGCCCTGGTCGATCAGGTCGAACCACGCCCGGGTGTCCGGGGTCGGATCGGCGATGGGTTTCACGGGGTTCCTCTCGATGGTCGGCGGACCGAACCGATGGTGGTCAGCCTCGGACGAGTGCGGGCAGCAGGTGCTTGCGCAGCTTCCCGTTCGCCGCCCTCGGCAGCTCGGCCACGACCGTGACCAGGCGCGGCACCTTGTAGCGGGCCAGCCGGTCGGCCAGGTGGTCCCGCAGGGCCTCCGTCGGGCCGCGCCCGTCGCGGGCCAGGCCCGAGTCGGCCCGGGCCTGGACGACCGCCGCGACGCGCTCCCCCCACTCCGGGTCGGGCACGCCGAACACGCCAACGTCCTCGACGTCGGGATGGGTCAGGATCGCGGCCTCGACCTCGGCCGGGTAGACGTTGACCCCGCCGGAGACGATCATCTCCGCCGACCGGCCGAGGAGGTACAGGTAACCGTCCTCGTCGAGCCAGCCGAGGTCCCCGACCGTGACGAAGTCACCGAGCCGGTTGGCGAGGGTCTTCTCCTGGTCACCGTGGTACTCGAAGGCGTGCGCCCCCATCCGGAGGTAGACCGCCCCGGGCTCACCGGTCGGGGCGTCCCTGCCGTCCGCACCGACGATTCTGACCTCCGCCCCCGGCTGTGGGCGACCGACGCTGCCGGGGCGCTCGAGCCACTCCCGCGCGGAGATGACGGTGCCGGCGGCCTCGGTGGCGCCGTAGTACTCCCACACCACCGCACCGAACCAGTCGATGATCGCCCGTTTGGTTTCCTCGCTGCAGGGGCCCGCGCCGTGGATCAGGTTACGCATGCTGCTCACGTCGTACTTCTCGCGGACCTCCCCGGGCAGTCGCAGCAGACGGTGCAGTTGCGTCGGCACCATGTGCGTGGTGGTGACCCGCTCGGCCTCGATCAGCCGCAGGGCCGTCTCGGCGTCGAAGCGCTCCATCAGCACGATCGTGTGGCCGAAGTGCAGCGACGTGACCGCCAGGCCGTTCACGGCGGTGTGGCTCAGCGGCGAGGTCACCAGATGGACGCCGTCACCGAGCGGCTCGACCCCGAACATCCCCAACTGCCACCGGGCGCCAGCGGCGAAGACGTCGTCGGGGTCGCCCTCGGCGAGCTTGCGCAGCACACCCTTGGGACGGCCGGTGGTCCCCGAGGTGTACCCGAGGTAGGAGCCGGGACTGCGGTCGGCGAGCGGACCGTCCGGGTGGTCGGCGCTCTCGGCCAGGAGGTTCCGCAGGCCGGGAGCCTCCCCCAACGCGAACCGACGCTCCGCCGGCAGCCCTGCCGCGTCCGCCGCGGCGGTGAGCATCCCGGCGGACCGGACCGACGCGACGGCGACGACCGGGTCGGCGTCGCCGAGGATGTACGCGACCTCGCCGGTGGTGAGGGCGGTGTTGACGGGTACGAAGTAGGCGCCGATCTGCTGGCAGGCGAGGACCACGGCCAGCGCCACGCCCTCGTTCGCCAAGACGCCGACGACCCGGTCGTGGCGTTGCAGTCCCTGCGCGCGCAGGAGCCGGGCGATCGCGTTCGCCCGACCGAGCAGGGCCCCGCGGCTGATCCTGGCCCCGTCGGCCTCGACCACCGCGCATCCCTCGGGGTGGGCCGCGGCCAACCGCCAGAAGCCGAGCTGTTCACTCATCGTCCGGTCGCCTCCGTCCGCGCACTCCGGCCAGCAGGTCGGTGGCGAGGTTCCGGCGGTGCGCCGTGGTCGTCCCGTACGCCGCCGTGAGGCTCATCACCCGCTTCAGCCAGAAGTGCAGGTGGTACTCCCAGGTGAAGCCGATCCCCCCGTGCAACTGGAGCGCCTGGACGTTGGCGAGATCGGCGGCCTGGCCGGCGTAGGCCTTGGCCGCGGCCGCGCGGTGGGCCGCATCGGGCTCGTCGATCGCGTCCAACGCGCTCAACGCGGCGGCTTCGGCCATGTCGACGCCGACGGCGACGTCGGCGATCCTGTGTTTCACCGCCTGGAACGAGCCGACCGGTCGACCGAACTGGTGGCGCACGCTGACGTACTCCACCGTCAGGTCCAGCAGCCGGCGCGCCGCTCCCGCCAGTTGGCAGGCCGCTGCGGCGACGGCCAGCGTGCGGACCCGCGCCGCGAGATCCGGCGCGACCCCCAGGACCGTACCCGGGCCACCGGGCCGGATCCGGGCCACGGGCCGGAGCGGGTCGACCGCCGGGAGGGGTTCGACCTCGACCTCCTCGGCCCGGTACATGGTGACGGTGCCGTCCGGCGCGACGTCGAGGACCAGGTCCGCCTCGGCGGCGAAGGCCACGTACGGGTCCAGGTCGCCGATCCGTACGGCGACCAGCAGCGAACCGTCGGCGAGCGAGGCGAGCCGCTGGGCCACGTCCGGGACGTCGGCGCAGGCGGTCAGGACGGTCGCCGCGAGCACCGAGGTCTCCAGGTAGGGCTCGGGCAGCGCGTGGTACCCGGTCGCGTGCAGGACGCCCGGCAGGTGCCGGGGAGTCAGTCCGGCACCACCGAACTCACCGGGGACCAGCGCCGAGACGAGTCCGGTCTCGGCCATGCGGGCCCAGAGTGACGCACTGTGGGCGGTTCCGGCGTCGAGGCACCCGCGCAGGTGGTCGAGGCCGCAGTGGCGTCGCAGCAGCTCGGTGGTGACGTCGTCGAGCTGACGACGGTCCAGGTCCAACGGATCGGTCATGACGGTCGGGGCTCCTGGGGCAGTCCGAGCACGCGCTCGCTGATGATGTTGCGCTGAATCTCCGAGGTGCCGCCGAAGATCATGGCGGCCCGGGCGTACCAGTACCGGTGGTGCCAGTCCCGCCACGCGTCGGCGGTCACCGGGTCGACCCCGGCGACGGCCGACGGGTCGCCGACGATCGCGCCGTCCTCGGCCATCAGCCGCAGACCGGTGGCGAAGATGTCGTGCTGCATCTCCGTCCAGTACAGCTTGTTGATGCTGGCCGTCCGGTCGAGGTCACCCCCGCTCTCGGCGAGCGCGGCGAGCCGGTAGACGTTGGCCCGGTAGGCCTCGGTGGCCACCAGCACCCGGCCGAGCTCGTCGAGGGCGAGGGAGTCCTCCGCCAGCCCCCGGTGCCGGATCAGGTCGGCCAGGGACGCGACGTCGTTGGAGAACTTCGCGTGGTCGCCGAAGACCGCTCCGCGTTCAAACCCGAGGGTGGACATCGCCACCTTCCAGCCCTGGTCGACCTCCCCGACGACGTTCCCGACCGGTACCCGCACGTCGGTGAAGAACACCTCGGCGAAGCCCTTCGTCCCGTCGACCATGGTCAGCGGGCGGACCTCCACGCCGGGCGTACGCAGGTCGATACAGAGGAAGGTGATGCCGGCGTGCTTGCGCCGCCTGGCCGCCTCCGGGTCGGTCCGCACCAGTGCGAAGATCCAGTCGGCGAACCCGCCCATCGAGGTCCAGATCTTCTGGCCGTTGACCACGAAGTGGTCGCCGTCGCGGACCGCCCGGGTCCGCAGCGAGGCCAGGTCCGAGCCGGAGCCCGGCTCGGAGAAGCCCTGACACCAGATGGTCTCGCACGAGAGCAGGTCGGGGATCCAGCGCCGCCGCTGCTCCTCGGTCCCGTACCGCATCAGCACCGGCCCCAGCAGGTAGAGGCCACCCATGTTGACCCGCTCCGGGGCCCTGGCCCGGTAGTACTCCTCCGCGAAGGCGATCGTGTGCCGCAGCCCGGCAGCCCGTCCGCCGTACTCGACCGGCCAGTCGACGGCGGCGTAACCGCCCTCGAACAGGGTGCGCTCCCACTGCCGGTGCTGGTCGAAGCCCTCCCGGGTGGTCCACGGCAGCAACGGCTGCGCGGGGACGTTCTCGGCGAGCCACCGCCGGACCTCGGTCCGGAACTCGTCGACGGAGTTGACCTCGTCGATCGTCGTGTGCACACTCATCGCGCGTCTCCCCCGCCAAGGCCGAGTGCGTCCGCCGCCTCGGCCAGCACCTCGCCGTAGTTGTCCACCGTCATCCGCAGCGAGATGTTGATTCCGTCGACGCCGAGTTCGGCATAGCGCCGGACGATCTCCGGCAGATCGGAGAGCTCACCGACGCCCCGGAAGCCGGCGATCACGTGCAGGTCGTCCCGGCTACGACCGGACGCTTCGACGTGGTGCTCCAGCGTCCGCAGGCCGTCGGCCAGCTCCGCGGGGGTCAGGTTCCAGGGGTACCAGCCGTCCGCCACCGTCCCCGCCCGGCGGATCGCCGCGGCCGAGTGCCCACCGACGAGGACCCGGGGAGCCCGGATGCCGACCGGCAGTGCGGGCCCGGCCCGGTCACCGCCGCCCCACGCGTCAGTCAGGGCACGGACCAGTTGTTCGCAACGCCTGCCACGGGTCCTGAAGTCGGACTCGCAGGCGGCGAACTCCTCGGCCGACCAGCCCACCCCGACGCCGAGGTCGAACCGGCCGCCGGTCAGCTCGGCCACGGTGAGGGCCTCGCGGGCGAGGATGCGCGGGTTGCGCAGCGGCAGCAGCAGCACCGAGCTGCCGAAACGCAGCCTCGTCGTGGCCGCGCACACCTCGACCGCGGTCTGGAAGATGTCCAGCAGGCCCTGGTCGGGCGCCGTCTCCACCTGGGCCTTGCCCTGGACGACCTTGTTGTGCCGCTCCTTGACGTCCGGTCTGGCCGCCAGGGGTGCCTCCGGGTACGGATAGACCGAGTCGTACCGCTCGAAGAAAAGCATGTGCTCTGGCAGCCAGATGCCATCGAACCCGGCGTTCTCCACCGCCCGGGCGAACTGCGTCATGAAGGCGAGATCACGCTCCGGGCTGCCGTCGAAGAGGTCGACCAACCCGATCTCGACCCGCCCCCGGGCGCCGATGACGCCGCTGTCGTTCATCCGGCCACCTCCGCCAGCGCGGCGGGCTCGGGAATGCGGTCGAAGACGGCCACCAGCTCGTCGATGCCGACGTCCGCCGCCACCGCCCGGCTCGTCGGCACCAGGTGGGCGTCGACGAACCAGGTCCGACGGACCGGTCCCGGCTCCGCCCCCGACGCGTCCCGTAGCTCAGCCAACGCCGCGTCGAGCGCCGCCGGGTCCAGCCGCCACGCCGCCCACGCCTCGATCCGGCCCCGGGTTTCGAGGACCCGACGCAGGACCAGTGCACCGGGGTGGCGCAGGTGGACGGTGAGGCGGCGCTCCCCCACCGGCTTCGGGTTCGCGATGGCGCCCGAGAAGCTGACGGTCGGTGAGCTGACCGCTGCTCGGCGCTGGGTCCACAGCGCCTCCATCGCGGCCAGCCGGTCCAGCGAACGGCCGACCGGGTCGGCGACGTCGGCACCGGGTTCGAGCAGGTCGGCGGAGGGCGCATCGAGGTCGACGCCGAGCTCCAACCGTCCGCCGGCGAACCAGTCGAGACTTGCCAGTTGCTTGGCGCGCACCGCTGCGGCTCGCGCCGCGAGCACGTCTCCGGCCAGACCGAGTCGGATCCGTCGGGTGGCCCGGGCGACGCAGTACAAGCCCAGGGTCGCGTCGTGCGAGGCGGTCTGCGCGACCTCCCGGTCACCCAGACCCCACCAGGAGGCGAAGCCCTCGTCCTCGGCGGCGAGCGCCGCCGCTCGGATCGCCTCCCGCAACGAGCCGGCCTGTCTCGACTCGAAAGCGCAGGCTATGCCGATGTCCATCCCGTCTCCTTCGTCGGCCGAGCGCGGGGTGAACGTCCGCGATCGGGGGGTACGGCGGGTGCCGCGACGTCGTGGGTGGGCCCGGCCGGAGTTGCGCCGGGCCCACTGCCGCGTGACCTGTCGTCAGCCGGTCCAGCCGGCGATCTTCCCGTCCGTGGACCACTGCAGGTAGGTGGCCTTCGCCTTCATCCGCGCCTGGCCGCCCTCGTAGCTGACCGGGCCGTAGACCGTGTCGAGCTGCGAGATCCCGGCGAGCGCCGTGGACACCGCCTCCGGCTTGCCGTCACCAGCGGCCTTGAGGGCCTCGGCGACGAGCCACATCGCGGTGTAGCCCTGCGCGCCGTACATGTCCGGGAGCGACCCGTACTCCTTCTGGTAGAGCCCGACGAACCGACGGGCGACCTCGTTGTCGGTCTGCTCGGCGTGGAACGGCGCGAAGAAGATCGTGTTCCGCAGTCCGCCGCCCGAGGTCTCGTACAGCTTGGCGCTGTCGACTCCGTAGTTGGCCAGGATCGGCTTCTCGTAACCGCGCTCGCGCAGCGCCCGCGCCACCAGTGCCGACGGCGTGCCGAGCATGGAGCTGACCACCGCATCCGGGTTCAGCGACTGGATCTCGGTGGCGGCCTGGGTGTAGTTGGTGTCGGCGGACTGGGTGTTGATCCGCTTCACCACGTTGACGCCGTTGCGTTTGAGCGCCGCCTCCCAGATGGTGGCGTCCTTGGCCATGCCGTCGTTGTCCGCGGTGACCACGAGGACCGCGGTCCGGACGCCGGCAGCCGGCACGACGTCGTCGATGAACTGGTCGTACAGTCCGCCGGGCTCCGAGGGGATGATCACCGGCCGGAAGACGTACGGCGGCTCGGCGAGGCCCGGCAGGATCGCCGAGGTGACGATCCCCGGAACCTTGGACTGCTTGATCACCGGAGCGAGCGCGCCGGCCTCGGACGAGAGCCCGCAACACAGGATGGCGCTCGCCCCGTCGGCGACGTACTGCCGGTACTGCGCGATGGCCTGCGCCGGGTCGCTCTTGATGTCCCCGGACTTCAGCTCGATCTTGACGCCCTCGCCCAGGAAACCGGAATCGTTGATCTCCTTGACCGCGAGCTTGGCGCCGTTGACGATCGGCACCCCGGCGAAGGCGGCCGGGCCCGAGGCCAGCGCGGGGAAACCGACCAGGTAGGTCGAACCTTCACCGGAACTCTCGGCGCTGCTGCTGCAGGCCGCGCTCGTGACTGCGGTCAGCAACGCGACGCCGGCGACGAGGATGCGACGAGGCACCCCTCCTCGACGATTGACCATGACGTTCCCTTCTTCCCACAGTGGATGAGCTGGCATTCCGTACCGGCGTCTGATGCGGTCGGGTGTTCAGCCCGGGGGTCCCGGTCGACGAGCCTGCGAGGCCGGGTCTCGAAACACTTCTCACGGCTGGTTCGGGTGCGGTACGCGCGTCAGCGCCCCCACTCCGTGATCCTGGCGTCGGCACCCCACACGAGGTGGCGTGCGGATTCCTCGACTGCGGCCTGACCGCCCGTGAAGGTCAGACCGCCGTAGACGCTCTCCATGCTCCCGAGCGCCGACAGGGCCCTGCCGACCGCTTCCGGATCGTGGTTGTCCGCGTCGGCGATCGCCGTGATCAGCATCTGCGCGGCGGTGTATCCATGGGCGGCGAACATGTCCGGTTTCGAGCCGTAGGCCGCCTGGTAGTCCTTCGCGAAGGCGGCTCCGGCCTCGTTGACCGGGAAGTCGGCGTGGTAGGGCGTCGGGAAGATGGTTCCTGCCATCGTCCCCGCCGACGCCTTGTACGCGGCGGCGCTGTCGGCACCGACGTTGGAGACGATGGGCTTGTCGTAGCCGCGTTCCCGTAGGGACCGCGCCAGGGCCGCGGTGGAGGACCCGATGGTGCTGGCCACCACGATGTCGGGGTCCTTCGCCACGATACTGGTGGCCACGCTCGTGAAGGAGGTCGTCGCGGTCGCCGCGTTGATCCGGGCGAGGAGGCGAACCTTGTTGCGTCCGAGCGCGTCGGCGTACACCCGGGAGTCCTGCACCATGGCCTGGTTGTCGTCGTTGACGACCATCACGGCCGTGCTGAACCCGGCGGCACCGATGACGGTGTCGAGGAACTGGTCGTAGATGCCGCCAGGCTTGGAGGGGATCTCGAAGGGGCGGAACAGGTGCGGCGGATCGGCCAAGCCGTCGAGGATGGAGACCGTCACCACGCCCGGCGTGACGCTCCCGGTCATCACCGGGCGCAGCGCACCGGCCTCACTGCCCAGGGTGCAGCAGAGGACGCCGGCAGCGCCGTCGGCCTCGAACTGCCGGTACGCGGCGATCGCCGCCGCCGGGTCGCCGGCGACGTCGACGGTCTTGAGCTCGATCCGGACCCCGTCGCCCAGCACGCCCCGGGCGTTCGCCTGCTCGACGGCGAGCTCGATCCCCTGCCGCACCGGAACGCCGGCGAACGCGGCCGGCCCCGACGTGCTGATCGCGGCACCCACCAGGACCCGCTCGTCCGCCCCACCGGGGGAGTCCTCGGACGCGCAACCGGCGACGGCGACCGTCAGGGTCGTCGCGACAGCCAGACCAGTAGCGCGGAACCGTCGGGACGCGACCTGCACGGGGACCACCTCGGGCTGTGAAGCAAGCGATTGATTTCGAGTATGGCGTGGGTCACGTGGCACGTCAACGGCAGTTCAGACCTCTTCTTGACCCGCTCGTCACATCCCCGAAACCGCCCGCCCGGCCCCGGGTGAGCAGGCAGCCAGGTGCCGTTCGGTCTCCTCACGTACCGGCCGCGTCGCGTCGTATGTGACACTCCGGTCGGCCTGGGGCCTCTCTGAGTTTCATCGTGATGACGTCACCTTCAGGCCACGGTCCTGGGTCGCTCCGAGGCGGGAACGGCTCACTGACGAGGGGGCCGTCCGCATGTTCGCCCCGACAGGGGCCTGAGGCCCCCGCGTACACCGGCGGACCGGGGAGCCCCCGGCCGCGACCGGCGCGCACGTGACACCGGCCGATCCGCTACCGACCGCCGCCGTCGGTGCCGGGCCGCAGGCCGACGACGCCGCGGTCGAGCACCGGTTCACCGGCGGAGTTCGTGGTCCGGAAGAGCACCTCCGAGTCGTCCTCCGTCCGCCAGGCGCGGATCACCAGGTCGTCACCGGGGAAGACCGGGCGGGTGAACCTGCCACGGACGGACGCGAGTCGGCCCGCGTCGGCACCGGCGAGTTCGTTGACGAGGATCCGGGTGGTGTAGCCGTAGGTGCAGAGCCCGTGCAGGATCGGACGGGCGAACCCGCCGCGGGCCGCGAACGCCGGGTCGGAGTGCAGCGGGTTGCGGTCACCGGTCAGGCGGTAGAGCAGCGCCTGCTCGGGTCGGGTCGACACGGTCACCTCCACGTCGGGCGCCCGGTCGGGCAGCTCCCACGACGGGCTGCTGCCGCGCTCGCCGCCGAAGCCACCGGCGCCACCGAGGAACGCACCGGTACGGCAGCGTGCCAGCAGCCGGTCGGTGCCGGCGTCGACCAGTGTGGTCTCGGTCCACACGATCGCGTCCCGGCCCTTGTCCCAGACGTCGGTGACCGTGGTGGTCGCCCACGCCCGCCCCCTGGCCGGTAGCGGACCGGTCAGGAACATCTCCTGCTCCGCGTGGACCGCGCGGGTCGGGTCGTACTCTCCGACGTCCGGGAGCCCCTCCCCGAACCCGAGCACCACGGCGAAGCTCGGGACGACCTGTTGGGCCACCCCCTCGGAGTTCTCCGTGGTGAACGCGAGCTCGGCGAGCGGGTCCCGCTGGCCGGCACCGACGGCGAGGGCGTAGAGCAGGCTGTCGCGCTCGGTCCAGTCGACGGCCCGGGGCCCGACCGTCGTCCCGACCCGCGAGGGATCCACCGGCATGACTGACCTCCTTGAACGTGCGGCGGAGCCGCGAGGGGTGACTGGTCCTCGACCGGCGCCGGGTCGGCGCCGGGGATCAACGCGTGACGCGGGTGCGCGGGCCGGCCGCACGTGGCGCCACGCACGCGGGGACGTCGCTCACGAGCCCTCGTTCGGCGGCGACGCTGCGACGGTGCGCGGCCGGCGTCCCGTAGAGGGCACGGCAGGCCATCACTCGCCGGAAGTGGTGGGTCAACTCGTGTTCCCAGGTGAACCCGATGCCGCCGTGCACCTGGATCGCCTCGCGCAGGACATGGGTCGAGCCGTCGCCCACCACGGACTTCGCCGCGGCGGCGGCACCCGGCCAGCCGGGGAGCCGGGCGTCGGCCATCCGCAGCGCCTCCCGCAGGGCGCTCCGCGCGAGCTCCAGCTCGGCGTACATCTCGACGAGCTTGTGCTTGACGACCTGGAAGCCGCCGATCGGGCGGCCGAACTGCCGGCGGGTGTCGGCGTACGCGAGGGCCAACTCGAAGGCGCGCTCCGTGGCACCGACCGCGTCGGCGGCGACCAGCAGCGCACCGAGACGCCAGGCCTCCTCGACGGCGGAGTCGACCTGTGGGCCGCGCGCGAGCACCCGCGCCGGAACGTCGGCCAGGTCGAGCGTCGCCAGGCCCCGCCCGGGGTCGACGGCCTCCTGAGGCCGTACGGCCACACCTGCCGTCGCGCGCTCCACCACGGCCAGCGCCGTCTCGTCACCGGCGCGTACCGGGAGGAGGAACTCGGCCGCGTGCGTACCGCTGTCGACGAAGGTGCGGTGCCCCCGGATCCTCCCGTCGGCGTACCGCACGGTGGTCTCCAGACTCTCGCCGCGACGGTCCTGCGTGAGGGCGGGCACGACGACGCGTCCCTGCGCGATCGCGGAGCGCAGGCCGCTGTCGTCGTCGGGGTCGACGGCGGCCAGGAGCGCGACGGCCACGCCGGCGGTGGCCGCCAACGGGCCGGACCAGCCCTGGCGACCGGCCTCGCGCAGGGCGCTGCCGAGCTCCAGCGGGCCGGCGCCCTGCCCACCCAGGTGCTCCGGCACCAGCAGGCCGACCACGCCGACCTCGTGGACCAGGCCGGACCAGAGGTCGGGCAGCTTCCCACCCTGGGCGCGGTTGCGCTCCACCGGCGCCTGCTGTCGCAGGTACCGGGCGATCACCGGGTCGAACTCGGCGCTCAGGACGAACCGATCAGACACCCTGCCTCCTCGAATACAGCAAATGCTTGCTATGCAGAGGAGAGCCTGCGACCGGGCGCCGAGCGGGGGCGGGCGACCTGGTGGTCGTCGCCGGGCACACCGCCCTCAGCGGCTGCTGCGGATGCCGTCGAGCAGGATCGCGCTCTGCACCTCGATCACCTCGTCCACGCTGACCTTGCCGCGCGGGTCGAACCAGCGGATCACCGCCTGGATGGCACCCATGAGCGTCCGGTACACCATGCGGAGGTCCAGATCGGACCGGAAGACGCCGGCGGCCACCCCGCGCTCGAGGGTGCCCAGCCAGATCGTCTCGACCTCGCGCTGACGCCGCACGATGCTCTCGATCGGACGGATGCTGTGCCAGTCGTTCTGCAGGATCGTGACCTCCGCCCGGTACTGCACCAGGCCGTGCAGCGCCAGCGAGACCAGCTTGTGCAGCGCCTCCACCGGGTCCGCCAGCTCGTCGGCGGCTCGCTGGTAGCCGGTCACCGTGAGGTCGAGGTAGGCCGCGAGGACCTCCTCGACCATCGCCTCCTTGGAGTCGAAGTAGTAGTAGAGGCTGCCGGAGAGCATGTCTGCCTCGTCCGCGATGTCCCGGACGGTGGCGTTGGCGAAGCCCTTCTCCGCAAACACCTTCGCCGCCGCGCGGACGATCAACTCCTTGCGGGCCACCCCCGTCGGCGACCCCGTCGATCGCCGCCGCCTCGTACTCACTTGCTTCCCACTCCCTGACATAGTCCGACATGATTCCACATCTCAAGCGCTTGCTGGAGTGACCGCGAGACGGCGCGGCCGCTCCCCCGACCCACCCGGACTCACGTCGTCGGCCGGCGCGACGAGACGATCGTGACGGCGGAGACCAGGTCACCGGGACTGCCGCCCTGGTTCTGCACCAGACCGAAGCCTTCGGTGGGCACCTGGCGTTCACCGGCCTCGCCCCGGAACTGCAACCACATCTCGAACAGCATTCGCAGACCGCTGGCCCCGATGGGGTGACCGAAGCTCTTGAGCCCGCCGTCGACGTTGACCGGCAGCGCCCCGCCACGGTCGTACCGCCCGTCGAGCACGTCGCGCCAGGCCGTCCCGGGAGCGGAGAAGCCCAGCTCCTCCATCAGCACCAGCTCGGTCGGCGTGAAGCAGTCGTGCACCTCGGCCAGGGAGATCTCGGTGGCCGGGTCGGTGATCCCCGCCTGGGCGTACGCCGCCCGCGCCGAGGCGCGCGACTCCGCCAGGTCGGAGTAGTCGTAGTCACTGTCGTTGCGGCCGGTGCCGGCCCCCGCGTCCAACGCCAGCGCGTGCACGTACAGCGGACGGTCGGTGTACCTCAGGGCGTCCTCGGCCCGCACGATCACCGCCGCCGCGCCGCCGTCGGCGACCCCCGAGCAGTCGAAGACGCTGAGGTCACCGGCCAGCACGGGGGCGGCGGCGATCGTCTCCTTCGGCAGCGCCTTGCGGAACTGCGCGCGCGGGTTCAGTGCGCCGTTGGCGTGGTTCTTCCAGGCGATGTGGGTCATCGCCTCCTTGATCTGCGCCGGACTGACGCCGTACCGGCGCGCGTAGGCCGGCACGATCATCGAGTACATGGCCGGCGCGCTCAGCACCGGCGGCGTGCCGTCGTTGGGCACGCTCGGCATCTCCAGGCCGGAGTAGCCGGCGTCCTTGAGCTTCTCCCCGCCCACCGCCATCACCATGTCGTAGGCACCGGAGGAGACGGCGTAGCAGGCGTTGCGGAAGGCCTCCGAGCCGGTGGCGCACATGTTCTCCACCCGGGTGACCGGCTTGTGCGCCAGGCCGAGCGGTCGGGTCAGGGTCAGCCCGGAGACCCCGGAGATCATGGATCCGAGCCAGAACGCGTCGACCTGCTCCAGCTCCAGGCCAGGCACGCTGTCGACGGCGCCGTGGGTCGCCTCGACCAGGAGGTCGTCCACCGAGCGGTCCCAGTGCTCGCCGAAGGTCGTACAGGCCATGCCGACGATGGCGACCGGGTTCCTCAGCGCGTGCACGCCCATCAGCGGTCCTCCTCCCGGTGCGGTCGCACCTTCCAGGTGTAGTTGCGTACGCCGTTGGCCGCGACGCTGGCGACCCGGAACGTGGGGACGACCCGGTCGCCGATGCTCGGGGTGAATCCGACGGCATCGGCCATCTCGAACTCGAATCGGCCGCCGCCCTCGAAGTCCACCGCCACCACCTTGGCCGGCAGCTGCACCGACTCCGAGAGCCAGTCGTCGGTGAAGGTGGCCACCCGCGCCGGGACGTCCACCATCGGCTCGGGGTCGAACGCGTCCCGGGCCCGGCACCGCAGGCAGACCCGGCGCGGCGGGAGGTTGCGGTACCCGCACTCGCGGCACCGGCCCGCGACGAAGCCGAACTTCCACCCCACCGTACGCAGGGCCGCCGGGGGCACGGGCGGCTTGACGTCGGGACGGCGGGCGGGCTCGCGCGGCAGCAGGCCCCGCCAGGTCAGGAAGTCGGCGTAGGACACGTCCGCGGTCGACCCGGCGAGCGCGTCCAGACCGCAGGCACCGGTTCGGTGCCGCTCGGTCATCCGGAACAGGAAGGCGTCGGCGCCGTCGGTGACGCTGACGGCCAGGACGAGGTCGCCGGGGTGCGCCTGCTCGAAGGCGGCGACCAGCCCCAGTCCGAGGTCGGCGGCACCGGCGTACCCCAGCTCGCCCACCGCGCCCCGACCGGTCACCTCGGCGGGGAAGGCACGGAGCACCGTGGCGCGGGCGCGGGCGTGCGGCGTGCTGACCACGACGCGGGCCAGTTCCTCGCGCTGGACACCGCTGCTGTGGAGGACGTCGTCGACAGCGTGCTGCGCGAGCGGGACGTACTCCTCGACGCCGAACCGCTCCTCCCACGTCCGGGTCCGCACCGCACCGGGCTCACGCCACCGGTCCAGGAACTCGCGCGTCACCGACGCCGTGCCGACCAGCTCGGCGACCGGCTCGGCACCGACGACGAACGCCGCCGCCGCATCGGCCCCTTCAGCCTCGTCGGCCGAGCCGGGCAGCGAGTACCGCAGATCCGCCGCGACCACCAGCGCACCGCCCTCGGCGAGTCCGGCGCGCAGCGCACCGGCACCGCCGCGCAACGCACCCCCGACGTCGTAGGCCGGGCACCGCTCGTCCAGTCCGGTCGCGGCGGCGACCGTAACGGCGTTCGACTTCTCCAGGTACGCCGGTCGCGAGGTGGCGAACCACAGGGAACCGGAGACCTGACGCGGTCCCAGGGCACGACGCGCGGCCGCGACGGCGAGCGTGGTGCTGTCCTCGTCGTACGAGGCGACCGGCCGGGAACCACGGCCCCGACCGGCCCCCAACGCGGCGACGATCGCCGCGCGTGGCAGCCGGCCGACCGGGATGTAGACGGCGTAGGACTCGATGCCGACCACACGACCCTCCGTTCTCCCCGCGGCAGCCGCGAGCCGTTTGAATCAAGCACTTGCTTTGCTACTGTAGGGCGGCCCAGCCAGAGCTGCAACTGACCGCGAGCTGCTGGACAGCGCCCGCGGCGACGAGACCGCCGCGCTCCGGGGTGACGCGCCTGAGGAGGGTCATGGCCGAGCAGGGAGCACCTCCCCGCATCGAAGAGTTCCGCGCCCAGGTCGTGGACGTGCTGAGTGCGTTCGCACGCCGCAGGACCGGCCACGGCGCGCAGTGGGGGGTCGGCGACGACCGGGTCTCGGTCGTCGCCGAGCGCTACGAGGGCGCCGCCGAGTTGGCGGCGCTGCGGCGTTACCGGGCCCACCTCGTCGCGCACGGGCTGGGCTGGGTCGACGGGCCCACCGAGTTCGGTGGTCGAGGACTGCCGACCGGGTACGCCGCGGTGCTGCGGGAGATCGAGTCGGAGTTCAACCTCCCCGACGACGCCGGTCTCCGATTCAGCGTCTCCACGCTCACCCCCACCCTGCTCGCCCACGGGACCGTCGAACAGCAGCGGACGTGGCTCGCCCGGCTGCGCTCGGCCGAGGTGATCGCCTGCCAGCTCTACTCCGAGCCCGGGGCCGGCTCCGACCTGGCCGGCCTGGCCACCCGGGCGGTACGGGACGGCGACGGTTGGCGCATCACCGGACAGAAGGTCTGGAGCTCCGGGGCGCACTACAGCGACGTCGGACTGTGCATCGCGCGTACCTCGCCCGACAAGCCCAAGCACGCGGGCCTCACCACCTTCCTGATCGACCTCGACAGCCCCGGCATCGAGATCCGGCCGATCCGCCAGCTCACCGGCGGCGCCTCGTTCGACGAGGTGTTCCTGACCGACGTGCTCGTCCCCGACGAGCGGCGCATCGGCGGTGTCGACGAGGGCTGGTCGGTCGTGGTGACCTCGCTGCTCAACGAGCGGTCGGCGATCGGCACCGAGGTCGGCGTGGACGAGGCCCTCGTGGAGCGCTTGATCGACCTCGCCCGCCACGTCGGCGACCCGGGCGACGAGCGGACCCGGGACGCCGTCGCGCAGGTCGTCGTACGTGCCTGGGCGGCGCGGCTGACCACGGCGAGGTTCCTCGAGGACGGCGGCGCGCCGGGCCCGGAGCTGGCGCTGAGCAAGCTGCTCGCCACCGACCTGTTGCGCACGATGAGCGACGTGGCCGCCGACCTGCTCGGCGCCGCGCACGTCGCCGACCCCGGCGAGTGGGGCACCTACGCCTGGTCCGAGCTGACCCTGGGCCTTCCCGGCCTGCGGGTCGGCGGTGGCACCGACGAGATCCTCAAGAACACCGTCGGCGAACGGGTTCTCCACCTACCGAAGGAGGCGCGATGAAGATCGACATGGGCATGATCGGGTCCTCCGCAGCCGCCTGCAGCCCGGTGGCCGCAGAGGCCGAGGCCCAGGGATTCGACGGCGTGTGGGCCAGCGAGAGCGTGACCGACGCCTTCCTACAGGCCCAGGCGGCCCTGCTGGCCACCCGGGAGGTGACCGTCGGCACCGCGATCGCGGTCGCCTTCGCCCGCAACCCCATGTCCACGGCGTACCTCGCCTGGGACCTGGCCGCCATGTCGCAGGGCCGGTTCGTCCTCGGGCTCGGCAGCCAGATCCAGCCGCACATCGAGCGGCGCTTCTCGATGCCGTGGAGCGCCCCGGTGGCCCGCATGCGCGACTTCCTCCAGGCAATCGACGCCATCTTCGCCGCCTGGCGGAACGGCTCCCGGCTCGACTACCGGGGACCCCACTACCAGCACACGCTGATGACGCCGGTCTTCACGCCGAACCACCACGAGCACCGCATCCCGACGATGATCGCCGCGGTCGGGGCGAAGATGACCGAGCTCGGTGGTGAACTCTGCGACGGCCTGCTGCTGCACGGCATGACCACCATCGCCTACCTCGACGGGGTGACCCTGCCCGCCCTGGAAAAGGGCCTGGCGGCCGCCGGTCGGTCCCGCGCGGACGTGGAACTCTACGCGCCGGTGTTCATGGTCATGGGGGACACCGAGGAGGAGATCGCCGAGAGCACCCGCAAGACCCGCGAGCAGATCGCCTTCTACGCCTCCACCCCCGCCTACCGGGCGGTGCTCGACAGCGTCGGTTACGGCGAACTCCAGGGCGAGTTGCAGAAGATGTCCCGCGAGGGGCGCTGGGCCGAGATGGGCGACCTCGTCGACGACACGCTGCTCGGGCAGATCGCCCTCGTCGGCACCCCCGAGGACATGCCCCGGCTGTGCCGCGAGCGGTACACCGGACGCCTCGACCGCGTCTCGTCGTACTTCGGCTGGCCGAGCGGCGACCCCGACCGCCTCCGGGGAATCCTCGCCGACTTCGCCGAGCAGCCCGCGTCACCCGGCCCCCAGCAGCGTCCCGAGGAGCAGCCATGACCGACGCCGTACTCGCCGAACTCCGCGACCGCGCGCGGATCGCCGACACGTTGCACGCCTACAGCCAAGGGGTGGACCGCGTCGACATCGACCTGCTGCTGGACCTCTTCACCGGGGATGCCGCCTTCGACTACGGGCACGGCAACGTCACCCGGGGCCGCGCCGCCCTCGCGGAGCTGTTCCGGGCGGCCACCGGCCGCTACACCGCGACCAACCATCACTGCTCCACCATCAACTACCTTGAGCTCGGAGAAGGTCGCGCCCAGACCGTCACCTACGTCTACGCGTTCCACCAGAACGGCGACTCCGGTCTGCAGTTGCACGTGTGGGGCAACTACGAGGACTCCCTCGTGGACGAAGGAGACCGCTGGCGCATCCGGGAGCGGCGCGTCCGGGTCGCCGGGGTGAAGACGACCGCCGCCGAGGATGTCCCGGAGCGGTTCGAACGGTACGCCCGCAGCTGAGCCGCCACGGTGCAGCGCACCGACCCGATCGTCGCGATCAGGCGTGGCGCGCTAGCGCCCGCAGTGGTCCTCGCGATCAGGCATGGCGTTGCAGCCCGCCGTCGACCGCGACGGTCTGGCCGGTGAGGTAGGCGGCCTGCACCGAGCAGAGGAAGGTGACCAGCGCCGCCGCCTCGGCCGGCTCACCGAACCGACGTGCCGGGACGTGCGCGACAGCGTACGCGCTGCGGGACTCCGGCGTCGGGAAGTGCCGACGCACCTGCTCGCTGTCGATGCGGCCCGGTGCCACGCAGTTGACCGTCACGCCCGCTGCCGCCACCTCGCGCGAGAACGCCTTGGACCACAGCCGGCAGGCGGCGATCGCCGCCTGCGCGGCGGAGACGACCGTGGGTTCGAGCAGACCGACCAGGTTCACCACGCGGCCCCGGCCGCTGGCCTCCAGGGCAGGACGCAGCTCCTCGGCGAGACGGCGCTTGACGTGGAAGTTCAGCTCGAAGGACCGTTGCCAGCCCGCCTCGTCGAGCGCGACGCCGGGCGGGTCGGCCTGACCGGCGTTGTTCACCAGAATCGCGACCCCACCCAGCTCGGCACGTACGGCGTTCGCGATCCGACCAGCGGCGTCGGGTGCGGCCAGGTCGACCGCCAGCACGACCGGAGGAGCGCCGCCGCCAGCCACGATGCGCCCGGCGGTCTCCTCGATCGGGCCGGTACGCCGCGCCACCAGCAGGAGCCGGGCACCGTGGCGGGCGAGGTCCTCGGCCACTGCCCGTCCGATCCCCGCGCCCGCGCCGGTGACGACCGCTCCGACCCCCGCCAGACCTGGGTCGATCATCGACGCCTCGCCTCCCGGCCGGCGCTTCGGCGGCCCGGATGACCGCCCGCAGCGCTGGTCCGTCTCGATCGCTGGACCCTAGAGTGCCCGCGCCAAGTGCGTCAAACAAGCGCTTGATAGCTTGTCGACATGACTTCGAGAAGGCGCCGCGACGGTGACCGCTGAGGCCTCGCTGAGGCAACACGACGCCGTCGTCACCCGGCTCCGGCACTTCCTGGACGCGCTCGCCAGCGCGGCACCCGACGAGCAGTCCGGCGAACGCCTGCGCCACGACCTCGCCCGCTGGACCGAGGACCTGCGGCGATACGCCGTGCCCGAGAGCCGTCGCTACTACGGCCGGTCCCCCACGCTCGCGTCGGCAGGTCAGGCCACCACCCCCTGGTACGTCGTCGACGAGGCGACACCCCCGGAGCGACTCGCCGGCCGGGCGTCCTTCGGCACCTTCTTCCTCGGCGGCCGTGGTGCCGCCCACGGGGGCACGATCCCGCTGCTCTTCGACGAGTTGTTTGGCTGGCTGGCCAACTCCGAGGGCATGCCGCCGTCGCGCACGGCGTACCTCACGACGAACTACCGTGCCGTCGTCGGCATCGGCCGACCACTGACCTTCACCGCATGGACCGACCGGGTCGAGGGCCGCAAGCGGTTCCTGCGCGCCGAGCTCCGCGACGGGGACACCGTGTGCGCCGAGGCCGACGCGCTTTTCGTCACGCTGCGTCCGGGTCAGCCCTGACGATCGGCCGGTACGCCGGTGCAGCCCGCCCGGCCGGCTGCCGCCATCGGTCGCGCCCGCGCTGGACGGGAAACTCGGGTGGACAGGGGCAACCCGACTGGCGGGGGAAGAGACCTCGCCTCTCCGGTGAGGTGTTGTCCGGGTGGCCTGTGGAGCTGCCCCGGAGATAGGGCAGCTCCACAGAGCACGCCCACTGCGGCAGCGCTCCGCGCTCCGCACGCTCAGCGCGGGCGGCCGTCGTCCAGCGGGATCGGCAGCGCGAGGGCGTCCGTACTGCCGACCGGAGTCACGGAATGCGCCGGTGGCGGCCGGTCGCTGGCCGGTATCCGCGAGAAGAGCCGGACCTGCCCCGCCGGGCCGGTTCCCCGGGTCACCACGCAGGTGACCAGACGGACCGGCGGGGGTGGTGCGACGAATCGGCCCGGCCCCCAGCGCACCCAGATCGGGACGCGGCCCGCCGCCGCCTCCGCCAGGAGTTTCTCCACGGTGCGCCGCCGGTCGGTGCGGTCCACCTCGACGACCACGGGCGGACCGGTCGGTCGGGCACAGGCGACGTCGAGTACGGAGTACTGTCCGGACAGTGGTGGGGGCAGCGGCAGGACGCTGGCCGCCCGGCGATAGACCCGCCAGCCTTGAGCACGTGCCCACTCGACCACCGAGTCGATGATCAGCGTGGTCACCTGGTCGGCTGCGGCGTCCCGGAAGGTCAACCCGTCCAGCCGACGGACGAGTGACGCGGCGACCCGCTCGCTGTCGTCGGCGACGTCCATGGCCGGCAGCCTAGCGGGTGGCGGCTGCATGACCGGCCTGAGCTTCGGTCGTCGGGCGCCCAAAGCCGGCAACACCAGGTGCCCCTGCCCGGCGACAGTGAAGACACCTCGGGAATCGCGGCGCACGACGATGGCGCCAGCGCCGTGACGGATGTCCAGCCGCACGCCACGCCCCCAGCCCAGTGCGCCGATGATCGCACGATCACGGATCCGGCCACTGCTGTCGACCGAGGCCAGGCGATACACCCGCGCTCCGGTGCGCTGCTGCGGGAGGGCCGGCGTGGGTAAGGGCGCTCGACGCAGCGGAGTGGCGGAGCCGACCCGAGCGGCTCTCGTCTGGTCCGGAAGCAGCACAGGAGGGACGACCGAAGCCACCGAAGGCTCAGAGGTCGTCTGATTCACGTACTTTGCGCGTTATGACGGTTTAGTCGCGCCAGGTTGGGGGGGGTTTCGGTGGTGAGGCGTTTGGCGAGGTTGTCGATCATGGCGATGGTGATCATGCTGGCGGAGTTGTCGGGTCGGGCTTCGTAGTCGTGGACGAGTCGGCGGTGATGCATGAGCCAGCCGAGGGTGCGTTCGACGACCCATCGCCGTTTGACCACGCTGAAGCCCTTGACCCGCGGGTCCTTGGTGACGATCTCGACGTCGACGCCGGGTCAGGCCCAGCCCGCGCTGAGGTGTCGGCAGGTTGTAAGCAGTAGGAGCCAAGCGTGGAACGACCCTTTGCCGGCTGGGTGGTCAGCTGGAGCCGACCTGTGTTGGGCGTTGGGGGCCAAGCCGGGTGTTCAGGTCGTCCAGGAGCAGCCGAAGCAAGTGCGTGAGAGTCGCCTGCTGGTGGAGGCTAAGTCCTGAGATGAGGTCGGCTTCCCGACCGAGCACACGGTCGACCAGGCGTTCGACGAGATCATGGCCGGCGGGGGTGAGGGACACCGCGACCGCTCGGGAGCCGGGGCGCGGGCTGGCGCGGATTACCAGGCCATCGCGTTCGGCGCGGGCCACCCGTTGCGAGATCGCGCCCGCGCTGACGAGGGTCCGGTCGGTGAGCTGTCGGGTGGTCAATCGATAGGGAGGACCGCTGCGCCGTAGGACGCTGAGTAGATCCAGGGTTGCCGCATCGACTGCGGCGTCGGCCAGCAGGCGGCGCCGGTCCTCGCCGAGCAGCTTCGCGCACTGCCACAGTCTGGTCACGATGCCGATGCCATCGACCGGTGTGCCCGGCCGCTCCCGCAGCCATGCCAACGCAACGGCGTCCACCGGGTCATTCTCGTGCAGATCTTCAGTCACCACGCCTCGATTTAGGTCTAAACGAAGTGCTACCGTTTAGGCCTAAGCGTAACGGAGGAGAGACCGAGATGAACCGTACCGTCCTCGTCACCGGCGGTAGCACCGGAATCGGCCGGGCTGTCGCGGCGGCCTTCGCCGCCGACGGCGACACTGTGATCATCACCGGCCGACGCCCGGCACCACTACAAGCCACCGCTGATGCCCTGGGCCCCAGAGTTCGCGCAGTGGTGTGTGACGGCACCGACCCCGCCCAGGTCGAAGCACTCGCCAGCCAGCTCCCGCCAGCGGTCGACGTGCTGGCGAACTGCGCCGGCGGCAACACCGACTTCGACCGTCCAACCCCGCACGATCTGTCCTCGCTGGCCGCGAACTGGCGGGCGAACATCGACGCCAACCTGCTCACCGCAGTGCTGACGACCGCAGCGGTCAGGAACCGACTCGTCCGGGGTGGATCTGTCATCACCATCGGATCGATTGCCGCGGACACGGGTGCCGGTGCCTATGGAGCAGCCAAAGCGGCCGTTGCGGCATGGAACGTCGATCTCGCCGCGCAACTCGGGGCCCATGGAGTCACCGCCAACGTGGTCGCGCCCGGGTACATCGCCGACACCGAGTTCTTCCGTGACCAACTCACCGACGAACGCCGCGACGAACTCATCGCCGCCACCCACACCGGCCGCGCCGGTACGCCGGACGACGTGGCAACCACCGTCCACTTCCTCGCGTCTCGCGGCGCCCGTCACATCACCGGACAGGCCATCGCCGTGAACGGAGGTCAACACACCACACGATGATCAGCGGGCCCACGAGGATTCCAGCGCATGGCGGTTCTGCTGGACGCGATCGCGATCCGGGCGTGTCCTGTCCGCGGCCATGATTCGGCTGGGCAGCCCCCACCCGTGGGCGCGGGCGTCGTCGCTGCTCGTCGACGGCATCCGGGCTACGCAGCGGGCGATGTCCGCGCCAAACAAGCAGCGCTCGCTGTGCGTACAGGGCGGCCGGCTACCGGCAAGACTGCTTCCGCTAAGCCGAACTCGTCGTCCGATACGAAGCCACCCTCATCGTCGTTGGGGTGTGGAGACGAGCCCTCGTTCGTAGGCGGCGATGACGAGCTGTGCGCGGTCGCGGGCGTGCAGCTTGGACAGGAGACTGCCGATGTGGGTCTTCACGGTTCCCATCGAGATGCTGAGGGCTCGGGCGATCTCCTGGTTGGACAAGCCACGGCCGACGAGGGTGAGCACTTCCGTCTCTCGATCGGTGAGCACACTCTGAGTCCGCGCTGTTCTCGGTGCGGACTGGTCGAGGTAGTGCTTTACGAGACGGGTGAGGATGCTCGGGGCGAACAGCGACTCGCCACTATGGGTGCGCCGTATCGCATCGATGAGCTGGCCGGGTTCGGCGTCTTTGAGGAGGAAGCCGCTGGCTCCGGCTCGGAGTGCGGCGTGGACGTATTCATCCAGCTCGAACATACTGAGCACGAGGATGCGGGTGCCGGTCAAGGCAGGGTCGGCGGTGATACGGCGGGTGGCGTCGATGCCGTCACCGCCAGGCATGCGGATGTCCATGAGCACGACGTCGGGGCGTAGTTGCCCGGCGCGGGCGACGGCCGCCTCGCCGGTGTCCGCCTCGCCGGCGACAACGAGGTCAGGTGCGCTGTCGATGATGAGCCGGAGGCTGTGGCGGATGAGGGGTTGATCGTCAACGACGAGCACTTGCACGCTCATCGGCGCTCCGCCCGGTCAGCGGTCTCAGGCAGGCGTGCGGTGACTCGGTAGCCATGGCCGGCGCGTTCGGCATGCAAGCTACCGCCCAACGCGCCGACGCGCTCGCGTAGGCCTGCCAGGCCCGCTCCGGCGCCGGGGTGGGGCACCCAGCCGGGGGTGGGCCCGTCGTCGGCGACCGTGGCGATGATCGCGTCACTGTCGCGGTAAACCGCGATGTGGGCGCTGGCGGGTCCGGCGTGTCGGGCGGTGTTGGCGAGGGCCTCGCGCACGATCGCGCATACGGTGAGCTGCACGCCTGCGGACACCTCGCCGGTATCGCCGATGTCGAGCGTAACGGTGACTCCGCTGGCGCGGGCGGAGTGCAGGATGTGGGGAAGGTCGTCCAGGGTCTCGGCGGGTCGCAGGGGCGCGTCGTCGCCGGGGGTGCGCAACACCGTGAGCAGGCGCCGCAACTCGGTGGTGGCCTGGCGGCCAGCGCGTTCGATGTCGGTCAGCGCGGCGACGCGTTCCGCGTCACCGGCTGGCCCGGTGAGGGTGCGTGCGGCGGCGGCACGGACGGTGATGAGTCCAAGCCCGTGGGAGGCGAGGTCGTGCAGGTCGCGGGCGATGCGCAGCCGCTCGGCGTGCGCGGCCCGTTCGGCTGCCCAGGCGGTCAGTTCGTCTTCGTAGATGCGCCGCTGCCGGCGGGTGCGAAGCAGCGCCCACGCCAGCACCGAAACAGCGCAGCTGGCGGCGGCGAGCAGGACGGCAAGGGTTCCGGCCGGCTGGACATCGCCGATGGTCGACAGCGCGAGGACAAGGGTCGCGAGCAGGAGGGCGGTGATCAGCCACACGCGTGAGCGCAGCACGGGCCGATCAGTGGATTCCACGTGTCCAAGTCTAGGTTTATGGCCGTTGCGCGCATCGGACCTGAGTCCGACAGACCACGGTCAGAAGAGCACGGCGAAGTCCCGACCCGGGGCCGATGCCTGCGCGACGTGATCGGTCTGAGATGTTGGTCATGCTCTTGGTCGAACAACTCGTCAAACGCCACGGCTCCCGCACCGTTCTCGACCGCGTCAGTTTCAAAGCGCGAGCGGGGCGGGTGACCGCGTTCCTCGGCCCGAACGGCGCGGGTAAGTCCTCCACGCTGCGGATCCTGCTCGGACTGGACTGCGCCGACGGCGGCAGCGCCCTCGTCGGCGGCCGCCCGTACCGGAGCCTGCGGAATCCGCTCCGCACGGTCGGGTCGATGCTCGACGGCTCCGGCGCACACCGCTCCCGCACGGCGCGAAACCACCTGGCCTGGGTGGCGCGCAGCAACGACATCCCGCGCCGCCGCATCGGGGAAGTGCTGGAACAGGTCGGATTGGCCGACGCCGCCAGGGTCCGCGTCGGCCGGTACTCGCTGGGCATGGGGCAAAGGCTCGGGCTGGCGACGGCGCTATTGGGCGAGCCAGAGGCGCTCGTGCTGGATGAGCCGGTCAATGGCCTAGACCCGGAGGGCATCCGTTGGATTCGCGGGCTGCTGCGCCGCCACGCTGACGCCGGTGGCACCGTGCTGCTGTCCAGCCACCTGATGGGTGAGGTCGCAGGACTCGCCGATGACCTCGTCGTCATCGCCGACGGTCGGATCGTCAAGGCCGGGACTCTGGCGGAGGTGACCGTCGGGTACGGCAGCCTGGAGGACGCCTTCTTCGCCCTCACCGGCGGCGGAAACGGAGTCGGGCGATGAACGCATGGAACACGTTCGCAGCGGAGTTGCGGAAGACCGCGACCCTGCCCGCCGCGTGGGCCGGGGTCGCAGTGGCGCTGCTCGGATCGGTTGCGATCACGCTACTGAACGCCTTCTCGACTCGTGCCGCGCTCGACGCGGGCCAGCCGGAGACCCGAGCGTCCACCTCCCCGTTCGAGACCGCGTTCGCCGCGATGCCGCTGGGCACCGTCGGCGCGGTTGTCATCGGGGTGATCGTCTTCAGCAGCGAGTACATGGCCAACAGCACCGATGCCGGCGGGGGCCGGCAGATCACTGCGGCCCTCACCGCATCCCCGCGCAGGGTGGGCCTCCTCGCGGCGAAGGCGGCCACCATCGTCGTGTTCGTCGCAGTGGTTGCCGTGGTCACCCTGCCCATCACCGTCGGCATCGCATGGGCCGTCATCGGCGAGGCCGGAACCGAGACCGTGACGCTCGACGAAGCGGCGACGCGCTTGCTCGGTGGCACCCTCTACTGGGCTCTCACCGGGCTCATCGCGTTTGCGATCACTGTGCTGACCCGCAGCGGCATCATCCCGCTCATCGTTCTCATCGTGAACAGCTCTGTGGTGTCGTTCTCGCTGCTGCTGACCAACCTCACCCCGCTCGCGCACTGGCTTCCCGATATGGCCGGCCGCAGGCTCTTCGGCGGCCTCTACACCGTCGAGGGCGGGCTGGACGCCGTACCGGGCGCGCTCGTCATGGGTGGCTGGACACTCGCCCTCCTCATCGTCGCCACAGTCGTCTTCCGCCGTCGAGACGCGTGAATATCGTGCGCATCGGAAACGTCACCACGGCCGAACTCGACAAGCTCCGCACCCTGCCCGCAACGACGCTCACCGCCATCGGCGCGATCGCCACCGGCATCGTGATCGCCGCAGCCCTCGCCGCCTCCGCAGTCGCTCAGGGCGCGCAGGCATCAGCCGTCGACATCACCCTCCAGACGGTGCCGTTCGCGCAGGCAGGGTTCGTTCTGCTGGGTATCCTGCCCGCTACGCACGAGCACGCCGGCCGCCAGCTCAGCACGACCCTCACGTCCGTGCCGAAACGCGGCCTGTTGGTCACCGGCAAGACGGTTGCCGCGCTCCTCGTCGTCGCCGTCACCGCGGCAGTGAGTATCGGCGCAAGCCTCGCCGCCGCCACGATCGCGCAGCACCTGACAGACGTCCCGTCTCCTGCCGACGACGGCGAGCCGGGGCTTCTCGCCGGCGCGGCGGCTTACCTCACGCTGATCGGCCTGCTCTCCCACGCCGTCGCATTGCTCGTGCGACACCTCGTGCCCGCACTCGTCGGAACGCTCAGCCTCGTACTCATCATCTCACCCGCGCTCGCCGGGGTCACCGAACACGCCCGCTGGCTCCCCGACCGCGCCATCGCACAGCTCTACGACAAGACGGACACCGCACTCACCCCGGTTACCGGCGCTCTCGTCGCCCTCGCGTGGATCGTCCTAATCGGGAGCGTCGCGATCGCACGATTCATCCGGCACGAACCATGAATACCGTCACCGGTAAGCCGGCGACGTTCAGTGTCCTCGCGACGGCTCCCATGATCGCCCACTGCACGGGTGTGCCTCTGCACAGCTTCGGCCTTGAACTGGCGTGCCACCCCGCTGGCGGCCCCCTTAGAGGGCTGAACCGACGACGCTGCTCGGGCATGGACTCATCCTCTCAACTCGGAGGACATGTCCAGGATCCTTGGTACACCTCACATGTCGTCGTTGCGGCGGGTCGCGACCACAAAGCCACTTCCCGGTGTTCCAGCCACCGCAGCGACTTCGACTGACCGTAGGCCTCGTCCATCGTCACCCACCCGACCGGCACCCCGCTATCGAGGGCACGGGCGAGCATGGTGCGGGCCATCTGCACCTTCGTGGCGAACTCGACCTCGTCCGGGATCCCGACAGCCCGGCACCGGTCCCGGTCATCGGTCCACGACGTCGGGAGGTGTGGACAGTGTGCCTTGACTCGGCGTAACTAACCAGTATTGTCATCGACACCGGTTAATGAACATTTACTGGTTAGGTGATGCCATGCGCCTGGGAAAGTTCGTCACTCGGTCTCTGCTCGGGATGCTGATGGTGTCCGCGACCGTGGTGGCCGCCCCCGCCAGCCCGGTGGCCGGGCAAGGCCCCGGCTCCGCGGTGGCTGCGTCCGATTGGCGAGGCGGGGTCGGCGACCGCCCCGAGCCCTGGCGTCCCTCGGTCCAGGAGGAATGGACCGGGCCGGCCGGCCGCTACTGCTCGTTCCCGCTCCGCGTCCGCGTGGTCTCCCAGGACGTACGGGTCCGGGTGCTCGCCCGCTACGCCACCGGAGCCGTCCGACGTGAGGAGTACGCCGGCCCACTGACCGTGGACTTCGTCAACACCGACACCGGGAGGGCCGTACGCCGGGACGTGGGCGGCGCCGGGCTGCTCGAATACCGCCCGGACGGCGGGTGGCTGCGGTACACCATCGTCGGGCCGGCGGGGTTCGACTTCCGGCCGGGAGACCAGCACCCGCGTGGCTACTACGTCCTCGACGGGCTGCACGTCGTCTCGATCAACCCGGCCGGTACCCGCCGGCTCACCCTGGGGATCGGTCGACAGGACAACGTCTGTGTCGCTCTCGGTGACCCGACCCGCTGACCACGACGACCCGGTGAAGGCGGTGGGTGGTGATGGCCGACGTGCAATTCTCCGTACTCGGACCACTGACCGCTTACCGCGACGGGGCGAGAGTGGGGCTCGGCGGCCGACGACAGCGCATGGTGCTCGCCACGTTGCTGGCGGCCCGGGGGCGGATGCTGCCCGCCGAGCGGCTGCGGGAACTGGTCTGGAGCGACGGTGGGCGTACGGCCGGGCCGGCGACCCTGCACGGCTACGTGGCCGGACTGCGGCGGGCGCTCGAACCGGACCGACCTCCGCGCTCACCGAGCACGGTGCTGCTCCGGGAAGGCCCCGGGTACGCCGTCCGGGTGCGGGCCGAGCAGGTCGACGCGGAACGGTTCACCGCGCTGGTCGCGAACGGCGTAACGATGCTGCGACGGGGGCGACCCGCTGCGGTCGTCACGACCCTGACCGGTGCCCTCGGGTTGTGGCGCGGCCCGGCGTACGCCGATCTGGCACAGGCGTCGTTCGTGCTGCCGGAGATCGCCCGCCTCGACGGGTTGCGGGCCGCTGCCACCGAGACACGACTGACCGCCATGCTGGCGCTGGGCCGGCATACCGAGGTGCTTGGTGAGCTGGAGGCGCTCGTGCTCGAACAGCCGTTACGGGAGCGCGGCTGGGAGCTGCTGGCGATCGCGTTGTACCGGACCGGTCGGCAGGGCGACGCGCTGACCGTGGTGCGCCGGGCGCGGACCCGAATCGCCCGGGACCTCGGTCTCGACCCCGGGGCGGGACTGCTTCGCCTGGAGGCGGCGATCCTCGGCCAGGACGCCTCCCTCGACCTTCCGGCCGGCCGGGCCGTACTCCCATGGGCGCCTTCCAGCAGTGGCCGGTCGTGGTGGGTGCCACGCCGCACCGCCGAGGATCCCAGCGGGATCCCAGCCGACGATGGCACCGTCGAGCACACGACCATCCACTGTGACGGGAGACACCATGCGTGGGCTGCGACCGATGACCAGCGCCGAGCCGGAGTTCGAGGTCAACGTCAAGAACAACTACGTCGACTGCGTCGAGCTGTCGAACGGACGTACCCGGCGGCGGCTGCCCCTGCCGGACGTCGCCGCATCCGCCGAGCCGGCCGGGGCGCACCGAGACCGGGCGGCGTCCCGATTGCCGGAATCCCGATGACCCGGACGGCCGCCGAGCTTGCCGGGCTCACACCGCAGTGGCGGGCCTGGACGGCCGAGAACCTGGCTCTCGGGGTGCCGGCCGGGGAGGTCCGGGAGGCGCTGTTGGCGGCGGGGCTGTCCGGGTCGGTGGTCGACGAGGAGCTGACCCGAGCGCTCGACCACCCGTACTTCCAGGCCTGCCTGCGGCTGGCCCGGGAGTACGCCTGGCAGGAGTCGCTACTGGACTTCTACGGCGATCTCCGCTCGGCACAGCTGGCCGGCGGGCTGGAGCGTCGGGTCGGCCTCTGCGCTGCCGAGTTCTTCGACCGGTACTACTTCGCCAACCGGCCGGTGATCCTGGCCGGGGCGGTCGACGACTGGCCGGCCCGACGGCAGTGGTCGCCGACCAGCCTGCGGGACCGACTGGGTGAGGTCGAGGTCGAGGTGATGACCGGCCGGGACGGCAATCCGGAGCATGGCTGGCAGCACGACGCACACCGGACGCGGATGACGTTCGCCGACTACCTCACCATGGTCGAGACGGGTGGGGAGACCAACGACTACTACATGGTCGCGCGCAACGACAACTGGCAGCACGGTCTCAAACCGTTGGCCCAGGACATCAGGCCGGTGCCCGGCATCATCGATCCAGTTCTGTTGCCGGAGGCGGTGACCCTGTTGCTGGGGCCAGCCGGCACGGTCACCAACCTGCACCACGACAACATGAACATCCTGCTGTGCCAGGTGATGGGCCGTAAACGCGTCCGCCTCGTGCCGTCGTACCAGCGTTCCCGGGTGTATCCCCGGGGCGGGACGTACAGCCATGTCGACGCCGAGCTGCCCGACCTCGACCAGTACCCGTTGTACGGGCAGGCCACCGTCCTGGCGGAAGTGCTGGAGCCGGGCGACGCGCTGTTCGTGCCGGCCGGTTGGTGGCACTGGGTACGCGCGCTGGACATCAGCGCCACGGTGAGCCTGCACCATTTCCAGGTGCCCCCGGGCAACCACTATCTACACCCACCGCTGGTGCGTGCCGATCCCTGACGGCGGGAACGACGGGTTGCGGGGCCACCGATCTCGGTGGCCCCGCAACCCACAACCAACTAACCCTTGTCCCGCTCCGGTGGGGGATCCGGGATCTCGTCCGTGGTCAAGCCGGGCGGGCCGGTCGGCGGTGGATCGCGTACGTCAGCGCTGTACCGCACGTTCGGCAGTTCGTCGGCGCGAGGTGCCCCGCCGGCAGTGAGGATGCTGGCGGCCACCATCGTGACGATCAACAACCTACGCATGTGTCACCTCCTCTCCTCGTTGCCGGGTGGACACCACCAGGTGGGGTGCCCAGCGGGCAGCATCCGCCGGTCGACTGGGATCCGGCTGGGAGCGGAGCTGGGAAGGGTGCCTCCCACCTCAGGAGTCGGCGCCACCGGGCAGGTGCCCGAGGCGCTGTTGCATTGGCGGATCGGTGGACACGCCGAGCCGCGTCAGCCGGGCACTGATCAGATCGCTCGCGCCAGCTCCGTGAACGCGACCGTCACCCGCAGACCGGGCGGGACGTCAGTGGCGAGTTCGTCGTGTCCGCGTCGGAAATTCTGCACGAAGGCGTGCCCGGTCATGATCGTCTGGGCGGTGCGGTCGGAACGTAGCCCGCGCATCGGTCTGAGCCGGTGCTTGAGCTGGCTGTGGTCGGCCTCGATCGGATTGTTGGCGTGCCGTTTGTTGGCGTGCCGTTCGACGTGGTGCCACGCCGACGGAACCAGGGCGTCGAGCACCCTCGGATAGACCGGGTTCGCGTCGGTGACCACCTCGCTGGGCGTGACCTTCAGCGTGGTCAGGACTCGGTGGAAGAACCGCCGGGCCGCCGCGGCGTCCCAACGCGCCGATACGAGCACGTCGATGAACTGACCATACTGGTCGACGGCGCGGCAGACGTATCGCCAGATGCCGTTGACCTTGACGTTGGTCTCGTCGACGTGCCAGCGGTCCCCAGGTGAGTGACGAGCGGAACGGGCGGCGTCCGCGAGTAGCGGGGTGAACCGCTACACCCATCGATAGACGGTCACGTAATCCACCTCGACGCCACGCTCGACCAGTAACTCCTCCACGTCTCGGTAGGAGAGGTTGAACCGCAGGTACCAGCGGACCGCCAGCACGATCACCTCGGGCGGCCCCGGCGGATCATGGCTTCCGCCCGGGGCGGAGCGGTTTCGCCGTTCCGGGCGAGGCGATGGGCGGTGAGCCAGGACAGGGTCCGTTCCACCACCCACCGTCTGGAGTGCGGGCCACAGCCTTCTGCGCGGTCTGATCAATACTGTGATGCCCACGTTGCCGGGTGGGGCAGCGCGACTGCCAGTGCTCGCTGCGGAAGCCGCAGCCCGGGTCAGAACGGCTGGGTGCCGCCGCTGGCGCGAAGTTCACCCTCGCTCTTCACATCGAAGATGTAGGCCATACCGTCCGAACCCTTGCAGCGGATCGACGAACCCTGCCGGTTGGTGAGGCCACCCTCGCATTGAAGGGTCACATCCTTACCGAGGTCGCGCTTGACCGCGGCGGCCCCATCCTTCTGTAGCTGCTCGTTGGACCAGTTGCCTTCATGTCCGCCACCACAGCCGGCAAGAACGAGGGCCATGCTGACGGCAAGGATCACGCGGGATGTTCTCAGAGGCCGGTTCGTTAGGTTAGGTCCGTTTCGGGGTGAGGGTGAACACTCCGGGTTGGTTCTCGGTCAGGACGTGATGCTTGACCATGCGTTTGAGCTTCGCGCGGGCGCTCTCGACGTGTTTCGGGATGGGGTCGACGCCGAGGGCGAGGCAGATGTCCTTGGCCCGCATGCCGGTGGTCGTGGTGTCGAGGACCGTCAGGATCTGCTGGTAGGGGGCGCTGGCTATCGTCGGGTCATCGGCGGTGAACTCGGCGGCGGTGAGGATGCGCAGCGTGGTGCGGGTGACCTTCAGGTCAGCCAGCTCGCCCTCGATGCGGGCGAGGTCGGCGGTGAGGGCGGTGATCTGCTCGCGTAGCCGGTCGGCGGCCTGATCGGCGGTGGCTTCGCGTGCGGTGATCAGGTCGAGGATTACGGCGAGGTTCACCGGTGTCGCCAGGACGGTGTGCTGGTGCCGGTCAGCCGGCGCACGATGGTGACCATCGACGCCCACAACGTTCGTGACACGGCCGATTCCGGGCGGCTCTCGTACTCGCGCACGAGCCGGCGGTGCAGCATCAACGTGCCGTAGGTCTGCTCGACGATCCACCGCTTGCGTACTGGCACGAACCCGGGTCGGGTGTCGGATCGTTTGACGACCTCGACGTCGACCCCGAGGACGGCGCCGTGCAGCGCGAGGTCCTGCTTGAACCCGGCGTCGACCCACGCCCGGGTGACCGTCGGGGCGCGCTCGACGACTGTGTCGAGCAGTCGGATGCCGATGGCGTTGTCGGTGACCGAGGCGGCGGTCACCACGACCGCGATGACCAGACCGAGGGTGTCCACGGCCAGGGCGCGCTTGCGGCCGGACACCTTCTTGCCGGCGTCCTTGCCGGTCGTGGCGGCCGGGACATGGTTCGCCGCCCGGACCGACTGGCTGTCCAACACGACCGCGGTCGGATCCTCGGTCCGGCCGGCCTTCTCCCTGGCCTGGCAGCGCAGCAGATCATGGATCGCCTGGTCGGTGCCGTCGTCCCGCCACAGGGCGAAGTAGTAGTAGGTCGCGGACTTCGGCGGCAGGTCGTGCGGCAGGTACGCCCACTGACAGCCGGTCCGGTTCTGGTAGAGGATCGCGTTCACGATCTCCCGCAGGTCGTAGTCACCCTGATGCCCCGACACCGAGACCCGCTTGGCCTTCCACGCCCGCAGGAACGGCCCGATCAACGCCCACTGCGCGTCGGTGACATCGCTGGGGTACGGCTTCCGATCACCCATGAACGGCCTAACGCCACTACCGCCCGACGGTCACGACCAGGATTCACATTCCCCGACATCGAGAGACCGCTATCCGTGGCGAACCCGCTGAAGGACCCTCAACCGGACGCAAAGCATAGATCAAATCAAAAGCCCTCGAACCGGCCTCTAAGGGCTCCTACCTCGGGAAAGGTGTGGTGTCCTCAGCTGTGCTGGACCGGCTGGTTTCCGGCGATGCCTCAATCCGCCACCGTTCAAATGTGTCCAGCTCACCGGCTGTGATGGAGTCTGAGGTTCCCCCGCGCCGGCGTGCGGGCCAGCAGCTCGCCGAGCTGTCCGGCGTGTGCGGCGACCCACTCGGCGGCGGCCTCGACAGGTGCCGCAAGCCGGGACTCCAGCGCGGTCAGCGGCGGGATGGTCGCCTCAGCACCCAGTTCGGACAGCAGGTCACGCAGTGATGTCGCCGTACGGTCGGCATGGGCCGGAGCGCCGGCGACCGCAACCGGCAACGCGATCACGCCGGCCAGGTCGCCCGGCCCGAGCTGATCCAGGAAGATCTTCAACAGGCCGGTGTAGGTGCCCTTGTACGCCGGGGTGGCCACGACCAGCAGCCGGGCGGCCCGTACCGGCGCGAAGGGGTCGTCCACCGGGGCGTCCGGCCGGGCGGCCGCGGGTCCGAAGGACACGCCGACGAGTTCAGCCAGGTCCAGCACGGTGGGTCGGCTCAGTGGGTTGCCAGCGCGCTCGAGATGGCTGGCCAGTTCGGTGACGACGGCGTCGGCGAGGGTGCGGGTACGTGAGCCGGCGCGGGGGTTGCCGATCAGCTCGACGGTGGTGACGGTCATGACTCTCCTGTCGGTCGGCTTGGGGTCATCGGTGTCGTTCCCTGCCGAGCGGTTCGAACGATGCGACCCGGGCGGCGTGGTCACGGGTGATGGTGGTGACCAGATGTTCGTCGGCGTAGGCCGCGTCGAGCCGGACGGACAGCTCTCCTCCTACGTTCGGCCGGTGACGTCGGACGGTCGCGGAGCCAGGGCATGACCGACACCCCACGCGACGGGGGTGCCGGTAGGGACGGCGCGGACGGTCGTCCGGTGGGTGTGCTGGCCGGGTGGTTGTCATCGGCTGGGTTTGCCGGCAGGCGACCGCTCGGGTGGGATCTTCTCGCCGGCCTCGACGGCGATCGGTAGCCGGTTCCCGGCCGGGGGCAGCGGGCAGGTGGCGAAGTCGGTGTAGGCGCAGGGCAGGTTGGTGGCCCGGTTGAAGTCGAGCGTCACCCGACCTTGTTCGTCGGGTGCCTCGATGGCGAGCGACCGGTTGGCGGGGTAGGTGCTGATGCCGGAGGTGACGTCGGTGAACAGCACCGACAGGCTGCCCGGCCTGGTGCCGGGGAAGGCGGTCAGGCTCAGCGGCAGCCCTCCGACCTCGAACTCGATCCGCCCGGGTGTCGGATAGACGTGCGAGAGTCCGTCGACCACCGCACCCACCGTGGTCGGGCGTGGCTCGTCGAAGGGCACGAATCGTCCGGGCACCACCCAGTCCAGCGTTGGTGGGTAGGTCGGTGTGCCCCGGTACGCGGCGCGGAGGGGGTGGTCGGGGTGCCGGGGACGGACGATGTCGTGCCCGCCCCGCCTGGCGATCTCCACCACCGCCGCGCCGGCGGCGACCTGGACGCTGTCCCGCTCGGCGATTCGTTCGAACGCGTGCCGGCCAATCACCTGCCGGCCGTCGACGACGAGGTATTCGTTGTCGGCGAGGTCGACCACGACGCCGTCAGGGGTGGTGTGCCACTCTCCGGGAGCGTCGGGGAACCGCTGTGGCTGTGCGGTGAGCCAGTGCAGTCCGGTGATGGCGAGGAAGCCGTGCGGGTCGGCGCGGATCTCCTCGTGCCGCCGGTGCCAGTCCTGCCACTCCTGGAGGAACGACTCGGTGAGGTGCGATGTGGGGATGTTCATGGAGATCTCCCGTCCGGACGGTGGCGAGGTCACGATGGGTGTCGACCTTGCGGTCTGGTTGCCGGCGCCAGTCGTCCACACAGGAGCGGGAGGAGCTGGTCGCCCTGGCGTTTGAGTTCCGGCAGGTAGGGGGTGTCGGAGAGGATGAAGTGGGTGATGCCCAGGTCCTGATAGTTGCGCAGCGACTTCGCGACGTCCTCCGTCGAGCCGACCAGCCAGGTGGCACCGGCCCCGATGGCGCCGAACCTGCCCGGTGCGGTGTAGAGGTTGTCGTCGAGCACGTCGGCCCGGGCGGCCAGGTCGAGCAGCCGCCGCTGACCCGCCGCGGTCTGCCAGCCCGGGCCCCCGGCTCCGCTATGGCCGGCCGCGGCCAGCCGCGCGACCTTGGCCTCCGCGTCGGCCCAGGCCTGTTCGCGGGTGTCCCGGACCAGCGTGGTGATCCGTAGCCCGAACTCGAGTGGTGGATGCTCCCGTCCCAGCTCGGCGGCGAGGCGGTTGAGCCGATCGATCCGCTCGCGGATGTCGTCGAGCGGCTCACCCCAGAAGAGCTGTACGTCGGCCTCGGTGGCCGCTACCCGCTCGGCGGCCGGGGAGGCACCGCCGAAGTAGAGCGGGGCGTGGCGGCGTCCGGCTCGGCCGGTCATCCTCGGCATCACGGTGGAGTTGGTGACGTGGAAGTGGTCGCCGTGGTGGGTGACGTCCTCCGCTGTCCACAGCCTGCGGACCAGCCGGAGGAACTCTCCGGTGCGGGCGTACCGCCGAGCCTGGTTCCCTTCCCGGTCTCCGTAGGCGGACGGGTTGTCGGAACCCGACACGATGTTGACCAGCAGCCGGCCGCCGGTGAGGTGGTCCAACGTGGCCGCTGCGGCGGCGAAGTTGGCCGGATGCCAGTAGCCGGGTCGGATCGCGACCAGCGGCTGAAAGGTGGTCGTCCGAGCCGCGAGCGCGGTGGCGACCGTGAAGGTGTCGGGTCGTCCCCAGCCGGTGCCGATGAGCGCACCGTCCCAGCCGTGGGCCTCGAGAGTCTTCGCGTGGCGGGTGAGTGTCTCCAGGCTGTTGTGATCGTCCACGAGGTCGTCGCCCCGGTGGCCCGGATCGATCTCGTTGGGGATGTACCAGAGGAACCGGGGGCTCATGGGCAGGGCACCTCCTCCTTCGTTCGCCGGGCGGCACTCACGCCTGCGTCGGGTTCGGGGGTACGGCGTCGCGGTGCAGCCCCGCGTAGCGCCCCCGGTGGTAGATCAGCGGTTCACCGTCGTTGTGCTCGCCGGCCACCGGTTCGGCGAGCACGATGGCGTGGTCACCGGCGGTGATCCGATCGGTGACCCGGCAGACCAGCCACGCCAGTGCGTCAGGCAGGACGGGTACGCCGTGCGGCCCGGTGCTCCAGCGGGCGTGGCCGGCGAACCGGTCGATGCCGCTCGTGGCGAAGGTCCGGGCGATGTCGTCCTGGTTGCGGGTGAGCAGGTGGACAGCGATGTGATCGGCCCGGGCGATGACAGGCCAACTGGAGGTGTTGTGGGCGATGCAGAACGACACCAGAGGGGGATGCAGCGAGACCGAGGTGAACGACGTCGCGGTGAATCCGACGGGCGGTTGCCCGGCGGCGGTGATCACGGTGACGGCGGCGGCCTGGTGGCGTAGCAGGCCGCGGAACCTGTCTGGGTCCACGGTGGTTGTCGGCTCGGTGGTGACGGACATGGCGTGCCTCCTCCTGGATGGCGGATGCGCGGGCACCGGTGTCGGGTTGAGCAGCGGTCAGGCGGCGGGAGATTCGCGATCCGGCGTGCCCCGGATGTCACGAGTGCGCCGGTTCGCCGCAGCAGGGAACGGGGTCGCGTCGGAGGTCGGCGGGGCACGTCGCTCCAGCGGACCGCCCGCGCGCTGCGCCCACCGTCTCTTCGCCTCAGCCATGCCATTCCTTGGCGAGCAGCTCGTAGGAGCTGACCCGGTCGGCGTGCGCGTGAGTGATGGTGGTGACGAGCAGTTCGTCGGCGGAGGTGACGTCTCGGAGGGTGCGCAGCTTACCGGCGACAGTGTCCGGTGAGCCGACGAACTGGGTGTCGACCCGGTCTGCCACCAGGTCCCGGTCCTCCGGCGTCCACGTGTGTCCGGTGGCCTGCTCGGGGCTCGGGAACGGGATCGCGCCGAGTCCGCTGCGGATGCTGCGCACCCATAGGCCGTAGGGGGCGGCGAGGCGGCGGGCGGCGGCGTCGTCGGGTGCGACGACGACGTCGGCGGAGACGATGACGTACGGTTCGGCCAGCGTCGCCGAGGGCCGGAACGCCGCCCGGTACGCCGCGACGGCGTCGAGCACGGTTGCCGGGCTGACGTGGTAGTTGGCGGCGAACGGCAGGCCGAGCGCGCCGGCGAGCTGGGCGCTCTCGCCTCCGCTGCTGCCCAGCAGCCAGATCTGCAGGTCGGCGCCCTCGCCCGGTGTCACGTGTGCGTCGAGGCCGTCGGGGTCGCGGTAGTCGCCGCGCAGCAGGGCGAGCAGGTCCCCGACCTGCTCGTCGAAGGCCGGTGACCGGGCACCGGGTTGTTGCAGGAGCGCGGAGTGCAGCGCGGCGCGAGGGGAGGTGAGGATCTTCGCGAACGAGAACGGGGGCGGGATGAGCAGCCCGCCGACCACCCGTGCCTCGGTCGGGGGCGGGGCGTCACCGGCGAGTTCCCGGGTCGCCTCGGCGCGGCGTTGACCGGAGCGGCCGAGGCCGAGGTCGATCCGGCCCGGGTAGAGGGCGTCCAGGGTGCCGAACTGCTCCAGTACGGCCAGTGGGGTCTGGTGGCCGAGTTGCACGGCGCCGGAACCGACCCGGATGTGGCTGGTGGCGGCGGCGACCTGTCCGATCAGCACTGCCGGGGCGGCGCTGGCGACTCCGGGCGCGAAGTGGTGTTCGGCGAGCCAGTACCGCTGGTAGCCGAACTGCTCGACGCGGCGGGCAAGGTCGATGGTGTTGCGCAGGGCGTCGCCCACGGTGCCGCCCGCGGGCACCGGGGACAGGTCGAGCACGGACAGTGGAGTCGATGGCATGGTGGTCCCGATTCGGCTCAGGCGGTGACGGCGGACGACGGTCGGTGCAGGGGACGGCTGGGGATGGCCCGGCGTAGCACGGGGGCGATCTCGGCCTGGAAGAGCTCCAGCGTCTGCCGGTGCTGCTTGTCGGTCAGGCCACCGGCGTCGGCCGGTAGATGGATCACTTCGTGGCCGAACCGGTCGTGGTAGCGCAGCACCTTGTCGATGATCTGCTGCGGGCTGCCGACCAGGATCGAGCTGCGTTCGATGGCGTCCTCGAGGGTGTCGAAGACCGGTTGCACGCCGAGTTCCCGCAGCGCCGCGACCCGCGCGTCGAAGATGGGTCGATAGGTCGTGACCGCCTCCTGGGAGGTCCGCGCCGCGTAGAAGCCGGCGGTGCCGGCGCCTACCAGGGCGTCGGCCGGGTCGTGGCCATAGTGCAGCCACCGCTCGCGGTAGTAGCGGATCAGCTCGGCGTACGGCTCGATGGGGTTGGTGACGTTGGCGGAGAAGAGCGGGTCTCCGTAGCGGGCGGCCAGGTCCACGGACTCGCGGCTGGTGGCGCTGCCGTGCCAGACCCGGATGGGCTGTTGCAGTGGTCGGGGCCAGGTCTCGGCATCGGTGAGCGGCGGGCGGAACCGGCCGGACCAGGTGACCTTCTCCTCCCGCCACAGCCGCCGGAACAGCTCGTAGCCTTCCCGGTTGCGTTCCCACTGGTCGTCGGCGGTGACGTGGAACAGTTGCGCCTGGGCGGCGCCGTTGCCCTTGCCGATGATCAGCTCCAGTCGGCCGCCGGAGAGGTGGTCCAGGGTGGCGTAGTCCTCGTAGGCCCGGACCGGGTCCAGCAGGCTGAGGGTGGTGACGGCGGTGAACAGCCGGATGGTGGACGTGCGGGCGGCGATGTGGCTGAGTACCACCGGTGGTGAGGAGGAGATGAAGGGCCGCTCGTGGCGCTCGCCGACGCCGTACCCGTCGAAGCCCAGTTGCTCGGCGAGCACCGCGTTGTCGACGACCTCGCGGAACCGTTCGGTGGTGCTCTTGCGCTGCCCGGTCACCGGGTCGGGCAGGTGGGTGATGAGGGTGATGAGCAGGAACTTCATGCCGGTGCCGTCCTTCCGGGCTGGTGCGGGTCCACAGGCGGCGGGGCGAGCGTCCTGGCGAGGCAGAGCGACCAGGGCAGCACGTCGTAGGGCGGGAAGACCGGGATCCGGGCCGTGGCGACGCCGGTCCAGGCGACGGGGGCCGCGTCGACCGCCTCCGCTGGCGGGAGATGGACGGGGTCGGTGGGCCGGTCGGCGTAGCGGTCGCGAAGTTCGCTCGTCATGGCCGCGCGCAGCCGTGCGGCGTCGCTATCCTGCCAGCGCCGCCGGCAGATGGTCACCGCCGTGACGGTCGGCGGGGTGGGCGTGCTCATCGCAGAGCCGCCACGGGCGCGACCGGTCGGGCAGCACCGAGGCCGAGGTGCTCGCGCAAGGTGGTGCCGGTGTACTCGGTACGGAACACACCACGTTCCTGCAACAGCGGGACGACCTCGTCCACGAATTCGTCGAGGCCGCCGGGGGTCAGGTGCGGCACCAGGATGAACCCGTCGGCGGCGTCGGACTGCACGAAGTGGTTCATCTGCTCGGCGACCTGCTGCGGGGTGCCGATGAAGGACTGCCGGCCGGTGACCTCGATGATCAGGTCGCGGATGCCGAGACCCTTCTCCTCGGCGAGGGTGCGCCACTGGCGGGCGGTGGCGACCGGGTCGGGGTACATGCCGGCCCGGCCACGGCTGATCGCCTCAGCGGAGATGTCCGGGTCGGTGGCGGGTAGCGGCCCTTCGGGGTCGTAGCCGGACAGGTCGCGGTTCCACAGTTGTTCCAGCAGCAGGAGGGCGGTCTGTGGGCTGACCTGTTGGCGGCGGATGTGGTGGGCCTTCTCGTGGGCTTCGGCGTCCGTATCGCCGAGCACGACGGTGACCCCGGGAATGATCTTCAAATCGTCCGGGTCGCGGCCGTGGCGAGCCAGCCGGGACTTCACGTCCCGGTAGAACTCCTGTCCGGCGTCGAGGGTGCCGTGGCGGGAGAAGATCGCGTCGGCGCTGGCGGCGGCGAACTCCCGTCCGTCGGGTGAGTCACCGGCCTGCAGGATCACCGGGTGCAGTTGCGGGCTGCGCGGCACGGTGAAGTGGCCGGTGATGTCGAACTGGTCGCCGTGGTAGGTGAAGGCACCCGGTTCGGCGGTGGCGAGGTACCGGCCGGTGTCGCGGTCACCGGCCACGGCATCGACTGCCCAGGACTCCCACAACTCGCGCGCGGTGCGGACGAACTCGGCGGCCCGCTCGTACCGCAGCGACCGGTCGAGGAAGCCGCCACGGCGGAAGTTCTCCCCGGTGAACGCGTCGGAGGTGGTGACCACGTTCCAGGCGGCTCGCCCGCCGGAGAGGTGGTCCAGGGTGGCGAGCTGCCGGGCCAACTCGTACGGCTCGCGGAAGGTCGCGTTGAGGGTGCCGGCGAGGCCGAGATGGGTGGTGACGGCGGCGAGGGCTGCCAGCACGGTGAGGGTGTCGGGCCGGCCCACCACGTCCAGGTCGTGGATACGTCCGCGTTGCTCACGCAGACGCAGCCCTTCGGCGAGGAAGAAGAAGTCGAACAGGCCCCGCTCGGCGGTGCGGGCCAGGTGAACGAAGGACGCGAAGTCGATCTGGCTGCCGGAGGCGGGGTCGCTCCAGACGGTGGTGTTGTTCACGCCGGGGAAGTGCGCGGCGAGGATGATCTGCTTGGGCACGGCGTTCTCCAGGATCAGGCGGTCGCGGTGGCGTACCGGTTGGCCGGGCGGGGCAGTCCGAGCAGGTCGCGCAGCGTCCCGTCGGGGTAGCCGGCACGGAACAGGCCCCGGTCGCGCAGGCCCGGGACCAACGCCCGGGTGACGGCGGTGAGGTCGTCGGGGAGGACGGCGGGACGCAGTCGGAACCCGTCCACGCCGGCTCGGTGCCACTCCTCGACCAGATCGGCGAGTTGACCGGGGGTGCCGGTGAACGCGGCGGCGTCGGTAGTGACGTCGGTGGCGGCCAGATCGTCGAGGCGGGCCCGGCGCCGGCGAGCCAGGGCCGGTGTCTCGTCGAGCAGGACGAGGAGGTCGGCGAGGATACGCAGCGGCGGCCCGGTGCGGCCGACGGTCTGCTCGGCGGCGCGGATCTCGGTGACGATGGCCGCGGCGTGGCCGGCGTCGGTAGGGGTGACGAAGACGACGTCGGCATGCCGGGCGGCGAAGGCGTACGGCACCGAGGAGTGGGCGAGGGCGGCGACGATCGGCTGACCCTGTGGCGGACGTGGCACGATGGACGGTCCCTTGACCGAGAACCACCGGCCGGTGAAGTCGATGTAGTGCAGCCGGTCCCGGTCGATGAACCGGCCGGTGGTGACATCCCGGATCTCGGCGTCGTCCTGCCAGCTGTCCCAGAGTCTCCGGACGACCTCCACCGCGTCGCTCGCCTCGGCGAACAGGTCGCCGACGAGGCGTACCGTCTCCGGATCGTCGAGGTGGGCCGGGTCCAGGGCTGGCAGGTCACGACGACCGACGTGCCGCGCCTCGGACGGCCGGGCGGAGACCCGGGGTCGCCAGCCTGCCCTCCCGCCGCTGACATGGTCGAGGGTGGCCACGGCGGTGGAGACGTGGAATGGTTCGGTGTGCGTGACGCTGGTGGTGGGCACCAGTCCGATGTGCCGGGTCAGTGGGGCGATCCGGGCGGCGACGAGCAGCGCGTCCAGCCGTCCACGGACCTGGTCGGTGCGCCCGTCCGGCCCGTCGGGCGCGGAGGATTGCAGGTCGAGGCTGTCCTCCAGGGTGACAATGTCCAGTGCGGCGCTCTCGGCCTCGCCGGCCAGGGCGGCCCACCACCGGGGCGACAGCGGTGCGGTGGGGTCCGCGTGGGAGAGTCGCCAGGCGGCCGGGTGCCAGCCCAGGCCGTCGAGGGCCGCGGCCAGATGCAGAGTGGTGTCGGGCATCGGTGTCTTCTCCTACGGTCGGCCGGCGGTGACGAGGGTGGGCAGGGCGTCGAGCAGCTACCGGGTGTAGTCGTGGCGTGGGAAGCAGAAGACGTCGCCGACCGGTCCCTGCTCGACGACCGCCCCGTCCTGCATGACCAGCACCCGGTCGGCGAGGTGGTGCACGACGCCCAGGTCGTGGGAGATGAACAAGAGCGCGGTGCCGTCGGCGGCGCGCAGTTCGGCCAGCAGGTCGAGGACCTGGGCCTGGACGGAGACGTCGAGGGCGGAGACCGGTTCGTCGCAGACGATCAGGCTGGGCCGGGGGGCGACGGCGCGGGCGATGGCGACGCGTTGGCGCTGGCCGCCGGAGAGCGCGCGGGGATGGCGGTCCCGTTGCTGCGGGCCGAGGCCGACGCGGCGCAGCAGGTCCACGACGTGGTCGGCGCGCTCGCTGCGGGACAGACCGGAATCCAGGTTCTCGGCGATCACCTCGCCGACGGTGTAGCGGGGATCGAACGAGCTCAACGGATCCTGGGAGATCACCTGGAGCCGGCGGCGCAGCGGTCGGCGGTGCCGCTCCGCCACCCCGGACCAGCCGGCCTGTGCGAAGGTGACGTCGCCGGTGTCGGGTTCGAGCAGGCCGGCGATGATCCGGGCGACGGTGCTCTTGCCGGAGCCTGACTCCCCCACCAGCCCGAGCGTCTCGCCACGGGCGATGGTGAACGAGACGTCCCGCACGACGGTGTGTTCGCCGTACCGTTTGGTGAGGCCGGCCGCGGTGAGCACGGTGTCGTCGGCGCGGACCGGCGGGCGGGCCGGCAGCGCGACGCGGACCGACGTCGCGCCGGGGCTGCGTCGTGCGGGTGCGCTGAGCCGGCGTCCGCGTGAGGAGGCTGACGGTACCGCGTCGAGCAATTGCCGGGTGTACGGGTGGTTCGGGGCGCGCAGGAGCCGGTCGGTGGGTCCCTGTTCGACGATCTCGCCGTCGCGCATGACCAGGATCCGGTCGGCGATCTGGCCGACGACGGCGAGGTCGTGGCTGATCAGCAGCAGGCTCAGTCCGGCGGCCCGGCGCTCGGCGAGCAGCGCCAGAATCTGCGCCTGCACGGTGACGTCGAGCGCGGTGGTGGGTTCGTCGGCGATCAGCAGCGGGGGTTCCCCGGCGAGCGCCGAGGCGATCAGGGCCCGTTGACGCAGCCCGCCGGAGAGCTGGTGGGGGTACTGGCGGGCGCGGCGTTCTGGTTCCGGCACCTGGACCTGGTCGAGCAGGTGGGTGGCGCGGCCGGCGCGTTCCCGGCGGGCGACGATGCCATGGGTGGCGAGGACCTCGGCGATCTCCGCGCCCACCGGGCGCAGCGGGTCCAGGGAGACCAGCGCGTCCTGCAGCACGAGGCCGGCGAGCCGGCCGCGGATGCGCCGCCAGTCGCGGGTCCGGTAGCCGCGCACGTCCTGGCCGGCGAGGTCGAGGCGGTCGGCACGGACGCGGGCACCAGGGCCGGGGAAACCGACGAGGGTACGGGCGGTGACGCTCTTGCCCGAGCCGGACTCACCGACGAGGGCGACGCACTCGCCGCGTTCGACGGTGAGGTCGATACCCCGTACCGCCCGTACCTCGCCGGTCGGGGTGGTGAAGGTGACGTGCAGGTCCTCGACGGCGACCAGCGGACTCATCGGGGCTGCCGCCCGTCGAGGCGGGCCTGCCAGTGCCGGCCCAGTACGGTCAGCGCCACCACGGTGAGGGTGATCGCGGCACCCGGCAGGATGCTGATCCACCAGCCCACCCGCAGGTAGTTGCGGCCCTCGGAGAGCATCGCGCCCCATTCCGGTGAGGGTGGTTGTGGTCCCATGCCGAGGAAGCTGAGGCCGGAGGCGGCGAGAACGGCCTCGCCGAGCCCGATCACGGCGAGCACCGGGATGGGGCCGAGGACGTTCGGGAGCACGTGGCGTGCCACCAGCCGGGTCCGGGACAGGCCGAAGGTCACGGCCTGCTCGACGTATCCGGTGCGACCGACGAGCAGCGTCTGTGCGCGGACCACCCGAGCATGGTGGGGCAGGGTGGCGACGCCGATGGCGATGATGAGGCTGGTGGTGCCGGGCCCGACGACGGCGATGAGCAGCAACGCCAGCAGCAGCATGGGGAACGCCGACAGTGCGTCGAAGGAACGGCTGAGCGCCTCGTCGGCGATCCGGTGGGCGAGACCGGCGAGCAGGCCGAGCAGCACGCCGGCGGTGACTGCGATGGCGGTGGCGGCGACGCCGATGGTGAGCGAGTGCCCGGCGCCGTGCACCACCCGGGTCCACACGTCGCGGCCGAGGTGATCGGTGCCGAACCAGTGCGCCGCGTCGGGTGAGGCGAGAACGGTGAGCGGGTCGGCGGCGAGCGGGTCGCCGGGGGCGAGCAGTCCGGGCCGGACCACGGCCACGAGCAGCACGAGCAGGTACGCACCGGCGGCCAGCGGACCCGGCCGAAGCCGTCGTCGTGGGCGGACGACCGGGTGGACGGCCTCGCCGTCCACGTGGGTGGTGGTGCCGGCCAGAGTCACGGTCATCGTCAGCTCCTCCGCAGGCGCGGGTCGATGAGCAGGTACGCGAGGTCGGCGGCGGTGTTGACCACTACGTAGACGGCAGCGGAGAGGGTCACCACGGCCAACACGACCGGCATGTCCTTGCCGCTCACCGCGGACAGGGTCACCTGGCCGAGGCCGGGCCGACCGAAGACCTGCTCGACGATGACGGCCCCGCCGAGCAGGATCCCGAAGAGCCAACCGGCGAGCGTGACCGCCGGCAGCAGAGCGTGACGCAGGGCGTGACGTAGCAGCACCGCCCGCTCCCCCAGCCCACGTGATCGGGCGGTGAGCACGAACGGTTCGTCCAGTGCCCGGTCGAGCGCGTCCCGCAGGACCTGGGCGAGCAGCCCGGCGATGGGCAGGGCGAGGGTGACCGCAGGGAGCACCAGTGCCGCGAGGCCCTGATCGCCGGCGACCGGGAAGAGGCCCAGTCGGAACGAGAAGACGGTGAGCAGCACGATGCCGATGAGGAACGTCGGGGTGGACACCACCAGCAGCTCGGCGCCGGAGCTGACCCGGCGCAACCAGGACCGTCGATCACCGGCGGTCGCCGCGGCGAGCGCGAGGGCCAGCAACGCGCCGAGCCCGGCGGCCGCCACGGCGAGGGTGAGGGTGGGGGCGAGCTGCTCGCCGATCACCTCCGCGACGGGACGGTGCAGCAGGTAGGAGCGGCCCAGATCGCCTTCGGCGAGGCGACGCAGGTAGTCGAGGTACTGCACGATCGGGGGCCGGTCCAGGCCCCACTCAGCGGTGATCTCGGCCCGGATCTGCGGGGTGTCGACACCGTCGCCGACGATGGCGTCGACGGTGTCCCCGGGCGCGGCCAGCAACGCGAGATAGGCGGCGGTGGCCGCGGCCCAGAGGACGACGAGTCCGGTGCCGAGCCGGCGGGTCACGGCGCGTAGGCGGGTCCGGCGCATGTCAGTTGCCGATCCACAAGTCGTAGGCGCTGGCGGGGACGCCGGCGGTGGGTTCGAACCGGACCCCGCCGACGGTGGTGCTGGCGGCAATCTGGTCGGCTGGTGCGTAGAGGGGCAGCAGGAGGGCCTGGTCGGCGACGACGCGCTGTTGCAGGTCGGCGTAGATCGAGGTGCGCCCGGCGGGGTCGGCGGTGGCCTGGCCGGTGTCGAGGAGCTGGTCGATGAGCGGGTCGTTGACCTTCGTGCGGTTGATGCCGCCCTTGCTGTGCAGCAGCAGGTTCAGTGCGGCACCCGCGTCGGTGTCCGCGCGGGAGTTGTCGAAGATCTCGTACTGGTTGGTGTCGAATGCCTGCTGGGCGGTGCCCTGGTCGACCAGGGAGATCTTGAGGTCGATGCCGGCGCTCTGCTTGACGGCGGCCTGCACCGCTTGGGCGAGGACGTCGCGGCGGTCGCGGACGAACGGGGCAGCCTGTACCAGCCGGACGGTGAGCCGTCTGCCGTCCTTGACTCGATAGCCGTCCGCGTCGCGTCGGCTCCAGCCGGCCTGGTCCAGCAGGGCGTTGGCCTTGGCGGCGTCGCCGCCGTAGCTGCCCTCGAGGCGCTTGTCGTACAGCGGGCTCGACGGGCTGATGACGCTCCACGCTCGGGTGGTGGTGTCCCGGTAGATGGACATGAGCACCGTGTCGACGTCGACGGCTTCCCGGAAGGCCTGGCGTACCCGCAGGTCGTCGAAGGGGGCGTGGGAGGTGTTGAAGTAGTACGAGTAGGCCGATCCGGAGTTGAGCTCCCGGCTCAGGCGCAGCGTCGCGTTGCCGGTGATCAGGGGCTGGTCGGTGGCCGGCACGCCTTCCACGAGCTGGACCTGGCCGGAGGCGAGGGCACCGACGCGGACGGCGGACTCCTTGAGGAACCGGTAGGTGATGCTGTCCAGATAGGCGGGGCCGGTGTGGGTGGCGGTGGGCGGCGCCCAGTCGTAGGCGGGGTTGCGCCGGTAGTGCAGTTCCTGGCCGGGCACGTAGCGGTCCAGGATGAACGGGCCGGTGCCGGCGAGATCGAGGCCGCCGGCCTTGAGGTTCTTCGCCTCGCGCAGCGACTTCGGGGAGACCTGCGCGCCCTGCGGAGAGGCGAGGAAGTCGAGGATGAGCACGTCCGGGTGGGTGAGGGTGACCCGTACCGCGCGCGGGTCGACGACCTCGACGGTGTCGAGGTTGCGGAGCTGCACGGCGGCGACGGTCGGGGCGTACCCGGGCTCACGAAGCTTGTCGATGTTGGCCTTGACGGCGGTCGCGTCGAACGGGGTGCCGTCGGAGAAGGCGACCTTGTCCCGGAGGGTGAGGGTGTAGGAGCGGCCGTCTGGCGCGGCCTGCCAGCCGGTGGCCAGCCAGGGCACCAGCTTGCCCTGCTGGTCGTAGGTGAGCAGCGACTCGAATGTGTTCCAGACCAGCAGGCGGGCCTTCGCCTGGGCGTACTGGTGCGGGTTGAGGGTGACCGGTTCGGTCTCGATGGCCCAGGTGAGGGTGCCTCCGGAGCGGGGTCGACCGGCGGCTTCGGCAGCGGGTGCGCTACCCGTGGAGCAGCCGGCGGTGACCGTGAGGAGGGCGGTGAGGACGACGGCGGTCAGAGTGCGCAGGCGGTGCGCGGGCATGACGGGGTCTCCTGTCCAGGCAGGCGGAAACGGGTACGGCGAGACCCCGCCCGGGCCGGTGGCACGGGTCGGTGAGGGATGTCTCGGCGCGGGGATGGCGGTCGGCTCGACGGTGAGCCCACCTCGGTGGGCCTGTGCGGCGCAGCGGGTGTGGGTGCCGGTCAGCGCAGACAGGAGCTGGACCACACCCGACCGAGGTCGATGTGGCCGCGGGTCGTCAACCGCAGCTCGCTGGACATGAGCCGAGTCCACCTGCCGACCGCGGCGATGTCAACGAATGCGCCGATGGATGTCACCTTTCGCACGCGGGGCCGCCAACCCGTTGACCGATTACCTACTAAACCTATAGGCTTTCTGTGGCTTGTGTTCGACGGACGGCTCGTGGGCCCTGCGATCGAGCCGCCCTGTATCCGCCGTCTGGTGGTGACGGCGCGGGAACCAGTCCGGGCACTGGCACCCGTACTCAGCGGAAGCAACCGCATTCCGGGACGACCGGCACCCCACACACGAGGAATCTCCGCTCCCCGTACCCGCATGCCGACGACTCCGTGCGGCCTCCCTGCCCCAGCACCGCACACCCGCTGCGGCCCCAGGGCGCGGTGCGCGCCCTGGGGCATCTGGCCTCAACGCCGGGCAGCCAAGGGGCCGATGATCCGCGCGACCAACTCCGGCACCCACTCAACGTACTCGGCCTCTGCCCCACCAGCATGCCGGGCGTACAGGTAGCGGCCGGTCGGGCCAGTCGCCTCCGGCGTGGTGATCTCGCCGCCCGCAGCGGTGAGCCCGGCGACGACGGCGTCCAGATCGTCGACGATCACGGTAGCGGAGCCGTGCCCGTAACGGGCCCGTTCCTCCGGTGGGCCAGCGATCACCAGGAAGTCGCCGATCGCGGCCAACTCGATCGCGTCGAATGCGAACCGCAGATCCGGCTCCGCGCCGACCAGGGTCCGCAGCGACGGCAGCGAGACGTCGAGGTCATCCACCCAGAGCCGGGCGTACGTCTTCAGGACGGTCATATCCACTCCTGTACGTTGAGATTGCCGACCAGACCGTACGGCGATGGCCACGGATGGGATAAGTACGCACTTTTTGGTAAGAGGCGCATGCGAAGGAGGAACGGCGAGTGGACGAGCCGTTTCCCGGCACGCCGACGGCGGCACAGGTGGCGCAGGTGCACCAGGTGGCTCGCGAGGTGTTCGACGCGGTCGGCACCAAGTGGGCGGTACCGGTCATCGAAGCCATCGGCACCGACACACGCCGCTTCGGCGAACTGCACCGGCAGGTCGCCGGCATCAGCCACCGGTTGCTCACCGCGACCCTGCGACAGTTGGAGCGAAACGGAGTAGTCGATCGAACCCTTCATCCCACCGTGCCACCACGCACCGAATACCGGCTTACACCTGCTGGCCGGGAGCTGCACAACACGATCAATGGCTTCTGCCGGTGGAGCCGCCGACACCTGGATGAGATCCTGGCATCACGCCGCCGGTTCGAGCAGGAATGACTCCCGGGTGTGCTGCACCGGTAGGTGACAGGACCCCGACCACTCCCCCGCCATCGGCTCACCGAGATGAATCGGCACGGCACCGCGCGGTCGGTGACGACGGTGCCGTCGGCCACCCATCGACCGAATCGTCCGTGAGCGGTTCTCCATGATCCGTGCCATCGGGCAGGTTCACACTGGCGCTTGGGAGGGGAGCGTGCCTGCCAACGAACCGTGGCTGGGACAAGCGTCCGCACCGACAGCGCGTGTGGGCGTCTCCCGGCAGTTCCGCTCCCCTGCCTGGTTCTACGGACGAACGGCGCGCAGGTACTTCTCGCCGGCACCGCCGTCACCAAGCCTGCGGCTCTCTTTCCTCGCCTGGATCCGAAATAGCAGGACGAGTGGCGCAGTGCCGCAAGGCTGGTGACAGCAGACGTCACAGGTGGACCCCGCTGAGGTAATGCACGCCAGTCGCCGCCTCGGCGATCGCCCACTGCCGAGCGGCCCGTTCCGAGTCGTTACACGGCGCCACGACCGGTGCGAAGTGGACGCGCTTGTCCCACTTGCGCTGGGACGGTCCGTGGAAGGCATCGGCCCGCGCCCGGGGGTCGGTGGCGGCGAAGAGGATCGGCAGTGCGCCCGCCTCGGCGCTGCGCGCAACCAGGGCGCCCAGCGCCGCCACGAGGACCCGCTCGGCGATGCTGCCCGGGTTGTCCTGCATCCCGGTCCAGGCCATCCCCGGGTGGGCGGCGAAGCTGCGGACCGGCGAGCCCGCGGCACGCAGCCGGCGGTCCAACTCCTGGGCGAAGAGCAGGTTGGACACCTTCGACCGGACGTACTGGCGAAGCGGATGGAACGATCCCGTGGCGGCCAGGTTCTCGTCGTCGGTGCCGGAGCGCACCTGCCGGTAGAAGTTGGAGCCGACCGTCACCACCCGGGGCAGCCGGTCCGGGCGAAACCGGTTCAGCAGCAACCCGGTCAGCGCAAACGGCCCCAGGTGGTTGGTGGCGATCACCCGCTCGTGCCCCTCGGGGGTGAGCTCGCGCTCCCGGGCGGAAAGCCCGGCGTTGTTGATCAGCGCGTCGATCCGACGGTGGCCAAGCGACTCCGCGAACATGCGGATCGAGCCCGGGTCGGCAAGGTCGATCCGGTGCACCTCGACGTTCCCGCGCATCTCCGCGCGGACCCGCTCACCCTTCGCGGTGTCGCGCACGGCCATCAGCACTGTCGCGCCCGCCTCGGCCAGCCGCGCCGCGGTGACCCGGCCGAGGCCGCTGGTGGCTCCGGTGACCACGACGGTCCGTCCGGTCTGGTTCGGCATGTGGTCCACGGTCCAGTTCAGCGCCATCGCCATCTCCTTAGCGGATTAGTTATCCGTTTCTGCGGCAGAAGCTAGCACGAGAACGGATAAGTTATCCTCCAGGTGTGTCCCCCACCACGAACGCGGAGAGCCTGCGCGCCGACTCGGCCCGGGTCCGTGCCCGCATGCTCGCCGCCGCCCGGGACCGCATGGCCGCAGGCGGCCTTGACCTGTCGATGAACGCGGTGGCCAAGGCGGCCGGCGTCGGCGTGGGGACGGTCTACCGCCACTTCCCCACCCGGCAGGCCCTGCTCGAGTCGCTCGCCGCCCAGAGCCTGGAAACCCTGGTCGCCACCGCGGTCGCGGCGGCCCGCGAGCCGGACGTGGGCACCGGCCTGGCCGCGCTGCTGCGAGCGGGCCTGCGGATCCAGCTCTCCGACCCGGCACTGGCCGAGGTGCTGGCCGCCGTCGACGCGGTCTGCGCAGAGACACTGGACCTGAGCCGCGACCTGGCGGCGGCCATCGCCACCCTGCTCGACCGAGCCCGCACCGAAGGCGCGATCCGCCCCGACCTGACCGCCGACGACCTGCGGCGCCTACTGTGCGGCCTGCAGCACGCGGTTCGGATCGGCGCCACCGACGACGACGCGGACCGCTACCTGGACATCCTGCTGGCCGGGCTACGCCCCTGAGGCACCCGCCGGACATTCAAGATCACAGTCGCCGTGACCGCCGAGGTTAGGATCGGGAGATGCCCTTGACCGCGGAGGACGTCGACCGGTTCGAGGCCTTCAGGGCGCGCCTGGAAACCATCGCCTACCGTCTCCTCGGCTCCGCCGGGGAGGCCGAGGACGCCGTGCAGGAGACGTTCCTGCGCTGGCAGGCCGCCGACGTCGACCGCATCGAGGTCCCCGAGGCATGGCTGACGAAGGTCCTCACCAACCTGTGCCTCAACCAACTGACCTCCGCGCGGGCGCGCCGCGAGACCTACGTGGGCCAGTGGCTTCCCGAGCCCCTGCTCGCCGGGGATCCGATGCTCGGCCCGGCCGAGACCGTCGAGCAGCGCGAATCGGTGTCGTACGCGGTCCTCACCCTTCTGGAGCGCCTCTCCCCGAGCGAACGGGCGGTGTACGTGCTGCGGGAGGCCTTCGACTACCCGCACCGCGAGATCGCGGAGATCCTCGACATCACCGAGGCCGCCAGCCAGCAGATCCTCCACCGCGCCAAGAAGCACGTCGCGGACGGCAAGACCCGCACCGAGATCGACAAGGCCGCCGCCCGGCGGATCGTCGAGGAGTTCCTGGCGGCCGCAGCCAGCGGCCAGACCGAGCCGCTCGTGCGCCTGCTCACCGCGGACGCCATCGCGATCGGCGACGGCGGCGGGAAGGTTCCGGCCCGCGCCAGGGCGTTCGAGGGCGCCGTCGCTGTCGCGAAGTTCCTGCGGGGCCTGTTCAAACCCAGCGAAACCAAGCGCGCCATCGTCGGCGGCGCACCCGAGGTCTACGCCTGGACCGCCAACGGCGAACCGGCCGTCGTGGCCGTCGTGGACGGCCGGGTCGTCGGCGTCATGTGCCTGGAGGTCACCGCCGAGGGCATCGCCGCGTTCCGCAACCAGGTCAACCCCGACAAGCTCGAACGCGCGACCGCACGCTGGGCGACCTCCGACCACGGAGAGCCCCTGTTCAACGCCTTCTGACCGCTCTGTGAGGTGCTTCACGTCGTTCCCTGTCAGGAAACGGCGGGCCGCCCGGTTCAAGTGGCAGACCCGCACAAGACAGGAGCAGGGAAGATGCCGCACCGCACCATCGTTCTCGGAGCCGGATACACCGGAGCCATCGCCGCCGGCCGCCTCGCCAGGCGGCTCCGCCGCGAGGACATTGCCATCACCCTCGTCAATTCCGAGCCCGACTTCGTCGAACGCGTCCGCATGCACCAGCTGGCCGCCGGCCAGGACCTCAAGCTCCGGCCGCTCAGCGAGATGTTCGCTGGCACCGGCGTCGAGCTGAAGCTTGCGAAGGTCACCGGTGTCGACGTCGACCGCAAGACGGTCACCGTCGTCGACGCGAACGGCGCCGAAGAACTCGCCTACGACACCCTCGTCTACGCCCTCGGCAGCGGCTGGAACACCCAGGGCATCCCCGGCGTCGCCGAGCACGCTCACGAGATCGCCAGCCGCCCCGGAGCGCTCCGGCTGCGCGAGCGCCTGGCCCACCTCGACGCCGGGCTGGCCGTGGTCGTCGTCGGTGGCGGCCTCACCGGCCTGGAGGCCGCCACCGAGATCGCCGAGGCACGCCCGGACCTCGACGTCGCCCTCGCCGCCTCCGGCGGCCTCGGCGACTGGCTCTCACCCAAGGGCCGCGGACACCTACGGAACGTCTTCGACAAGCTCGACATCACCGTGTACGAGCACTCCGCCGTCACCGCCGTTGAAGCCGACCACGTCGCCACCGCCGACGGCAACACCATCCCGGCCGCAGTCACCGTGTGGACCGCCGGCTTCGCAGTCCACCCGATCACGAAGGCGACCGCCCTGGAGGTCACCGGCACCGGGCAGATCGTGGTCGACCGGACCATGCGCTCAGTCTCGCACCCCGATGTGTACGCCGTGGGCGACGCCGCCTACGCGATGGGACCGGCCGACAAACCGCTAAGGATGTCGTGTGCCTCGGGCGGCCCGGGCGCGTGGCAGGCCGCCGACGCGATCGCGGCGCGCCTGACCGGCGGAAAGCTGCCGAACGTGCCGATCCGCTACTTCAACCAGTGCGTCTCCCTTGGCCGCAGGGAAGGCTTGATCCAGTACGTCACCGCCGACGACCGCACCAAGCAGGCGGTCCTGACCGGACGCCTCGCCGCCGTCTACAAGGAGCTGGTCTGCAAGGGCGCCGCCTGGGCCGTCGCCAACCCCACGCTCGCGCTGCCGACCCGGCGCCGCCGCGTCGCGCGGGAGAAGGCCGCAACGACCTCGGCCGTCGAAAGGCTGGCGTAGAGCCCAAAGCGAAGCGGGCACCCTTCGATACGAGGGCGGGTCCGCTTCGCTGCCGGTCCACGCGGTACGGCGACCACGTTGGCGTGGACGGTGGCCAGGTCCTCACCTGGTAAGGCTGGCGGCAACCGTCAGCTGCCGGAGCCCTTCGTCCAGGTCGTCCGTAGGCCGCCGGCGTTGCGCTGAAGGAGCAGCGCAGCGGCGAAGTCCAGATCGGCGACGACCTGCGCACGAAGCGGCGTCACCTCTACTGTGGATGAGGTGGGCGAGGATGGGAACGATGCGGTTGGTTGGCTGGTGATTGTCGGCCTTGTGCTGCTGGCTGTCGCCTTGATAACCGACTCCGACTCCGAATCCAAGCCGGCCGCGTCCAAGCCGGCGGTGACCGGGCCGCCGTGGGAGAAGCGGGTAGAGCTACAGATCTTGAAAGGCCAGCTTCGTCCACTGTGGGTGGCTGGTTGGCGTGCTTCCGCTGTGTCTGGGTAGATCCGGTGGGATGAGGTATCCCGATGGTGGTGGCTTGTCCGCGCGGGGGCGGGCGAAGCGTGAGGCGGTGCGGCGGCAGGCGGCCGGGTGGTTCGCGCAGGGTGTGTCGGTGCCGGAGATCGCGGCGCGGTTGCGGGTGTCGCAGACTGCGGTGTACGGCTGGCGCAAGCAGTGGCGGGCCGGCGGCGAGGACGCCCTCGCGTCGAAGGGGCCCGGTGGTTCGCGGTGCCGCCTCGACGACTCCCCGCTACGGCGTCTGGCCGACGCGTTGGAGCAGGGGCCGGCCGCGCACGGGTTCGGCGATGATCAGCGGTGGACCCTGGTGCGGGTGTCGGATCTGATCGCCCGACTGTTCCGGACTCGGTACACGCTGCGGGGGACCTCGTATCTGCTGCACCGTATCGGTTGGTCGGTGCAGGTCCCCGCGCACCGCCCCGTGGAACGCGACGAGGCTGCGGTCGTCACGTGGCGGCGGGAGGTGTGGCCGGCGGGAAAACGGTAGCGGCGCAGCGCGACGCGTGGATCTGCTTCGAGGACGAGGCGGGTCAGACGCTGCGCCCACACAAGGCCCGCACGTGGGGCCGACGCGGGCACATCCCGCAGGTCCCGGTGTCCGGCAAGGGCTCGGGACGGATCTCGATCGCGGGTCTGGTCTGCGTGAAGCCGGGCCGACGCAGCCGGTTGATCTACCGCACGATCACCCACCGCGGCCGCAAGAAAGAACGACGCAGCTTCGCCGAGACCGACTACATCGCCCTACTCGACGCCGCGCACCAGCAACTTGGCGGACCGATCGTCCTCGTGTGGGACAACCTCAACACCCACATCAGCGCCGCAATGCGCCAGATGATCGCCGCCCGGGACTGGCTGACCGTGATCCGCCTGCCGGCCTACGCCCCTGACCTCAACCCCACCGAACACGTGTGGTCACACCTCAAACGCAGCATCGGCAACCTCGCCGTCCAAGGCGTCGACCATCTCCAGGCGATCATCAAGAACAGGCTCAAACGCATCCAGTACCGGCCCGATCTCCTCGACAGCTTCCTCGCCCACACCGGCCTGACCCTCGAACCCGACTCAACCTAGCCTTTCAAGATCTGTAGTCGCCACCGAGTCCGGCACCGGATTGTTCGACGCGGTGTCGCGGGTGTCGAACTGCCAACTCCTTGACCACGGCTTTGACCTGCCGAGACAGACGGGCCGTGCGGCGTTGGTATCGCTCCAGCACCCCGGGCACCTGTTCGCGGAAGGTGTGGCGGCAGCCGCGCGTGGGGCACACCAGCCGTCGCACCCGCACACGGACCACCACCCGACGCCCGTCGACCGGAACGTCGGCCACCGCCCGCCAGTGATAGCCGTGCACCCGTCCCGACGAGGCCCCGCACATCGGGCAGACCGCCGTGTCCTGCGGCGTCCGGGCCCGCACCACGATCCCCCCACCCTCGTCGATCACGTCCTCGACGACCAGCGGGAACAGCCCCGAGAACACCACCTGTACAAGCTTGTTGACGTCCTCCACACAGGAGGTAACGACGCCTCGCCACCCTCCGTCACCACCGAATGTGAGACAGAGCCGTTAGATCCACAGGCCCGCCCGGTGAAGTTTAACGCGCTGCTCACGAACGCGATGATCTTCGACAACGCCCTGGACATCGCGGAGATCGTGCGGCAGCCGCTGGAGGAGGGATGGGTGATCGACCCGGAAGACCTGGCGCACATCTCGCCGTACCTGACCGAGCACATCAACCGGTTCGGCGAGTACAGCACCCACGAACTCGGCATCCAGCCCGACGCGTACGACCGGAAACTCGACGTCGACTTCACACCGCTGCGCGAACAGGACCTGACCGCCGCCGGACTCGGTCAGGCCGCTTGACGACCGCGAGCCTCCTCGTGTGAGCACGGGGCCTGCAGTCGAAGCGGCGCCCGAAGCCACCCCTATGGCTTCGGGCGCCGCTTCTCGTTAATGCTGTGCGAGGTCAGGCACCGGCGGCCAGGCTGAGCGTCTGTCCGGCCTGGCGCTGGCGGTGCTCGTGGGCCTGGTCCAGCTTGGCACGCAGCTGCTCGGCGACGGTGCTCGGGTCGGTGTCGGGGGCGGTCAGGACGGGGTGGCCGGCGTCGAGGATGCGCCGGTAGGTCCCGCGGTACTCGCCGTTGCCGTCCGCGATCAGCGCGGCGGCTCCCGGGGACTTGGCCGCGGCGGTGGCGCACTCCTCGGCCCTGTTCTCGTATAGGTACGGCCAACGGACATGTAGCGCTGCGTGACGGAGTGCTGGTAAGAATCGCGTTACCAGCCGCAAACGGCGGTGATCAGTCCTTGGATGGTGATCTTCCTGCACTGGGCGGCTCGTACACTGACGAAAATGGAGGACCACACGGCCACCGGGATCGGTGCACGTCCGGCGCCCGCCTTGCGGGAGTACGTCGACTCGTATGTCGGCTTCGACCTCCGCGGGCTCCCGACGGGGGTGCACTGCGGCCCGCCGAGCCGCGCGCTCACTGCGGTGATCAGCCTGTCAGATCCTTTGGAGGTGGCGGCGGGCGTTGACGACGGGTCGCCGGCCACCCGATTCGGCAGCGTGGCCGGCGGTCTGATGTGCCGGTCCGTCGCGATTCACCACGACGGACGCCAGCAAGGTGTTCAGGTATCGCTGACACCGCTCGGGGCCCGGGCCATCTACGGCATGCCCGCCGCCGAACTCGCCCACCGACTGGTCCCACTTGACGAGCTTCTCGGAGCGCTTGCCGTCGAGCTGGTCGACCGGCTCCGATCGGCGACAACATGGGCGGCGCGGTTCACCGCGCTGGACGAATTGCTCCTCCGAGCTGTCGGCCGTGGCGCCTGCGGCGACCATGTGCGCTGGGTGCGCCCCGAGGTAGCCGAGGCATGGCGCCGCCTCGTCGCCGCGCGGGGTTGCGTCCAGGTTGGTCCGGTCGCCGCGGAACTCGGCTGGAGCCGTCGGTACCTCACCGAGCGGTTTCGCGGTGAGGTGGGCCTGTCGCCGAAGACCTTCGCCCGAGTCTTGCGCTTCGAGCACGCGCACGAACTGGCGTCGGCGCAGGACCCGCTCCCGTGGGGCGATGTGGCAACCGTCTCTGGCTATGCCGACCAGGCCCATCTCGTGCGGGACTGGCGCGAGTTCACGGGCCGATCGCCGACGGCCTGGCGTCGCAGCGAAGCCCTCCTCGGAGCCGGGTAGCCGCCAACCGTCTGCCCGTCGCGTCGGCTTCTCTTCCCTTTTCTTCAAGACCGCCCGATCGCTGGCGTGGACGATCGTCGGCATGAGACTCGTCAACCACGAACGCAATGCCATGGACCTGCGGACCACCCCCGTGCACCTCGGACTGGGATCGAGAGCGAAACCCGTCGAGGGCTTCACCTGGGACCCGGAGGTGCTCCAGGCCTACAGCGCCGCAGTCGCGGCAGACGGCGCCAAGGGCCGGATGGTGATGATCTTCGACGGCGACGGGCTCGGCGACCATTGGGAGACCCAGCAGGCGACGAACTGGTCGTTTGCCTCAGCGGGTCCGTGACGGTCACCCGCGACGTGGACGGGCTGCCCGACCGCGTTCTGCTCGGGCCGGGCGAGGCCACCATCAACCCGGCCGGGGTATGGCACGTGGTTGACATGGAGGGGCCGACGTCCATCCTGGCCATCACTGCGACCCTCGGCACCGACCACCGTCCTCGGACCGACACCCGCCCGACCGAATGCGTCGGCACGCCCAGCCCGGAGGAAGCGCCGTGAGGACACGCATCGCGTGCCTCGGCGACAGCCTCACCCGCGCGCAGTTCAGCGTCGACTACCTGGATCTACTCGGACGACGCCGCCCTCCCGGTGACGTGCAGCTTGCCCGTTTCGGCGCCAACGGCGACTTCGCCTACAACCTCTTGCAGCGCCTCGATGCTGTCGTCACGAACCCACCCGATGTGATCACCGTGTTGATCGGGACCAACGACGCCCGAGCGAGCCTTGCCGGCTACCCCGTCGAGCAGGCCATGAAGCGCAAACAGCTCCCCGATCGCCCGTCGGCCGGCTGGTTCCAACAGTGCCTGGGAGCCGTCGTCGCACGGCTGCGAGCGGAGACCGACGCGACGATCGGTCTGCTGTCGCTACCGGTACTCGGCCAACAACTCGACGGAGCAGCGGCACACGCATCGGAGGCGTACAGCCGGATGATCGCCGAGGTCGCCGCCACCAACGAGGTGGCCTACCTTCCGCTTCACGAACGCCAGATCGAGGAACTGCGCCAAGCGGACCCGCCGCCGATTTCATACCGGGAGGTGACGCCCGCAGCGGTCGTCGGCGTCCTCGTCCAGCACGCAGTGCTGCGTCGCAGCCTCGACACGATCTCGCGGCGGCGAGGTCTCGTGCTCACGACCGACCACATCCACCAGAACAGCCGCGGCGCCGCCCTTATCGCTGAGGTCATCGACGCCGGTCTGCTGCCCCAGAGCGCGTAGCTGGTTCCGGCGCCCGGCCAGTCGGATGCCATCTACCGCGCGGAGGTGGCATCCGATCCAGGCGGTCAACGCCTACGCCATCCGGCTCGTCTGGCTGCGTGACCAGCGCGAGGGCACCTGGGTCACGGTCCCGTGGCGGCTGCTGTCGTTGACCGCGACCCCATTCGGCGAGCCGGTGGCTCTGTCGATGACGAGAAGCAGCGCTTCTTGGGCAGTTCGGGAGGCACTGCCCGTGCTGGATGTCGATGGCTTCGGGCAGCAGCTCGGTGTCGATCGGTAAGACGCCGTGTGCTGCTCGTCCGAGGCCCGGGACAAATGCGCTGGCTACGGGCGCAGGGTGCGGCCCCGTCTCGCCGTTGCCGAGTACCGGCAGGCGCCTTCCGTTCTGGCCCTGTTCTCGTATAGCTACGGCCAGGTGGCGTGTAGCACCGCTTGACGCTCAGGGCTGCGGTGAGAGATGCCGCAGTAAATGCCGGACCTACTGCGGCGGAGTCCCTACCGTGATCACTGCGGGGTGCGATGGCGCTGGGCGGTCCGGGAAGTGAAGTCGTACGCCGTCAGCTCGCCGGCAGCGACGCCCACCTGGCGGGCGACGCGCTCGACCGCGTCAGTAGGCAGATCCAGCCGCATCCTCGGGAACCGGCCGCGCCAGAGCAGGAACTTCAGCTGAACCGTGAAGCCGAGCCGGGTGACGCCGGTCTTGTTGCGGAGCCAGCCGGTCTCCTCGCCGTTCAGCGTGAAGCGGTCCACGACCTCGTCCAGCCCCAGATCACGCGCCATCGCGGTGCCCGCCACTTCAACGAAGGCCGTTCCCCACCAGCGGGTCATCATCACGGCAGCTCGGGAGCGGGGGCGCACTTCGGTTGCCGCGCGCTCGGGTCGTACCTCTGTCCGACCCGCCCGCGTCATACACCGCGGCGGTTGAGCGCTACCTCACCGGCGCGGGCATCGCGAAGTCCTCCGCGCGTATCTACCGGATCTCGTTGACGACGTGGGGATGGATGCTCACCGGTGAACCGGCGCCGACCGGACCCGGCCGCCGGGGCGCGAAGCCGCCAGTCTTCCCCGTCGCCGGGATCGACGACCCGGCACTGCCGGAGGTCTTGGCCGAGCTGGCGGCGGCGCGGGCTGACGCGATGGACGCCGACACCGTCAACCGGGAGCTGTCCATCGCGCGCCAGGCGATCGGCTGGTGGCAGAGCCAGGGCTGGATCGAGAGCGATCCGACGATCAGCATCGAGCGGAGGCCGGCGCCGCCGGCCCGCACCAAGGCTCTCGCGGAGAACCAGATCGCTGCCCTGTGGCGCTTCGACGCCGCGCTGCGGGAAAAAACACAGTGGAAGATGCTCTACGAGTCCGCCGCGCGGGCCGACGAGGTGCTGTGCCTGAACGTGGAAGACCTGTACCCGCAGGACAAGCGGGGAAGATCACGGCCAAGGGCGGGGCGACCGAGTGGATTCACTGGCAGTCCGGGACCGCCCGGCTTTTGCCCCGCCTCATCGCCCGCCGTACCCGCGGCCCGCTGTTCCTCACCGACCCAAGGCTCCGGCCAGAACACTGACGCTCGACGTGTGCCCGGAGACCGGCCGGGCCCGCCTCTCCTACCGCCGCGCTGAGGAGATCTTCGAGGAGAGCACCCGGCTGCTGGCCAGCTCCCTCGCCTCACCCGACGACATCGAGGACCTGGACGGCTGGACGCTTCACCGGCTCCGCCACAGTGCCCTGACACACGACGCGGAGGACGGCACCTCCACCCCGATGCTGCTGGCCCGCTCCCGCCACGCGTCCGTCCGCTCCCTGGAGCGGTACGCCCGTCCCGGCATCGACTCGATCGCCCGGCACGTCGCCGAACGCGACCCCGCTGCACGGCACCGCACGTAAATCCGAGCAGATCAGAGCTTCAAGATCATCCCGTTGCCCCTTTGGCGCGCATCTCGGTCACGCCCCTACGACGAGTGCAAACGGGCCAGTCAGGCCCAGGTGCGGGTGAGGAAGTTGGCAATCAGCGGGGCGATTTCGGCAAGTGGTCCTCCAGGGCGAAGTGACCGGTGTCGAACAGGTGAAGTTCGGCGTCCGGCAGGTCGGAAAGGTAGGCAAGCGCGCCGGGTTCGGGGAAGAACGGGTCGCGGCTGCCCCAGGTGATCAGAGTCGGCGGCCTGTGCTTGCGCAGCCACGCCTGCCAGTCGGGGTAGGCGGCGATGTTGCTCCTGTAGTCGTAGGCAAGCACGCGCTGCGCGTGCTTGCGGCCGGACTGGTCGAGAAAGTGCTGGTCGAGCAGCCAGCCCTCGGGGGCGATCAGTTCGGTTTCGGCGGTAGCGCCCTCGTACTGGGCACGGGTGGCGTCCAGAGTGAACAGGTCGAGGACGTACAAGTGCCTCGTCACGCAGCCTTGAACGGGTAATCCAAGCGGCGGATCTTGGAGTTGATCGCGAACCCGGTTTTCGGTCGGGCGTGTTGGTTGCGCCATCGGATGTAGGCGCCGATGGCGGCGTCCTGCTCCGGGTGGGTGCGGTGGTCGGTGCCGTTGAGGGCGAAGTAGCGCACGGCGGCGAACTCGGCCTCGATCCAGTTCAGCCAGGACGCGTAGGTCGGCAGGAACACCAGGTCGACCTGGTTGGCGGCGCAGCAGGCTCGGACCTCGGGGTGCTTGTGTGGGGAGAAGTTGTCCAGGATCAGGTAGAGGTGCTGGTCGGGCCAGCGGTGGCGCAGGGTCTTGAGGAAGCTGAGGAACTCGCGCCAGCGTTTCCGGTCACGGATCCGGTAGTGCAGGCGTCCGGTGGCCAGGTCGAGGGCGGCGATCATGTGCCGCACGCCCTGGTCACGCCGGTAGGTGGCCCGTAGTCGCACCGGTTGTCCGGCGGGTCGCCACCCGCGGCCGGGTCGGGGTTGCAGGTTCAGGGGTCCGAACTCGTCCACGCAGATCACCCTGCCGTCGACAGGCGGGTGGTCGTAGAGGTCGAGGATCCGGCGCGTCTTCGCCGTGAAGTCCGGGTCGGTGCTGGCCTTCCACGTCTTGGTGGCCTGCCAGGACACTCCACGTTCGTGCAGGACACGGCGCACGGTCTCGACGCTGACCGTCGTGACGTAGCCGGCGTCGATCAGGTAGTCCCGCAGCTTGGCAAGCGACCAGCAGGAGAACGGCCGGCCGAGGAAACGGGGGTCGCACCGGGCGATGACACAGATCCAGTCACGGGTCTGCTCATCGATCCGTCTCGGTGCGCCCCCGCTCCATTTTGGGTCCAGCGCGTCGAACCCCCGCTCGTTGAACGCATGGATCACGTCCCGCACGTAGTCCTCGGTCACCTTCAGCAGATGAGCGATGTCGGGAGCGGGCTGTCCCTGGGCGGACATCAGCACCACGATCGCCCGCCGCAGCTTCACCGGGTCCTTCGCGGTCCGGGTGACCCGCTGCAACCGCTGACCCTCGGCCATCGACACCTGCCGGACGAACACCTCCGGCCGTCTGCCCACCGGCCACCACCTCCCAAGGTCGAACCGTTGGGAGACAGCGTGCCCGACAGATCCTCAGAATCGACGGATTACACGATCAACGTTCCAAGACGAGGCGCTAGCCGGCTCCCGTCAAGCCGCCAACAGGTACTTGCATCGCGGACGGCAATTGAGCGATCGGATCAACGCATCGCCCGCCTGCCACACCAGTACTGGCGGGACCCGATCCCCGTGTCGTTTGCCCGCGACTACCTGAGCCGTTTCCCTACCCCAACCTCACTTCACCCCTCTTGACCGCCGGCGTTGGTCGCCCGGTCGATCAGGGTGCGCAGGTGTGCTTCGCCGAGGCCGTCGGGGCGGAACAGGATGCGGTACATGATCGGCGCGACCAGTTGGTCCATGACCGTCTCCAGGGGAGGTGTCGGTTCCTGCCGTTCGGTGGCGCGGGCGAGGATGATGTTGATCTGCTCTGCGGCGTAGGCGGAGCACTGCCCGGCGTTGGTGCCGTCGGGATCGCCGATCAGTGCGTCCCGGATGTAGGCCTTCCCTGGTGGTGAGGACATCTCGTCGAGGAAGGACTCGGCCCAGGCGGCGAGATCTTCCGTGAAGGAGCCGTGGTCGTCGGGCGCCGCCTCGGGCCGCAGCCGTTCGACGGCCACGTCCGACAGCAGTTCCTGCAGGTCACCCCAGCGCCGGTAGATGGTCGAGGGGGTGACACCGGCCCGAGCGGCGATCATCGGGACGGTCAGGTTGTCGCGGTCGGTCTCGGCCAGCAGGGCGCGCACCGCGTCGTGTACCGACCTCTGGACGCGGGTGCTGCGGCCACCGGGGCGTGCCATGGGCTTGCGGCTCATGGTCACCAGCCTAAGGCAAACGTTTCGCTTTAACCGGTAGCCTCCTCGTGGGCCAGACCGACGCGCAGCAGGACGTCCTCGGTGAAGGGTGCTCCGATCAGCTGCAGGCCAATCGGCAGGGCGTCTTCGTCGAAGCCAACCGGAACGCTCAGAGCCGGAAAACCGGTCAGGTTCGCGGGAGCACAGAGCCGCACGTACGCGTCCGTCACGCTCTCTACCTCCCCATTCGGCCAGACGATGCTCTCCTGCCCGATCGGAACCGCGGTGACCGGCACGGTCGGAGCGGCGAGGACGTCGACCTCGGTGAACAGCCCTGACCATGCCTCCCGGACCAGGGTGCGGGCACGCTGGCCGCGCAGGTATTCGCCGGCGCCCAGCAGCCCGCCGGCTTCGAGCAGGCCGCGGACGTCCTCGCCGTACAGGTCGGCGGCGGCGCGCAGGGTGTGCTCGTGGTAGGCGCTCGCCTCGGCCAGCATGATCACTGACTGCGCAGGGACGAGGTAGCGCGTCATCGGGATGTCCACGTCGACGAGGGTGGCGCCCAGCGCGGCGAGCTTGTCGACGGCGGCGAGCACCGCCCTCTCGACCTGCGGGTCGAGCCGGTCGAAGTAGTAGTTCCGCGGCACGCCCACGCGAATTCCGCGCAGATCGGTGTGCAGCGCGGCGCGGCGACCGGTGAGGGCGGAGAGGGCGAGAGCGGCGTCGGCGACCGTACGCGTGATCGGTCCGACGTGGTCCAGGGACCACGAGAGTGACGTGACGCCCTGGCGGGGCACGAGGTCGTACGTGGGCTTGAGGCCCACCACGCCGTTGAGGGCGGCCGGGACGCGGATCGAGCCGCCGGTGTCGGTGCCGAGGGCGAAGGTGGCGCTGCCCGCGGCCACGGCTGCCGCGGACCCTCCGCTGGATCCGCCGGCCACCCTGTCGCCGTTGACGGCGTTGCGCGTCTGCGGCGTGATCAGACCGTAGGCGAACTCGTGGGTGTGGGTCTTGCCGAGCATGATCGCCCCAGCGTCGCGCAGGCTCGACACCACCGCGCTGTCCTTCTCGGCGCGGTGGCCGTCGCGCACCCCGGAGCCCGCACCGGTGGGTCTGCCCTCGATGTCGATGAGGTCCTTGATGCCGACCGGGATGCCGGCGAGCGGGCCAGCGTCCCGGCCGGCGGCCAGCGCGCGTTCGGCGGCGTGCGCCGCCTCGCGTGCTCCGTCGGCGTCGATCGCGGAGTACGCGTTGAGCTGGGGTTCCGTGCGCTCGGCGCGCTCCAGCACAGCGTCGACCACCTCGACGGGCGAGAGTTCGCGAGCCTGGATCGCCGCGGCGAGTTCGGTAAGCGACAGGTCAGGCAGCTGCATGATCATCCTTCTGTTGACGTGTGCCGGCCTCGTACACGAAGGCCGGTGGTGTGTCGCCGAAGTCGAGCTCCCGCAGGACGTTGACGGCGTCGTGGATGTGGTTGGTTGCCGCCGCGAGCCCGGCGTGCCGGGCTTCCTCGACCAGCAGCCCGGCACGGGCGGCGAGAGCGGCCGCCTCCGGGGGCGTGAGGGGGGTGGTCATGCGCATCCTCCACTTAAAGCTATCCGTTTGCGTTAGGGAACCATAGGGGCTACGGTCCACTAACGCAAACGGATAGCTTTAAGTGGAGGTGTCATGCCAGCGGGACTGTTCCCCCGGTACGCGGCGGTGCTCATCGCACTGCTGGCCGCCTCCAGCGCGCCGACCCCGCTCTACCCGCTCTACCAGCAGCAATGGAAACTCTCGGAACTCACGATCAGCGTCGTCTTCGCCGTCTACCCCGTGGGGTTGCTGCTGGCGCTGCTGCTCGCCGGCACCCTGTCCGACCGCTACGGCCGTAAACCGGCCACCGTGATCGCTCTGATCGTCCAGGCGGTCGCGATGCTGCTGCTGGCTGTTGCCGCCGGGCCTGGCCTGCTGATCGCCGCGCGGGCCGTGCAGGGAATCGCCACCGGCGTGGCCATCGGGGCGGTCGGCGCCGCCCTGCTGGACCTCGAAGCCCCCGGTCGCCCGGGACGCGGTGCGCTGGCCAACAGCGTCGCACCCCCCGCAGGGATGGCGCTCGGCGTCGTAGCCGCGACCGTGTTCGTCTACCTCCGCCCTGAGAACACCGTGATGATCTACCTCGCGCTGGCGGTCCTATTCATCGCCGGGGCAGCGATGCTCCTCACAGGGCCAGAGCCGCGACTTCGACCGCCCGGCTCCATGCGGCCGTCCACCCCCGCCACCGCGACTGCGACGACCGGCGCAACGCACATCAGCTCGGCCCCACCGCGCCGTCAGCTCCGGGTGCCCGCGACGGCTCGCCGCGAACTGCGGATCCTGGCCGCGGCGATGGTGGCGGTCTGGGCGCTCGGCGGCTTCTACTCCTCGCTCGGCCCGTCCCTGCTGCTGCACATCGCCCCGGACCTGCCCCTCGCGGCAGGCGGCCTGATCTTCCTCGCGGTGACGGTCACCGCCGTACCGGCTGTGCTGCTCACCCGAGCGGCACCCCGCGCGGCAGTTCGGGTCGGCAGCCTGGCCGTACCCCTCGCCGCGGTACTGACCGTGGCCGCTCTGCACGGCGGCGGACCGCCCGCGCTGCTCGGCGGGGCGGTACTGGCCGGCGCCGCGTTCGGCATGGTCAACCAGGGCAGCGTACGCATCATCACCGCACCGGTCGGCGAGCGCCACCGAGCCGCGGTCGTCGCCGTGTGCTCCATCGTCAACTACCTGGCGATGAGCCTGCCCGCCGTCGCGGTGGGCGCCGTCGCCCGCACGTCCGGTCTCGCCACCGCCACGCACGTCTACGCCGTGGGCACCGTCCTGCTCGGACTCGCCGCCTCGGTGGTGCTCGCCCTGGCTCCCCGTTCGATCCCCAACACCGAAGGACACTGAAGCGCCATGACCGCCACCTGGACCGTAGGCTCCATCACCATCCACCGCATCGACGAACTGCTGCTCGCCCCACAGACCGGGCAGTGGCTGCTGCCGGACGCGACCCCCGACCTGGTCGCCCGGCAGGACTGGCTACGCCCCGACTTCGCCAGCCCCGACGCCGAACTGCGCCTGCACAGCCACAGCTTCGCCGTCGAGACCGAAGGACTGCGGGTGCTCGTCGACACCGGCATCGGCAACGGCAAGAGCCGCGCCAACCCGGCCTGGCACAACCTCGACACCACCTACCGGGACAACCTGCGTAGCGTCGGGTTCACGCCGGACTCCGTCGACCTGGTCGTGCTGACCCACCTGCACACCGACCACGTCGGCTGGAACACCCACGAGGTCAACGGAACCTGGGTTCCCACCTTCGGCAACGCCCGCCACATCACCTCCCGCGTGGAGCGCGACTTCTGGGCCGGGTACGCAATGGACGCGCCGCGCCGGCAGATGTTCGAGGACTCGGTGCTCCCGGTGGAACAGGCCGGTCTGCTCGAGCCCGTCGAGGTCCCCGACGACGGGATCGAGATCGCCCCGGGGCTGCGGCTGCTTCCCACCCCCGGCCACACCCCCGGCCACATCTCCGTCCACCTCAGCAGTGCGGGAGAGACAGCACTGATCTCGGGCGACGCCGTCCACCACCCCGTCCAGTTGGCCCATCCCTCGCTGAGCTCCTGCGTCGACATCGACGCAACCCGGGCCGAGGCCACCCGCCGACGGCTGCTCGCCTCGCTCGCCGGCACCGGCACCCTCCTACTGGGCAGCCACTTCCCCGCTCCGACCGGCGGACACGTGCTGCCTGAGGGCGACGCCTACCGCCTCGGGCATCAGGCGAATGCGGCAGTCCCGGCATCGAGTTGATCCACCGGCTGATCGGGCTCGGCTGTGCGTAAGTCACGCATACGCGGGGTGTCGCAATCCCTCGGCCGGATTCCTGCGACCAGTGCGAACGCGACGCATGACCGAACAGGAAGTCGCCGAGCAACTCTCGCGGTGTCGGCGGTCGCGGCGACCGGGCAGAGGTGGGCGCGCAGGGCCAGGGTGTTGACGAAGAGACCGACGAGGTTCTCCAGCTCCGGCACCACCCGGCCGGCGACCGGCGAGCCGATGGCGAAGTCCCGCTGGCCGCTGTGACGGAACAGCACCGCTTGCAGGCCGGTGAGCAGGGTCATGTAGAGGATGGCGCGGTGGGCGCGGCTGAGCCGGCGCGGTCCGTCGGTGAGGTCGGCGTCGAGGGCGAAGCGGTGGGTGCCACCGGCGTACGACTGCACGGCCGGGCGGGGCCGGTCGGTGGGCAGTTTTAGCGCGGGTACGCCGGCCAGTGTCCGGGTCCAGTAGGCGAACCCGTCCCCGGTGGCCGGTCCGTCGAGACGGTCCCGCTGCCAGGCGGCGTACTCCAGGTAGTCGACTGCCGGCGTGCCGGCGTGCCGTCGCGCAGTGCGCCGTAGGTGACGGCGATCTCGTCGAGCAGCAGGGTCGGCGACCAGCCGTCGCTGCCGATGTGGTGCATGGCGAGATGCACCAGGTGTTCCTGGTCGGCGAGCCGGACGACGAGCACCCGCACCAGCGGCGCGACGTCGAGGTCGAGGTTGAACGGGTGCGTACCGAGGTGGCCACCAGTTCGCGGGCGTCGGCCTCGCCGGGTGCGGCGGTGACGGTGACCGGCACCCGCACGTCGGAGGCGACGTGCACGACGGGTTCGCCGTCGGCGTTCTCGGTGAACCGCATGCGGAGGCTGTCGTGCCGGGCGGCGGTCGCGTCGACGGCGGCCCGCAGCAGCTCGACGTTCAACGGCCCGCGCACCCGCACGGTCGAGTGCACGAGGTACGCGGCGGTGCCGGGTACGAGCTCGATTTCCGACGAAGGTCGTAGGCAGAATGCCGTCCTGCGCCAGATGGCACCACGCCCCCGGTCCCGCAGGCTTTTCCCAGGCACCGGGTGACGCCGCACGGATCCCTCCGGACACCCGATCGGCCTGGAAGGTAGCAGCCCGACATGCTTCGCCAAGATCCCGCCCGGCCCCGGGCGTCCCGCCTGCGCCGGCTCGGCGCGGCTCTGGTGGCGACGGTCGCCGTCGCCGCCACCGCCGCCGGGTGCGGCACCGCACCGACCGCCATGTCCGTTCCCACGCCACCCGCTCCCGGCGCGCCGGCCGACCCGGCCGCGCTGAACGCGGCCGACGTCGACGCCTGGCTCGACGGCCTGCTGCCCGCCGCGCTCCAGCGGACCGGCATCCCCGGCGCCACCGTCGCCGTCGTCCGCGACGGCGAGATCCTCACCACCCGTGGCTACGGCCACGCGGACACCGGCACCGGCACCGGCCAGCCGGTACCGGTCGACCCGGACCGGCACCTGTTCCGGGTCGGCTCGGTGTCGAAGCTGGTCACCGCCGTCGCCGTCCTCCAGCTCGTGCAGAGCGGCGATCTCGACCTCGACGCCGACGTCGACGAGTACCTGGACTTCACGCTGCCCCGCCGCTACGACGAGGCGGTCACGCTGCGGCACCTGCTGACCCACACCGCCGGGTTCGAGGAGCGCGTCGCCGGGTTGATCGGCCTCGACGGCAGCAGCCCGAACCTGCGCGCGGCGTTGGCCACCGACCCGCCGGAGCAGATATACCGGCCGGGCACCGTGCCCGCCTACTCCAACTACGGCAACGCGCTGGCCGGATACATCGTCGAGCACGTCAGCGGGACGCCGTTCGAGAAGTACGTCGACCGCAACGTGCTGGCCCGGGCCGGCATGGCGTCGTCGACGTTCGGGCAGCCGCTGCCCCCGGCCCTGGCCGACCGGATGGCCAGCGGCTACGACGCTGCCGGTGTCGCCGGTCCGTTCGAGATCGTCGGCACTCCCCCGGCGGGCGCGTTGAGCGCACCGGCCACCGACATGGCCCGGTTCATGCTGGCGCTGACCGGCGAACCGGTCGGCGAGGGTCCGCTGCTCGACGCCGCCACCCGCGAGCTGATGCAGCGTCCCGGGCTCGACGCCACCTCGCTCGGCACCCTCGCGGACGGCCCCCGGATGGCGCTGGGGCTGTTCGACGAGAGCCGCAACGGCCGACACATCCTCGGTCACGGCGGCGACACCATGTTCTTCCACTCGCACCTACAGATCTACCCCCGGGAGCGGGCCGGCATCTTCCTCTCGCTCAACGGCGGCGGCCGGGGCGAGCTGGACAGCCACGAGCTGCGCCAGGCGGTGGTGAACGGCTTCGCCGACCGCTACTTCCCGGGCACGTCGGAGCGACCGGCCGGCGTCGACGCGCAGACCAGCGCCGCGCACGCCGCCGCCGCGGCCGGTACGTACACCGACTCGCGCGGTTTCGGCAGCAACTTCCTGACCACCATGGGCCTGGTCGGTCGGACCACCGTCAGCGTCGCCGACGACCACCGGCTGCTGTTCGAGCCGGGCCCGCTGTCGGCCACCCCGGCCCTGTACGAGGAGGTGGCTCCCTGGGTCTGGCGCGAGGTGGGCGGGCAGCGCACGCTGGCCATGCGGGTCACCGACGACCGGGTGACGGCGATCAGCCACGACTCCGCGTTCGCCCTGCTGCCGGTCGAGCCGGCACGGGCCACGGCGGTGGTCGTACCGGTGCTCGGTGCCTCCGTGCTGGTGCTTGCGCTGACCGTGCTCTCCTGGCCGTTCGGTGCCCTCCTCCGACGAGTGCTCGGTCGGCCACGCCGTGATCCGGCGGGGCGTACCGTGCGGGTGCTCAGCCGCGTCGCGGTCGCGGGTGCGCTGCTCGCGCTGATCGGCTGGGTGGTGAACATCGCGGCCATCATGGGGTTGCAGGAGGTCTCCGCCGCCTCGCTGCGCACCGTGCAGGTGCTCCAGGTGATCGGCCTGCTCGGGGTGCTGCCCGCAGGGGTGCGGCTGGTCGACGACGTACGGCGGCGCGTCGGCTGGCACCGGGTCGCCGCCAGCGCCCTGATCCTGCTGGCCCTGGCCGGTACGGGCTGGTTCGCGGTCGAGTTCATGCTGCTCGCGCCTAGCATCTCCTACTGACGCGTCGATCCGGGACGGACCGGAGCAAGGAAGTCCACCGCATGAGCACCCACCCCGATCCGCAGGCCGAGGCGACGCCCCGGACGCCCCGGCTGACCAGGCGGCTCGACGAGCGGCTCACCCGGCTCGGCGTGACCGGCCGGTTCGCCCGGGACGGCCTGCTCGCGGCGGCCGTCACCGTGGCCACCCTGCTGCTGCTGGCAATGCTGTTCTGGATCGTCGCACCGGCGGAGGGTCTCGCCGTCGACCCGGCGCGGGCCTGGCTGGTGCTGGTGCTCTGCGGTGTGCAGGCGGTGCTGCTCTGCCTGCGTCGGATCCGTCCGCTGCTCTGCCTCGCCCTGGTCGTCGCCCTGCAACTGGTGGTGATCGGCCTGTTCCTGCCGGAATTGTCGATCCGGGGCCTCGCGCCGTTCGTCGCCGCGTACACCGTCGGCACGCTGCGGCCGGTCCGGACGGCGCTGCTGATCGCGGGGGTCGCCACGGTGGCGGAGACGGCGGGCGCGGTCGCCACCGCTGTCCTCGTCGCCCCCGACATCCTCCTCGCCACGCTCGGCAGCCTCACCGCGAGTGCCCTGACCTACCTCGGCGCGGCCTTCGTCGGTGGCTACGTCGCCACCTACCGGCGCTACGTCGAGCTGGTCCGGGTACGCGCCGAGGAGGCGGTCCGGGCGCAGCAGGCCGGCGTGCAGGCGGCGATCGGCGCGGAACGGTCCCGGATGGCGCGGGAGCTGCACGACGTGGCGGCCCACCACCTCTCCGGCATGGTGGTGCAGGCGGCGGCGGTGGAGCGACTGATCGACCGCGACCCGGCGGCGGCCCGCGCCGGGGTGGCCTGGATCCGCGCCCAGGGCAAGCAGACCCTGGACAACCTGCGACTGGTGGTGGGGGTGCTGCGCGGACGGACCGGGACGGACGCGGGCGACGGCACGGTCCCGGTGCCCGGCCTGGCCGTCCTCGACGACCTCGTCCGCACCGCCGCTGACCTCGGCGGCCCGGTCGAGTTCGTCCGCGAGGGGCAACCGCGCGAGGTGCCGCCGATCGCCGACGTGGCGCTCTACCGGGTGGCGCAGGAGTCGCTCTCCAACGCCCGCCAGCACGCCCCCGGCGCCCCGGTCCGGGTGGCTCTGCGCTACCTCGACCGCCGGGTGACGCTCCAGGTACGCAACGACCCGCCGCCCCGGCGGCCCGAGCCGGCCACCCGCACCACCGGCGGCGTGGGCCTGGTGGGCATGCGGGAACGCGCACAGCTCATCGGTGCCGAGTTCACCGCCGGGCCGACCGCCGACGGAGGCTGGGCGGTCACGGTGCACCTGCCGACCGCACCGGAGGTCGCCCGCGCCGCGACGGCGACCGCGCAGGGAGACCCGACATGATCAGGGTGATGCTCGTCGACGACCAGGCGGTGGTGCGGACCGGGTTCCGGGTCATCCTGGAACAGGCCGGGGACATCGAGGTGGTGGCCGAGGCGTCGAACGGCGACGCGGCGGTCGACCTGGCCCGCTGGCACCGGCCGGACGTGATCTGCATGGACATCCGGATGCCCGGCGGCGACGGGCTCAGCGCCACCCGCCGGATCGTCGGCGAGGCCACCGAGACGCCGCCCGCCGTGCTCGTGGTGACCACGTTCGACCTCGACGAGTACGTCTTCGGCGCGCTGGAGTCCGGCGCCAGCGGGTTCATCCTCAAGGACTGCGAACCCGAGGAGCTGATCGAGGCGGTACGCCGCCTGGCCGGCGGGTACGGGCTCGTCGACCAGGCGGTCACCCGCCGGGTGATCACCGAGTTCGCCCGCCGCACCGCCGCACCGCGTACCGACGCGGTGGCCGCGCACCAGCTCACCGCGCGGGAGGCCGAGATCGTCCGGCTGCTCGCCCAGGGTCTGTCGAACGTGGAGATCGCCACCGAGCTGTTCATCGAGACCAGCACCGTCAAGTCGCACCTCGGCCGGGCGATGGCCAAGATCGGTGTACGGGACCGGTTGCAGACGGTCGTCTGGGCATACCAGAACGGTGTCGTGCCGCGCTGACGCGCCGACGGGTGTGATGCGGACGGGCGGCACATTGACATCCGGAAATGGTCCGGCGAAAGATCGTCAGCGTGCGGAGTGCCTATCTGACCAAGCGGGGTCACATCGACCTCCTGCGGCTCAAGGGCCTGCCCGACGCCATCGGTGAGGTGTGGCCGGAAGCGGTCGTGCGGACCTGCGTGATCCATCTGCTGCGGGCGTCGTTCCGGTATGCCGGCCGACAGCACTGGGACGCCATCGCCAAAGCCCTGCGGCCGGTCTACACCGCCCCCCACCGAGGCCGCCGCCCGAGCCCGCTTCGCCGAGTTCACCGAAACCTGGGGCGACCGGTATCCAGCGATCGTGCGGCTGTGGGAGCAGGCATGGGCGGAGTTCGTGCCGTTCCTGGCCTTCGACGCCGAGATCCGCACCGTCGTCTGCTCCACCAACGCCATCGAGAGCGTCAACGCCCACATCCGCCGCGCGGTCCGGGCCCGCGGCCACTTCCCGAACGAGGCCGCCGCACTCAAGTGCGTCTGCCTAGCGGTGATGAGCCTGGACCCGACCGGACAGGGCCGCCGACGGTGGACCATCCGCTGGAGACCCGCCCTCAACGCCTTCGACATCGCCTTCGACGGACGCCTGTCCGCAGGCCGCAAGTAGTCATCAACAACCCGAGTTACACCGTTCGTTTGACAGACCCGAGCCAGACCAGCGTGGGCAGCCGATGAGAGAGCGACAGCCCGGGCGCCTCAACCGAATCCGGGCCACGGTCGTACGTCAATGGAACAAGTAGCCGATGACCGGACGTCGCGGCTGCCGAGAAAGGGTTTCAGGAATATTGTCGGCTGCACGGGTCGTTCGAGAGGCGGGGTTTCCTTCGGTGGTGGATGGCCGGGCCGTAAGGGTAGGCCGATCCGATGTGCCTTCATTTGATGGCGACGGGGTTTGCTGGTGCGCCGGTAGCGCCGACGATTTTGAGGGGGGCGGCGATGTAGCAGAAGCTGTATTGCCCGTCGAGGGCGCAGTCGTAAGCGAGATCCTCTAGCCATGCTAGTTCGGTGAACACGACGCCGAGGTTGCGCATGAGCGCCGCGTGAAGTGGAAGTTTCGCCGGTACGGCCGGATCGTCGAGTACCTCGTTGGCGATCGTGTCGGTGATCAGGTTGGGGACTTGCATGGTGTCGAACCACTCGACGATGCCCGGGCGGTAGGTAAGCCCGGGCTCGTTGAGCTTGTCTGCATAGGCCTTCGGGTCGTGTCGGTAGCGCGCCATCGACCCGGTGCGGATCAGCAGGATGTCACCTGGTTCCAGTGCTACACCCTGCTGTTGGGCACAAGCAGTAAGGTCCTCGTGGTCGAAGGTTTCGTCGGCGTCGAGCCAGGTCTTGCCGCGATGGCGGGCCATATCGAGCAAGACACCGCGGCCGACGACGCCGCGTTCAGCGATCGGCAGGACTCCGCCGTGGGTCATGCTGCCGATCGTTGTATCGGCGTGATGTCCGTTCCAGGTGGTGTCGTCGTACCAGGCGTGTCCCAGGCCGTCGTAATGTGTTGTTCCCTGCAGGTACATGGAGATCGTGTCGTCGGCGTACTCCAGGCCGCCCTGGAAGGGTCGGCTTACTCCGTCTCGATAGGTGCTCTTGTCCTGGACGTTCGCTCGCTGGGGTTGCTGGCGGGCGGGCCACATGGGGTCGCCGTTCGGGTCGCACATGGTTGCCTGGAGGGTGAAGACCTTCCCTTGCTGGACTGTTCGAATGCCCCGCAGGATGGCGTTCTGGTCGAGATAGTTGAGGCAGCCCACCTCGTCGGCTTCACCCCAACGTGCCCAGTTGGTGGGTGATCCGGCGAGGAGGTTCTTCAGCTCGGCATGCATGCTCAGGAGTATGCATGATCCTCTCCAGGGTAGTTCCTCGACGAGACGTCGGCGATGAACTGCCGCCGATCGTTGGGATTGCGAATTCGGCCGTGATGCGCTTCGCTAACTCGGCGGGCACAACCTCGAGTACGACGGCGAACGCGCCGGCCGCCTCAAGGTCGCGAGCGTCCTGGATCAGACGTTCACCCGTCCCACCTCGTCCCTGCACCGTGTATCCGCCCAGCACGTTCACCGACTGCGGGGCCAGCCCGACGTGGCCCGTCACGGGGATTCCCGCGGTGACGAGTGTCTCGACCTACGGGAGGACCGCCCGGCCCCCTTCGAGCTTCACAGCCTGTGCGCGGCCTTCCTTCATGAAGCGCGCGACGCCGCGCTATCACCCACCAGCAGCGCGGGTACCCCGACCTCGTCGGAGACCCTGGCAGTAAGTGCGTCGCAGGCAGCCAGCATTGCCCACAGCTCGCCGCGCTTCTTCGCGGCCGCCAGGTCCCGGCTGGTCAACCGCCGCCCCCTGACGCCGTACAGCGAGCCGAACCCTCCCGACATGGGCGCCCTTCTAGTCTAGCGTCCTAGCTGGCCAGCTTATATAGTGCCTCGGCCACGTTAGCAGGACATCTGAGGTCCAGTGTCGCTGTCCCGGCGTGGGACGTGACGGGAAGTTCCCTCGGCGGAAGGGCTCACAACGGCTATGCCACTGCACGTTGCCGTCATCGGCGCTGGACGCGTCGGAACCGTGCTCGGGGCGGCGCTGGCCAGGGCTGGACACCACATCACCGTTGTGGCGAGGTCCCCCCGCTCCCTGGCTCGTGCTCGACGCCTGCTCCCCGACGCCTCATTCGTGTCTCTCGCTGCGGCCACGGACGCGGACCTCTTGTTGTTGACCACTTCCGATGACGCGCTCGTACAGGCTGCTCGAGAACTGGCGGACGCTCCCTCGCTGCGAGTGGGACAAACTGTGCTGCACACCTCGGTCGTGCACGGGTTGGGCGCACTCGAACCCCTTCAGCATCGCGGGCTGCGGATCGGGTCGATGCATCCGGCGATGACGTTCACCGGTCAACTGACTGACCTCGACCGCCTCCCCGGAACTACTTTCACCGTTACCGCCCAACCCGACCTGCTCAAGCCACTCCGCCGATTGATCGAGGGCGACCTGAAAGGACGTCAGCAATCACTTCGGGAGGAACAACGACCCCTTTATCATCTCGGGCTGGTCCATGGCGCCAATCATTTGGTGAGCCTCGTGAACGATGCATGCGACATGCTCAGAGCGGGTGGCATCACACACCCACAGGACGTCCTCGAACCGCTCCTGAGGGCCGCCCTCGACAACGCCCTCGACGCTGGGGACCACGGGCTCACCGGCCCCATCGCGCGCGGCGATGTCGGCACGCTCGAATGGCATGTCGCGACCCTGGAGCAGACCCGGCATCCAGCAGCCGACGCATACATCACGCTAGCCCACCGGACTGCCGAACGTGCCCACCACGCCGGCATCCTGTCCGACGTCACCGCCGCTCGACTCATGGACGCCATCGCAATCCGCCCGGATCGTCGGGCCGCGTCGACTCGACGGTGCAACTGCGGTTCCTGATTCTCTAGCCTGCGAGTTCCAAGGCTTTCGGTACCTTGAGTCGATCGGCTAGTCCGACTGGCGCCCTTCGGATGAGGGGCGCCTCGCTGCGAACGCACTCACATGGAAGGCCACCTTTTCGTACGTCCAGCCCTCGGTCAGCATGCGCTGTTTCTCGGTGTCGCCCACCGCGTATCCGTGGCACTCGCCTTTGACGAGCCGGTACACGGGCAGGAGTCCGGCACCGGCGGACGGGCTGGCGTGGAAGTCGGTACCGTAGTCCCGCCACCCGGCGGCGAGGAAGGCGTCCCGCTCGGCGGTGTCGGTGGTGAAGATGCGGTCGCCGTGGCCCGGCCGGTACAGGTAGTGAATCCCGACAAGACCGGGTCCGGGCTCCGGAGCGATGTGCACGACGATGCCGTCGGAGGCGAATCCGTAGGTGCGTACAGCGTTCTCGTCCTCGTTGTACCACCGCGTGAACAGTGTCTTTTCGCAGCCGCCGTACGGCATCCGGCTGCGGTACAACGGCTTGGTCATGCTGTCGACGACGCTGTCCGCCGCAGCTGCGGCCGTCTGATTCGCGTGCGCGTCGGCACGTAGACCTTCCCCACCGACGGTCAGGGCGGAGGCCACCAGTGCGGCCGTCACCCATGCGCCGATCCCCCGTTTGCGCATTCTGACACCAATCCAAAGCCGCAGATCGAGGCGTTTAGATCTCTCGTTACGTAGATTCCGAGTCTAGGAAACCACTCCCACGTTCAGCAAGCAGACCGTCACTGTCAGATGTCATCACTCGCACCGGCGGCGGGCCGAGCAGGCCCTCGTGTCGGTCGTGGCGACGTCGTATCTGCTCGGGGTGTCGACCCGGCGGGTGGAGAAACTGGTCGAGCAGCTCGGGATCCGGCAGTTGTCGAAGTCGCAGGTGTCGGAGATGGCGCAGCATTTGGACGCCCAGGTCGAGGCGTTCCGCAACCGGCCCCTCGACGCCGGGCATTACACGTTCGTGTGGATGGTCGCGTTGACGATGAAGGTCCGCGAACACGGCCGGACGGTCAACGTCCACGCCCTGATCGCGGTCGGCAGACCTGTTGAGGATGCGCGGAGGCGAGTCGCCTCCGCGCATCCTTGCATCGACAGGCTGCCGTCAGGGGGCGGATGGCGTCATGATCGACAATCTGGCCAGGTTGGCAAGGTCGGCTGTTGGCGTGAGCTCCACCGTAGTCGCGCCTGCCGCCTTGTCCGCAGACGCCCGCCCGATCGTGACAGCGCCAACCTGATTGCTCCGCTGCGACGGATCCGGCATCAAGACACGGTTGGTCTGGTAAACCTCACCGTCTGCGGGAACGCCTTCCATGACCAGCTTCCCGCCTGTGCCGCGTACGGAACCCGGAACATTACTGATATTCGTATACACCTGGCCGGCGAACCCGGTGCTGGTAATGAGGTCGACAGTGGCTTCGCCGCGGGTTGCATCGACTGTCGTTACGCGTCCGACCAAGCCTTCGGCGACGACGGCTAGTTGCCCCTGCCGGACTCCCTGATCCTTCGGGAACGCCACGATCACCTGGTGGCCGTTCCTGCCGACTACCTCAGCGGGTATGGCCCGCGCGTCGCCGTCCACACCGTCCTCACCAGGTACCTCGAACACCTTCGTGAGGCTGGCGAACGGTCGCTTCGGCTTGATGAACCCCGCGATCGTCGTCGTCTGCGCGGTCGCAGCGATCGGGAATCGTTTTACAATAAGGCGGCTGGCGGGTCCGTCCGGTTCTTGTATCATTTCATCATCGACTGCGGTACTCGACACCCGCACCGCTGTCACGCCCGGCATGGCGAGGGCAATGGCATAGGTGCCCGCGGAGTCATTACTAACCTCGCCGGCGGCTCCGGACAGCCGTGGACTGACCAGACTGATCACCTCAGTCTTCACCGGGTCAGGCACTGGCCGATCAACCCGCATCCGCAAGGCGTCCGCCGCACCGGAATCACCGGTGAAGAACGCCAACCGCGCGTCGCCCTGCTTGTCGTACCCCTGCAGGACGACCACCGTCGAGCGCAGGCGTGGATGACGCATCGCGACAAGGGCCCGAACATCAGTGTGCGGGCCCGCCGAGTTGGTGCGGTCCCAGACGCTGGTGGCCTCACGCACCAGGCCAGCGTCCACGTCTCCCACCGGAGACCAGCCCAGAAACGGGCCATCCGGCGGCGGTGCAGCGAGTTGCGGTGCGGGCCCGAATCCGACAACCCGAAACATCGTGACCAGCACCGCCACGCACACGGCGGCTGCGGCTCCAGCAGTGATACGCCGCCGCCCGCGACGCCGGCCTGCCTGCCGCATGATCTTGCCTTCATAGCCCTCGGTCGGTACCACCGACTCGGCCAGATCCGCCAGGCCGTCACGCAACTCAGTCGTGTTACGCATAGCGCACCTCTTCATCAGCAACAGCGTCGGCCTCAACCCACTGCTTACGCAGAGTCTGCAGACCCCTTGATGAAAGACTCTTGACCGTGCCAACCGAACAACCCAGTACGTACGCCGTGTCCTGCTCGGACAGGTCCTCGTAGAAGCGCAGTACGACGGCGGCACGCTGTCGTGCTGGCAGCCCGTCCAACGCCCGGCGGAGCAGGTCCCGCTGTTCCACCCCCACGTACTCGTCGCGGGCCTGACTCTCCACCAGCCGACCCAAGGGCTGTTCCCACCAGGATCGGCGCCGCCTCCAGGTCACGAAGGTGTTGACTAGAATGCGCCGAACGTAGTGATCGACGCCTTCCGAGCGTTGCAGTCGAGACCACGCCACGACCGTCTTGGCCAACGTCGTCTGGACCAGATCCTCGGCTTTCCCTCGGTCTCCGCACAGCAGGAAGGCGGTCCGGAGCAGCGATCCGTAACGCGCCCGCACAAAGGCTGTCACCTCCTTATCCTCGCGATCGTGCATCAGCCACCCGCACCCTTAGTTTCAATCTCACGGCCACTACTTACGCTCTCGACCCCAGCAAACGTTGCCGTGACTCCGGAACTTTTTGACGATTGAATTTCTCGACCCGCGGGTCGGTGAGGGTGACGACCAGCCCGTTTTCCTCGGTCAGCTCTCGGGCGCAACCGCCGCAGACGCTGGCTGGGCACCGATCCCGATCCATGCGGCCAAGACCGTGGCTACACCGAAGGCGACGAGCATCACGACGACGTAAAGGTTGACGCCCGCCGACGAGGGTGCGGAGCTGCCGGTGATCGCGGTGACGCTCAGCACGCTTCCACCGACAATGTTCAGCACGACCGCGCCGACGCCCAGCATTACCTGCACGAGGGCGGCGACGATGCCCTGCTTTTCCTCGCTTACGAGCGTCGTCGAGAGGTTGAAGCCCGAGGTCACCACCGCGCCCGCGGTGAATCCGAGAAGACCGGCGCAGATGACGGCGGGCACGAACGATGCAGTCGAGAACAGGAGGTTGAGCGCCGCGATCGTGCCGATAAGCACGCCGCCGACGAGCGTGCGCGCGGGGCCGATGCGACCTCCCAACCATCCCGCGAGTACTCCGCCGGTCGCGGCACCGAGCGCCGGCGCCGCGAACAGGAGGCCGAGCGCACCGCTCTCACCCGCGAGACCGTAGCCGAGGCCGTCGGCCGGCGACGTCTGTCCGATGATGCCCATCAGCTGCAGAAGTGCCTGGTAGGCGCCGGTGCCGAGCATCACGACCAGCAGCGTCGCGATCACGGGGCGCGTCAGCATGCGCAGATCGACGACCGGCTCGGGGATTCGCAGTGCCGTGAACACCCATGCCACCAGCAGCACGGTGCCCAGGACGAGCAGGAGGATCAGTCCGACGTTCGTCCAGCCCACGGCGGGGCCGAGGCTGATATAGGAGAGCACTCCGGCGAGACCGAGTCCGAGCAGGAGGGTGCCCGCGACGTCGACGCGACCACGTGCGTGCACGGGCGACTCGGGGAGGAACACGCGCACGGCGGCGGCGGCCACGAATGCGAGCGCGGCGGACAGCACGAACACCGCGCGGAAGTCGAACACCTCGACCACCGCTTCGAAGAGAAAGGGGGACGCGATCCCGAGGATCGCCGACCCCGAGGTGACGATGCCGACCGAGGTCATACCCACGCGCGCGGGAAAGACCTGGCGGATGTACACGACAGTGATGAACACCGAGCCCACGGCGGCTCCCTGAATGACCCGGCCGAGCAAGAAGATTCCCACGTTGGGTGCGACGAGGCACACGAGTGCGCCGACGCCGCCCACGAGGAGTGCGAGCACCAGCACGCGACGTTTGCCGTAGACGTCAGCGCTCTTGCCCAGGAGCGGCGCCCACATCGCGCCGGCGAGGATTGCGCTGGCGTTGAGCCAGGCGCTCTGGTCGGTGCCGAAGAACTCCGCCATCTGCGGCAGCACGAGCAGCGGCGCGACTATGACGGTGTCGACGAGCGTGTTCGCGACGATGAGGATCGCGACCCACCACACGATCCGGGCGCTCCACCGACCGTCGTCTCGGGCGGAGGACTGATGGGTGCTCGCGGTTGTTTGAGTCATTGTCCACTTCCAGGACTCGGGTACGACGCCTTCTGCGCCTATGATTTGGTCATTCTTGTGTCACGTAGTTCCGGTGCGTCCAAGATGCAGGAATTCGGCGCTCATGACCTCCTTGGCGCAGGAATCCTCACTCTCGCCCACAAGCGCGAGTGAAACGGCAATTGTTGGCCGGAGGTTTCCGGAAGCCGTCGCGCGACGGATAAGGTCGGGAGGCGTCAAACGGAGGGCCAGGGCGCATGACTGGGGACGGATCACGGGCGCGTCGCCCCGGCGGGCGAACGCGTCAGGTCACCGAACGGCTGTCGGCTGCAGCGCTCGACATCCTCGCCGAGAAGGGCGTCGACGGACTGCAGTACGAAGTGCTCGCCGCCCGCGCGAAGGTCGGGCGCGCGACGGTCTACCGACGGTGGCCGAACCGAGACGATCTCCTCCGCGACGTGCTCGCCCGGTTCGCCGAGGCATCGGTGCCGATCGCCGACACCGGCGACATCGTCCACGACCTCACGACATTCCTGCATGCATTCGCGGAGGCCTCTGCCACGCCGACGGGTCGTGCAGTCCTGCAGATCCTCCTCCGACGCGTCGACGAGGGAGACGGGCTGCACCGCATGGGGCTCGAACTCCTCGATCGTCGCACCGACGACCTGCAGCGGCGCCTCGACCGGGCCACCGAGGCCGAGCAGCTACCGCCCGTCGAGGCATCTTTCGTCAACATGATGCTCGCAGGCCCCGTGCAATGGTTCGTCCTACGCCGGTCGCGCCCCTTCACGCTCACCGACGCACGCGAGATCGTCGAACTCGTCGTAGCCGGATTGTGGCGGGATCACCCCGACTGAGCCCCGTCATCTTCGTCCGCCGACCAGTCAGGGTCCATTTCCTGCGATGTTCCTCCGGATACGCACGGTCACTCCCCCTAGAGAGATAAGTTGTCTCATTAGCGGGCGGGAACGACTCGCTCCGACGAAGGGACTCACCATGGTGGACGCGTCGAGCTTCGGATGGGACGGCCACGTGGCCCCCACGCCCCTTGAGGAGTACTCGCGTCGCTACGCCGACTTCTTCGAGATGCGCCGAGAGGACGGCATCCTCGAACTGCGCCTGCACACGGACGGTGGACCGTACGTGCACAACTGGGCCGCCCACAACGCTTGGAACCGCGTATGGCAGGACGTGGGGAACGACCCCGAGAACCACGTGCTCATCATCACGGGCACGGGAGAGACCTGGTTCCAGGGCGACCCGCGACAGACCTGGCCCAAGCCGCTCGTCGAAGAATCGCCGGACTACATCTTCCAGCAGACGATCGACGCGTGGAAGCTGATCGAGAACTTCGTCAACAACATCGACATCCCCACCATCGCGGCGGTGAACGGACCCGGGATCCACACCGAGTTCGCGCTCATGTGCGACGTGACGCTCGCGGCAGAGGACGCCGACTTCATGGACCCCCACTTCATGGTCGGTACGGCACCGGGTGACGGTCTCGCACTCGCGCTGCAGCACCTCATGGGCACGAAGCGCGCCGCGTACGCCATCTACGGCGGGACCTCGATTCCCGCACGGAAAGCGCTCGAGTACGGGCTCGTCAGCGACGTACTGCCCCGTGAGGAGCTCGTACCCAAGGCATGGCAGCTCGCGCGCGACATCATGAAGCGTCCGCGGTTCGCGCGCTGGGCGACGCACAACATCCTCAACCGCCCGTGGCGCAAGCTCGTCGCCGAGGACTTCGGCTTCCACTTCTCGCAGCAGTCGCTCGCCACGGTGGCGTCGAAGGCGCTCATTCCCGACCCCGACCTGGTCGCCGACGCCCGCCAGCGCAAGGTCTGGTAACGCGGATGACGGGAGGCGAAGCGTCGCGTGTCTCCACCGGCGACGGAGTGACCTCGTTCCGCGTCGAGGGCGCCGGGCCTCCCCTCGTCCTCGTTCACGGGCTGCAGGTGGGGCAGGAGCTCTTCGCCGAACTGCGGCCGCACCTCGTGTCCGCTTTCACCGTGATCACGTATGACCAGCGGGATCGGGGCGAAACCGCCTTCGCACCGGTGCCCTACACGACCGAGGATCTGGCCGATGATCTCGCCGCGCTGATCACGGCGCTCGGATTCTCTCGCGCGCACGTTCTGGGAACGTCGTTCGGTGGGATGGTGGCGCAAGCCTTCGCGCTGCGTCATCCCCACCGTCTCGACACTCTCGTTCTCGGCGCGACCTCACAGGCCCCGTTCCGACCCGAACGGCTCGCGGGTCCCGTGGCGGGGCTTCTGGGCGCGCTGGAGGCCGGCGACGACGAGAAAGCCCGTGCTCTCCTCGCGCGGATGGCGCCAACCGTCGCCTCCGCCACGGGGGTTGGCAGCCGCCAAGGCGCGCCCGCCCGCAACGACGCGCTCATGCGTCGCTTCGCGGCGACGCGTGCCTTCGACACCCGCGGGCGTCTGGCTGCGATCGTCGCGAGAACCCTTGTCGTGCACGGACGCGACGATGCGGTGGTGCCGATCCAGGATGCGCTGTCGATGGCGGGGGAAATCGCACACGCCGATGTCCTCGTGCTCGCGGGGGCCGGTCACGCGTGGGAGAACGACCAGCCCGCGCGCGCTGCGAGCGCGATCGCCGCGTTCCTGGCGGACACGCGGTGACCACAGTCGCACGCGGTGACTGCAGTCGCGTGCCGTGGCGCCGTGACGTGGCGCGACGTTCGTCACCTCTCACGCGCTGGCTCAGGTCACCGTACGCGCTGCCCGCCGAGGCTCACGTGGCGGATGCGGTCGCGCAGTCCCCGCAGGTCGTCGAGGCGGCCGTCCACCACGACGAGATCGGCTAGCATCCCCGGGGTGATGGAGCCGAGGCCGTCCTGCCGGAGCAACGCGGCAGCACTCGAGGTGGCAGCCCGCCACGCGTCCTGCGGTGTCATCGACGATGCCTCGGTCATGAGCTGCAACTCGTCGAGGTTGCTCGCCGAGGGGTGGGCGTAGGGCGGGGAGTCGGTGCCCATCGCGATCTTGACGCCCGCGTCTACCGCTCGGGCGAAACTCGCCCGGTGCGCCTGGAGAGCCTCACGCGCGAGTGCCAGGCTCTCGGCGGGGATCGGCACGCCGCGGTCGGCAGCGTCGACGATCGCGCGGGTTGCCGAGAGCGTCGGCACGAGCCAAGCATCCGCGCGCAGCATGAGATCTATCGCCTCGTCGTCGAGGTGATATCCGTGCTCGATCGAGCGCGCCCCGTGTCGGAGCGCCGCCTTGATCCCCTCGGTGCCCTGCGCGTGCGCGAAGAAGTCGGTCCCTGCGGCCGCTGCCTCGGCGGCGATCACCTCAAGCTCGTCGTCGCGGAAGTGCGTGTGTCGCGGATCGTCCCCCGGCGACATGACGCCCCCGGTGGTTGCGATCTTGATCGTGTCGGCCCCCGCGCGCAGCACCTCTCGCACACCGCGGCGCACGTCGTCTACTCCGTCGCGCACCGCGCGCGGCCGCCCGGGGTGCGGCATCATCATCGACATCGAACGGCTACCGCCGGAAGGGAGGTGCAGATCGCTGTGGCCTCCGGTCTGGGACAGCATGACGAGCGCGATCTGCAGGCGCGGCCCCTCGATGAGCTTCTGCTCGATCGCCCGCTTGACGCCCAGGTCCGCACCGGCTGCATCGCGCGCCGAGGTGATCCCTTGATCGAGGAGGAGCGATAGATTGCGCAGCGCCTCGTAGTACTGGAGAGAGAACGGCTCCTGTTCGGCACGGGAGATGTCGAGGTCTCGCACCATGACGTGCACATGGCAGTCGAACAGCCCGGGAACGATCGACATTCCCGAGCAGTCGACGACGTCATCGCCGTCCAGGCCGGTTCCGACGTCGACGATGCGGTCACCGCTCACGGCGACGTCGACCCGCGAGGTCGAGGCTCCGTCGAACACGGTACCTCCCGCGAACACCGTGCGCTTCAGCATGTCGACCCTCGCCCCGTCAGCACTCGACCACGTTGACGGCGAGGCCACCCAGCGCCGTCTCCTTGTACTTGTGGCTCATGTCTGCGCCCGTGTCGCGCATCGTCGTGATCACCTGGTCGAGCGAGACGCGGTGCTCGCCGTCGCCCCACAGAGCCATTCGCGCCGCATTGATGGCCTTCGACGCGGCGATCGCATTGCGTTCGATGCACGGGATCTGCACGAGCCCGCGGATCGGATCGCACGTCAGACCGAGGTTGTGCTCCATCGCGATCTCGGCGGCGTTCTCGACTTGGCGAGGGGTCCCGCCCATGATCTCGGCCAGTCCCGCCGCCGCCATCGACGACGCCGATCCGACCTCCCCTTGGCAACCGACCTCGGCACCCGAGATCGAGGCGTTGGCCTTGTACAGTGTGCCGATCGCCGCCGCGGTGAGAAGGAACCGCTCGATGACCTCTTCGCGAGCGCCCTCGGCCGTCGATCGACCTGCGGACGTGTAGTGCAGCGCGTAGTAGAGCACGGCGGGCACGATGCCCGCCGCCCCGTTCGTCGGCGCGGTCACGACCCGCCCGCCGCTCGCATTCTCCTCGTTCACGGCGAGGGCGACGAGGTTCACTCGCTGTTGCCAGTGCTCGCCGTCGTGGTCGGGATCCTCCGCTGCCAGCCGCGCCGCCCAGTCGCCCGCCCTGCGGCGTACCTGCAAGCCGCCGGGCAGCACGCCCGGGCGACCGATGGACGAGCGCACGCATGCCTCCATGACGTCCCAGATGTGCTTGAGGCCCGCCCTGATCTCGTCGTCCGAGCGTCGGGCGCGCTCGTTCTCGCGCATCACGTCGCTCACCGCGAGGCCGGTCTCGTCGCACACGGCGAGAAGCTCCGCCCCCGAGCGGAACGGCAGGGGAGGCGTCTGCGGCTCGGGCTGGTCGGCGGAGGATTCGTCGCCTTCGCGCACGATGAACCCGCCGCCGACCGAGAAGTACGTCTCGCTCGCGAGCTCGTCGCCGGCGGCGTCGACCACGGTGAACGAGAGGGCGTTGGGGTGCCGGGGGTGTACGGTCAGCGGGCGCAGGACGAAGTCCTTCATCCGGCAGGGGACGGGGTGTCGCCCGCCGAGGGAAACCATGCCCGTGCGCGTGATCTCGTCGAGGCGCGCGGTGACCTCGTCGGGCGTGATCTCTTCCGAGCGTGCGCCGGCCAGCCCCAACAGGACGGCCGTGAACGTGCCGTGACCGGCACCCGTCGCGGCGAGGGAGCCGAAGATCTCGACGCGAACCTGTGCCACCTGCTCGATGACGCCTCGCTCGCCGATCAACCCGACGAACTCGGCAGCGGCCTTCATCGGGCCGACGGTGTGAGAGCTCGACGGGCCGATCCCGACCGTGAACAGATCGAACACCCCGACGGCTGGCTGCGCGTACGTCATGGAGGAGCACGATACGTTTGTGTGATCACCATCCGCATCGAGATGCGGATTCACTGTCGAGATGCCTTTATCCGTGCAGTAAAGATGTCGGCAGAGGAACCATCACGCCGGTTGCCATACCCTGCGCGTTCACCTGCATCCCCTCCTTCTTCAAGCTGCGCAGCACCACCGAGCGATCGGCGATGGACACGCCGTGGACGCTCTCCTCGATGGCGACTTCGAGTCGCTGGACGTCGGCGAGGGTCTTCATCCACACCGACAGCACAAGGTTGTAGGGGCCGATCGTCGAGACGGCCAGCCGCACTTCGCTGAGGCGCGTGATGGCCGATCCCACCCGGTTTGCCATGGCAGCCGGCACCCGCAGGAAGTACCACGCGTGAACGGGCCAGCCCGAGTGCGCGCGCGCAATCTCCGTGCGCACGACGAGCCGCCCGCGGGCGCTGAGCGTCGCGAGAGTCTCGCGGATCCGCCGCTGCCCGATCCCCAGACTCCTCGCGATGGCGGCGACTGTCGCGCGTCCGTCACGGCCGAGGATCTGCAGCAGTTCGTGCTCCAACTGCTCGTCGACGCGGGCGCGCGTCGCCACCGAAGCTACGGCCGTGCGTTCGACGGCCGTAGCTTCACCTGCCGACAACGCCCGCAGACGCCACTGGCCCGCGTCGGTGAACGGCGACGAGAGGATGTGCGTGCGGGTGGCGCGCACACCCTCGAGCCGACGCATCCGGCCCATGATGTACTCGCTCAGGCTGTTCAGGTCGGAGGCACCGACCATCACGAGGAGATCGCGCCCTCCGGCGGTGTGATCGACCGTGAACGCCTCGGGGTCGGCAGCGAGTGCGCTCGCGATCTGTAAGGTCGCGCCAGGCTCCGCTCCGACCTCGAGGATGGCGGACGGTCCGCGTGCCTCGGCGCCAGGGTGACCAGCGACCCACGCCAGCCCGTCGTCGGTCAGTCGTTCCCAACGGCGGGCGAGCGTGACCGAATCCACGCCGATGATCGGGGCGATCGCTGCCCAGCGAGCCCGAGGGTTGATCTGGAGTGCATGGATCAGTCGCCGATCAGTGTCATCGAGACTGCGAACCTGCGTAGAAGCCTCGCGTGTGTTCATGAACCTTCACCTTACTGACTCGCGCTGCCGCACCGGGCCACCATGGTGCCTTCCCTGAGACACCGTGTGAGGAGCTGCCAGTGCAGCGAAGACTTCCGAGAGCTCGCTCGCCGATCGGCGTCGTGGGCTTCCTCGTCGTCATGGAGATCGGCAGCGGCGTGCTCCAAGGCTGGTTCTCGCCGCTGCTCGCTGCCATCGGTCAACAGTTCGACGTCGGCGCCGGCGCGCTGAACTGGGTGAACGCGATGTACATGCTCATGACGGTCGCGTGCGTACCCATCCTTGCCAAGCTCGGCGACATGTTCGGCCACAAGCGCCTCCTCGTCGTGGCGTCCAGTCTCGTGGCCGTCGGTTCTTTCGTCGTCGCGTTCGCGCCGAGCTTCGAGGTCTTCCTTCTCGGCCGGGCGCTGCAGGCCCCGCTGGCGGCATTCCTCCCGCTGGAGTTCGCGATCGTCCGCGCGCGAGACGAACGGTCAGCGAGCAAGAGCATCGGCGTCCTCGTCGGCGCACTTACCCTCGGAGCCGCCGTCGGCTCGCTCCTGTCGGGAATCCTGTTCGGCGCGATCGGCGACCTCGGCATCGTCCTGCTGATCCCCGCGGTGTTCATCGCGCTGTGCGTGCCGGTCGTCGTGCTGCTCGTCCCCGAGACGACGGTGCGCAGACACGGACGCGTCGACGTGATCGGCGCGATCCTTCTCACGGCGGGTCTCCTCGCCGTGCTGACGGGTGTTTCGAACGCCGGCAGGTGGGGCTGGTTCGACCTGCGCACGATTGCCCTGATCCTGGGCGGCACCGTGCTGCTGGCGCTCTGGGTGTTCGTCGAGCGCAGGATCCAGGATCCACTCGTCGACCTGACGATGCTCACCCGCGGTGGCATCGGGCTGCCGATCATCGCATCGGTGCTCTTCGGCGCACAGACCTACGGCGGGCAGACGGCGAGCTTCCTCTGGCTCCTCGGTGACCACGCGCGCGACGGTTACGGACTCGGACTCGCGCCCGCGGCCGCCGGCGCGATCATCGTCCTGTACGCGCTCGCGGCGTTCCTCGGCACGCTCATCGGTGATCGCCTCGCACGCAGGATCTCGGCGCCGCGCGCAATCGCGCTCGCGGGAGTAGTCGCAGCCGCGAGCTTCGCTCTCATGATCTGCTTCGCGGGGGTGAGCGCGCTGTTCATCACCTCCATGGCGATCGGCGGGGTCTCGGCGGGCGTCCTTCTCGCGGTCCTTCCGGCCGTCGTCGTGCGCAATGCACCGGCGGACTCGGTGGGGATCGCCTCGGCACTGTTCAACACGGCACGCACGGCGGCGGGGGCGGCGGCCGGTGCGGTCTTCGCGCTCGTCATGACTCTGTTCGTGACAGCGAGCACCGCCGACGCCACGACCGATGCCCACTCGACCCCGCTGTCGTTCTTCGCCGTGTGGGCCATCTGCCTCGCAATAGCTCTCGTCCTCGCGGTCGTCGGGCTGCGGATCCGGGTCACAGCGCCCGCCGCCGCGCCGCAGTCCGCACCAGACCTTCCCACCGCCCAGACGATCGAGGATCGATGACCATCTCACCACCCCAACCTTCCGACCACGCGACCGATGAGATCCGCGATGCCGTGCTCGCCTCGCGGGCGGCATGGGAGGACTCGATCATCGCCTTGAGTGCCGACATCCACCGCAATCCCGAACTCGCGTTCGCCGAGCATCACGCCGCCGCGCGCGTGGCCGACACCCTCCGTGCAGCCGGATTCACGGCGACCGTAGGGGCCTTCGGGCTCGACACCGCGGTCGATGCGACCTACGGCGAGGGCGACATCACCGTCGCGATCTGCGCCGAGTACGATGCGCTTCCCGGCATCGGACACGCGTGCGGTCACAACGTCATCGCCGCGGCCGGTGTCGGAGCTGCGATCGCGCTCGCGAGCGTCGCCGACGCCATCGGCCTTCGCGTGAAGCTCCTCGGCACTCCGGCCGAAGAGCACGGCGGCGGGAAGATCCTCATGCTCGAGGCCGGGGCGTGGGACGACGTCGACTTCTCGCTCATGGTGCACGGCGGCCCGGGGCACGACCTGCGCTGCGCCGACGTGCGTACTCAGGCGGTCGCGCGGTTCGACGTGTCCTTCCAAGGCCGTCCAGGTCACGCGGGCGCACCCAGCCCCGACGGGGTGAACGCCGCGAACGCCGCGACGATCGGCCTCGTCGCGCTCGGACTCCTGCGGCAGCACTTGCCCGACGGCACGCGGGCCAACGCTTTTGTCTCCGAGGGCGGCGAAGCGACTAACATCATCCCGTCGGCGACGCGCGTCCGCGTCGAAGTGCGTGCGGACACGCTGGAAACCGTCGAGACCGCGCGACGCCGGATCCTCGCGTGCTTCGAGGGCGGCGCCGTCGCCACGGGATGCGAGTGGAGCTGGGAGGACGCCGAGCCGACCTACGCGAATGTCGTGCAGAACCCCGTGCTCGCCGGCGCGTGGGATCGCAACCTCGCCGTGATCGGTCGCTCGCCGCAGCCGTATGCGGGGGCGCCGGGCGGATCGACCGACATGGGCAACGTCTCGCACGCCGTGCCCGCGATCCATCCGCTCATCGCGATCGAGGGTTGCGCCTCGGCACCGCACACGCCGGCGTTCACGAGCGACGCGATCGGCCCGGCCGCCGACCGCGCGGGGATCGACGGCGCGCTCGCCATGGCGCTCACGGTCGTCGACGCCGTCGCGCACGTGCGTGCGAGGCGGACGCTCGGCGCGGAGGGTACGACGGTCGGCGGGCAGCGATAGCACGGTCGGTGACGAGCGATACCACAGGCCGATGCCGCGCAGACGATCGATCTCAAGGATTGAAGACATGATCGTCAGCCAGAACCTCACGAAACGCTACGGTGAGAAGACCGTCGTCGACGACCTCTCGTTCACGGTACGGCCCGGTGTCGTCACGGGATTCCTCGGACCGAACGGCGCCGGAAAGTCCACCACGATGCGCATGCTCGTCGGCCTCGACAGGCCGACCCGCGGCGAGATCACGATCGGCGGTCGGCGGTCGGCGGTATCAGGGTCTTCCCGACCCTGTGCGGCACCTCGGTGTCATGCTCGGCGCGCTGTCGGCGAATCCCGGCCGCACAGCGCTCAATCATCTCCTCGTCGTGGGGGGAGGCCCTGTACGGTGCCAATACCTGTCGCACCTGCTGTGAGCTAGGGCTTCGTGAGTTCGGGGCACCTTCGTGACCATGGTGTTTCGATTGATCTATCTGGTCACGATCCGCGTGCTCGACGCCCTGCTGCGCGCGGCCCGAAGTGACAACGTCGTGCTCGCGGAACTGCTGGCCCTTCGCCATGAGGTCGCGGTGCTGCGCCGCCAGGTCCACGGCCGACCACGCCTGTCCTGGCCAGACCGGGCGATCCTGTCCGCGTTGGCCCGGCGGCTGCCCCGTGCGGTCCGCGCCCACCGGATCGTGGCCCCGGCGACCCTGCTGGCCTGGCACCGCCGGTTGGTCAACGTCGCTGGACCTACCCCCACCGCGGCGGCCGACCGCCCGTCAGCGACGAGACCCGCCAGCTCATCCGCCGAATGGCCCGGGACAACCCCCGCTGGGGCCACAAGAGAATCCAGGGCGAACTGCTCGGACTGGGCCACCGCGTCGGTCTCGGCACCATCCGCCGAGTCCTGGCCCGTGGCCGCCTCGGCCCCGCACCTCGCGACACCGACACCACCTGGCGGACATTCCTGCGTACCCAGGCCACCGGCCTGCTGGCCGCCGACTTCTTCCACGTCGATACCGTATGGCTGCGCCGCCTGTACGTGCTGGTCGTCATGGAGATCGCCACCCGCCGGGTCCACCTGCTCGGCGTGACCGAGCACCCGGCCCAGGCGTGGGTGACCCAGCAGGCCCGCAACCTGCTCATGGACCTCGGAGAACGCACCAGCGACTCCCAGTTCATGATCCGCGACCGCGACACCAAATACTCCGCATCGTTCGACGCCGCACTCGCCGATGAGGGCGTACAGGTGGTGAAGACACCGCCGCGCACACCGAAGGCGAACTGTTTCGTCGATCGATGGGGCCGCAGCATGCGCGAGGAGTGCACCGACCACGTCCTGATCTACGGCCAGCGGCATGTCAGGGTGGTACTGACCGAGTACGTCCGACACTTCAATCACCATCGGCCGCACCAGGGGCGCGGGCAGGTACCACCCAACCGTGAGCCGGGCATCGTGATGCCGATCGACGGCGTTGTCCGACGCCGACGACGACTGGGCGGGGTCATCAACGAGTACCACCGGGCCGCTTAACCGGATCTTTGAATTCGCAGGTCAGCAACTGGAACCGGGTTGTGGCACCCTACAAGCGTCAATCCCCATTTGTGATCCCCGATACATCGCCGAAAGACCGTCGCAGCCCGCGGTCGCGACTGTTGCCCCTGCACACACTCCACGGAGGAATCGATGACCAACCCCGCCAGCCTGTTCCTGTCCGCGTACATCTCCGCGCCGGCGGATCCCACCGCCGAAGACGCCTTCTACGACGCGGCTACCGGGCTGGACATCGACGGGCTGGAGTTCGCCCTGTTCCCGCAAGGCGCCCGGACCCTCGATCCGGACTGGATCCGGGAGCACGTCAACCCGGGACACGATCTGATCGTCTCGCTCGTGCCGTCGATGATGGCCGCACTCGGCAGCACCCCGAACTACGGCTTGGCTTCGACCGACCCCGTGCAGCGCAAGCGGGCGCTGAGCGACGTCGGGCGAGCATGCGACCTGGCCGTCAGCCTAGCCGCCGAGTACGGGACCCGGCGGGTGGTGGCGATCGAGGTGCACACCTCACCCGGCCCCCGCGCCGGCTCACTCGAGGCGTTCGAACGATCTCTTGCCGAGATCCTGACCTGGGACCGGGCCGGCGCCGAACTGTTGGTCGAGCATTGCGACGCCTACGTCCCCGGCCAGACACCCGCCAAGGGCTTCTTCCCGCTGGCGGACGAGATCGCCGTCGTCCAGGCCTTCGGCCTGCCCTCCGACGTTCTCGGGATGAGCCTGAACTGGGGTCGTTGTGCCATCGAGGGACACGGGTCACGGCTGCCGGTGGAGCACATCGAGGCCGTCACCGACGCCGGGCTGCTGCGGGCATACATCTATTCCGGCGCGACTGGCGAGGACACCATGTGGGGGCCGGCCTGGACCGACATGCACATCCCCAGCCGCGGTGACGCGCCCGCCCTGGCCGCCTCCAAAGCCTCCCTGCTGGGGCCCGACGAAATCGCCGAGACCATCCGCGCGATCGGTGACACCCCGCGGATCGGCTTGAAGTTCGGCATCCGCCCTCTCGACGCCGACGTGGCGACCCGGCTTGCGGTTGTCGAAGCGACACTCGCGCAAATCGTCGCTGCCCGCTCTGCCGGCTGACCTGCCGCCGCGCCGATGAGCGACCGACCGATCGACGCCTTCGGCAGCCTGTCCCCTGGCAGCAGGCGCAACTTTACCGACACCCTACGAGCCGAGAATGCCGGCGCCATCCTGCTCGCCATCGGGACCGTGCTGGCCTACTCCAGGTCGCTCAAGGGCGGGTTCCAATCTACGGCTCTCATAAAATCTCTCGCAAACCGTCCATGGCCGCACGGAGGTAGCCGATCCTGCAGTAGAAGTCGTCGCTCGATTCCCGCGGTCGCCTCGCCGCAGTGAGCACTGCCTCCGTGCCGTAGTAGTTCTGAACCAGCCGGCATGCGTGCGTGAAATGCATGCCTGCAGGAACGACAAGCAGGTGGTCTAGTATCAGGTGCTCGCGCCTGAAGCCAGTCCGAAGAACGACTATTCCCAGCTGGGTCGTCAGGTGGAACTCGCCCTCCGACACCTGTTTTGCGGCCCGCACAGCGGGCACGAACCGGGGCCACTTGGAGACGTCGGACACTAGCTCCCAGACGGCGTTAGGGGGATGTTGGATCGAGACGGACATGGTCTGCGCGCCCAGGGTCGGGGAATCAGCAGGGCCGGTCACGTCGAACCCTCCTCAGACGTTTCTGAACGGCGGCCGTTTCGCCGGACCACTCAAAGAGCAGCGATCCGGTGGGCCGTCCTAGCGATCGCGGGGTGGCCACCGTTCGAGTATCCACCGCATCCTCGTCGTCCGCATAGGATGATCCGTCAATCCGGAACCCGACGATGGCGTTCTAGGACAGGACCCCCAGGGGTGCGGCTACTGCCATTTAGGCGTATAGCGGACGGTCGTCCCGCTGACCAGCATCCAGGAGTCACTGGATCACGGTCGCGGGTGCAGCGTCAACACGTCCATAGCCGCGCCTTCGACGCTGGGCCGGTTCCAGTACATAGGGGTGTTTCTTCCGGTGCGCCACAGCTCGACCTGGTCGTCGTAGTTGCGGTGGAAGGCGTGTCCGGAGTTGCCGGACAGGTTCACCCAGCGGGACCGGTTCAGGTCGGCCATGTCGACGATCATCCTCATCGAGGGTACGTAGTTCACCTCGTAGCCCTCGCTGGCAGGCCATCCCGTGGCGTTGACCGTGTCGATCCCACCAGCTGCCGCCACCGGCTCGTGGTTGAAGAGCCATTCGACAGGGCCGATTCCAGACAGCCCGAAGGCGTCGTTGGCGAGCGTCAGGGTGTGCAGGTCGCCCCAACGCCACCGAGATGGTTCATCCCCGAGTCGTTCAGTGAGTTCGGCGGCGGCGTCCGTCATGGCCGAGCGAAGGACGTCCGTCATGCTCTCGGTCTCCGGTGTCGTCTTCCTGTCCCACCACCAGGACGTTGGCTCGTCGAGCAGCGGCCGGACCACCTCCCACCATCGGTCGTCTCCGCGCGGCGCGACGCTCTCTGGAAGTTCCTCGAAGCCGTTGAGCAGGAGATGACGCCAGGTGGCGTTGTAGAACGCCGCAGCGGCAGAGTCGGCACTCTGCTGGAAGTCCCAGTCGCGAAGCAGGTCCCGGGCCTTGCGGAGGGTCGTGTCGTCCGCGTCAAGTTGCACGTCAAGGATCTTCGGCACAAGGGCTGGAGCGAATCCGTGGTAGTTGTCGAACTGCATCTGCCGCATGTCCTCGGCGTCCAGCTTGCCCTTTGCTAGGCGCTCCGACAGCATGGCCGAAATCCGGTGGCTGCGGTTCCCGTAGGTCCAGTCGACCGCGATCGGATGCGGGTACCGCGGTCCGACGACTGCTTGGTTGGCGGAGACGATGATGCCGCTCGGCGGATTCAGTACGTAGGGAAGCTCAGCGAAAGGAATGAAACCTGTCCAGTCGTAGGCTGGGTCCCAGCCCGGCGCCGGCCACCGGCCGTCCCCCTTGCCGCGAATGGGAATTCGTCCCGGGGCCTGGTATCCAATGTTGCCGTCGACGTCGGCATAGGTCATGCTCTGGGCGGGCACGTCGAATAGGGCCGCAGCTTCACGGAACTGCGTCCAGTTGTCTGCGGTGTTGAGGGCGAACAGGGCTTCGATAGTCCTGCCCGGATCGAGGGCGGTCCAGCGCAAGGCCAGCCCGTACGGGACCGACTGGGCCTCGGGTGGCACGCCGGGCGCCACCGGGTCGATGCTGGGTGGACCTGTAGATGGTCGTTGGGGTATCGGCGAGCCAGAGGGGTCAACCGGGGGTCGTGCCGCTATGCCGAACAGGTCGGATGAACGGTCCGACAGCAGAGGGCCGTGTTTGGTAGCCCGGACCGTGATGGTCACGGGGTCCTCACCAGCAATCTTGAGCGTTTCACGCCGAGTTTCCAGTAGGCGCCAGCTGGCGCCGTCGTGATAACGATCTCCGTCGATTTTTTCCAGGTAGAAGTCCATCACGTCAGGGCCGAGGTTGCTCAGGCCCCAGGCAATGCGGTCGTTGTGTCCGATTATCACGCCGGGTACGCCGGCCAGGGAAACCCCGACCACGTTGTAGCTACAGCTACAGTGCAGGCCAATCTGGTACCAGACTCCTGGCATGGAAGGGCTGAGGTGCGGGTCGCTGGCCAGTAGGGGCTTTCCGGACTCGGTCAGCGAGCCACTGACAACCCACGAGTTGGAGCCGATGCCGATGCCGTCGTTGATGTCGATGAGATCGGGTAGAGCATGCATTTTGCGGCCGAGTTGCCGGGCCACCTCGCCGACGTGTCGGCGGGTTTGCTCATCGAACAGGACGGGGTTTCCGGCGTTGGTGCCAGCGCTGTCCGGTGGTGTAGCGGCGGCGTCGAAGGCACCGTCGACGACGGCTCCGCCCTCGACGATGGGCGGGTTGCGGGTGAACGGATACGGCGGGTAAAGCTCATTGATCTGCTGGCGGCTGAGCCCCTCGGCGAGCAGGATCGAGCGGGTCATCTCGGCACCCATGTTGCCACGCAGTTCCCAGGCCATGACCTTGAGCCAGGCAAGTGAGTCGAGAGGCGTCCATGGCTCAACCTTGTATTCGGGGGCGGTGAAACGCAAAAGCGCGTACTCGAGGCTCTTGGCGGCCGTGCGGTCAGCGCCACCGTTATCGCCGATCCAGGCGTTTACGCCGTCGGCATAGGCTTGCAAATAGCTTTTGGTCTGGGGCGACACGAGCTGCCATTCCTGTGCGACGACGCGACGCCAGCCGAGGGTACGCAGGTAGGCGTCTGTCTCCAGCATGGATGGCCCAAACAACTCGGCCAGGCGTCCGGAACTCACGTGCCGCCGGAAGTCCATGTCCCAGAACCGGTCTTGGGCGTGGACGTAGCCCTGGGCCTTAAGCAGGTCCTCGACCTGCTTTCCGTACAACTGGGGCACTCCGTAGGAGTCGCGGTACACGGTTACCGGTGCGGTGAGACCGCGGACCTCTATCGTGCCCTCGTAGGTGGGAAAGCTGCGCCGGACGGTCCAGACGCCGGCTGCCGAAGCCACCAGCACGAGAGCCACGAGTGCGGAGCCAGCCCAGAGGACAGCCCGGCGTAAGCGCCCTCGTCGAGGAGCGCGGGTTGGGGCTACGACGGTGGTGTCCGGTTGGTCGCCTGTCTGACCTGCGGCTGTGGAATCGCCATGGAGGTCCTGACTCGACATGCGCACATACCTACCTAGGTTTACGGACATCGCCGACTTCCATGGTTGTGGCGACCACGGCGGCCAAACACGTCCCTGATTGAGGCGACATGGCTGCGGTGTGGCGAGCGCTGACGTCTTCTGCAGCCGCCAAACTCCGCGGCCACGTCATGGTGTCTGAGCGTTGCGCAGCGGAAGGAGAGACGACTGGTTACCCTAAGGCACGCAACAAAGACGAATACCTCTTTTGCCCTATACTATGCTGAACCAGCTGTCACACTCGCAGAATTCCTCCTGTCGGAGACAGCGCTCCAGGTGAGATTTTCGTTACGGAAGTCCCCTGAAACCGGGACCGGCCTCCGCCAGACGATCGTTGCTAGCGTCGCGACCAAGTGATCGGTGAACGTCGAACCGCTTGTGCAGCTAGGGAAGGTCGACGAGGGACGGTGCGCCCATGGGCCACGACGCCCGCCGTCGACACATCCTGCCCTGCAGCAATCCGGACGATCGCCGAACCCGGCGCGGCTCGGTGGCCGAGTCACGCCCGGCTTCGAATGCCGACTGCTCCGAGGACTGCGAGGCAACGGATTTGAATATCACCCATGCCGCCCAAATGGCAGCGCATCCGGACCCTACCGTGGAGCCACGACGCGCGCCCTCCTCGTGGGTAACGCGGACGCTGGGGCCAGAATGGGCATAGCGACAGGCAGGTCCGTTTGTTCGCAGGGTCCACGTCGGTATGGCGTCAGCGACTCGGATTCGGGCGATCGGCAGCAGCCTTGCGAGCGATGCTGACAGACGGCAGGTGTCGTCTCGGCAGGATGGCTCCGCTCCTCGCCAAGGCGGCATACGCCATCAGCAGCACACTGGCCCTCCTCCGGCCGCAAGACACCACTGAGACGGTAGGCGACACAGCGAACGTGGACGTGAATCATAATGACGCCCGGTGGCCCAGCCGTGGAGCCGTTCCTCGACAAGAAACCTATGCGGTTGCCAGCGACACCGTGGCTTGGCTACTGCACGAGCACGTCTTCAGGAGTTCTCTCGAAGTTCTGGACCTTGACGCCGGAAGACCGGCACGTCCTTACTCGCAGGTGGCATGACCTTGGCTGACCCTCCTGCTGGGTGGTAACGCAGCTCAGTCAACGCAGGAAGCACGACCGGACCCCGCCAGACTGGATCTTGGCACCACGGCCTCCGACACCTGATTGGGGCAGGAAATGATCCGTACTGACATATTGGTCGGTTCACCGATCTATCTCATCGGCCTCGTCCACATCCTAGATCAGGCTGGCATCAAGGTCGCTTCCATCCGCAGCTCCGCCGATGAGGAGCCGTCTTGGCTCGCCGACGCCTCGCTGGTCGACGTCGACGCGCTGCCGCCCGACAGCGGCCTGGACCACGTCAGTCGGTTGGCGGGATTCACCGCCGTCCTCGTGCTTGCCAACGGCGCGCCGGACCCCATGCCGTTCGTGGAGGCCGGCGCGAGAGGTGTCGTCAGCAAGTGGGAGTCCGTCGATTCCATTGTGACCGCGGTGCGGTCGGTGTCAACCAGTGGCAGCGCCAGGCCCTCCAGGGTCGCCACTCCACCGGCTGACCCGTGGGCCGACACTGCCGCCCAGCAACTGTCCAACCGGGAGCAACAGGTGTTGCGGCAGATTTCGCGGGGGCTGACCCATGGCCAGATTGCCACCCGTCTCGGCATCAGCCCACACACCGTCGACACCTACGTCAAGCGCATACGGGTCAAGTTGGGCCTGGGCAACAAAGCGGAGCTCACGCGGGCGGCTTTGCTTGGCCGTTTCGCGGCCGGCTCGTCGTCGCGGTGACCGCCTTGGGGTCGCCGGGTAGGACCCGTCCCGTCGAAGCAGCATCACCACCAGCAGCACAGAAGGGACCGCGCCGTGCGCCTGAACCGCAGGGTCATTGACCAGACGGACTCTCCGATCGGCGCCGCGTACGCCCTGGCCGACCGGCGCGACCCGGGTCTTCCCCTCCTCGACTGCGCGCAGGCGGCGTTGCAGCACCCGCCGGCGTCGTCGGTCCGGGACCACGTCGTCGCCGTCGCCGCAGACGCGCACGGGGCGGACTACGTCGAGTTGCAGGGACTCCCCCGCCTGCGCACCGCGTTCGCCAAGGATCTCTGCGGGGACTACCAGGGACATGTGCACCACGACCAGATCCTCGTGACAGCGGGTTGCAACCAGGCGTTCTGCCTAGCTATTTCGGCCCTTGCCGCTGCTGGCGACGAGGTCATCATCGCCCTGCCCTACTACTTCAACCACGACATGTGGCTGCGGATCGAAGGCCTGGTGCCGAGGTACCTGGAGCCGGGGCCGGATCTGCTTCCCACCACAGCTGCGGCCGAGAAGCTGATTGGACCGCGTACCAGGGCCATCGTCCTGGTCACCCCCGGGAACCCCACAGGGTTGACGGTGCCTGCTGACACGATCGCGGACTTCTACCGGCTGGCCCAGCGACACGGGATCGCCCTGGTACTCGACGAGACCTACCGCTCGTACCGGGGATCCGTCGCGCCCGCCCACAACCTGTTCGCCGACCGGCGGTGGCCGGCCACACTCGTCAGCCTGCACAGCTTCTCCAAGGATCTCGCTATCCCGGGATATCGGGTCGGCGCGGTGGTCGCCGCCCCGGCGCTTGTTCGGGAGGCGATGAAGGTGCTCGACTGTGTGGCCATCTGCGCGCCGCGCATTGGGCAGGAGGCGGCGTGGGCCGGGCTGACTCGCGCGGGTGACTGGCGTCGGGCCCGGACCCGGGAGCTCGTTGACAAGCATGCTCTGTTCACCGCCGTCATGGCCGACAGCCCCGGCGGCTTCGAACTGCTGGCTTCCGGTGGGTTCTTCGGCTGGATCCGTCACCCGTTCACCGACCGAGCCACCGACGACGTGGTTCGGGACCTGGCCGTCAAACAGGGTGTGCTGGTGATACCGGGGACGGCGTTCCTGCCCGACGACCGCCAGACGATGCGGGTCAGCTTTGCCAACCTCGCCAACGACGAGTTTCCCGGGCTCGCGGCCCGACTGGCTGCCGCTGGCAGGAGTGGCCGCTCCGACGTCAATAGATGATGAGATCGTCCGCGGCCAGCCTCCAGGCACGCGATCCCCGCAGGTTCCGGGTGATGTTGAGTCGCTTCAACCAGCGGTCCGACCCGTCGTAGCGTGGCTGGAATGCCTTACGGCCGTGTACGGTCCGGAAGTTGTCGATGAAGAGGCAGTCGCCGGGCCGCAGGACCACTGGCCGCAGGTTCGCCTCGATGGTGTCGACCAGTCCGGTGAACGCTTGCTGCGCCCGTTCTGACCAGCCTCGGCTGTCCATGTGGTAAGGATCGAGCGCCATGTAGGGATCTCCACGGTCGCCGAACAGGAGCGGCCTGGGCTCGGGATGTTCGTTCCAGGACTTGATGAGGTTGAAGCTACGGGCGCGGAGTTTGTCGACGGCCGGGTCCCCGCTTGATGCGGCACCATCGGCCGGTTGATGCGAGTTGTCAGGCATGACAGTGAATTCCGGTGCGAACAGGGCGTCGACGTCGAGGCGCGACCAGTCGATGTCGGCGACGGTGCACACCACCGTCTCGACAAGGTCAGGGTTCTTCAGGCACATCAGCGCCACGTAGTCGCCCCGACAGGGGTGGAAGGCGTCCTCCGTATGCCACGACAGGTGCTGCAGGCTGTTGGAGCCGATCTCGTAGTGCTCGTGTCCCTTGATGGGCAGGACGTCGTGCATGATTCGGCCCTCCTGCTGCGTCGCCCACCCGAAGACGTCGCCGAGGACAGAGGCGCAGAGCAGGAAGAAGATCTCTTGAGGGAAGGACGGTGACCCGAACTGGCTGTTGCGCCAGTGCGTCGGCGTCGGCCCGAGCCGGTCCTCGTCGACAGCCAGGCCAGAGACCAGGCACAGCGCCGACGGCTCGCCGATGCGGAACTCCTCGAGGAACTCTAGGAAGTGCGCTGGTAGCTGCTTTGCGAACACGGGAGCGCGACGGATCAGATCGCGGTTCTCGATGGTGTCGTAGGCGTCGGCGATCTCCGCGAGCACGGCGGAGAGCACCATGTTGTCCGCGCGGGTCAGCGCAAAGTGATGCAAGGCCGCCTCCTCTCCTCGTCGGGAGTGTAGGTTCGCGCGACTGTCCCTCGGGGTCCCAATTAGAGGGGACAGGTCATCGGCGGGGCTCGCCCCTTACGGTTGCGGCGACAGCCCAATTGCAGAGGACTGACAGATGACCGCGGTTGCCAATCTGACAGCCATGGAGGTTGAGGCGCTGACCGACGTCGACGGCAGCCTGAACCTCACCGATGGCCATGCCCGGCTCGCCCTGTCCCCAGACCAAGCCGCCATCGTCGCGGCGCTACCGACGATGTTCGCGGAGGCGTCACGCCGGAGGTTCCCTGACATCGAGCGTGAGGCGCACACTGCGTTCCTGCAGGCGATCGGCCAGCACTCCGCGCCGATCGGCACGGGTCGGATCCTGAGTTGCTACTCGTCGACCCTGGCCACTGACATCGTGGCACGCGCGTTGCCGAACGGCTCAACGATCGCGGTCCTGCACCCGACCTTCGACAACATCGCGGACCTTTTCGTCACGCGGGGCCTGTCACTGGTTCCGCTGTCCGAAGAGGACCACCTTGACCAGGTCTGGCCGGGGCCGCCGGTCAGCGGGATCGTGTTGACGCATCCGAACAACCCGACCGGGCTCGTCACGCCGAAGGAGCACCTGCGCGCGCTGGCGGAACACACGGTTCGCCACGGGCAGCGGCTCATCATCGACGCCAGCTTCCGCGGTCAGGTGCGCGACGCGCAATACGACACCTACGCCGTCCTCGACGAGGCGGGAGCCGACTGGATTCTCATCGAGGACACCGGCAAGCTGTGGCCGACCCATGAGCTCAAGGTGGGGCTGCTGGCCTACAGCGCCCGCACCGAGCTGCCCATCGACCGCGCGTTCTCGGAGTCCCTGCTGTCCGCGTCGCCGGTCGTCCTGCTGCTGGTCACGGCGCTGGCACGGAACTGGACCGAAGGTGGCTACGAGTACAGTCGCGCGCTGGTCGAGCGGAACCGCACCGCGGTACGCGAGGCGATCGAGGCGGTCGGGCTGCGCCTGGCCGACCCGGCCTCACAAATCAGCGTCGCCCGGATCGCTTTGCCCGACGGTGGTCCCGACTCGTCGGTGCTGTACCAGGAGATGTTGAGCCACGGTGTCCACGTCCTGCCCTGCGCGCCGTTCCACTGGGCCGACCCACAGGGCGGGCTGCGGTACATCCGCCTCTCGCTGGCACGTCCGTTCGAGGCAGTCGACACCGCTGCCCGGACGCTGGCGCGCTCCTACGTCGAGCTGACCCGGGCGACAACCGCGCCGGTCCACTGACCAGCGGCGAATTCCTCGCCGACGTTGAACGCTCCCGACCATGCGCGACCCCGGAGGCACAGAGATGGACACAGATATCTCTCCCCTTCGGGAGGGCTCTACCGACAGCACCGGAATCCCCTACTACGACCCCTTCGACTACCGCATCCACGAGGACCCGTACCCCGTGTACGCCTGGATGCGGACACACGCACCGGTATACCGCAACGACAGGCGCGACTTCTGGGCGTTGTCGCGGTACGACGACGTGAAGGCGGCACTGCGGGATCCGGTACGGTTCTCCAACCGCAACGGCATCTCCCTCGAGTCGGAGTTGTGGGGCCCGCACGCGGTGAAGACGAGCTTCTACCTGGCCATGGACCCACCAGAGCACGGTGTCTACCGCAGCCTGTCGTCGGTCGCGTTCACCGCGCGGCGGGTGGCGGCCATGGAGCCGCGGATCCGGGAGCTGGCCCGTGAGCGGCTGGAGCCGCTGCGGGACCAGCGGCGATTCGACTTCGCCGCGGACTACGCCGCCGGTCTACCCAATGATGTGGTCTGCGAGATGCTCGGTGTTCCAGCCGCCGACTGGGACCAGATCCGCGCCGACACCGATCAGCTCAACCAGCGCGCAGACGGTTCGGAGGACCGGGGCGCCAACGCCGTAGCGGCCGCGCTGCGCCTGGCGAACTACTTCGCGGGCCTGGTTCAGGATCTGCGCCGCAGGCCCGGCGAGGACCTCACCTCGACTCTGATCAAGGCAGAGGTCAACGGCACCAAGCTCACCGACACGCAGGTCATCGCGTTCCTGTTCCTGGTGATCAGTGCCGGCAACGAGTCCACCGGCAAGACGATCGGCAACGCGTGGTACCACGGCTGGCGCCACCGGGAGGTGCAGCGGGCCGGGCTCGACGGCCGGGCCGCAGACTGGGCCAACGAGACACTGCGGTACGACTCGGCCAGCCAGATGACGGCCCGGACCCTCACCGTGGACACGGTCCTGCACGACACGCCGCTACCGGCCGGCGCGCGGATCGCGATCCTGCCCGCCTCGGCCAACCGCGACGAGCGGATCTTCCCCGACGCGGATCGTTTCGACCTCGACCGGGACACCAGCAAGCTCGTCAGTTTTGGGTATGGCCCGCACCACTGTCTCGGCTCGGCGCTCGCCCGTCTGGAGATGGCCATCGCGCTGGAGGAGATCGGGACCTTCGTGGCGGGCTACGAGATCGATATCGCCAACGCTCGACGGGTGCACTCGCCGCACCAGCGTGGTTTCGCCTCGCTGCCCTGCGAGGTGACCCCTCGACGGAAAGCGCGCATGCCGGGGAGCTGAGAGCCCGTCATGAGAGGAGTCACGCCCGATGATCGAGTTCGAGGTCCACCCGTCGGAGTCTCCGATGCCTGCGCCGGATCGGGAGGCGGTCCTCTCCGCGCCCGGCTTCGGTCAGGTCTTCACCGACCACATGGTGACGCTGCGGTGGTCGGAAGGGCGTGGTTGGCACGACGGGCGAGTCGAGCAGTACGGAACTTTGGCCCTGTATCCGGCGACCAGCGTGTTTCACTACGGACAAGCGTGCTTCGAGGGGATGAAGGCGTACCGGCAGGAGAGCGGCGGCGTTGCCCTGTTCCGGCCGTGGGCCAACGCCGCCCGGTTCAACCAATCCGCCCGGCGGATGGCGATGCCTCCGCTGCCGGAGGAGACGTTCGTACGGGCGTTGGAGCTGCTCGTCACTCAAGACAGCGACTGGGTGCCCGACGAGATCGGCACCAGCCTGTACCTCCGGCCGTTCATGGTCGCCACCCAGCACGGTCTCGGCTTCACCCACCCGTCGGACAGCTACCTGTTCTGCGTCATCGCCTCGCCGGCGACGGCCTATTTCGGGGGCGGGACACCCCGAGCGCTGACGGTGTGGTTGTCCGAGGATTACAGCCGCGCCGCGCCAGGTGGCACCGGTGCGGCCAAGGCTGCAGGCAACTACGGAGGGGCGTTCGCGGCAAGCCTGCAGGCGTCGGCCCGGGGTTGCGACCAGGTCGTCTGGCTCGACTCCGCGCGACACGAGTGGGTGGAGGAGATGGGCGGCATGAACCTGTGCTTCGTCTACGGGCGTTCCGGTTCCTCGCCGCAGCTGATGACGCCCGCGTTGACCGGCACCCTGCTGCCTGGCATCACCCGCGACTCGTTGTTGACGCTGGCGCCGCTGTTCGACATCGCGGCGGAGGAGGGTCAGATCACGGCCGAGCAGTGGCGTGACGAGTGCGAGGCCGGGGTCCTGACCGAGACCTTCGCCTGCGGCACAGCGGCGGTCATCGCGCCGGTTGGTCGAGTCCGCGGTGCCTCGGACGACTGGCTCGTCGGCGATGGCCAGCCCGGCCCGGTCACCAGGCGGCTCCGTGATGAGCTGCTCGGCATCCAGTACGGTCTTCGACCGGATCTGTTCGGTTGGGTGCACAAGGTCTGCTGACCGTCGGCCTCGACGCCCGTCCACAGCTGGTGGGCCTCCCCCGCGTCGGGGGCGGCCCACCGTCGTGGTTTCTACAGGCGGCCCAGTAGCCGGGAAAGCTGCGCCTGGTCAACGCGGGCCAGCGGGAAGTCGGCCGGGCCCGGCGTGGCACCGGCCGACGGCGCGGTATGGCCGAGCAGTGCCCGCACCTCGTCACGGTATCGCTCGGCCAGCGAGCGCACCGTCTCCGGCAGGTGCAGTCGTCCGCTGTACCGCCAACGCATCAGGAGACGAGCTCCCAGCACCGAGGTTTCGACGTCGATGATGTGGGACCGTCGCCCGTCGGGGCTGGCATCGGCACCGGCCGGTGAGGCGAGGACGGTCAGACCGGCCGATGCGGGGAGGTCGAGTTCCCCGAGGTGAGTGAATTTGAGCTGCGCGGGCCGGTCCGCCACCGGGTCGGGATCCTGGCGGAGCAGTTGCCATCCAATGCCGCCGGCGGGCACGGACCGGAGGTTGTCCCTGACTCCACGCGCCGTCACCCGGGGTGAGCTGTCGGGATCGCTGGTCAGGACGAGCGGGTGAGTCCGGCTGTGCCAGCCAACCGTCCGGGCGAGGTCGACGTCGTCGAAGAGTCGCTCGCGGTCGTGCCGCTCGATGTCGACCACATGCTGCGGGGATCCGGTCCACGCGGTCAGCGTGCGGGCGAGTGCCGCCAGAAGCAGTTCCTCGATCCGGCAGTCGAGACTCTCGGGGGCGGTCCGCAGCAGCACCGCCGTCTCGGCGGAGTCCAGTGACACGGTCATCGTCCGCGTCTCCGACACCATGTCGCTCTGCTCGTCCGACGGATTGTCCAGGGGCAGTTCCGCGCCAGGTGCACCGGACGTCCGTGACCAGTACGCGCGCTGGGACTGCACCGGCTCGGTGGTGCCGTACCCGGCGAGTCGCCGGGCCCATGACTGCCATGAGGTGGTCTTGGCGGGCAGGGTCACCGGTATGCCGGCGCTCAGGTGGGTCAGCGCGGTCGCGAGATCCTCGAGCAGGATGCGCAGAGAGGCCGGATCGGCAACGAGGCGGTGCGCGACGACGACGAGCCTATCCGGACGGCGGCCGCCGAGCCTGACCAGGGCGATCCGCGCCAACGGTCCGACCGCCGGATCCAGGGTGGCCTGGGTCCGGGCGACGAGCTTCGGCAGCGCCTCGTCCTGCGCGGTGTCGTCGAGGTCGGAAAGGTCGTGCACCTGAAAGGGTGTCGCGTCGCCGGACGGCGCGATGCGTGCCCTGGTGCGCACACCGGCGAGCAGGACCCGCTGGCGCAGCCCGTCGTGGTGGACCATCAGAGACTCGGTGGCCGCACGGACGTGCTGCGGGTCGACCGGTACGCGTAGTTCCAGCAGGGCCGAGGTATTCCAGTGGTGCGGCTCGGCGATACCGGCCAGGCTGAACCAGCGTTGCATCGGCGTCAGCGGCACGGGGCCGCTCACCTCGCCCTGTTCGGCATCGATGACCGGTCCGACCGTGACCGCGTCAGCCAGGAGCGCGACCGTCGGGTGGACGAACAGGTCGAACGGTTCGAACCTGAGGCCCTCCTCCTGTGCCCGGGCGACCACCTGGATGGCCAGGATCGAGTCACCGCCGACCTCGAAGAAGTTGTCGTGCATGCCGAGGCGCTCAATGCCCACCGCCCCAGCGATGATGCTGGCGAGCTTCTGCTGCACCGGAGTCTGCGGAGCCACGTACTCGGTGTCGGGGTCCAGGCGGGTGGTGCCGGGAGCTGGGAGGCGGTCGCGGTCGACCTTGCCGTTGGCGTTGAGCGGCAGCGCGTCCAGCTCGACGAACGTGGACGGCACCATGTACGACGGCAGCTCGCGTTCCAGGAACTGGCGCAGGTCGCCGACGTTCAGCGCCTCGCCGCCCGTCGGGGGTACCACGTAGGCCACCAGACGCCGGTCGCCGGGGACCGGTTCGTGCAGGACCACAACGGACTCGAGCACCTGCGGGTGCCGGCTGAGCGCGGACTCGATCTCCGCAGGTTCCACCCGGAAGCCGCGGATCTTGATCTGCGTGTCGACCCGGGAGATGAACTCCAGGTTGCCGTCGGCGCGTCGGCGCACCAGGTCACCGGTGCGGTACAGCCGTTGTCCTGGATGCTGTGGGTCGGCGATGAAACGCTGCGCGGTCAGGCCCGGTCGGCCCAGGTAGCCCCGGGCCAGGCTGACACCGCCGATGTAGAGCTCTCCCGTCCCGCCGGGCGGCACCGGCCGCAGCCGGCTGTTCAGGATACGCAGGTCCGCTGACGGCAGCGGCGTGCCGATCGGCAGGTTGGGCCAGTCGTGCACCGGGTCGGCGGGGTCGAGGTGAAAGAAGGTCGAACTGACGGTGGTTTCGGTGAGTCCGTAGACGTGCAGGAGCGGCACGCCGAGCCGCTGCCAGAGGACGAGCCGGTCGGACAGCACCCGTTCACCACCGATGATCACCAGCCGCAGTCGGTCCGGGAGGTGTCGGCCGAGCCGGTCGAGCTCACGCACCCACTCGTGCCAGTAGGCGGTCGGCAGCTCGATGACGCTCACCTTTTCGCGGTCGATGAGGTCCACCAGGTCGACCTGTCCGCTGATGATGTGTCCGGTCGGGATGACCACCGCGCCGCCGGCGACCCAGATGGGGAACAGCTCCTCGACGAGCACGTCGAAACTCGGTGAGGCGAACTGCAGGAACCGGTCTCCGGCCCCCAGGCCCAGGCGGTCGACGATGTCACGGGCGAAGGTCGCCAGGGAGCCGTGCTCGATCATGGCGCCCTTGGGCCGGCCGGTGGATCCGGAGGTGTAGACGATGTAGGCGACCGACCGGTGGTCGGGTGTCTCCGGCAGGTTTTCTCCGCTCTGCGACGGGAGGGCATCGAGCAGGACCGTCTCGCCGGGTGGTGCGACCCCGGCCGCCGTGAGATCCGTCGCCAGGGCTTCTTGGGTGATCAGCACCCGCACCCCGGCGTCGGCCAGAATGTACCCGATACGGTCGGGTGGGTAGGTCGAATCCAGTGGCACGTACGCTCCGCCGGCCTTGAGGACGCCGAGGATCGCCACGGCCAGCTGTGCGGAGCGGTCGACCAGGATGCCGACCGGGGTGTCGCGGCCCACTCCCCGCTCCCGTAGGTGCCGGGCCAGTTGGTTGGCGCTGCGGTTGAGTTCGGCGTAGCTGGTGGCGTGGCCGTCGCAGACGACTGCGGGAGCGTGGGGCGTGAGGGTCACCCGGCGTTGGAAGAGTTCCACAAAGCCGGGGCTCGCGGTGGCGTCGGTGGACGCCGGGACGGCCGCGATCGGTTCGACGGTGAGCTCGACCTGCTCGACGGTCAGGTCGGGCGTGGTGACCAGTTGGCGCAGGACGGTCTGGAACTGTTCGGCGAGCAGGGACACGGTGTCGGCGTCGAACAGTTCGGTCATGTACTGCCATTGCAACTGCAGCGTGTCGGGCAGCGGCATAGCCGAGAGGGTGAGGTCGACCGAGGCCAGTCCGAGATCGAAGGGTTCGGGTGAGATCCGCAGGCCGGCTACCTCAAGGGTGCTCTCGGGCAGGGTCAGGATGTTGATCCACAGCCTGCTCAGCGAGGTTTGCGTCGCCTCGCGACCCAGGCCCAGCGCCGAGATCAGCCGGTCGAACGGTACGTCCTGGTGGTCGTAGGCGGTGACCATGGTGTCGCGTGCCTGCTGCACCACCTCGCGCAGCGTCTGTTTCTCGCTGAGGCGCATCCGTAGCGGCAGCGGGTTGGCGAAGCAGCCGATGAGCCGCTCGGTCTCCGATCGCGTACGACCGGCGACGAGTTCGCCGATGACCAGATCGTCCTGCTCGAGGAAGCGGTAGAGCCACAGCGAGCATGCGGCGAGCAGCACCGGGAACAGGGACACTCGTTCGCGCTCGCTGAACCGGCGGATGGCGGCGGCCAGCTCGGGCGGCAGGTTGACGATGTGAAAGTCGCCGGCGTACGTGGGCCGGGCCGGGTAGGGCCGGTCGGTGGGCAGGGCGATGCCCGCCGGAATGCCGTCGAGGGTCTGCTGCCAGTGGGCCAGCTCGGCGGCGAGGCGTTCGTCGTCGAACTGCGCGCGCTGCCAGGCGGCGAAGTCCCCGAACTGGATGTCCGGCGGTGGCAGGTCGGCGCCGTCGCCGTGGTGGCGTAGGCCGTACAGGGTCACCAGTTCCTGGACCAGGATGTTCCAGGACGAGGCGTCCGAGGCGGCGTGGTCGGTGGTGAGCAGGGCGACGTGTACGTCCGGGGCCAGTCGCACAAGCGATGCCCTGAGCCGTAGCGGCTCGGCGGCGTCGAAGGGACGGACGATCTCTTCCTTCAGCCGTCGTCGTAGCTCCTCGCGCTGTTGCTCGGCGCCCAGGTGCGACAGGTCCACGACCGGGATCGGCACCTCCGTCACCGGGTGCACGATCTGCACCGGGACACCGGACCGCAGGTCGACCGTGGAGCGCAGCACCTCGTGGCGTTGGACGACCTCTGTCAGGACGCGGCCGAGCAGCGGCAGGTCCAGTTCGCCTTCGGCGCGGAAGGCGCCGGGGATGTTGTTGGCGCCGCGGAGGCGCTCGATGGTCCACTCGCGCTGCTGGGCGATGCCCAGTGGTGCCGGGGTGGCGCGGTCGCGTGGTGTGATGCGGTCATCCTGTGCGCCGCGGGTGGCGGCGAGGTCACCCAGCCGTTTCTCCACCAGCTCGCGTTGGGCGGGCGACAGGGCCGCGAGCCGCTTGCGGATGTCAGTCACCGGCCACCGCCGCCTTTCACGTCTTCCTTGAGTACCCGCTCTAGTAGGGACAGTCCAGTGGTCAGCTCGGCGTTGGTGCCGCCGAAGCCGAGGCGGACGTAGTCGCGGTAGGCGTCGCCGAAGCAGTCGCCGGGGACAAGCAGGACCCGGTGCTGTTCGGCGAGACGTCGACAGGTACGTTCCACGTCCGGTTGGTCGAGCAGCTCGACGAAGGTGGTGACGCCGCCGTCCGGCGCGGCGAGACGCACCAGGCCTGGTAGGTCGTCCGCCCAGTGGCGAAGCAGGTCCAGGTTCGCGGCGGCGTGGGCGCGTTGATGCGCCACGATGCGGTCGGCGTGGCGTACCGCCTGCTCGGCGAAGAATTCCAGGACTGGGGAGACGTACAGCGCGATGTAGTCACGCATCAGTGCCATGCGGGCGAGCAGCTCCGGCGGCGCGAGGCACCAGCCGACCCGCAGACCGGCCAGGCCGTAGCTTTTGGAGAAGGTGCCGAAGGCGATGCATCGGTCGTACGCGCTGGGCAGTGGCAGGGGTTCCGCGGCGTAGGTCAGTTCGCCGAACGCGTGATCCCACACGAGCCAGGCGCCGGCCTCCGCGGCGATGCCGATGAGTTCCTTCTGCTCGGCTGCGGTGATGGACACGCCGGTCGGGTTGTGCGGGAAGTTCACCACGATCATGCGCGGGCGTGTGGCCGCCAGCTCACGCAGCAGCGGTAGGTTCGCGGCGATGCGGCCGTCGTGCACATCCAGCGGCCAGCGGGTGACCCGGCAGCCACGGGCGGCGGCGATGTCGTGTAGTTGCTGGTAGGCGGGGTCTACGACGATGACCTCGTCGCCGGGCTCGAGCGCGAGGTGCATGACGAGGTAGATGGCTTCGCTGGATCCGTGGGTGACCATGAGACGGTCGACGTCGCCGTCGGTCCAGCGGTCGGCGAGGGCGGCACGCAGCCGGCTTCCGCCGTAGCTTTCGCTGTCGTGGAACATCATGGTGTCGAGCTCGGCGAGGTCGAATCCGCACAGTTCGCGGAACTCGGCCATCGAGAGATCCCGCACCCCGCTGCTACCGATGTCGTGGTCGACGTTGTGGTAGTAGTCGCGCATCCACGCCTCGAGCTTGGCGATTTTCAGATCCATGTACGAGTTTCCATCCCGTTTGCGGTCGCCCATCGGAACGGTCGGAGGATGCACGGGTCCAGATCCGACGCGGCGGCGAGCAGGTGGAGGTGCCGCCTTCGCTACGGTATTCAGGAACCGGCGAGTACCGATGTCGCGTGAAGGCGGGACACGGCACGAGGCACCTCGCGTGCGCTGTCCTGCGTTCGCGTGACAGTCGGTGGGGTGGATGTCCGGCTAGTGTCTGCCGGGAGGTCAACAGGCCACGGGGCACCGTCGCGGACGTCCGGTAGGAGGAGTCGACGCCGTGAATCTCTTCGATGATCCCGAGGGACGTTTCCTGGTGATCGTCAACGGTGAGGAGCAGCATTCGCTGTGGCCCGCCGCCGTCGCAGTGCCGTCCGGGTGGCGGGTGGTACACGATACGGACAGCCGGCAGGCGTGTCTGGACTACATTGAGACGAGTTGGGCGGATATCCGTCCTCTCAGCGCTCGCAGCGACAGCACGGCGACGTCCGGTCAGCACGGATGACGGCGGCGGGCGGGACGTCAGCACCGGCGCCGACGACCGGGTTCGGCACGTTCGTCGTCGTCTGGATCGGGCAGTCCGTCTCGCTGATCGGCTCGACTCTCTCGGGCTTCGCGCTCGGCATCTACGTCTACCGGCTCACCGGGTCCGCTACGACTCTCGGATTGGTCTTTGCGCTCGCTCTGCTGCCGGCGATCCTGGCGTCCCCGATCGCCGGCGCGCTGGTCGACCGGTGGGGATCGCGACGTGCCCTACTGGTGAGCAATGCCGGGTCGATGATTGTCACGTCGCTTCTGGCCCTGCTGCTGTTCACCGACAACTTCGCGGTGTGGCAGGTCTACGTTGTCGTGGCGGTCATGTCGGTCATGGCCTCGTTGGAGGTGCCAGCCTTCGCGGCCCTGGTCCCTCGGCTCGTCCCACGGCGGCACCTCGGCCGCGCCAACGGCATGCGTATGTTCGGCCTGGCGGCCAGCGAGGTTCTGGCGCCGGTGGCGGGAGGTTTCCTGCTGCTGGCCGTCGACATCCACGGCATCGTGCTGATCGACCTGTCGTCCTTCGCGTTGGCGCTGATCACGTTGCTCGCGGCCCGGCTTCCTCGGATTCCGCGCGATACCGCGACGAGACCCGGCGGCGTCGGTGCCCTGTTGGCGGAGTTCCGGGTGGGCTGGCAGTACATCGTCGCCCGCCGAGGGCTACTCGCTCTGGTGCTGTTCTTCTGCGCGGTCAACTTCAGCGCTGGCTTCATCGACCTGTTGATCAGTCCGCTGGTGCTGTCGTTCGCCCCGCCGGACACCCTCGGGATGGTGCTGTCCTTCGGCGGTGTCGGGATGATCATCTCGAGCGTTGTGGTGAGCGTGTGGGGCGGGCCGAAGCATCGGGTGCGTGGCATCCTCGGCTTCTCGTTGGTGCTTGGCGTCGCGGTGGTCATCGGCGCGTCGCGTCCGGACGCGGTGCTGGTCGCTGTCGCGGCGTTCGCCTTCATGGGCTCGTTGGGCGTGGTTATCACCACCAGTCAGGGCATCTGGCAGACGAAGGTGGACCCGCGACTGCTGGGTCGGGTGTCGGCGGTTCTCAACATGGTCGCGTCCGCTCCTCAGGTCGTCGCGTACGCCGTGGCGGGTCTCGCCGTCGACCGGGTGTTCGAACCGCTGGTCGGTCATGACGAGGTCCGCTCCCCCGCCCTGGCGGCGGTCATCGGTGACGGTCCGGGCCGGGGGATCGCCCTGCTCATGATGATCATGGGTGGTCTGATCGCGGTCTCGGTCGTCGTCGCCGCCACCAATCCACGCCTGCGGCGCCTGGAGACGGAGATCCCCGACGCCGTGAGCGACTCGGAGGACGACCGGGGCAGCGAGACGACACCTCTGTCGGCGCTGGCCGGTCCCGAGAAGACCTGACCATAGGGTGCCCCGGGACAGCTCGCCGTCGCCGTCGAAGCCGGCGGGGCGTCTCAGCGTGCGCGCACCGGAATGCCGTGGGACTGTCGTCGATTCATGTGACATCCCCGCCGTCAGCGGCAGCAGTAGTTTCGGCCTCACGGCGGCGCGCCGGTGGCGCCCGCGCGGATCGTCGCGGAGGAGATCGCCTCGGATGGACACACCGCGGTGCATACACGAGCTGTTTGTGGAGCAGGCCGCACGAACGCCGAATGCGACAGCGGTCAACCAGGGCAGCCGGTCTCTGACATACCGGGAACTCGACCACGCGTCGGACGCGCTAGCGCGTCGCCTGCGGGCCGCAGGCATCGCCAACGGGGACGTCGTCGTGGTGGCCCTGGAACGCTCGGTCGAGCTCATTGTCACCCTGACGGGCATCCTCAAGGCCGGCGGCGCCTACCTCTACCTCGATCCCGCCGAGCCGGCCGAGCAACTGTCACGCATCCTGAGGGACTGCACCGCCCGCGTCGCGGTGGCCGACGCGAGCACCCGGCACGTGGTCGACGGCGTGGCGACGGTGCTGAACCTCGAGGAGACGGCCGAGGCGCCCGCCGCCACTGGCCCCGTCCCTGCGGTCAACCCGGACACACCGGCCTACGTCTGCTACACCTCAGGGTCGACAGGAGAGCCGAAGGGAGTGGTGGTCCCCCACCGGGCCGTGTTCCGGCTCATCCACGCGCCTTCCTGGATCGACGTCCAGGACGACGACGTGTTCTTCCAGCTCACGCGGATCGGTTTCGACGTCTCCACATTCGAGATCTGGATGCCCCTGGTCCGAGGGCTGCGTCTCGCGCTCGGGCCGTCCGTGCACGCCGACTTGGACCTCGCCGAGCTGGCGGACATGATCCGCGCCGAAGCGGTGACCGTGCTGTGGCTGACCACCGGCCTGTTCCACAAGATCGTGACGCACCACCTCGACAGCCTGGCCGGCATCCGCCATCTGCTGGCCGGCGGTGACGTCCTGTCCCCGGAGCACGTCCGGCGGGTCATGGCCGCCTACCCGCACATGGTCTTCACCAACGGCTACGGTCCCACCGAGAACACCACCTTCAGCACCTGCTGGACCACGCGCACGCTGAGCAGCGCGCCACGGGTACCGATCGGCGTACCGATCGATGGCAGCACGGCGGCAATTCTCGACGACAACCTGCGGCCGGTGCCGCCTGGGGAGATCGGCGAACTGTGGGTCGGCGGTCACGGTGTCGCCACCGGCTACCTGAACCGGCCCGGAGCGACGGCGCAGCGGTTCGTCGCCGACCCTGACCCGGCGGCGCCGCCGGGCAGCCGGATGTACCGCACGGGCGACCTTGCGCGCTGGTGTGAGGACGGCACGCTGGACTTTCTTGGCCGTGCCGACCGGCAGGTGAAGATTCGTGGGTACCGGGTTGAGCCGAGCGTCGTGGAGCTGGAGTTGCTGCGCCAGCCCGGGGTGGAGCAGGCGGCCGTGCTGACCCGCACCGACGGTGCCGGCGACACCCGGCTCGTCGCGTACGTGGCGGTGGGTCAGATGAGCCCCGAGGAGTGGCCGGCGTTCGGCACGTCGCTGCGGGAGAGGCTGCAGGCGACCGTCGCACCGCATCTCGTGCCCTGGGTGATCCTGGTACGTGCCGAGATCCCCCTCAATCCGAACGGCAAGGTCGACCGTTCGTCGCTGCCCGCCGAGAAGGTCCCCCGCAACGTCTGGAACGAGTACGTCGCCCCCAGCACCGCCCTCGAACAACGGTTGGCGGCGATCTGGAGCGAGGCCCTGGGCGTCGACACGGTCGGCGTCGAGGACAACTTCTTCGAGCTGGGCGGCCACTCCCTGCTCGCCGCCGAGCTGCTGGCCGCCCTGCACGACGAGTTCGACATCGCCCTGCCGGCCCGCACCCTGTACCTACGACCCACCATTGCCGACCTCGCCGAGAAACTGCACGAGCACGAACCGCAGCCGAGTACGGCAGACCGGGAGGAGACCCTCGATGCCACCGTCCAGTAGCGGCGACGCGGGACCATCGACGGGCTTCCTCGCGCCGGCGACCGGATGCCCGGTCAGCGCCGCCGCGCAGCGCCTGGCCGACCCGATGCTGTACACCGGCCTGGGATTCCGCTCGATCTGGGCCGGCATGCGCGAGGAGGACCACCTGGAGTGGACCCAGGTCGACGAACGCAACGGCTTCTGGTCGGTGGTGCGGTACCACGACGCCGACCGGGTGCTCCGCGACGCCGCGAGCTTCACCTCCGAGCGCGGCACCCTACTCAACATCCTCGGTGTCGAGGACCCCGCCGGTGGGCGACAGATCGCCGCCACTGACCCGCCTCGACACACGATCATGCGGGCCCGGTTGCAGAAGGCCCTCGCCCACAAGGCCATCGAGCAGCAGCACGACATGATCCTCGGTCTGGTTCGGGAGGTCATCGCCCCCCTCGCTGACGGCGGACCGTTCGACTTCGCCGAGGCCATGCTCGCGCTTCCCGTGGCGGTCGGTGGGGTGTCCATGGGTCTACCCCGTGCCGACTGGCCCCGCCTCGGCCACCTGCTCAACTCCTCGATCGCCGCAGACGACCCGGAGTACCAGCTCGAGGGCGGCACGCAGGCCACGCTCGACCAGGCCCACCGTGAGTTGTTCGCCTACTTCCAGGACATCTACCGGGACAGGCGGAGCAACCTCGGCGACGACCTAGTCAGTGTCCTGATCTCCACAGAGGTCGACGGCCGACGCATGTCGCCCGGTGAGGTGATGTCCAACTGCTACAGCGTCCTGCTCGGCGCGGTGGTCACCACGCCGCACTCACCGAACTACCTGATGGTCGAACACATCGGCGACGGCCTGCTCGACCGATGGGCGGCCGACCGGTCGGTCACACCGACCGCGGTTGAGGAGGCCCTCCGGCTGGGCTCACCGGTGAGCCACTTCATGCGGTACGCCGTCGACGACACCGAGATCCAGGGCACCAGGATCAAGGCCGGGCAGGCGGTGGTCACCTGGCTGGGTGCGGCCAACCGCGATCCGGATGTCTTTCCCGACGCCGATACCTTCGACCTGCGACGCAAACCCAACAAGCACCTCGCGTTCGGTATCGGCCCGCACTACTGCGTCGGTCACACGGTCGCCCGCGCCACCCTGCGGATCCTCTTCGACGAGCTGCTGTCGCGGTTCACCGCGTTCGCGCCCGCCGGCGAACCCCAGCGTCTGCACTCGAACTTCATCTCCGGTTACAAGCACCTGCCCATCACGGCGAAGCCGGTCCGCGCCGCCTGAGCCGGCCACGCTGACTCCTGGGAGACCACACCCATGCCTGCCCCGTCGCCACGCAACAAGTGGTTGCCTCGCAAGCCGTCATCCTCCGCAGCTGGCCGGGTGTTTCTGATCCCGTACTCCGGTTGCGGCGCCAGCATGTACCGCCGATGGCCGCAGCGCCACCAGGACGTGGAGTTCCTGCCCGTCGAACTTCCCGGCCACGAGACCCGGTTCGCCGAGCCCAACTTCGAGTCGTACCAGGAGTTGGCGAAGGCGATGGCGGCCGGCCTCGAGGACCACCTCGACAAACCCTTCGGCTTCTTCGGGCACTGCGGCTCGGCCCTGGCTGCCTACGAAGTGTCCGCCGAACTGATCCGCGCCGGAATGCCCACGCCCGCCCGGCTCTTCGTTTCCTCGGAGGTCGCGCCGCAGGACGGGCCAGCGGGCCGTTTCCTGTCGATGGACGACACGGAGCTTGGCGCCGAGCTCGAGAAGCTCATGCGGGAACTCGGAGGTAAGCCGGACGCCGACTTGGTCGCGTTCTACCTCGAGGTCTTGCGCGCCGACGTCGAGACCAACAAGCGCTACGTCGTGCCGGAACCGTTCCGTCTGTCCTGCCCGATCACGGCCATCGGCTGGAGCGAGGATGACGAGATCCCCTACGCGACGATGGGCGGCTGGTCCCGGTGTGGCGAGACGACCGGGGTTCTCCTCGATGGCCGTCACCACCGGTTCATCGACGCGCCGACGGAGCTGCTGGACCTCATGAGCGCCGGGGTCGCCGCCCGGTAGCCCGCCGGCGTCACTCGCCGGTCTGCCCGTCCACCGCTTCGCGCAGGAGGTCGGCGTGGCCGTTGTGCCGCGCATACTCCTCGATCATGTGCACCAGGATCCACCGCAGGCTCGGCGCCTCACCGTTCGGCCACGGCCGCCTCGCCGCCTGGTCGAGGCCGCCCGCGCTGAGGGCCTCGGCGAGGAGCACGCGCGACCGGGCTACCGCCGCCTCCCACCGCGCGAGAAGGTCGTCGGGCGTGTCGTCCGCCGCTGATTCCCAGTCCCAGTCCGGGTCGTCCTCCCAGTTGACGCCGTCCCATGGTGGCTGCCGGGGGTGGGCGTGCAGGCGCACCGAGAACCAGTCGTCCTCCACGTAGGCGAGGTGCTTGAGCAACCCACCGAGGGTCATCGACGACACGCCGACGGTGACCCGCATGCCGGCGTTGTCTACCGCCGCGCACTTCCACGCCAACGTGGCCCGCTGGTAGTCCAAGAACCCGAGAAGCGTCTCCACCTCACCGGCCGACACCGGCGGCTCGGGTCTGCCGTACTCGTCCACGTCGGGCACACCGGGAGTCTAACCGCCGGCGTGAACTGCCCCGGCGCGACACGATCCCACGTTTGTGTGACATCCGGGCAGCGCCGGTCGCGACCTACTGTGCACCCATGGCGCCCCCTTTCCAGGCTCAGGCCATCGCCGGCAGCGACGTCACTGGTGACACCCCGGCCCGGAAGACGGGCCCGACGGTACCGCCGCGCAATCCCTACGAGGAAGCCGTCGTCGCGATCTGGAGTGATCTACTCGGCCGCTCGGACTTCGGCGTACACGACGACTTCTTCGGACTGGGCGGGCACTCCCTGCTGGCTCCAAAGGTCGTGGCACGGATCCGTAAAACGCTCGGTGTGGCGATCCCGGTGAAGGACTTCTTCGAGTCGCCCACCGCCGCCGGGCTGGCAGCAACCGTCGCGGCGCAGGCCGCCGCGGAACCTCGGGTCGTCACCCCTCGTCCACCGGACGCCGCGCCTGTGCTCTCCTTCGACCAGCAACGGCTGTGGTTGGAGAACCAACTGCTACCCGGTGCCGCGTACAACATCCACGGCCGCCGTCGCCTGACCGGGCCTGTCGACGTGCCCGCGCTCGAGGCGAGCATCCGGGCGATCCTGCTACGGCACGAGGCGCTGCGCACTCGTTTCCCGACGGTCGACGGCACCGCAGTCCAGGTTGTCGATGACCTCGAGGACACCTGGCGCCTTCGGGTCGAGGACGTCGTCGGCGAGACGGACCCGTCCGACGCGGCCCGACGGCTGGCCGACGAGCAGGCGTCCACGCCGTTCGACCTCGCGACCGGGCCGCTGTTCCGGTGCATGCTCATCCGGCTGGACGACACCACCCACATCCTCGCCGTCACGATGCACCACATCGTCTCCGACGCGTGGTCCATCGGCTTGTTCGTCCGTGAGCTCCTGGCACTGTATGAGGCCGGCGGCGACGTGGAACAGGCCGGGCTGCCGCCGCTGCCGGTGCAGTACCGCGACTACGCCGTCTGGCAGCGCGACTACCTCGCCGGTGAGACCATCGACCGCGAGGTGAACTACTGGCGGCGGCATCTTGACGGTGCTCCGACGGCGCTGAACCTGCCCGCCGCGCACCGTCAGGCGGTGGCCCGCCAGTCCGGTGGACGGGTGCACGCGGCCCTGTCGGCGTCGGAGACCGCTGCGCTGCACGTGTTGTGCCGCAAACACGGCGTCTCCCCCTTCATGGCGCTTCTGGCGGCCCTGTCCACCGTGCTGAGCCGCTGGTCCGGTCAACGCGACATCGTCGTCGGGGTGCCGATCGCGGGCCGCAGCGACGCCGGCACCGACCTGCTGGTCGGGTTCTTCGTCAACACGCTGCCGATCCGGGTCGACCTGACCGGCGATCTGACGTTCGCCGGTCTGCTGCAGCGGGTACGGCAGGTCTGCCTGGACGGCTACGCGCACGCCGAGGCACCGGTCGACGTGGTCGTCGAGCAGTTGCAGGTGGTTCGGGACCCCCGTCGCACCCCGCTGTTCGAGGTGATCCTCAACGTCATCGGAAGCCCGGAGGTGGAGCAGGTCAACGGCGTCTCCATCGAGCCCATGGAAGCGCCGACCCTGCCCAGCAAGTTCGATCTGGTGTGCAACGCGCAGGAGAACGACGGGATCCTCCGGCTGCATCTCGACTTCAACGCCGACCGGTTCGACGCGCCGATGATGCAGGTCCTGTTGTCCCACGTGCAGAGCCTGCTTCGCGCGACCGCCGCCGACCCAGCCAAGGCGCTGGTGGACTACCGGCTTGAGCCCTTCGCGGGCGAACCGGTTCCGGCGCCGGCCCCGCTTGCGGCGCACCGGCCCGCCCCGCCCGCCGGGCGGATCGCCGTGGTCGACGCCGCCGGCGAGTGGACGTACGAGTGGGTTGGCCGGGCCGCGGACCTGATCGCCGGCCGGCTACCCGAAGCAGCGACCGTCGGTGTCGTCCGGCGGCCTGTCGCCGGGTTCGTCGCTGCGGTCCTCGGCTGCGTCAGGGCTGGGCTGCCCTACTCGGTGATCGAGGCCGATTCCGAGGTCCCGCTGCACTATCTCGGCGTATCCGCCGTTCTCGACGTCGAGGACGGATCCATCGACCTGAGCGAGCTGCCATCGACCGGCTCGGGGGATGTTCCGGTCGTCGGCGACTGGGCACAGCACCGGTACGGCTTCGCCGCCGACGATCGGATCGCGCCGCTGTGTCCGCGTCCCGGTCTGCTGGTGTCGGCGATCACCAGCGCACTCGCCTCCGGCGCGACTCTGTACCTCCCGTCCGCCTCAGTGGGCGGGGACAGCGACGCCTGGCTCCACGCACACGGGATCACCGTCGCCTACCTGAGCCCTGCGCAGCTACGTGCGCTACGCGGACCTCTGCCGGCGTTGCGGCAGGTGATCGTCGACAACTCCGGCGACGTGATCTCCCACGACGTGGATCTGGTGCGTCGGGCCGCCCCTGGCTGCCGGTTCGTCGGCGTGTACCGGGTCGGCCGGGATGGCCGCCCGTTGGCCGTCCACGAGGTGCCGGAGGACTGGCAGCTGTCCACGGCACCGCTACGGGTGCCGTTGGGCGTCGAGCTATCCGAGGAGCCGGCCGAACTGCTGCACCCGATCGGTCAGGCGGCGGCCGTCGGCGAGGTCGCCGAACTGCGCTTCGGGGATTACCGGACCGGGGACCTGGCGCGACGCTGGCACGACGGCACCCTCGAGTTCGTCGGCCGACTCGGCGCGAACCTCTCCTTCGACCCGTTGGAAACACTGGCCGCGTTGCGGGACGTGCCGGACGTGGTGGACGCGGTCGTGACCGAACTCGTCGACGCGGAGGACAGGGTCGTTCTCGTCGGCTACGTCACCGGGGTCGCCCCTGAGCAGGCCGCCGGGATTCGCCGCGGGCTGGTGCTGCGGCTGCCCGAGCACCTGATCCCCCGGCACCTGTTCGTGGTCGACACGCTGGACCGTGCCCCCGACGGTGACTACGACCTGGCGACCCTGCCGGAGCCGGACGGTGACGAGACGGCGGACAGCTACGTCGCCCCGCGCACCCCGTTGGAACGACGGCTCGGTGAGATCTTCGAGGAGCTCCTCGAGGTGGAGCGGGTCGGCATCTACGACACGTTCTTCGAGCTGAACGGCTTCTCGCTGCTGGCCACCACCCTGACGGCCCGGATTCGGGACGAGTTCAACGTAGAGCTGTCCCTCCGGGAGATTTTCGGCGCGCCGACGGTGGAGAGCCTCGCGCTGCTGATTCTCAGCCGGCAAAGCGAGCTGTCCGACGACGAGGAGCTCGAGGCCATCCTGAACGAGATCGGTGGAGGGCACTGAGCATGGCTGCGGTGACGACGGCCGGTCCACTCGCTCCGCTCGGCCGGACCCGATGGTCGGTGTGGCGGGAGATCGCCCTGCGGGGTGCGGGTTTCCCCGCCGCACGGCTCGCTGAGATCTGCGACGACGAGCTCGCCGCCGCCGCGGACCAGGTCGACACGGCGACGCCGGCGACCGGCGAACGGTACGAGAGGGTTTTCGCCGCCGCGACCGCGCGGCTGTCGTCGACCGTCGCCGGCATCGCCACCGAGCCGACGTTCCGGGAGGCGGTCACCTCGCAGAATCCGGCGGTGGTGCGGACGTGCCTGGACAAGGCCGCCTCGGGGGAGCCCCGCACGTCGCGTGGCCGGCAGCACGAGCTGACCATCGCCACGTACCTGCAGCGGTACTGCCTGAAAAACGAGAGCATCAGCTTCTTCGGCCCGATCGGCTGGGCTCGACTCGTGCCCGAGGACTTCGGTGTGTCGATGGAGCCGGCACCACAGTTGTTGTCCCGCCGCACCACCTACTTCGAGTACTGGGCAATCGACGCGATAGCCGAGATGGTCGCGGCATGGCCCGAGGTGTGGCCGTGGCTGCGGCCGACGACGGTGTTGTCGACGAGACTGGCCGGCGGGGTTCTGCGGATGCCGTTCCGCAAGCCGGCGACGCTGTCGGCTGTGCAGCGGCGGGTGCTGCGCCAGTGCGACGGGCAGCGCACCGTCCGGGACATCACCGGTGACCCTCCGGACCCTGCGGTGGTCGCCGCCCTGCTGTGGTTGCGGGAGGTCGGCGCCGTCGAGATCAGCTTGAAGGGGCCGGTGGCGCTGTGGCCGGAGCGGTTCCTGGCCGAGCGGATTGCGGCCATCGGCGACGAGGCGGTGCGGAGTCGGGCGATGGCCCCGCTCGCTGAGCTGATGCGGGCCCGGGAGGTGGTTGGGGCGTCGGCCGGTGATGCCGATCGGCTCGCGGCGGCCAACCAGGCTCTCGGCGACACCTTCGAGCGTCTTACCGGCGCTGCCTCGCAGCGGCTCCCGGGCGAACCGTACGCCGGCCGTACGCTGGTGTACGAGGACGCGATCCGGGCCGGTGAGGTACGGATCGGGCAGCGGTTCATCGATCGTATCGCGGAGCCGCTGGGGTTGGTCCTGGACAGCGCCGCGTGGCTGGCCAACACGGTCGCCGATCGGTACGAGCAGCGGGCCCGGCAGGCGTTTGAGCGGGAACTCGGGCGTTTCGGCGGTACGACCGTGCCGCTGCTGCACCTGTTGTCGGTCGTGATGCCGGAGATGCTGGTTCCGGCGCGCGAGCCGGTGCAGGCAGCGGTTGTCGATGAGGTGGTGGCCGAGTTCCAGCGCCGCTGGCGGCGGATCGTCGGCCTACCGGATGCGGCGTCCGAGGGGCTGCGGCACCACCGGGTCGGTGCTGCCGACATAGCCGGGGCGGTGGCGCGCGAGTTTCCGGAGCAGTCGCCGCGGTGGAGTGGGGTGCGGTGGTGCTCCCCCGACGTCATGCTGGCGGTCACCGATCCGTCCGGTCTCGCCATCGGTGACGTCGACGTCGTTCTGGGTGAGCTGCACTGTGCCACCAACACCCTGGAGAGTCAGATCTTTCCGGCGCAGCATCCCTGTCCCGACCGGCTTCGGGAGGCGGCACTGGCCAGCGGCCTCGATGACCGGATCTTCACCATCCCGCCCCGGGACTCGCCGTTGGCGGTCACGTCGCGCTTCGCGCGTGCACCGGAGCTGATGTTGCCGACCTACACCTACCTGGCCGTCGGGGCGGAGTCCATGACGCCGCCGGCCGGTGCGAAGGTGCTCTACGGCAGCGAGCTGACGGCGTGCGTGCGCGACGGCGCGTTGATGGTGCACGACCGCGTCGAGGATCGGTACCACCGGTTTCTCGACGTCGTCGGGGAATTGTTGAACATCGTGGTGGTCAACGGATTCCGGCCGTTCGACGACGATCGTCACCTGCCGCGGGTGTCCATCGACCGGTTGGTGGTCAGCCGTGAGGCGTGGAAGTTCCCGGCATCGGCGCTGGGGTGGGCCGCTGTGATCGACGAGCGGCAGCGGTACGCGCGGGTGCGCCGGTGGCGCCGCGAGCAGGGGCTGCCGGAACGGTTCTTCTGCCGGGTGCCGGTGGAGCGCAAGCCGGTGGCGGTGGACCTGCGGAGCCTGCCGCTGGTCAACATGTTCGCCAAGCTGGTCCGCCGGACCGAGCGGTCTCGTGCGGACGCGACGATCACATTGACCGAGGTGCTGCCGGACGTGGAGCAGCTGTGGCTGCGCGACCGGGACGGCGAGCGGTACACGGCGGAGCTGCGGATGGTGACGGTCGCTCAACGGTGAGCGGTTAGCGCGCTCCGGTCGATCTTTCCTGACGGGGTCAGCGGTATGGCGGGGAGGACCTTGTACGTGGTTGGCACCATGTAGGGCGGCAGCGCCTCGGCGCACTCCTGTCGGATTCGGCGGGTGTCGAAGGTGTGGTCGACCACGAGGTAGGCGGCGAGGAAGTCACCGGATACGTGCCCGGTGACCAGTTCGACGACGGCGTCGCGTACTCCGGTGCAGCCGCGCAGGGTGGCCTCGATCTCGGGGAGTTCGATGCGAAATCCGCGTAGTTTCACTTGGCGGTCGGCGCGGCCGAGGTACTCGAGTTCGCCGTCGGGCAGCCGTCGGGCCAGGTCTCCGGACCGGTAGGACCGTACGCCGTCGACGGTGAGGAAGCGTTCGGCGGTGAGGTCGTCGCGGCCGTGGTAGCCGAGACCGACGCCGCTGCCGGAGACCCAGATCTCACCGGCCTGACCGTCGGGAACCGGTTCGCCGGTGGGGTCGCGGAGCATGATCTCCAGGTGCGGTAGCGGTCGCCCGATCGGCGATCGGTTGACGCCGTGGAGGGCCGTGTCGTCGAGTTCCTTGAAGGTGGCGTGGACGGTGGTCTCGGTGATGCCGTACATGTTGATCGGCCGGATGCGCTGCGGGAGCCCTTCGATGAAGGCGGCGGTGGTGTCGAGGTCCACCGCGTCGCCGGCGAAAATCACGTAACGCAGTGGCAGGGGCGGTCGGCCCGCGTCGGCGTGCGCCTCGGCGAGGAGGCGGAACACGGGGGGCACCGCGTTGAGGACGGTCACCCGCTGGTCGATGATCAGCCGTAGGAACACCTCGGGGTCGTACACCGCTTCGGCGTCTACGATCACCAGGGTGGCGCCGGTGCCCAGAGCGCTCCACAGCTCCCACACCGACACGTCGAAGTTGATCGAGCTGAAGAGGGTCCATCGGTCGTCCGGGCCGACATCGAGCAGCGGTAGGGCGGCATGGTGGAGGCTCAGGACGTTTCCGTGGCTGATAACGCAGCCCTTGGGCTGGCCGGTGGAGCCGGACGTGTAGATCACGTAGGCGCGGTCGCCGGCGGAGACCTCGGGCAAGTCGGTTCTGGGAGAGGCGGTGTGTCCACGGGCTGGCAGGGTTTCCCCGACCACACAACCGATGCTCGTCTCGGCAATGATCCGGCGCAGCCGCTGCGACGGGTACCCGGGGTCGAGTGGTACGTAGGCGCCGCCAGCGAGCAGGATGCCGATGACCGCGACCGGGATGTCCATTGACCTGGTGACGCGGAGTCCGACGAGGTCGCCGCGGGTGACGCCCCGGCGGATCAGTTCAGCGGCGAGGCCGCGCGCCTCGGCGGCCAGTTCCTGGTACGTCAGGTGCTCGGATCCGCACACCACCGCGGTCCGCTCGGGATGCCGTGCGCAGATCGCCAGGAACCATTCGGGAAGTGACCGGTACACGTCACCGATCGTCGTGGTCGGGCGGCCTCGGAGGGTGTCCCCACTTCTCGGGACGGCTGATCGGTGTTGGTGTGTCAACGCTGTCGGTGGTTGAAGTCGACGCGCATGACCACCCGCCGCAGTGTCGGCCGGTGCACCTCGGCGAATCCTGCGTCGGCGAAGATGCTCCGGCTACCGACGTGCAGCTCGCCCCAGATGACGTTCTGGTCCGGCCGGGTGATCATCGGGTAGCCCTCCAGCGCGTTGGCGCCGCGGGCGCGGGCAAAGCCGATCGACGCCCGGGCCAACGATCGGCTGATGCCGCGCCGCCGGTAGCCCGCACGGACGAAGAAGCAGGTGACGGCCCAGATGTCCGGGTCGTCTCGGTCCTCGTTGCGGCCCGCCCACGGCACCTGGGTGGTCCGTAGCCGGTCGTAGGCGCAGCGGGGCTCGACCGCGCACCAGCCGACGGGCTCGCCGTCGAGGTAGGCCACCAGGCCGCTGGTCGTGTCGGATGCGGGGTATCCGCAGTCGGTTTGCTCGCGCAGCCGGTGCCGGCGTTGTTCGAGAGGGACGGATCTCCACCGGGCGATGGGGATCTTGTAACGCTGGCACTGGCAGTGAGCTCCGTCCCCACGGGTGCCGAAGATCGCTTGAAGGTCCTCCCAGCTCGCCTGATTGGCGGGCACGATGTCGACCCCGGTCACGGCCGTCGGACGGGTGGTCTCGGCCATCAGCGCAGCACCATCCTCATTCGCGGTAGGCCGGTGGTCGTGGCCAGTTTGTCATGGTGGTCGGGCCACCGGGCCCGTACGGCGGGCGATGCGCCTGTCCTGGATTCCCGTGACAGTGCTGGCGAACCGGACGTCGGTAGCGTGGGCCGGGACACCGAGATCCGTCACCTCCGTCGATACGAATGAGCGGTACGTGATGCTGCAGGCCGTAGTGGGTGACCGCCGTTGGCTGAAACGGTTCTGCCGTCGCGACAGTCCGTGTGAGGTGCAGCTGGTGTGCCTGCACCACGCCGGAGGCAGCGCGGGCATGTACCGGCATTGGCCGCAGTTGCTGGCACCCTCCATCGAGACGATCGGTGTGCAGTTGCCGGGTCGGGCGGATCGTTTCCACGAGCCCCCGTACACCCGGATGATGCCGTTGGTCGACGACCTCGTGGAGGTGCTCCGCCCGTTACTCGACCGGCCCTACGCCATCTACGGCGTCAGCATGGGCTCACGGGTGATGTGGACCCTCACGCATGTCCTGCGTGACCGCAATCTGCCGATGCCGGTCCGGCTGTACACGGCGTGCGACCCGGCCCCGGTGCACGGCACCGGAAGCTGGCGGTGGGAGGGACGCAGCGACGGGCTCGAGGGATACGTGCGGGAGATGGGTGGCACCCCGCCGGCGGTTCTCGCCGACCAGAAGCTGCTGGCCGCGCTGCTGCCCACCCTGGACGCCGACCTCACCGTGCTCAGCACCAACGATTTCCGTCCGGCGGTGCCGTTGGACGTGCCCATCCGCGCTTTCGCCGGTACCGACGACCGTGAGGCCTCTCCGCAGCAGATGAACGACTGGCGCGGCGAGACGTCCGCGCGTTTCGACCTCGACGAGGTGCCAGGGGGGCACTTCTTTGACCCTGAGGGCGAGCGGCAGGTGACGGGGGCGATCAGCCGGGATCTGGCGTGAGCGGCCTGCCCGATCCGCGTCGGGGTCGATTCCGACGCGGCCTCCGGCCGGTGAGGGTGCCACAGGGCACGGAGGTCGCGTTTCACGGGCCGCTGGCCGGGGCGAGAGCAGGGAGCAACCAGTGAACACCAGCAACGTCGAGGACATCTACGAACTCACGCCGCTTCAGCAGGGCATGCTCCTGCACAGCCTGCACGACGGTGCGGCGGACATGTACCTCAGCCAGCAGACGTATCGGGCCGACGGGCCGCTGGACCCGGCTGCCCTGGTGTCGGCGTGGCAGACGGTGGTGAACGCGCATCCCGCGCTGCGGACCTCGTTCCACTGGGAGGGGCTGGACAAGCCGTTGCAGGTTGTCCACCGTGAGGTGTCACTGCCGGTGACGCGTCACGATTGGAGCGGTCTCGACGAACCGCAGCAACGCAGGCAGCTCGAACAGCTTCGCGCCGACGACAGCGGAAAGGGTTTCGACCTGGCCGTCGCGCCGCTGCAACGACTCCAGGTGATCCGCCTCGGCGCCGACCGGCACTACCTCATCTGGACCTACCACCATCTGTTGATGGACGGCTGGTCGGTGGCGATCTTCTTCAGCGACGTCCTGGCGCACTACCGGCATCTCACCGTCGGTGGACCCCCACCGCCGTCTCCCCCACCGTTCCGCACGTACATCGCGTGGCTGCAACGTCAGGATCCGGAGGCGACGCGGTCCTTCTGGGCGGATCTGCTGGGCGGGATCTCCTCGCGTCACCTGTCGACCTTGAAGCCGTGGAGCCCGTCAAGGAGCACCGGGGCGGTCGACCGGCGGAACACCGAGATGCCGGCGCGTGTCGTCGAGGGGTTGCGGGACGCTGCGGCCCGGCATCGGGTGACCCTCGGCACCATGATCCAGGCCGCGTGGGCCATCGTCCTGCGTCGCTTCACCGGTGGTGAGGAGATCACGTTCGGGTCGGCCAGTTCGGGTCGGCCACCGGAAATCGGGCAGGTCGACCGGATTGTGGGCGTGTTCGCCAACACGCTGCCCGTGCGCATCACGGTGCCCGCCGATGGTGACCTGGGGCCCTGGCTGCGCGACATTCAGCACACGTACGCGCAGATGCGCCGGTACGAGCACACCCCGCTGGCCGACATCAAGAGGTGGGCGGGAGTCACCGGGCAACAGCTGTTCGACAGCAGCGTCTCCCTGGAGACGTACCCCTCGGTCATCGAGTCCAGGGCAGGTGGGCAGTCCCTGACGTTTCACCAGGAGGCCCTGTACGACAAGATCAATTATCCGGTGGCGCTGACGATCGCCCCGGAGGCCCAGACCGTGCAGCTCCTCACCCACCGTGAACGGTTCGAGCCCGGGTTCATCGACGAGCTGGGAGCTAGCCTCCACGCGGCCTTCGAGGCGCTGATCACCGCCGACCGCATCGCCCCGGTCGCCGCCGCGGCAGGCCCCGTCGTGGCCACGTCGCCGATCGACGTACCCGGGGCCCCCGGTTCTGTCGGGGCGGTCCCGCCGGAACACGCACCGGCCACCGCGCTCGAGGAATCGATCGCTGCGGTCTACCGGGACGTGCTCGAACTGCCCACGATCGACGCGGACGTCAGCTTCTTCGAGCTGGGCGGCGACTCCTTCGACGCCGTTCGTGCCGTCGGCCGCATCGACGGGGCCAGCATCGGCACGCTCGCCGCCCATCCCAGCGTGCGCGAACTAGCCGCCGCGTTGACCTCCCAACAGCCGGACACCGGGTCGGAGCTGGACCGGGAGATCACCGACCTGGAAGGGCTGCTGGCCGCCAAACGCGCCGAACGGGACCGGCAGACCGACCCACGGCGGGTGGTCCCCGTGCCCCGCGACGCGGCGATGCCGTGCACCTACCAACAGGAGGCGGTCTGGTTCATCCACCAGGTCAATCCCACCTCGACCTCCTACCACGTGCCGTTCGCGCTTCGGCTGCGCGGTGACCTCGACGTGCCGGCGCTGGAGCGCGCTCTGCACGCGTTGGTGACCCGGCACGAGGCGCTGCGGACCCGGTTCGTCGACCAGGGCGGCCTGCCACGCCAGGTCGTCGACCCGACGCCGGCGGCGCTGCGGTTGCCGTTCGTCGAGCTGGACGACGACGAGGTCGACCGATGGGCGGAGGCGGAGTGTTCCCGCCCGTTCGACCTGGAGGCCGGGCCGGTGTTCCGGACCGCCATGGCCCGGGTGGCCCCGAAGGACCACGTGCTGCTGCTCGTGGCCCACCACATCGTCACCGACGGATGGTCGGCCGCCATCATCGGCCGTGAGCTGTCGGCCCTGTACACCGCCGCGGTCACCGGCCGCGACGCCGACCTGCCCGACCTGCCCGTCCAGCCGGCGGACTTCGCCGCCTGGCAGCGGCGGTGGCTGGCCGGGGCGGAGTTGGACCGCCAGCTCGGCTACTGGCGCGACAAGCTGGCCGGCCTCACCCCGATGCGTTTCCCCACCGACCGGCCCCGGCCGGTACAGCCCACCGGTGCCGGAACCGCGGTCACCCGGTGGCTGCCCCGGGATGTCGCCGACGCGGCGCGCGCCTACGCCCGTACCCACCGGGTGTCGTTCCTGGCGGTGCTCAAGGCCGCCCTGCTGACCGTGCTGCACCGCTACACCGGACAACGCGACCTGGCCGTCGGGTCCCTGTTCTCCGGACGCACGCACGTGGACATCGACGCGCTGGCGGGTTTCTTCGGTAACACCGTCGTGCTGCGGACCGACCTGGGCGGCGATCCCACGTTCGCCGAGCTGGTCCGCCGCTGCCACGACACAGTCATCGGCGCCACCGCCCACCAGGACGTCCCCTTCCACCTCGTCGTTGACGCGCTGCGTCCACCACGGGTGGCGGGCGGCAATCCGCTGTTCCAGATGACTCTGACGCTGCACCCGACGGGCATCACCGGCGCGGACCTCCGGCTCGGGGACGTCCGTGTGGAGACGGTGAGTGTCGAGGACCGGTACGCCATGTTCGACGTCGCCGTCGACGTCGCCGACGTTCCCGACGGCAACCTCGGCGTGTCGGTGGAGTACTCCACGGAGTTGTTCGACGACGACCGGATGATCCGCTTCCTCGACGACTACACCGCAGCCCTCACCCACGGTGTGTCGTCACCCGGGACGCCCGTCGACGCGTTGGCGTGCAGCGACAACGCCGACCGTCCGGCCCGTCCCACGCCCGCGCCGCCCGACCCGGTGTCGCCGCGCGCCGTCAACATGTCGCCCGCACGCACCGACACCGAACGGCAGCTCGCCGCGATCTGGCAGGAATTGCTCGGCGTCGACCGGGTCGGCGCGGGAGACCACTTTTTCGACCTCGGTGGCAATTCGCTGCACACCACCCAACTCGTCGCCCGCATCCGCGAGACCACGGGCCGGCACCTGAATCCCCACCAGGTGTTCGTCACGCCCGTGCTTGGTCAGCTCGCCGCGTGGCTCGACGGCCCCCCAGGCGTATCTGGGGCGCCGCGCCCGGCAGCTGACGACGGGCGGGCCACGTGGGTCGACGCGGACCACGCCGGGTCGGGAAGGCGGCCGTGACCGGCGGCTGGCCGGTCTCGTTGGCGACGGCAGGCACCGTCCCCGACGCCGGTGAGGACGGCCCCGGTTCGGCGCTGCCAGTGGGACCGGTTCCGATCACCGCTGCTCTGACGGATCGCCTGCGGGCAGTCGCCACGGCCACCGGGGCCGACGAACCGCTCGCCCTGCGGCTCTGCGTCACGGTGTTGGCGCGGCGGCTGTCCCGCCGAGACACCCCCGTCCGGGTCCGGCTGCGCTGGGGCGACCGGAAGGCGGTCATCGTGCGGGGATGCGACCCGCTCGACGAGACCGTCAGCTTCGACACCGCCCTGCGGCAGGCCGCCGAGCAGGGCGTTCCGGACAGCAGCGACGAGTCACGGGTCGACACGACGATCGCCGTGTCGGAGGCCGGTGACGCCCTCGTCGTGCAGGCGACGACGGACTCCGCGGACACCGCCGTCGCCCTGTGCTGGGCCCGGTCCCTGCTGCACCTGCTCCGGTGCGTGACCGACGATCCCGCCGCGCCGCTGGCCGCGCACGCGCTGGTCGATGCGGCCGAACGGGACCGGATCCTGTACCGCCTCAACCTGTACCGGCGGCCCCGGATCCTGCACCGCACCCTGGCCGGACCGTTCGAGGAACAGGTCCAGCGGACACCCGACGGCGATGCCCTGGTGGACGAGAACGGTCGGACGCTCAGCTACCGGCAGCTCAACGAGCGCGCCAATCGGCTGGCCCACTTCCTCCGGGCGGACGGTGCCGGTGCCGGTACCCGCGTCGGGATCTGCATGACGCGTGGCGTTGACCAGGTCGTGGCCATCTACGCCGCGGTGAAGACCGGTGCGGCCTACGTGCCGATCGATGCGGAACTGCCGGACGCCCGGTTGGCCTACATGCTGGACGACTCCGCGCCGCGACACGTACTGACCGACGCGGCGTGCCGCGAGCGCGTCCCCGCAGGCGCCTGGCGCGTTCTGGACCTCGACGCGGACCGGGCATCGTGGGGACGCTGTCCCGCGATGGACCTCCAGGTAGGTGGCAGCGCCGCGGACCTGGTGCACATCCTGTACACCTCGGGCACCACCGGGCTGCCGAAGGGTGTCGCCTACCCGAGTGACGCAGCCCTGGCCAACATCGAGTGGATGCAGCGCGAGTACCCGTTCCGGGCGGGTGACAGCGCGGTCTTCAAGACCTCCCCCGGCTTCGACGTCTCCATCTGGGAGCTTTTCTGGCCGCTGTACCACGGCGGACGGCTGGTGGTCTGCCGGCCCGGCGGGCACCGCGATCCCGCGCACCTCGCCCGGGTCGTCGAGCGGTACGCCGTGACGACAATCTTCTTCGTGCCGACCGTGGTGACACCGTTCCTGGAGGCGGTGTCCGCCGAGCGGGCCGGTGCGCTGCGGTGGGCGTTGTGCGGTGGCGAGTCGATGAGCCCTCGGCTCCGCGACAGGTTCCACGCCACCCTGCCGGCGACCACGCTCGTCAACGCCTTCGGGCCCACCGAGGCGGGTCCGGTCACCGACAACGTCATCCCGCACGGGATGGGTGGTTCGGTCGTGCCGGTCGGTCGGCCAGCCGCGAACTTCCGGATCCACGTGCTGGACGAGAACCTCGATCCGGTGCCGGTGGGTATGCCCGGGGAGGCGTACATCGGCGGTGAGATCGCGTTGGCGCATGGATACTGGCGCGCGGCGGCGCGTACCGCCGAGCGGTTCGTCGCGGACCCGTACGGCCCGCCGGGGGCGCGGATGTACCGCACGGGTGACCTGTGCCGATACCGCGACGACGGTCTGCTGGAGCACCTGGGTCGCATCGACCGCCAGATCAAGGTCCGCGGGTTGCGGGTCGAGCCGGGTGAGATCGAGGCGGTGCTGGCCGCGCACCCGGCGGTCGGTGACTGCGCCGTCGTCGGTCACGACGACCCTGTCCGCCTTCTCGCGTTCGTCGCGCCCGCCGGGGCGGCAGGCATCACCGAGGAGGATCTGCAGTCCCTCGCCGCGCGCGCCGCGGCGGTTCTGCCCGAGCACATGCGACCCGAGCAGATCGTGCCGGTGGACCGCATTCCGGCCACGATGAACGGGAAGGTCGATCGTGACGCTCTGCTCGGCGCGTGGCGCGAACAGGTCGACCGGGCCCGGGAGATCGTGGCGCCGGCCGACGGGGTCGAGGCGGCACTGGTCGACATCTACCGGATGGTCCTGCAGACGGAGTCTGTCAGCGTGCTGGACACCTTCGTGCAGCTCGGTGGGCACTCGTTGCTCGCGTTCCGGCTGCTCGACGAGTGTGGGCAGCGGCTGGGTCACGAGCCGGCGGTGACCGACTTGCTCTTCGGGACGCTGCGGCAGGTGGCGGCGTCGATCCGGGCAGCCGGGCAGGTGTCCGACGTGTACGGTCGTCAGGATCCCTGACGACGAGCACCGCGAGAAGTCAGGAGGACGGCCGTGGCAGGCCCTACCGATGACGGCGACAAGCTGGCCGCCGTCCTGCGGGGTGATCTCATCACGCCCGCGCATCCGCTGTACCAGGAGGCACGCACCATCTGGAACGGCGACATCGACCGGCGTCCCGCGTTGATCGCCCGGTGCGCCGATGCGGAGGACGTCGCGGAGACGGTGCGCTTCGCCGCGCAGCGGGGCCTGCCGATCGCCGTACGCGGGGGCGGGCACGGGGTCGCCGGGCATGCGCTCTGCGAGGACGGCGTTGTGGTCGACCTGTCGTCGATGCGGGCGGTGACGGTGGATCCTGGTCGGAGGGTGGCGCACGTGCAGGGCGGCGCGCTCTGGAGCGACGTCGACCGGGCGACCCAGGCGCATGGTTTGGCGGTCACCGGCGGCATCGTCAGCCACACGGGGGTGGGCGGGCTCACCCTGGGCGGTGGGATCGGACATCTGATGCGCCGGTGTGGCCTGGCCGCGGACAATCTCGTCGAGGCCGACGTGCTGACCGCGGACGGCCGGCTGGTCACGGTGGACGCGACTACGGATCCGGACTTCCTGCGCGGGCTACGCGGCGGCGGCGGGAACTTCGGCGTGGTCGTCCGCTTCGGGCTCCGGCTGCACGAGGTGGGTCCGACCGTGCTGGCCGGCATGGTCATCCGGCCGCTGGACGCCGCGCCGGCGCTGCTGGCGCGTTACCGCGACCTCATCATCGATGCGCCGGACGAGCTGGGGTCGATCGTGAACCTGCGGTTGTGTCCTCCCCTGCCCACCGTGCCCGCCGCGCTGCACGGCACGCCGGTCATGGCGATGGTGCTGTGCTGGTCCGGCGACATCGACGACGGGCTGGCCGCGCTGAGACCGTTCCGGGAGATGGGTCCCTCGATCATCGACACCGTCGCGCCGATGGCCTACGTCGACCTGCAGAGACTCGTGGACGCCTCCGTGCCGCACGGCAAGCACTACTACTGGCGGTCGGCGGATGTCGCGACACTCACCGACGACGTCATCGACACGGTCGTCACGCACGCCTCGCGGATCACGTCCGGGACCTCGGCGGTACCTATCTACCACCTGGGTGGGGCGGTGGGGCGCGTACCGTCGCACCAGAGTTCCTATGCCTCCCGGAACGCCGGTCACAACATCAACATCTTCGCGGGCTGGGAACCGGACGACGACCGTGATCGGCACGTGGCGTGGGTCCGGGACTTCAGCGACGCCCTGGCCGCCCACACCACCGGCAAGTACGTGAACTTCCTCAGCGACGAGGGTGCCGACGGTGTGCGGGAGGCGTACGGGGACCGGTGGCGGCATCTGCTGGCGCTCAAGCGGCGCGTCGACCCCGCCAACCTCTTCCGGTACAACTACAACATCGATCCGGGTCAGCGCGGCGAGAGGGCGACATGAGATTCGGGGTCATGATTGTGCCGGAGGACCGTTGGTCGGTGGCTCGCGGCAAGTGGCAGCAGGCCGAGCAGATGGGCTTCGATCACGCCTGGACCTATGACCACCTGAACTGGCGTATGTTCCGCGAGCGGGAGTGGTTCACGGCGGTGCCGACGATGACCGCGGCGGCGTTGGCGACGACCCGCATCCGGATCGGTGTCCTGGTCGCGTCGCCGAACCTTCGGGACCCGGTCTACCTCGCCAAGGACGTCACCGCCCTCGACGACATCTCCTCCGGCCGGCTCATTCTGGGCATCGGGTCGGGGGCACCCGGTTTCGACGCCACCATGACTCGCCGCACCGAGTGGAGCCGGCGGGAGCGCAGCGAGCGGTTCGCGGAGTACCTGCAGCTCACCGACATGCTTCTCACCCAACCGGTCACCGACTTCGACGGCCGGTACTACGTCGCCAAGCAGGTGCACTCGCACCCGCTGTGCCAGCAGACGCCCCGGGTCCCGCTCGCCGTGGCGGCCGCCGGCCCACGGGGCCTGCGCCTGGCCGCCCGCCACGGACAGTACTGGGTGACCACCGGTGACCCCAACCGGTTCGCCAGCGCCCCCTACGAGCAGGCTCTGCCGGTCCTGCGGCGTCAGGTGACCGCGTTGGAGGAGGCGTGCGCCGAGGTCGGCCGGGATCCGGCGACCATCCGCCGGTTGCTGGTCGCGGGCCCGACGGTGGGCGGCGTCCTTGACAGCAGGGATGCGTTCTTCGACGCTGCGGGCAGGTTCGCCGAGGTGGGCATCACCGACCTCGTCGTGCAGTGGCCGCGACCGGATGAGCCGTTTGAGGGCAAGGTCGCCGTGCTGGAGGACGTCGCCGGGGATCTGGGCCGCTGGCAGTCCTGACCAGCGTGGACGCCGGCGCAGCCGGCCCTGTCGCCTGTTCCGGTGACTGCGCGGAACCGGCAGGGCGTCGATAGCCTCGCCGCGGAGAGGACTGGGAGAGCTGATGAGAACCCATTACGTGGCGACCGTTCCCCTGGACGATGCCCGCCTCGGCGAGGACCTCGAACGGAGCCTGTCGTTGCGGTGGTCTGAGGCCTACAGCGACTACATCTTCGGCGGATCCTGGAATAGCTGCATGCTCTGGGCTCCGGGCGGTGACACCGGCGACGGTGTCGTGACCAACTACGCCTACGACCGGCCGCCTGCCTTCACGGCCTATGCCGACCAGTTGCCGTATCTGCGGAAGCTGATCACCGACACGGCCGACCTCGACCGGCTGAACTTCGCCCGGCTCGCCCTGGTGACCAACAGCGTCGGCATCCCTCACCGGGACCTCCTCGAACTCGACGACCTGCCGAACCAGTCGCGCAACGCGCACCGGATGCACATTCCCCTCGCCACCGACGACAACTGTCTGTTCACCGAGGGCAACACGGTGTACCGGATGCGGCAGGGGGAGATCTGGTTCCTCGACGCCTCGGTGATCCACGCGGTCGCGGTGCTGTCCGGCATCAAGCGGATCCACCTGATGCTCGATTTCGTCGACACGCCCGACCCGGGTTCGCTGCTTACCGTCGCCGGAGGGACCCCCGACACCGGCATTCCGGCTGACCGTATGGTGTCGCGGCCGGCGTTGACCGGCCCGGAGCGGGCGAGTCTGCTGGGGCTCGCCGACGTCCTGACCATGGACACCTTCAACGAGGTCTTCAGCATCGTCATCAAGAAGCACTACCGCAGCGACGGTGGCGACGACTTCGTATGGAGCACCCTCATCGACCTCGCCCGTGGCAGCGCCGATCCCGCCGTCCTGCCGCACGCGCTCAAGCTCCGCCGCTACTACACGTTGGAGCGGTCGGCGCAAGAGTTGGACCCGTTCAGCACCGTCGACCCAGCCGTCAAGGAGCACGTGTCGTGAACCCGTTCGAGGATCCCGATCGCGAGTTTCTCGTTCTTGTCAACGACGAGGAGCAGCACTCGATCTGGCCGTGCCACCTGGAGGTACCGGCGGGCTGGCGGGTCGTTCACGGTCCCGGCACCCGGCAGGCCTGCCTCGACTACGTCGAGGCGAACTGGACGGATCTCCGTCCGCTCAGCACGCGGTGATGCGCCCGGCTGCCAACCCGGTGTGGCTGCAGCGGTCCCCGTCACCGGCGGCGGCTGGGCGGGTCTTCTGTATTCCGCAGGCGGGCTGCGGCACGAACGTCTTCGAGAACTGGCCCCGGGAGCAGGACTCGATCGAGTTCCTTCCGGTGGAGCTGCCGGGCCGGCTGACCCGGTTCAAGGATCGGATGCCGGCGACATTCCAGGGCCTCGCGGCGGACATGGTCGCCGGGCTGGAACCGTACCTCGACGTGCCCGTCGCGTTCTTCGGGCACTGCTGGTCGGCTATCGCCGCGTTCGAGGTGGCTGTTCACCTCGAACGTCGGGGCCTGCCGCCGACACGGCTGTTTGTCTCCTCCGAGCTGCCACCGCAGCTCGGCCCGGCAGGGCGCATGCTCGACATGGACGAGCCCGAGCTGACGGTGGAGCTGGAGGCGACCATCCGAGATCTCGGCCGCGAGCCGCACCCGGAGCTGGTGGCGCTCTACGTCAGGGTGCTCCGCGACGACATCGGGTTGCGGCGGCGGTACGTGGCCTCGGCGCCGCTGCGGCACTGCCCGATCACCGCCATCGGCTGGACCGATGACACGGAGTACCGTCCGGAGCAGCTGGCGGGATGGGCCGACAGCGGCAAGACGACCTTCGTCGTGTTTCCCGGACGGCACAACCGTTTCGTCGACGCCCCCGCCGAGCTGCTCGACGCGATCTGCGCCGGCTTCCCGTCCCGCTGACCTAGTGTCCTGAGTTCGTAGTTCCCTGTTAGTTCGGTGTGGGTGCGTTACCTGGACCGAAGTTGCCGCCGGTCGTGTTGACCGTCGAGGAACGCCGAGCGTTGGAGTCGCTGACACGGCGGCGGACGACGGCGCAGGCGTTGGCGTTGCGGTCCCAGGTCCCGTCCCCCGCCCACCGGCGGTGGGGCGCCCACACCGTCTTCCAGGACCCGAACCTGCCGGGCAGGTCTCGCCGGGGATCCCGGTGCGGTACCGGTAGACGATCGCTTCCACGATCCGACGATGGTCGGCCCAGGGCCTGCCCCTACGCCCGATGTTGCTGGGCAGCAGAGCAAGGATGCGGTCCACTGCTCGTCGGTGACGCGGCCGTGACGAGACATCGGGAACAGGACGCCCATCCAGGCGAGCGCGCCGGCAGGAGTTGACTGCCGGTGCGCTCGCCCGGACGGGTCAGTCGATCGTCTTGACCACCCGCGCGGGCACTCCCGCGACCAGCGTGCGGGCAGGCACGTCACGGGTGACGACAGCGCCGGCAGCGACCACCGAGCCCGCACCGATGGTCACGCCCTGGGTGACCACGGCGGCCGCGCCGATCCAGACGTCGTCCTCGATCACGATCGGGGCGCTGGTGACGTACTCGCGCCGCTCGGCCAGGGGTAGCGGGTGCCCTCCGGTGATGAGACTGACCTTCGGGGCGATCATGACGTTGTCGCCGATGCGGATGCCGCCGTGGTCCATGAACGTGCAGCCCTGGTTGACGAAGACGTTCTTCCCGAACCGCGTGTTCAGGCCGTACTCGGTAAAGAAGGGCGGGTAGATCGTCACCGACTCCGGCAGCGGAGCGCCGAACACAACCGCCAGTAGTTCCACACGCGCCTCGGTATCGCTGAACGGCAGCACGTTCAACCGCGAGGTCACGTCGGTCACCTGTGCGATCCGCTCCGCATAGCGCGCGAACTCGGACGTCTGGACATACATGGCCTGGTCTGTGGTCGTGGGCATGGACGTATCCCAGCACTTCAGCGAAGGCCCGATCAAACAACCCCGAACGCGCCCAGACACAACCACCGGTTGTGGCCGTAGAGTGGGGTGTGGATGTCGAAGCGCTGCGCACGTTCGTGGCCGTGGCCGAGGCCGGCCAGTTCCAGGCCGCAGCCGACGAGCTCGGGATCAGCCAGCAGGCGGTCTCCAAGCGGGTCGCGGCCCTGGAGAAGTCCCTGGGGGTCGCGCTGCTGGTACGCACCTCCCGCGGCTCCCGACTGAGCCTGGACGGGCAGGTCTTCCTGCCGCACGCCAAGAAGGTCCTGACCGTCGTCGAGCAGGCCGAGCAGGCCGTGCGCCCCGGGGTACGCCCGCTGCGCGTGGACGTCCTCAACCGGCGCATCGCTCCGGCCCAGGCCGTCTACCGCTTCTACCGATCCCGTCCGCAGGCCAGCCTGGACGCAGTCACGCTGGCCGAGGAGAACGCCGTCCAGGCCGCCCGAGCCGTGCTCGAAGGAACCATCGACGCCTCGTTCCGCGCCCTGCCGACGGACCAGGTCCCGGCCGGGATCAACGCCGAACGACTCCTGGACTCGCCCCTGGAGCTCCTGGTCGGGCCCAGTCACCCGCTGGCCAGCGCGGCCTGGGCCAGGCCCACCGATCTGGCCGGACACCGCATCTGGATCCCCGGGATCAGGCCGGGCACCGAGTGGGCGCAGTTCTACCGGTCACTGTCGCAGGCCTTCGGCCTGAGCATCGACGCGCTCGGCCCCAACTTCGGCGACGAAGCCCTGATGGACGCCCTGGCGGACTCGGCCTCGCTGGCAACCCTGATCGGCGGCGAGGACCGCTACCTGTGGCCCCAGAGCTACAACCTGCGCCGCATCCCTCTACGCAAACCGACCCCGCTCTACCCGCACCTGCTGCTCACACGCACCGGGGACCAGCACCCCGTGCTGACCGCGTTGCGGGACCACCTGCGAGCCTCAAGACCGCAGACCACCGATGACGTGTGGGTCCCGGACTGGGTGGCCCACTGACCGGCCGCCCGATTCAGCAGGCACGTCCTAGACTGCCGGGAACGGGGTTTCACCGGTGACGCAGCGCGATGCGCACCGACCGGTAGCCACGGAAAAAGTTCGACTCCAGCCGTACCGGTGGTGCGACCAGTTCCGCGTGGCCGACGACCTCTGCCAGGGCACGCACGATCGCCCCGACCTCGATACGGGCGAGCATCGCCGCGATGCAGTAGTGGGCACCGAAACCAAACCCGAGGTGCGGGTTGGGTCGCCTGGTCGCCCGCATCTCGTCCGGGTCGTCGAAGACGTCCTCGTCGCGGTTGGCCGACCGTACCCAGAACGTGACGAACTCGCCGCGGCGCATCGTGACCCCCGCGATCTCTATATCACCGAGCAGGACCCGCATCATGTGGTTGACCGGTGTCTCGTGGCGCAGGAGCTCGTCGGTGGCGGTGGCCATGTCGGCCTGTCCGCCTCGCACGTCACGCCAGAACGCCGGCTCGGTGACCATGGTCACGGCGGCGGCACTGGAGGTGTGGCGGGCGGTCTCGTTGCCACCGGCGATCAGGTCGTGGCAATTCATCACGGCCATCTCCCGGCTCATCGGCCTGCCGTCGATCTCGGCGGTGGCCAGCACCGTCGCGACGTCCTCACCCGGGCGGCGCCGCTTGGCGGCGATCAGTTCGGCACAGTAGACGAAGAGCTCGGTGTGCGCGGCCATCTGGTTGCCGGAGGTGACGTGACCGGAACCGCCGAAGGCCGCCTGTGTCAGTCGGATGACATGGTCACGGTCGCTCGCCGGGACGCCGAGCATGTCGCAGATGACGGCGGCGGGCAGCGGCGCGGCGACCGACTGTACGAAGTCGACCGACGGTTCGGCGGCCGCCTGCGACACGAGCTGCCGGGCCAGCTCCTCGGTGCTGGCCGTCAGCCGGTGCATGAGTTTCGGGGTGAACGCCGCGCCGAGAACCCTCCGCATCGCGGCGTGGACCGGGCCGTCGCTGACCAGCAGGGACATCCCGCCGGCTGCCTCCCCCGCGGCCACGTCGGTCGCCTTCTCACCGAGATGGTTGCCCTTCGCCGACGACAACAGGTGGCTGTGCTTGAGGATTTCCCGGATCTGCGCGTGTCGGGTGATCGCCCAGTGGTCACGCAGGCCCGGTGACCGGACGGGCACGCCCGCGCGGCGGAAGGTACGCCAGATCCGCTCCGGTCGGTCGGTCGCGTAGAGCCGGGGGTCGGTGAGGTCCACGGTGCGGGCTTCGTCGAGGACATCGTCGTGGTGGGTCGTGTCGTCGGCGCGGGCGGCCGCGCCGGGTCCCCCCTGGTGCACCATGGCTCTGACGGTACGGGCGGGCCGGGCCCGGTGGGTTGTCACACAAAACCAGGACCGGTGCGCTGTCCCGGGCGGGCGGGCAGTCAGGCACGCGGGCCCTGATCGATGTCCCATAAAGCGGGGAAGTCTGCGGATCGGGTTGCCGGGCGACCATAGAGCGCAGGGAGGCGCCACGACCGATCGGTACGCCTGCATTGCCTGGGGTGATGGGACATGAGACAGACGCGACCGACTGCGGCCACCGAGGACTCCGGCGATCACTTGAGGCTGCGGTTCCATCACCTGGCCGTGCAGACGACCGACCTCAACAACTCCGTCTCCTGGTATCGGGACTACCTCGGCGCGGAACAGGTGTGGTCGTTGGACGACTTCTCCGAGCTGACCCGCAGTCGGTTGCCGGGGATCCGGGCGATGGCCGAGGTGGCCGTGGGCGATATCCGTATCCATCTGTTCGAACGGCCGGGCGGGGCAGCGGATCCGGCCACGAGCCGGTCACAGTTCCAGCACCTGTGCATCCGGGTCCGCTCGGTGGAGGAGTTGGCGGCGATGCGGCAGCGGTGGACCGATCTGCGCTCCACCGGCCGGTACTCGTTCGCGCTCGACGAGCAGCCCACCGACATCGTCACCGACAGCGACGGCGTGCAGAGCTTCTACACCTATGACGTCAACGGGCTCGAATTCGAGTTCACATACATGCCGAGTGGCATGTCGTGAGAGCCACGACGAACACGGCGCTGGGTGATCTGCCGGTTGGCGCGGGCTGGCAGTTCGGTGGGATCGCCTACGGTCTCGAACCCCTGGTCCTGCCGGTTGTCGGTGAGCTCGATGCTCCTGAGGGCCCGGCGGGCGGCCTGCCCGTCGAGGGGTACCTCGAGGTCTGCTGGCGGTTGCGCGCGCTCGCGGACGGTGGTGGGCCGGCCTCGGAGGTCCCACGGTGCGACGCGCCGGACGAGCTGTCTTGGTTCCGTTGGATCACCGGACACCAGGTGTGCTTCGTGCTCTGGCGACTGATGGCGACCCTGCTTGAGGACGTCCGCGAGGGCCGACGGTCGACCGATGAGATCCAGCAGTCGGTGAGTCGTTACGTGCACGGCTACTCGGCGATGCTGCTCTACACCGGCTCCTGCCCCATCGGCGTCTACAACACGGTGATCCGGCCGAGCATGCGGCTGCGGCACCGGGGGTTCAGCGGGAGCTGGGCCCCGGACTACTGGCCGGTGCGGGGCCTGTTCCGGGGTCGGCAGGCGAGGACGGCCTGGTACTCGGATCGCAGCGACCTCGCGGTGGCCCTGCGTCTGCACAAGGTGGTGCACGACGGGGTCGCCGCGAAACTCGTGTCGGACGGACCGTCACTGCTGCAGCAGGCCTCGGTCCGGGGAGTCGACATCCGGCTGGTCAGCATGCTCTACGACAGCTACTTCGCCACGGTGCGGGCACCGGCGACGCGACAGGAGACCGTGGCCCAGCTGCTCCGGCGGCTCACCGCCATCGCGCAGGATCTGGCCGTCAACGGACTACACGCCCACGACCAGCGGGACCACCGGCCGGCGGCGTTGTGCACTCCTGAGGTGACCGGTCACGAGGACCGCCTCGGTCACATTCTGGTCGACGTGGCGCGATGCGCGTGCGAGCACGCAGCCGATGTCACCGGACCGCGGCATCCGGCCCTGCAAGCACCACAAACGAGGTGACGAAGCATGACGGTTATCCGCCCGCCCCTAGCCGGCGACCTCGGGGCGGTCTCCTCGACCCACTGGCTTGCCTCAGGCGCCGCCATGTCGGTTCTCGAACGCGGCGGTAACGCCTTCGACGCCGCTGTGGCCGCCGGGTTCGTCCTCCAGGTCGTCGAGCCGCATTCCAACGGCCTCGGTGGCGACGTCGCGATCGCCCTCTACTCACGATCCGCTGGGGCGGCGCGGATCGTCTGCGGTCAGGGACCGACCCCGAGGGCGGCAACGATTGAGGCGTTCACCGCGCTCGGGATCTCCCGAATACCCGCCGCCGGCGTGCTTCCGGCGTGTGTGCCGGGTGCCTTCGGGGCCTGGCTACGGCTGCTCGCGGAGTTCGGCACCATGCTGCTGGCCGACGTTCTGCAACCCGCGATCGCCTACGCCGCGGGCGGCTATCCGCTGCTACCGAGCACCGCGCAGACCATCGCCGTGCTGGCCCCGCTGTTCGTCGACGAGTGGACCGAGTCCGCGCGGACCTACCTTCCGGGCGGGTCGACGCCGGCCGCCGGATCCCGGATGCGTAATCCGGCGCTGGCGGCGACGTTCGAGCGGCTCGTCACGGAGGCAGGGGCCGTGTCCGCCGACCGGGAGACGCAGATCGAGGCCGCCCACAACGCCTTCTACCAGGGGTTCGTGGCCGAGAGGATCGATGGTTTCCTGCGTCGCACTGAGGTGTTCGACTCGACCGGCCGACGCCACCGCGGCCTACTGACCGCCGACGACCTGGCCTACTGGCGAGCGGACGTGGAGGACCCGTACGCCCTGACCTACGGCGACCTCACCGTGCTCAAGTCGGGCCCGTGGTCGCAGGGTCCGGTGTTCCTGCAGCAACTGGCGCTCCTCGACGGCTTCGATTTGCCCGCCATGGGTCTCAACAGCGTCGAGTACATCCACCTGCTCACCGAGGCGGCCAAGCTCGCCTTCGCCGACCGGGAGGGCTGGTACGGCGATCCCCGACACGTGCCGGTGCCGATGGCGCAGCTCCTCACCGCCGAGTACACGCGCCAGCGGCGCTCGCTGATCGGCGGGGAGGCCACCATCGACCCGCAGCCGGGTCTGCCGTGCGCCGGTGATCCCTGGATACCGCAGCCCGAGCCGGACGAGCCGGTGGCCGACGCCCCGGAGTGGCTGACCCAGCTGCGCAGTGGCATCCCGACGGTGGGCGTCACCCGCGCGGGGGCCGGGAACACCTGCACGGTCGCGGTGGTGGACCGGGCCGGAAACATGGTGGTCGCCGTTCCCAGCGGAGGCTGGCTGAAGAGCTCACCGGTCATACCGGGCCTCGGTCTCTCGCTCGGCACGCGCGCACAGACGATGTGGCTGTCGCCCGGGCATCCCAACACGCTCGCTCCCGGGAAACGTCCCCGCACGACGTTGAGCCCTGGTGTCGTCCTGCGTGACGGTGAGCCGTACCTGGCGCTGGGTACCCCCGGTGGTGACCAGCAGGACCAGTGGACGCTCCAGACACTGCTGGCCGCCACCCGGTTCGGGCTGGATCTCCAGGCGGCCACCGAGGTTCCCGCCTTCCACATCGATCACTTTCCGCAGTCCTTCGCGCCGCGCACGGCGAGGCCGGGGGTCGTGGTCGTCGAGGCGTCGCACGATTCGTCGGTCCTGGCCGGGCTCCGGTCCCGAGGGCACCGACTGGATGTCGTGCCGGCGAACACGTTGGGCAAGGTCTGCGCGGTCGGTGTCGACCCGGTCACCGGTTTCCTGCGGGCGGCCGCCGGCGCGCGGGGACGTCAGGCGTACGCGATGTGCCGGTGACGGGTGCTGCGGGCTCTGCCCCGGGGCAGAGCCTCCGGCGTTATGAGCCGGACTGCTCGTTGGTGTACAGCAGCCCGTCGCTCCACACGTACCGCACGCCGCCCCAGCGGGCGGCGGTTGCCACGTCGGCGAAGAACCCGTGCCCGGCCAGGTTGGCGCTGGTGTTGCACAGCACCGGGATGCCACTGATTCGCGTGTACTCGACCAGGATGCGGGCGGCGGCGCACGGGGACGACTCGTCGACGGTCTGGAGGCGGGCGGTTCCGTCGAGGTGCAGCACGGCGGGAATCCGGTCCGCCCAGTCGGGTCGGGGACGGTGTTCGAAGAGCATGTAGGGATCCGGGCAGCCAGGGTCGAAGACCTCCTCGGCGCGGGAGGCGAGGCAGATCGGGGCGACAGGCCGGTAGAAGGCCCGGCCCTTGATGTTGTTGAGTCGGTCTTTCATCACCGGTGACACGGCGGGGGCGAGGATGCTGCGGTTGCCCAGTGCGCGGGGACCGAGTTCGGCGCGGCCGTCGAGGACCACCACCGGTTCGCCCTCGCGGTGCAGGATCTCGGCGACCTGCTTCGGGTCGCACGGGCGGGCCCGCCACGGCGGTCCGGGAACCTGGGGTGTCAGCCGCGGTCCCTGATAGACGTTCCACCGTACGGCCGGCGTCCGGTGGCGGTGGAACAGCTCGGTGGCCGCGGTGCCGATGGCCGCGCCGGAGTCGTTGGGGAACGGGGGGATCCACACGTCGCTGAACCGGCCGGTGGCTCTGATGGCGGTGTTCCACTTGATGTTGAGCGCGCAGCCGCCGCCCAGGCACAGGTTGGGTCGCGTGTCGGGGTGACGGCGGTCGACCACCCGGAGCAGACTCTGCAGCAGCCGGGCGCCCAGGTAGGCCTGCACTGTCGCGATAATGTCGGCGTCCCGGAGACCGGGTAGCAGTTCGCTGCGGGAGACGGTGAGCTTCTCGGCGACCTGGACGCACGCCTGGTCGGAGACCGGCGGGTTCGCCTCGAGCAGAGCGTCGAGGACGCCGAACGCGTCGTCCTCGACACGGCCGAGCGCGGCGTAGGCCATCGCCTTGCCGGAGATCTCCAGATGCCGTCGCTGGTGGGCCTCGTCGGCGCTGATGACGGCGGCGGGCATCCGGAACGGCTCGAGTGTGCCGCACAGGTGCGGGAACAGGTTGCCGATGGCCGACAGGAGCGGGGCGACGAGGCGGACCGTGTGGCCCGTCGGATCGACGTGGTAGAGCCGTGGCGCGATGCCGCCGTCCCAGACCAGCACCAGCGCGTCCTCACCGCGTTGGGCGAATGGGCTCGTGCTGTAGGTGCCCATGACGTGGCCGGTGGCATGGTAGTAGCTCGCGTAGCTGGTCTCGCCGCTGCCGCGCAGCCCGTCGGTGGTGAACGTGAACCGGTCCAGGGGTGCGCTGCCGCGTCCGCTGTGCACGTACGGCGCCACCTGCACGATGCCAGGCCGGCCGCCTCGGGTGGTGGCGATGCTCGGTGTTCCCGATCCGGTCTCGTCCCACCAGCCGTCGAGGACGAACTGGTCGACGGTGTCGGGAGCGATGCCGTGCGCGGTGAGGATCTCCGCGACCCGGTGCAGGTCGCCGAGCGGGCTGTACCGCAGTCCGTTGCCGATCTTCTCGGCTTCGACGCTGAACAGCAGCGTGCCGTCGTCGATCACCGCGACGCCACCGTCGTGCGAGACCTTCACACCGCAGATCAACACGTTGGGCCTGCTCCCTCGGGGTTCACCGTCGCCTGGACGGATCCGGTGGTCACGTCGCCGCCGGTCTGGTCGGCAGCTCCAGTGGGTCGATGAGCTGGTGGACGGATCGGCGCGGGTGCCCGACGGCCGACCACAGCACGGTTCGGTAGTGATCCAGCAGCCGGCGGATGGTGGTGGCGTCGAACAGATCGGCGTTGTACTCCACCAGAAGGGTGATCGTCTCGTCCGGTTCCTCGCGTGCCGCCGTGGCGGCGTCGTGGAATCGCTGCTCGGCGTGCGGGATGACGATGGCATTCAGGTCGAACTTGGCGGACCGGTTGTGCGCGTTGAGCACTTCCAGTTCGACGCCGGGCAGTCGCAGCGCCGGCATCGGCGTGTCGAGGAAGCTGAACATCACCTGGAACAGCGGCATGTGGCTGAGGTTGCGTGGGGGCCGCAGCTTCTCGACGAGCTTCTCGAACGGTAGGTCCTGGTGGGCGTAGGCGCCGAGGCACGTCTCCCGTACCCGGTCGACCAGCTCGAGGAACGACGGGTCGCCGGACAGGTCGGTGCGCAGGACGATGGTGTTGATGATCATGCCGAGGAGGTTTTCCAGTTCGGGTCGGTGCCGGTTGGCGACGCCGGCGCCGATGAGGATGTCGTCCTGGCCGCTGTGGCCGTACAGGACGGTCACGAACCCGGCGAGCATGGTCATGTAGAGCGTGGCGTCGTGTTCCTGGGTGAACGCACGCAGGTCCCGGGTCAGCTCGGCGTCGATGACGAGGGTTTCCTCACCGCCGCGGATGGTCGCCACCCGGGGCCGGGGCCGGTCGGTGGGCAGCCGGAGCAGCGGCGGGGCACCGGCGAGACGCTGCCGCCAGTAGGCCAGTAGCTGCTCGAGGCGGGCGCCTTGCAGCATCCTGCGCTGCCAGACGGCGAAGTCGGCGTACTGGATGGGCAGTTCCGGCAGGCGTGGGGGTCGGCTGGCCGCGCGGGCCTCGTACAACTCGAGGAAGTCGCGGAGGAAGACGCCCTGGGCCCAGCCGTCGTGGACGAGGTGGTGTTCCACGGCGACCAACACGTGGTCGTCGGCGGCCAGGCGGATCAGCGTGACCCGCAGCAGTTGGTCGCTGGCCAGGTCGAAGGGCTGCTGCCCGGCGTTCAGGATGAAGTCACGGATGTGGGCGTCCCGGTCGGCTTCGGGCAGGGCGGTCTGGTCGATCACCGCCACGGGGATGCCCCGCGGAGGCTGGACGCACTGCATCGGTTCGCCGTCACCGTCGTCGGGGAAGGTGGTTCGGAGGATCTCGTGGCGCGCTTCCAGGTCGTCGAAGGCCTGTTTGACCGCCGTCACGTCAATCTCGCCACGCAGGCGCAACGCCCGGGGAACGTTGTAGTTGGTGCTGCCCGGCTCGAACTGCTCGAGGAACCAGATCGCCTCCTGGACGAAGGACAGCGGCAGCGGTTCGTCGCGCGGGGCGGCGGGGATGGGCCCGGACTGGCTCGCGGGTGCCTCGTCGACACGTTGCGCGAGCACGGCGAGGGTGGGTGCCTCGAACACCGCCCGTAGCGTGAGTTCGCGGCCGAGGGTGTCGTTGACCCTGGCCAGCACCTTGGTCGCCAGCAGCGAGTGGCCGCCGAGGGCGAAGAAGTCGTCGTGCCGGCGGACCTCGGGTATGTCCAGCACCTCGCTCCAGATCGCCGCGAGGGCCCGTTCGTGGGGCGTCTGCGGCAGATCCTCGGGTGTGGCGTCGGCGGTGGGCCCGGGTGCGGGGGCGGTGGCGGGCAGCGCCGCGTAGTCGATCTTGCCGCTGGGGGTTCTGGGGAACGCCGGGAGGACGACGAACTGCGCTGGCACCATGTACTCGGGTAGGTGGGTTCGCAGGGCGGAGCGTAGTTGCTCGGCGGTGGGTGCCACCGGCCCAGCGGGCGTCAGGTAGGCCAGGAGGCGACCGGAACGGCGGGACGGCACAACGACGACGTCGGCCACGCGGTCGAGGCGTCGCAGCGCCACCTCGACTTCGCCGAGCTCGACGCGGTAGCCGTTGAGCTTGACCTGCCGGTCGGCGCGTCCGAGGAAGACGAGCGCGCCATCGGGTTGGTAGCGGACCAGGTCGCCGCTGCGGTAGAGCCGGCTGCCGGGTGGGCCGAACGGGTCGGCCACGAACCGCTCCGCGCTCAGGCCGGGCCGGTGGAGGTAGCCGTTGGCGAGGCCTGCTCCGCCGAGGTACAGCTCTCCGATGACCCCGACGGGTACCGGTTGAAGGTCGTCGTCGAGGACGTACGCGCGGGTGTTGGCGACGGGCCGGCCGATCGGTACACCCGCGCGCAGATCGGCGGTGTTCAGCTCGTAGGCGAGCGCGGTGATGGTCGCCTCGGTCGGGCCGTATGTGTTGAGCAGCCGCACCCTGGTGCCAACGAGCCGCTGCCAGTCCGTCACCCGCTGGGCGAGCGCGGCTTCGCCGCCGACGACGATGAGCCGCAGGCTCTCGGGGAGGGTGGCGGTGCCCTCGTCGAGGGCCATGACGAGGTCGTGCCAGAAGCCGGTGGGGATGTGCACCACCGTTATGTCCCGGGCGGCGCAGGTGGTCAAGAACGTCGCGGGGTCGGCGAGCATCTGGTCGGTTCGCAGCACCAGGCAGCCGCCGTTGATCAGGGCCGGGTAGATCTCCTCGCCGCTGGCGTCGAAGCTGATGGAGAAGAACTGGAGCACCCGGTCGTCGGGGCGGATACCGAACAGGTCGACGGCGTCCTGCATGTAGTTGCTGAGGGCACGGTGCGGCAGGTCGACGCCCTTGGGGGTGCCGGTGGATCCGGAGGTGTAGATGACGTAGGCGGTGTCGCCGGGTCCGGGGGGAGGAAGAGGGGGCGTCGTCGGGTGACCCGCGATGTCGGGCCACCGGCCGTCGAGGAGGATCACCGGCGCGGCGGCGTGGTGGAGCTTTCCGGCGAGGCTCTCCTGGCTGAGGACCGTCCGTACCCGCGCGTCGGTGAAGGTCGCGGCGACACGGTCGGGCGGGTTGAGCGGGTCGACCGGGACGTACGCGGCACCGGCCTTCATGACCGCGATCAGGGCGATGATCATGTCCCGGCTGCGGTCCAGGTAGATGCCTACCCGGTCGCCGCGTTCGACGCCGCCGGCCTGGAGGAAGTGGGCTAGCTGGTTGGCGCGCTCGTCGAGCTGCCGGTAGGACAGGCACTCCGCGCCGGCGACAAGGGCCGGCGCGTCAGGGGTACGACGGACCTGTTGCTCGAACAGGCGTGGCACGCAGATGTCGGTGTCGAGGGCTCGTGCGGTGTGGTTCCACTGCTCGACGATGCGTACGCGCTCGGGGCCGGTGGCGTGCAGTATCGTGCCGAGCGAGGCGTCCGGGTCGTCGACGGCGACACCGAGCAGGGCTGTCAGCTGGTCGATGAAACGTTGTCCGGCCGGTGGGTCGAGTACGGCGGTGCGGAACCGGAACAAGCCGACGATTCCGCCGTCGAGCTCGGACAGCGACAGCTCGCTGTCGAAGGGGCACTCCCGTAGCGTGACCGGCAGGGATTCGGCGCGTAGCGGGCCGAATGGTCGTCGGATTCCGGGATGGCCGAGCAGCACCGCCGGAAACGCCGAGGTGTCCGCCGCGGACGGCCGGTTGTAGATGAACATGTTGTGGAACAGTCCGCCGCGCGCTGCGGTGTGCCGCTCGGCGAGCAGCGGGCTGGGGAAGTCCTGATGCTCGATGGCGGCGATGACCCGGTCTCGGGTTTGTGCCAGCAGTTGGCGGAAGGTGACGGTGTGGTCGGCCTGGCTGCGCAGCATCACCGGATTCATGAGATACCCGACGGCGTCGGTCGGGCGGTGGCGGCCGCGGGCAGCGACGGGCGTGCCGACGGCCAGATCGGTCTGGCCGGTCAGCCGGTGCAGCAGTGCCAGGTAGCCGGTGAGCAGCAGCACGTACGGGGTCACGCGCTCGGCCGCCGCGCGCTGGCGTAGCCGGTGGGCCAGCGTGTCGTCGAGGCGGAACACGTGGGTGGCCGAGGTGCTGGACGTCTCCCCCGCCGGCCCTGTTCCCAGGCGGGTCGGTGGCACCCCGTCGCCGATTTCGTTTTCCCAGTGCCGTGCTGCGGCACGGCCCTCGGGCGAGTCGAGGTACGCCTCCTGCCATGCGTGAGCGTCGGCAACACCCGCTGGTACGGCGGGAAGCTGCGCCGGTTGACCGCCTGTGTGCTCGGTGTAGAGAGCAGCGAGTTCGTGGCCGAGCGTCGTGGTGGAGCGGAAGTCGGTGACGATGTGGTGGGCGGTGATCAGGACGACGTGTTCATCGGCGGCGCGCCGGTACAGGTGAAGCCGCACCAGCGGGCCGGTGGTCAGGTCGAATGGCCGGTGCACGTCATCGGTGAGCCGTCGCGCGAACGCCTCGTCGTCGAGGTCGGTGGCGTCGCGGGTCAGGTGGGTGCCGCTGTGGGGGCTGATCTGCTGGATCGGTTCTCCGTCGCGGATGGTGAAGGTGGCCCGCAGCGCGGGGTGCCGGGTCATCAGCGTGTCGAAGGCGCGGCGCAGGGCGTCGGTGTCCAGCGGCCCGCTCAACCGGAACGCGGTGGCCAGGGTGTGCGCCGTGCTGTCGGGCTGCATCTGTTGCAGGAACCACAGTGCGCGTTGTCCGGGCGTGAGCGGGGTGGTTGCTGCGGTCGTATCGGCCGGGGCGGTGGCCGTGTGGCTGGTGCGCGGGTCGGTGTCGACCTGGTCGGCGAGTTGAGCGGCCACGTCAGCCAGGGTCGCTCCGCTGAGGATGGCGGCCAGCGGTAGCCGCAGTCCGAGGTCCGCCTCGCCGCGGTGCAGGAGTTCCTGGGCGGCCAGGGAGTCCAGTCCGGCCGCGAGTAGCGGCACGTCGGTGGCGAGGTCGGCCGGCGGCATCCCGCAGGATGTCGCGGTCAGCCGTCGTAGGTAGGTCTCGAGCAGTTCGCGTCGTCGTTCGGCCGAGGCGGCGGCGAGCTCCGCCCGGTGGAGGACGGCAGCGTCGGCCGGGTCGGCAGGATTGCCTGTGGCGGTGGTGCTGCGGGCCAGCTCGGGCAAATCACCGGCGAGGAGCTGTCGGCGGCAGGCGTCGCGGCGCACCTTGCCGCTGGAGGTCTTGGGCAGCCCGCCAGCGGCGATCAGCACTACCAGTCCGACCTGTGCCTCATGCTGCTCGGCGACGTGTCGGCGGATCTCACCGGCGATGTCCGCGACGTCGATGTTCTCGCTGCCACGGACAACTTCGTGCACGATCGCCAGGCGTTCCTCGCCGTCTTCTTCCATGGCGAAGGCGGCGCCGCAGCCGGCCCGGAGGGCGGTGTGTGCCCGCTCGGCGGTTGCCTCGATGTCCTGGGGATAGAGGTTGCGGCCCCGGATGATGATCAGGTCCTTGAGCCGTCCGGTGACGACTAGTTCGCCGTTACGGAGAAAACCGAGGTCCCCGGTGCGCAGGTAGTCGTTGTCGGGGTCGTCGGTGATCCGGGCTCGGAAGACCTCGCGGCTGTCGTCGGGGCGGCCCCAGTAGCCGTGGGCCACGCTGGGGCCGCGGAGCCACACCTCACCGACCTGGTCGGGTGGGCATCGGCGTGACGTGTCCGGGTCGATGATCTCGATCTGCTGGTCCGGTGCGCTGGGCCCGCAGCTGACGAGCCGGCGGGTGGGATCGTCGGTGGGCGTCACCTCGCCTCGGGCGAGGGCGGCACGGTCGACGTCGCCGGCCGTGGAGGATGCGCGGCCGCCGGTGACGATGAGCGTGGCCTCGGCCAAGCCATAGCAGGGTAGGAACGCCTCGGTCTGGAAGCCCGCCGGAGCGAACGCTTCGGCGAAGCGCCGCATCGTGGCGTGCCGGACCGGTTCGGCACCGTTGAAGGCCACCTGCCAGGCGCTGAGGTCCAACCGCTCGCGTTGTCGTGCGGTTGTCTTGCTGACGCACAGGTCGTAGGCGAAGTTCGGGCCGCCGCTGACGGTTATCCGGTGCTGCGACAACAGCTCGAGCCAGGTGAGCGGCTGCCGCAGGAAGTCCAGTGGAGACATGAGCCAGACTGGGAAACCGCCGAACATCGGTTGCAGCAGCCCGCCGATAAGGCCCATGTCGTGGTACGGGGGCAGCCAGCTCATGCCACGGCTGTCCGCGGTGGTGCCGAAGAAGTGCCGGATCAGCCGAGAGTTGTGCAGCAGGTTGCCGTGCGAGAGCATCACGCCCTTCGGCCTGCCCGTCGACCCGGACGTGTACTGCAGAACCGCGAGAGCGTCACCGTCCACAGGCGGTGGCAACCAATCCGTCTCCCCCGCCGGTCCGTCGGTGGCGATCCATCGGATCTGGCCGAATGCGGTCGCGGCCGGGGCGAGGCCTTCGGCGAGAGTCAGCAGCGGGGCGGTGGTCAGCGCCACGGCCGGTGCGGCGTCGGCGACGGTGGCTAGCAGACGCGGCATCGTCCGGTCCAGTCGCATCGGGTTAGGCGGGAACGTGGGGACCGCGACAACGCCCGCGTACAGACAGCCGAACAGGGCGGCCAGGAACTCGGCTCCCGGTGGGTAGAGCAGGAGGGCCCGCTCGCCTACGCCGATGTCGGCCTGCCTCAGCTGGGCCGCGATGAGGCGGGCCCGCCGGTCGAGGTCGGCGTAGGTGAGCGCCTCCTCGGCGCCGTCGTCGCCGAGGAAGACGTAACCCAGCCGATCCGGCTGGTGGGCTGCCCGCCACCGCAGCAGCCACACCAGGGTGGTCACGTCGTCGACCGTACGCACGTCCGGAAGGTCATGATCGATCACGGCGGCCTCTGTCAGCTCTTTCGACCTTGTCGACTCCGGCTCGCACTCGCAGCGAAGCATCCGGATTTGTCCGACGACAGCGTCCCGATGGGGCAGCCGTCGCCCTGCCCATGGTGGCCGACCCACCCAGCAGCGGCGCTTCCCCGCTTTATGGGACGCCGATGAGGGCGGCGACGTGGATAAATTGCTGAACGTGGCAGTTCAGGCCCTGGTCACGCGCCAGTGGCGCCACGTCAGCAAAGACGCGCTTCGAAGGGAGAAAAGCGAGTGGTCGACGTACCAGAACCGGTCACGGCCGAACCTCGCGTGGACAACCTCGGGTCAACCGTCGGGGTAGGTGACCATGTCCTCGGATGACTTCCTGAGCAGCGCGCCGGCCGTCTCCCGCTTCAGTTGGTTGACCTTCGATGTCTCCTCTGTCCTGCCGGCCGGTTGGCGAGAGGAGATCGAGACGGTGGCCCGCAACGATCGGATCACCAAGTACCTGTCCCCGCCGCACTCCACCTCGCGGGAGAGCAGCGATGTCAGGTCCCTGCAGATCATGACGGTCCGTGGGGTCACCATGTGGAATCGGCTGCCCTGGCTGATCGACCTGTACCGGGGTCACTTCTGTGAGCTCTATCAGGAGGCCACCGGGCGTCGGATCTATCCGACGGAGGATCAGCGCTACGCGGTGGTGATGAACGTCCAGGAGGGCACCGACCGGTACGAGTGCCACGTCGACACGAATCCGGTGGAGGCGTTGCTGTACGTCACCGACCATCCGCGGGGCACCGGCGGTGAGCTGGTCGTGGCGAACAACGTGGATGCCAACTCCGTGGAGGAGGTCGACAAGGACTGCTCCGTGCTCTACCCGGTCTCGGGTCAGCTGGTCTTCTTCGACGCCCGGCGTTTCCCCCACTACGTCCGCGCGCTGCACAGGCCGGCACTGCGTGTGGCTGTCGGCATGAACTACTACACGGACGAGTGCCCGGAGAAGACCCGGCCGCAGGATCTGAACACGTACCTGTACGGCCCTCAAGGCGTCATCGCGCAGTGACCGTCGGTGGCGCTGCGCGCCGGTGGAAGCACTCGGTCGAGGCGGCTGGCGGCTTGGCCGGCCGCCTCGACCTCACCCGGTGCCGCCGGCACTCACCCCGAGATCCTCGAAGCGGCCGTCGGTGTACGGCGGCGCGCACAGTTCGAAAAACATGAGCGTCTCGCCGCTGTCGGCGTGCCACTGCATAATCTCGCCGACCGCTACCGCCACCGGCGTGGCCCGTTCCGCCGGAAACCGGTAGGCCGTCTCTCTGCCGTTGGGTGCCCGGACGGTCAGCGTCCCGCGGCCCGCCAGGTGGCCTTCGATGGTTTCCGTACCGGTCAGGACCCGTTGCAGGGGGGTGCGTTTCCCGGCCCGTACCTCAACGATGGCCAGGTCGTAGGCCTCGCTGTCACGGAACCGGTACACGTCGCAGGTCACCCCGTCCGTGACGGGCGTAGTCTCGACGTACTCAACCTCCGGAGACACACCACGTGCAGCGAGAAACTCCCGCAACGAAGCATGGCGATTCATGTCGATCGGCTGGTGAGGCCGAGCGTTGTCGGTCATGGGATCCCTCCGGACATCGACGGGCGGACCGGCTCGCCGATCACGCGACGCAAAACTCGTTTCCCTCAGGGTCGAGCATGACGACGTGACCTAGGTGACGGCCGTCGGACTCCTCGCGTACGACCCGTGCGCCGACGCTGACCAAGTCGTTGACCTTCGCCCGGATGAGCTGCTCGCGCTCGACCATCTGCCACGGAGGTTCTCCAGCTACGCGGATGTCGATGTGCATCCGATTCTTGGCGATCTTGCCCTCTGGTACGCGCAGGAACCCGATCGCGGGGCCAACTCTCTGCGGATCTACGATGGATGCACCGTCGGAATTGTCGTACCCCGGCTCGGCTATGTACCCAAGTGCCCTGGCCCAGAACGCGGCGATCTTTTGAGGATCGGCAGCGTCGCAGCCGAGCGTCCAATGTACGGCCATGGCTGCACGCTACACCCGAAACGGATCGAGGATGCGCAAGCGCCTCTGGGCTCGCACCGCCTGTCGGCGCATCTCGTCGGTTGGGTAGCCGGCAGCCGTAGGACCGATCGCAGCTTAAGAAGACACCGACCTCTTGCGGTGAACCCCGCCGGCGCCCGCGCTTCCATGCGGGCCTTCGTCCTCTGCCACCGCGCCGTACGGTCCCCTCCCGACAGCGGCAACGTCCTGGACGACTGAGACCTGGGCAGCTGAGAAATGACAACCCACCACCCCCCGATGCGCATCGGTCGACAACGCACTAGCGCCGGTGAGCACGGAATCCCGGCACCGCGTGAGCGCAAGGGGCGCCCGTTCCTGCCCACCCGGCATCTCTTTCCCTGGCTCAGCAGGATGTGCCCATTGACGAGCGGCAAGGGCGGCCGGCGCCGTTTCGGGAATGTTCGAGCAGGGCTGGCGCCGGTCCGGGGGCCTCAGCGCGCTCGGGGGAAGAGCCGCTCGACAGCGGTCACCACCGCGGCGCGGCGGGCGGCGGTGGTGGGGTCCACGGCGTGTGCGGCGGCGGCCTCGCTGAGTTCGGGCTGCGCCGCCCAGGTCGTGGCGATTTGGTTGACCAGGGCGAGGACGTCGGCCGGGTCCCAGGCGGGGTCGAGCTGTCCAGCCTGCTGCACCTGGCGGAGCTGGTCGATTTTGCGGGTGATCGCTGCCTGGGTGGGATCGTCGGCACCGGTTGCGGTGCCCGGCAGTTCGAGGCGGCCCCAGGTGATCAGGCGGTGGTGGTCCGGACGGGCGACGAAGTAGTCGAACAGGCGGCCCGCGTAGCCAGGGAGGTCGGTCGGGTCTATCTGGGTGGCCTCGGCGATGACGACGTACTCCCGTGCGGCGACAGCGGCATAGAGCGCGTATTTGCTGCGGAAGTAGGCGTAGACGCGTTCTTTGCTGGTCTTGGCGAGCTTGGCGATGCGGTCCACGCGGGCGCCGGCGATGCCGTGCCGGGCGAACTCCTCCATGGCAGCGCTGAGAATGCGCTCGCGCGTGGTGTCGCCGCCGGCGGCGGGCGCTGCGGTCTGGCCGGAGTAGCGGGACTGGGACATGGCCCCAGAATAAAGCACCGAACCGTTTGGTTTGGCATCTGGGCGATCGGCGCGTAGAGTCAAACGGAACAGTTCGGTTTGCCCTCTGCGGTGAAGCCGGCGAACCACCGAGGGAGTGAACTCATGCAGCACCGCAATCTGGGCTCTCAGGGCCTGCGCGTCTCGGCGCTCGGCCTGGGGACCATGGGCATGTCCATGGCCTACGGTGCCTCGAACGACGACGAGGGCATCGCGACCATCCGCCGCGCCCACGAACTCGGGATCGACTTCTTCGACACCGCCGAGCTGTATGGCGCCGGTACCGGCAGCAACGAGATCCTCCTGGGCGAGGCAGTCAAAGACTTCCGCGACGAGGTGGTCCTCGCCACCAAGTTCGGCTTCGACATGACCGCCTCGCCGCTCAGCCCCGGCTTCAACAGCCGCCCCGAGAACATCCGCAAGGTCGCCGAGAACAGCCTGCGCTACCTGCAGAGCGACCACATCGACCTCTTCTACCAGCACATCTCCGACCCCGCCGTTCCGGTCGAGGAGGTCGCCGGCGTGGTCGGCGAACTGATCACCGAAGGCAAGGTGAAGTACTTCGGCCTGAGCAACGTCGGCCCCCAGTACATCCGCCGCGCCCACGCCGTCACCCCGGTCTCCGTGCTCCAGTACGAGTACTCGCTCTTCGAGCGGGAGGTGGAGGAGAAGATCCTTCCCGTCCTGCGGGAACTCGGTATCGGCCTGGTGCCCTACTCCCCGCTTGGCCGCGGCTTCCTCACCGGCCAGGTCAAGCCCGCGAGCGAGTACCCCGCGGACGACATGCGCAGCTGGGACGAGCGCTGGCAGGGCGAGAACTACACGTACAACCTGCACGCCGCCGACCAGCTCAAAAAGCTGGCCGACACCAAGGGCATCACCACCGCCCAACTCGCGCTGGCCTGGCTGCTCGCCCAGGGTGAGGACATCGCGCCCATTCCCGGCACCCGCAGCACCAAGCGCCTCGAGGAGAACGCCGGCGCCACCGATGTCCAGCTCTCGGCCGCCGATCTGGCCCGCCTCACTGAAATCCTTCCCCGCGGCTCGGCAGGCAGCCGCTACCCCGCTGCGATGCTGTCCAGCTTCACCACAGACTGACCGCGCCGGCACCCGCGCATACGGCGCCGGGCCCGTCGGCCAACAGGCACCGCAGACCTCGCCCTCAGCGAGACCGATCTTGCCCGCATCAAGGAGATCCTCCCCGCCGGCGGATTCGGCTCCCGCCTCCCCGAAGGCATGACAGCCGACTAATTAGGGCCTGCGTCGAAGTCCGTTACAGCCACTCGTTGATGGCGGCGAGATGGATGGTGGCCTCGTAGCGGACGGCGCCCAGCTGGTGCCTGCGGTCGTCGCGATCGCGACGGACCTCGGTGGGGCGTTCCCCGACGCCCTGATTCCAGATCGCCCCGCTTCTGCCCGACCTGGTGTTGTTGGGCCTCCAGCTCGCGGTCGCCATGGTGTGCGGCTGCTGACCGCAGTGCTGCCGCCGCTACCGATCTTCGTCAAGGCGGCCCTGGCCGCGACGACGTTCGCCTCCACGATCCTGTCGGTGGTGGTCCCGGCGGTGACCGGGCTGATCGACTTCGCGGCCGGGTGGTCGAGGCCGTATGGAACCCAGCGCTGCGAGCAGGCCCGCAGCCGACTCCACGGTAGAGACCCCGGGCGGTGCGGTCGACAACGATAAGATCAGCGATGATGGCAACGAGTGCAGGGCTCACTTCAGAAGTGGCAGGGGTACTCGACAAGGGCCGTGGCGGCCGCGCGGGCCGCGAGCCGTACCTCAGACCGGTATTGAGGGCGGCGAAGCCGCCTGAGCTACGGCTTACGATCGGGCCCTTGCCCCGAGAGCGTGGTCAGACCCTGGTCCCGCAAGTGGTCTGTGCTGTGTGGCTTCCTGCGGTGTCGCCGTGAACCCCGTCATGGCCAGCGAGAGCAGGCGGGTCGCCGTGGCGCCGGGGTCGGGGTCGTTCTCGGTTGCCAGGGCGATCCCGGTGACCAGCGTCGACAGGTCGGCGAAGGTGACATCGGGCGCGAGCACTCCAGCCTCGGCGGCCCGACGAACCAGCGGCTCACCCGCCTCGGACAGTTGGTCGGACGCGCAGTAGACGCCTTCGGTGCGGCCGCGATTCAGTGCCTCGGCCAGGCCTCGGATCGTCGCTGCGGCCCGCGTGATCGCGATCAGGAAATCGACGAGCGCGGCGCGGGGATCCGGTTTGCCCGCCAGTTCGCCAGCGTGGGCGCAGAGGGCGTCGATGCGCTCCCGGAAGACGGCTTCGAGCAGGGCGTGCCGGGTCGGGAAGTGGCGTCGGACCGTGCCGGAGCCCACCCCGGCGGTCCGGGCAATCTGCTCCAGCGACGCGTCGGCCCCGTGTTCGGCCACCGCCTCCGCTGCCACCGCGAGCAGTAGTTCGTAGTTCCGGCGGGCGTCCGCTCGCATGTCTCACCTCGGCGTTGCTAAGCGGCGGGGTCCGCCGTATCTTAGCAAGCGTAAACGGCGGCCCCCGCCGTTTCTTGTGTCGAGGAGTGTATCCATGTCAGATCGAGCACCAGTCCTGGTCACCGGTGCCACCGGCCGGCAGGGCGGGGCAACCACCCGCGCCCTGCTCGCCGCCGGCGTCCCGGTGCGCGCCCTGGTTCGTGACCCCGCTACCGACGGGGCCGCCGCGGTCGCCGCCCTCGGCGCCGAGCTGGTCGCCGGCGACCTCCGCGACCCCGCATCGCTGGTCCCGGCGGCCCGGGGCGCCCGCGCCGTCTTCTCCGTGCAGATGCCGGAGCTGCGCGGCGACACCTGGGACTTCGAGAGCGAACTCGCCCAGGGCGTCAACCTGATCGAGGCCGCGCTGGCCGCAGAGGTCCCGCAGTTCGTGCACACGTCGGTCTCCGGCGCCGGGCAGCACGAGCACGCCCCCGGCTGGGCCGACGGGCGCTGGGCCGCGATGGAGCGCGTCTACCTGCCCAAGGCCGGGATGCAGGAACGCGTCCGGGCCGCCGGCTTCCATCGGTGGACGCTGATCAAGCCGGGCTTCTTCATGGAGAGCTTCCTGCCCGACCTGGCCTACCTGCTACCGCGGGGCATCGCGGGCGGGCTGGCGACGGTCCTCCGGCCGCAGACCCACCTGTCGCTGGTCGCCGTCGACGACATCGGTCGAGCAGCCGCGGCGGCCTTCGCCGACCCCGACCGCTTCCACCGCGTCGAACTCGAACTGGCCGGCGACCACCTGCCGATGACCGAGGTCGCGAAGATCATCGGTGAGTCGCTCGGCATCGACGGCGCCGCTCCCGACATGACCGAGGCGGAGGCGCTCGCCGCCGGCATGCCGCCGTGGGCCACCACCTCCCACGAGTTCCTGAACGTCGCCGGGCAGCCGGCCCGGCCGGAGTTCGCTCGTGCCCTCGACATCCCTCTGACCTCGTTCGCCGAGTGGGCCGACCGCCACCTGCGTCCCCTCCGTCAGGGCTGATCGCCCGGGCCGGTCAGGTAAGACTCTCGAGGAGACCTTCCAGGTCGCGTTCGCCCTCGCGCGTCTGCACGCCCGCGGCGAGCTGCCGGTGAGCCGACTCCACCATGTCCTCGCTGAACAACGAGAACAGGGCGGCGTTCTCCGCGGCGTACGCCTCATGGGGATCTTCGGGGTGATGTTCTCGGTGGTCGCTTCGATCGCAGCGACGACCTCCGGCCGCAGGCGGGCGATCCGCCGTGCCAGCCGGTCGACGAAGACGTCGATCTCGTCCGCCGGGAGCGCGCGGTTGACCAGACCGTAGCGTTCGGCCAGTTCGGCGCCGACGAGTTCGCCGCCGAGGAGCAGTTCCAGGGCGCGCTCCCGGCCGAGCAAACGGGCCATCTGGACCGTTCCGCCGCCGGGAAGGATCGCCATCCGGGCCTCGGGCTGGGCCTGACCGGACCGGCCAATCGCCGCAAACCGCATGTCGAGATACATCAGGAACTCGTTGCCCGCGCCCCCGGCGAAGCCGGCAACCTTGCCGATGGTGACCTGCGGCAGGCTGCGGACCTCGGTGCTGAGGGCCCCAGGATGAGCGGTGGGCGCTGATCGAGCCGGTCCTCAGAGGCCGGTTCGTTAGGTTAGGTCCGTTTCGGGGTGAGGGTGAACACTCCGGGTTGGTTCTCGGTCAGGACGTGATGCTTGACCATGCGTTTGAGCTTCGCGCGGGCGCTCTCGACGTGTTTCGGGATGGGGTCGACGCCGAGGGCGAGGCAGATGTCCTTGGCCCGCATGCCGGTGGTCGTGGTGTCGAGGACCGTCAGGATCTGCTGGTAGGGGGCGCTGGCTATCGTCGGGTCATCGGCGGTGAACTCGGCGGCGGTGAGGATGCGCAGCGTGGTGCGGGTGACCTTCAGGTCAGCCAGCTCGCCCTCGATGCGGGCGAGGTCGGCGGTGAGGGCGGTGATCTGCTCGCGTAGCCGGTCGGCGGCCTGATCGGCGGTGGCTTCGCGTGCGGTGATCAGGTCGAGGATTACGGCGAGGTTCACCGGTGTCGCCAGGACGGTGTGCTGGTGCCGGTCAGCCGGCGCACGATGGTGACCATCGACGCCCACAACGTTCGTGACACGGCCGATTCCGGGCGGCTCTCGTACTCGCGCACGAGCCGGCGGTGCAGCATCAACGTGCCGTAGGTCTGCTCGACGATCCACCGCTTGCGTACTGGCACGAACCCGGGTCGGGTGTCGGATCGTTTGACGACCTCGACGTCGACCCCGAGGACGGCGCCGTGCAGCGCGAGGTCCTGCTTGAACCCGGCGTCGACCCACGCCCGGGTGACCGTCGGGGCGCGCTCGACGACTGTGTCGAGCAGTCGGATGCCGATGGCGTTGTCGGTGACCGAGGCGGCGGTCACCACGACCGCGATGACCAGACCGAGGGTGTCCACGGCCAGGGCGCGCTTGCGGCCGGACACCTTCTTGCCGGCGTCCTTGCCGGTCGTGGCGGCCGGGACATGGTTCGCCGCCCGGACCGACTGGCTGTCCAACACGACCGCGGTCGGATCCTCGGTCCGGCCGGCCTTCTCCCTGGCCTGGCAGCGCAGCAGATCATGGATCGCCTGGTCGGTGCCGTCGTCCCGCCACAGGGCGAAGTAGTAGTAGGTCGCGGACTTCGGCGGCAGGTCGTGCGGCAGGTACGCCCACTGACAGCCGGTCCGGTTCTGGTAGAGGATCGCGTTCACGATCTCCCGCAGGTCGTAGTCACCCTGATGCCCCGACACCGAGACCCGCTTGGCCTTCCACGCCCGCAGGAACGGCCCGATCAACGCCCACTGCGCGTCGGTGACATCGCTGGGGTACGGCTTCCGATCACCCATGAACGGCCTAACGCCACTACCGCCCGACGGTCACGACCAGGATTCACATTCCCCGACATCGAGAGACCGCTATCCGTGGCGAACCCGCTGAAGGACCCTCAACCGGACGCAAAGCATAGATCAAATCAAAAGCCCTCGAACCGGCCTCTCAGGAACCGGTCTGGGCCCAGGCGACGATTTGCGGTCGGGCCTGGTTGGTGATGGCCGGCGGTGACGGCGGACCCGTCAGCCGGTACCGCCAGCCGGCGTCCTCCTCTCCCTTGTTCCTGTGCCCGGCTTACCCATGTGTCGGCCCCGCCTGAAAACTGGCTCTGGCACACTTCCTGGATGCTGTTGGTGATCTTGATGATTGGTCATCAGCTGGCGCGGAAGAGTTCTTGCAGGCGGCTTCGTGGTCGCTGACGCTGGTCGGGTCGGTGTTGAGCGAGTCGGGTGATGTTGGTGCCGGCGGCGGTGAGGACGTGTTGGACGTGGGTCTTCGCGAGCCCTCGGTACCGGCAGTGGCGTAGGCCGTGCGCGCGGACGGTTTCGGAGACGGTTGCCTCGCATCCGGCGCGCAGGTCGTAGCGCCGTTTCCACTCGGGGGTTTGCTGTTGGGCTCGTGCCTGGGTCTGGATGCGCTGCAGGGGCTCGGGTAGGAGGAGCAGGTGTCGGCCCTTGCCGTCGACGTTGCCGGTGCACTGCTGCCGGACGGTGCAGGCCCGGCAATCCGCCCGACGAAACAGCACCGACAGGCGAGGTTTGCCGTCTGCCACGGTTGGCTTCCATCGTGGACTGACCGTGCCTTTCGGGCAGGTCATGGTCTCGGCTCGCCAGTCGATGTCGAAGTCTTCCTTGGCGAACCCGGGCCGTTCGGCAGCACGCGGATCCTGGCGTACCGGGCCGACGATCGTTATCCCATGAGCTGTCGATGCCTGGTGCACCGTCTCGGGAGTGACGTAGCCACTGTCCAGAAAGTGCTCCGCCGGTGCCATGCGCTGCCCGACCAGCGCGGAGTGGATCGCATCGACGACACCGATGTCCTGGTGCGGGGCCGGAGTCGTCACGACGTGCACGATGATGTTCGGTCGTTCCTCATCGCAGGTCTCCGTCTGGTGATCCTTGTACCCGACCCATTCGACCTTGCCCGGCTTGTGGCTGAACCGGGCCTGCGGATCGTGTGGCGACACGATCTCCACGCTCGAGAACGGCCCGCGGGCCGGCTCCGCCTCGTCATCGGTCGCCGTGGCGAGGCGAGGCCTCCGCGTCGTGCCCTCCCGGCTCTTAGAGGCCGGTTCGAGGGCTTTTGATTTGATCTATGCTTTGCGTCCGGTTGAGGGTCCTTCAGCGGGTTCGCCACGGATAGCGGTCTCTCGATGTCGGGGAATGTGAATCCTGGTCGTGACCGTCGGGCGGTAGTGGCGTTAGGCCGTTCATGGGTGATCGGAAGCCGTACCCCAGCGATGTCACCGACGCGCAGTGGGCGTTGATCGGGCCGTTCCTGCGGGCGTGGAAGGCCAAGCGGGTCTCGGTGTCGGGGCATCAGGGTGACTACGACCTGCGGGAGATCGTGAACGCGATCCTCTACCAGAACCGGACCGGCTGTCAGTGGGCGTACCTGCCGCACGACCTGCCGCCGAAGTCCGCGACCTACTACTACTTCGCCCTGTGGCGGGACGACGGCACCGACCAGGCGATCCATGATCTGCTGCGCTGCCAGGCCAGGGAGAAGGCCGGCCGGACCGAGGATCCGACCGCGGTCGTGTTGGACAGCCAGTCGGTCCGGGCGGCGAACCATGTCCCGGCCGCCACGACCGGCAAGGACGCCGGCAAGAAGGTGTCCGGCCGCAAGCGCGCCCTGGCCGTGGACACCCTCGGTCTGGTCATCGCGGTCGTGGTGACCGCCGCCTCGGTCACCGACAACGCCATCGGCATCCGACTGCTCGACACAGTCGTCGAGCGCGCCCCGACGGTCACCCGGGCGTGGGTCGACGCCGGGTTCAAGCAGGACCTCGCGCTGCACGGCGCCGTCCTCGGGGTCGACGTCGAGGTCGTCAAACGATCCGACACCCGACCCGGGTTCGTGCCAGTACGCAAGCGGTGGATCGTCGAGCAGACCTACGGCACGTTGATGCTGCACCGCCGGCTCGTGCGCGAGTACGAGAGCCGCCCGGAATCGGCCGTGTCACGAACGTTGTGGGCGTCGATGGTCACCATCGTGCGCCGGCTGACCGGCACCAGCACACCGTCCTGGCGACACCGGTGAACCTCGCCGTAATCCTCGACCTGATCACCGCACGCGAAGCCACCGCCGATCAGGCCGCCGACCGGCTACGCGAGCAGATCACCGCCCTCACCGCCGACCTCGCCCGCATCGAGGGCGAGCTGGCTGACCTGAAGGTCACCCGCACCACGCTGCGCATCCTCACCGCCGCCGAGTTCACCGCCGATGACCCGACGATAGCCAGCGCCCCCTACCAGCAGATCCTGACGGTCCTCGACACCACGACCACCGGCATGCGGGCCAAGGACATCTGCCTCGCCCTCGGCGTCGACCCCATCCCGAAACACGTCGAGAGCGCCCGCGCGAAGCTCAAACGCATGGTCAAGCATCACGTCCTGACCGAGAACCAACCCGGAGTGTTCACCCTCACCCCGAAACGGACCTAACCTAACGAACCGGCCTCTTACGAGCCCGGGACGCCTTCGCCTCCCGCCACCGCAACTGCCCTGACTCGTCGTGCCAGTACTGCTGGACCCAGACTTGACGCAGCACCTCGACGGCGGCCACCCCCGAGCCGGCCGTCGGGGCGTTCGGCTCGTAGACGGCCCGCAGCAGGGCGATGCCGTCGGCGCCGACCTGTTCCACGTACTCGCGCACGGCGACCGCCCCGGTCGGCTGCCGCTCGTGACGCACCGACCGGCCATACCGCTGCGCCCACTGCGGCGGCATGACACCGGCAAGCCACACCTCGTCCACCTTCGCCAGGGCCTCCAACGCCGCCCGCATCGTCTCCGCGACCAACTCCACCCGACCCAGCCGCCGCACCGCCGCGAGGACATGGGTGGAATCCGTACGCTGCCGGCCCCTCGCCCGCACCAACCCCGCCTCCGCCAACCGACCCACCATCACCGCGAGCAACCGATCAGCCCGATCAACCTCGGCCAGCCGGTCCCGGAACTCGCTGAGCACCGAATGATCGAACCCCGGCTCGGTCAACTCCATCCCCAACGCGTACTTCCAGTCGATACGACACGCCACCGCCCGCGCCGCCGGCCGATCAGTCAGGTTCTCCGCGTACTGCAACACCGACACGAACGCCAACCGAGCAGGCGACACCCCCCGACGACCATTGACCGGAAACCAGCCAACGAAGTCGTCATCGACGAACAGGTCCTCCAACCGATCCCGCATCACCATCGCCGGAGTGCCCTTCGGACTCGCAGCCCACGCCACCCGAGCCGTCTCCACCGGCACCACCGAACCCGAACCCCGCCCCATCGACATCCCGATACCCCAACACCGAGAAGCCCTCAACTCTGGCAGCGACGCACCCCCGGTCACACAACCAAGATCACCAACAGCATCCAAAATGTGTGCCAGAGCCAAGGTTGAGCCGGCGTTGACACCATGCCTCTCATCGTGAGCACCGAGGCGCGAAGGCAGGTGACCGATATTGGCGTTCAGGTCCTCAGCTCCTATGGGTCAGGCGAGCCGCCGTCTAGTGTCGCGTGTCTGAAGTGACTTGACGGTTTGTGTGCGGGAGACGTTCAAGTTCTCCACCGACCCGCGGTTGGAAGCCAAGATCCGCGACGTGGTCGGGCTCTACCTGCACCCTCCGGACAAGGCCGTCGTCGTCTGCGTCGACGAGAAGTCCCAGATCCAGGCCTCGACCGGACCGCACGACTGCTACCCATGCGCTTCGACCAGGCCGAACGGCGTACCCACGACTACCAACGACACGGCACCACGACCCTGTTCGCCGCCCTGGAGGTCGCCACCGGTCGGATTACCGCCGACGCCTGCTACCCCCGGCACCGCAACGACGAATTCCTGGCCTTTCTCAAGCAGGTCGCCACCGCCCACCCCCGGGTCAGGCTGCACGTGGTCTGCGACAACTACACCACCCACAACCACCCGAAGGTTAAAGCCTGGCTCGCCGGAACCCCCGAATCACCCTGCACTTCACCCCGACCAGCGCCTCATGGATGAACCTCGTCGAGGTGTTCTTCGGCATCATCACCCGCCAGGCCATCCGCCGAGGAACCTTCACCAGCGTCCTCGACCTGATCGGCGCCATCCGCACCTTCATCGACGCCTACAACGAATCGGACCACCCCAGCGTGGCCGGAAGCCGGCCAACCCTAGTCTGAGATCAAGAACCGGCCCACGCCAACAGAAGGAGATGCCTTGATTTCCATCGAGATCATTGAGAAGAGCCCGTCCGGTCGGTTGCTCGCCCGCTGGAACTCCACCACCGTCGTGCCTGTCATCGGCGACACCATCGAGCTCGACGAGGGGTCGTACCGGATCGTCGAGCGCGCGTGGCATGACCCCCTAGACGTATTGCTCGTCGCGAAGAAGGAGTTCCCGCCTGAGTGATGCGGCCGTACACGTGCCGCCGGCCGACGAGTGGAACGCCCCCGGCTGCCGCCGGCACTCAGCCGCCTACAACAGGTGCCGGCGCCCGGGCTGGATACGCCAACAGCGGCTAGAACGCTGCCGCCATGACCTCACCGACCCGCGTCACGCCACCGATCCTCGAACTCGCACGAGCCTATGTGCCGACCCTCTGCGGCGGCGAGCCGGACGCGACCACGTTGGTCCGGGGTGCTCGGGACAACGGACACCACCGACCTTGCGATTCGCCTCGCCGCCGCCGGTGCGCAGCTGTACGCCGCCGCGTTCGGGCCCGGCGGGTGGACCAGGCACACGCCGCGCTCGTTAGCCTCGCTGCACCGTTGCTGCCCGGTCAAGCCATCCTGACCTCGGCGCCGGCAGGGTCGCAGGTGGATTGGCTCGTCCGCCTAATCGAGTGCTACCCCCGCGCGGTGGATTCGACGTCCGATGCCTCGGAGGCGTACGCGCCGGGTAACGCCGGCTCGCACAACTTGCATCGCTTGACGACCTCGCGGCGGGTGAGCCAGGCGGCCAGTTCGTTGGCGGTCAACCGCTTGGCGCTGCTGTCCACGCCGGCATCGTAGAAGTGGCCACGGCTGCGGTGCGTGAATTCCTGGAGCGTGGCGCCCGGGTGCTCGATGGTGCGTTGACCTGGCTTCGATTGGCAGGTGCAGGTATGGATCTTGCCCGAGGAGCTGACGACATACGGATGGCTCTCCGGGGTCATCGACGCCTCGTGCTGCTGCTTCTCCACGGCCTCCCGGTATTCGCGAAGGGCCCGCTCGTACGAATCAATCGACTCGTCGCAGTCGGGACAGCAGCCGCTGCGCTCACTGATACCAGCGATCATCTTCAGCAGCATGAGACGCACGTCGGTGGCGGTGGCGCCGGTCCGCGCGGCGGCCTGGAGCATCCGCAGCATCGCAGGTAGCTCGACCATCCAGTAGGCGCCGTCGCCCTCACTTGGAGCGAATCCGCCGTACTCGAGCACGACCTTCTCGAAGTCCTCGCCGGCGAAGGCGAACGACACGTTGTAGCCCATCACCGACATCGTCGACTCACCACCACGCTTCGATCGGGGGACGATCCAGCCTGGTCGGTGTGCCGACGCCAGCCGTTCGAACTGAGGTTCATGCAGGTGAGGGTAGTGGCAAGCTCCGCGATCGGAGTTGCGCTCCACCGTGGCGCGCCGCACCGGACTTGAGACATCTGCGCGCCCCTGGCCGCTGCCGAGCCGGCCGTCAGCCCGACGGGACGTGCGGGCACATCGCCCGGGGCCGGTAGCCGCCCGGCACGTCCTGACCGGCGGCGATCCAGAACGCGCGCCCCTCGGACAGGTGTTGTCCCAGGGTGTGCCAGGTCAGGCCCGGGTGGTCGACGCGCAGTGCCGCCAGGCCGGCGCGGGCGAGACCGCGCCGCTGGTAGCGGGGCAGGGTGTAAGGCTGCTCGACCCAGCCGAGCCGGCAGCGGCGGCAGATCTGGTAGTCGACCTCGAACACCATGTCCGCGGCCCCGGGCAGGTACGCCGTCCGGCAGCGCCAGCCGTGCCGTTCGGCGGAGACTGTGTCCTGCCATGGTGTGCCCAGGCGCGGCACGACCGGCCAGCCGTGCCGGCGTGGCCACCGGCCGCGGGTCAGCAGCAGCAGCAGCGCCTCGCGCATGGGCTCGCGGCCGGAGGCCCGACCCACCTGGTCGGCATGGGCGACCAGGTAACGGACCGCCGCGGCCTGCTGTTCGTCGAGACGCACATCGTCATCGGGTTCGGTCATCGGTGACCACCCGATTCCACCCAGCGGCCGATGATGGTGCGGCGGACACCGGCGTCGAGCATCGCCTGCACCCGGTGGCGGCCGTTGATGTAGGGCACGACGCCGTCGGAGGTCTCCGGCTGGATCGGGTCGAGGAACAGCGACGACTCGGCCGCCTTGAGTGTCGCCTCGTGCAGGCCGGCGCCGCGCAGCACCTCCAGGGCGGCGAACATCCGCTTGTGCTGGTGATCGTCGTGCTCTTGGTCAGGATCCTGATCGAGCTCGCCGGCGTCGGCGCGTGCCAGTGCCGTGATGGCCGCGACGGAGGCTTCGGCCCAGTCGACGCGGTGATACGAGCAGCAGCTCGGGCCCGTCCGGCGCGGCACGACCTGCCGGAATAGGCGCCGCCACCACGGGGTACCGACCGGCATACACGCTGGCTCGCCCTCCAGGTCCGGGCTCGGCAACCAGATCAGCGCGGCGACCGCGTACCGCATCCACGGCTCGTCAGGCGGCACCGGCTCCACGTGCCCGTTCCCGCGAGCGGCATCGACCGGGCCACCGACCAGGACGGCGAGCTCGGCCGGACGCAGGTAAGGACCCCACCTTGGCGGGCTGGCCACCGCGTGCGGGCCGGTCACGGTGAAGCCGTAATGGCTGAATCCGAGGTCTTCGCTGCCCAGCAACTGATGCGCGATGAAGATGGGCGGCTGCGCCTCGCTGGGGCACAGCCGCTGCCAGACGGCTTCGACGAAGCGCTCCGCCCGGTTCGACAGCGAGGCGCCCTCCCGGTCAGTCTGGGTGGCTACCGCCACGGGCCGCAGTCCAATGCCGGTGAACAACTGCAGGCGGAACGACGAGCGCTCGACGATGAACATGTGCTCGTCGACAATGCGGGCACGGGCACCGGCGTGTTCGCGCAGCAGCAACAGGTCTCGGACCTGATCGTGCCCTTCTGGCTCCTCGACCCCATCCATGGCCGCCACTGTATGTCGCACCACCAGCACGTCGGCGGGAGACGCGCGGTGTCACTGGTGCGAGTAGGCAGGCGCCGAAGAAGTGCGGGTTGTTGGGATCGGTTAAGCCTAAATGTTATTGCCGTGATCAACCTTCGCTGTCGTCAGCCAGAGCCGTCATCCGAACTGACCCGTCACGGTCGGAACACGATCCCAACCGTGGTGTTCGCCAAGCCCGACCGACGAGCCTAAGGGAGTGTCAAGTTAACGGCTGATCTTGGTTGAGGTGGTCAGTGGTTGGCCGGGGTGAGCCGGCCCTCGAAGGCGATCTGGAAGGCGTTCAGGGGTGCCTTCCAGCGCATGGTCCAGCGTCGGCGGCCGGTGCCGGTCGGGTCGAGGCTCATCAACGCCATATACACGCACTTGAGGGCGGCCTGTTCGTTCGGGAAGTGCCCACGAGCCCGGACGGCCTTGCGGATGCGCGCGTTGACGGACTCGATCGCGTTGGTGGAGCAGATGACCTTGCGGATCTCGACGTCGAAGGCGAGGAACGGCACGAACTCGGCCCAGGCGTTCTCCCACAGCTTCACGATCGCCGGATACTTCTTGCCCCAGGTCTCGGCGAACTCCAGGAACCGCTCGGCCGCGGCGTCCTCCGTGGCCGCGGTGTAGACCGGCTTGAGCGCTTTGGCGATCTTGTCCCAGTCCTGCCGGGCCGCGTACCGGAACGAGTTACGTAGCAGGTGCACGACACAGGTCTGCACGATGGTGCGCGGCCAGACCGTCTCCACTGCCTCGGGTAGACCCTTGAGCCCGTCGCAGATGAGCATCAGGACGTCGGCGACGCCGCGGTTCTTCAGTTCGGTGAGCACGTGCAGCCAGTGCTTCGCGCCTTCGCCGCCGTCACCGGCCCAGATCCCGAGGATGTCCCGGTGGCCGTCGACGGTGACTGCCATGACCAGGTAGATCGGCCGGTTCGCGACCTGACCGTCCCTGACCTTGACGTTGATGGCGTCGATGAACACGACCGGATACACCGGGTCGAGGGGCCGGTTCTGCCACTCGACCATGCCGTCCATCACCTTGTCGGTGATGGTGGAGATGGTCTGCTTCGACATCTCAGCCCCGTACACCTCGGCCAGATGGGCGGCGATCTCGCCGTGCGTCAAGCCTTTGGCCGACAACGACAGCACCATGTCGTCGACCCCGGTCAGGCGCCGCTGCCGTTTCCGCACGATCTGCGGCTCGAACGTCCCCGCCGCGTCACGGGGAACCCGCACCTCGACTGGCCCGACATCGGTGAGCACCGTCTTGGTCCGGCTGCCGTTACGGCTGTTCCCGCTGCCCCGACCGGCAGGGTCGTGCTTGTCGTAGCCGACATGGTCGGTGATCTCACCATCCAGGGCCGACTCCAGGACCCGCTTGGTCAGCTGCTGCAGCAGCCCACCCTCACCGGTCAGCTTCAACCCGTCACCACGAGTCCGATCGACCAGCATCGCGATCAACTGCTCATCCGTGACCGCACCCACCGGCACGGCTGCCGGCTCCTGCCCCGAGATGATCTCGGTCGTCATCTGGCGTCTCTCCCTTGATCGGTCGATCAGCCGTTATTTGTACAGTCCCCTGCCCGCGACATCCTCGGCCAGCTCGGCGACCGCCATGGCGAAGGCGTGTCGTGGAACAACCTCGGCAGCGCCCTCCGACAGGTGGGCCGGTTCGACGAGGCCATCACTGCCCACACCAACGCCCGCGACATCCTCGGCCAGCTCGAAGACCACCACGGCGAAGGCCTGGCGTGGAACAACTGCGGCATCGCCCTGACCGAGGTCCGTCGGTTCGACGAGGCCATCACTGCCCACACCAACGCCCGCGACATCCTCGGCCAGCTCGAAGACCACCACGGCGAAGGCCTGGCGTGGAACAACCTGGGCAACGCCCTGACCGAGGTCCGTCGGTTCGACGAGGCCATCACTGCCCACACCAACGCCCGCGACATCCTCGGCCAGCTCGAAGACCACCACGGCGAAGCTCAGGCGTGGAACAACTGCGGCATCGCCCTGACCGAGGTCCGTCGGTTCGACGAGGCCATCACTGCCCACACCAACGCCCGCGAGATCCACCACCAGCTCGAAGACCACCACGGCGAAGCTCAGGCGTGGAACAACTGCGGCATCGCCCTGCAGCAGGTGGGCCGGTTCGACGAGGCCATCACTGCCCACACCAACGCCCGCGACATCCACCACCAGCTCGAAGACCACCACGGCGAAGGCCTGGCGTGGAACAACCTCGGCATCGCTCTCCGAGAGGTAGGCCGGTTCGACGAGGCCATCACTGCCCACACCAACGCCCGCGACATCCTCGGCCAGCTCGAAGACCACCACGGCGAAGCTCAGGCGTGGAACAACTGCGGCACCGCCCTGCAGCAGGTACGACGACTTGACGAGGCCATCACCGCCCACAGCACCGCCCGCGACATCTACCGCCGACTTGGCAAGCGCCACGGCGAAGGCACGGCGCAGAGCAACCTCGGCATCGCTTTGGCCCAGGTACGCCGATTCGACGAGGCACGTAGCTGTTGGAGGCAGGCGGTTGAGGCCTTCATCGAGACCGGTGATGCACAGAGCGCCAAACGGGTCCAAGCGATACTCGATATACTGGGACCGTAAGGCCCGAATTGTCGGCGTACGGGCAAAGGTGCCGCGCCAGGTACACGAGATGTACACACGCCGCGAGGTCCGCCGCTTCGGCTCCGTCGGCGGGCTGCCGCCCATTCCGCTGCCCACGCTGAGTCACCAGTGAAGTCGGGTCGGCGACGAGGGACATTTTGCTCGACCGGGTCGATGGTTGTACGGCTTGCGGATGCTCGTGGTGTTCCTGGTCCGGTAGTCAGGGGTGCATCGTGATTCGGCGGGTCCAGTAGGCCCACATGGCGATCTCGACTCGGTTGCGGGCCCCGAGCTTGGCCATCAGGCTGGCCAGGTAGGTCTTGGTTGTGCTCAGGCTGATTCGTAGGGCGTCGGCGATCTCGGCGTTGGCCAGCCCGTGGGCCACGGCTTGCAGCACCTCCTCCTCACGTGGGGTGAGCGGGTCGATCGGCTGGACCGGGGGCCGCCCGGCCGGGGCTGCGGCGAACGCCGCCAGCAGCCGCACGGTGACGCTCGGGGCGATGAAGGCCTGCCCATCGGCTGCCGCCCGCACGGCCTGGACCAGTAGCTCCGGCCCGGCGTCCTTGAGGAGGAAACCGCGGGCTCCGGCGCGGAGCGCGCCGTAGACGTACTCGTCGAGGTCGAACGTTGTGATGATCACCACGACCAGCGGGTCGGTCACCTCCGGACCGGCCAGCAACCGGGTCGCGGTCAGCCCATCGGGGCGGGCATCCGGATGTCGAGCAGGCACACGTCCGGCCGCAGCTGTCGGGCCAGACGCACGGCGGCTGCCCCGTCACCGGCCTCGGCGACGACCCCGATGTCGGGCTGGGCGTCGAGCATGACCCGCAGCCTGGTACGGATGATCGGCTGGTCGTCAGCGACGAGCACGCGAATGGCCACGCTCCACCGCCCTTCCTGGCAGGGGCAGCTCGGCCTCGACCAGCCAGCCCTCCTCGGGCGCCGGCCCGGCCCGCAGGGCACCGCCGAGCAGCGTGACCCGTTCGTGCAGCCCGGTGAGGCCGAAGCCGGGCCGGCCGCGGTGGCGGGTGCAGCGTCACGCTCACCACTCCCGCCTCGTCGATGACCGGTGGGCGGCCCGAACGGGGCAGGTCCGCCAAGGCGGCGAACCCGCCGGTGGTGTACCGGGCCCGCCAGGTGATGACGGTCTGGCGGGTTATCCCCACCCGCCGCGCGATCTCCGCGTTCGGCAGCCCTTCCGCCGCCAGCAACACCATCCGGGCCCGCTGCACGTGCCCAGCCGGCGCGGTAGATCAACGGGTCAACTCACGAAGGCGGGCGCCATCGCCCGGACGGAGAACCAACGGCGCAGCGACAGACACGCCTCATTCTCCCGCACACAAACCGTCAAGTCACTTCAGACACGCGACACTAGATGGTTAGCGTCCCCGCAGGCGACGGGCTGTTAATTTGGCTTGGTCGGCAGAGTAATTGGCCGCTAACGTCGCGGTCATGATGGGCCTGGTGTTCGAAGAGCCACGTATCGCTCGAGAGCGTGGAATCAGCCCGGTGGAACCCGCGGTGAATTGGTTCTTGGAGTGCACCCGGCCGCAGGCCGCGCAGGGGCGGCGAATCGTCAACGAGATGTACTCGCGGTTCCCGTCCCGGGATGGGCGGCTACACGCCGAGCTGCGGGCGGTTGACGACACACGGCTGTACAGCGCGCTCGACGAGCTGCTCGTGCACAACCTGCTGTCTCGCCGGTACCAGGTGAGCTACGAGGAGGGCACGGGTACCCGTCCAGACTTTCGCCTCTACGCGTCCGACGGCTCGTACGTGGGGGCGGTGGAGGTTCTGACACTGACGCTGCGCGAGGACTGGACCGCGGAACAGCGCCGCCACGCCGTGCTGGTCGATGACCTGAACGCCCGTCTGACGCTGACCACTCACTCGATCATGGTGGAGATCCGCCGGTGGGACCGTGCCCCGCGGATGCGCCCGCTCGTCGCCTGGATCGACAAGACGATCGCCCAGCTGCGCGACGATCCGGCCGCGTTGCCCGTCGAGCATGGTGTGCCCGGGACGATGTACCGCAGCGCAGCCGTCGACATCGACGTCCGTTTCCTTGCGCTGCCCGCCGGCTACCGCATCTGCGCCGACGACGACATCGTGGTCAATGGCGCGGCAATCGGCGGTGTTGTCGATTCCGCAGCCAGGCTGCGGGCGCGGATCGAGGAGAAGGCCGTGAAGTACGAGCTACGCGACAGGCCGTTCGCGATCGTGGCTGGCATTCGTGACACCATGTGCGACATCCGGGACGTTCACGAGGCATTGACCGGCACGTCAGCAGTCCAGATCTTGAGCGGGGCCATGATCCGTAAGGGTGACGGGTTCTTCGGCACCGGCCGTGACCGCACCGCCGGCAAGCACCAGCGGGTCTCGGCTGTCTTCTCGGTGCACGAGTGGTTCCCTGGCGGCCCCTACCGGCCGCGAATCACCCGGTTCGACAACCCCCTGGCGTCGTACGCCTTCCCTGCAGACGCGATGCCCTTCGGCGGCCACTGGGGCGTCACCGAACAGACCCAGCAACACATACGGGCCGACTGGCTGACGCCGGCACAGGCCATGCTGCCCGCCTGAGTCCTTCGCTCCCCTGAGGATTGCGCCATGGCGCGTCTGTCGCGACAACGCGTCGATCTGCTTAGGGTGTGGCGCTGTCGACACCTGGTCCGAATCCGACGGAGGCAATCGGGATGACCGCCCCTGATCCCACTCACATGGTCAAATTCTGCCGGGACGTGCTGCCCAGCATGCTGACTGAAGCATGCGACGTAGACGAGGATCTGGCCCGCCGTATCGGCGACGACGTGTTGCAGCGGGCTGAGGCGCTGGCGGCCCTGCCGCAGCGTGAGCAGGATGTGCTGATCGCGCCGTTCGTCGAGGAGGTGTTCGACCACGAGCCGCTTGCGTCACCGCTGGACCTGAAGGCCAAGGTCACCCTCGTGGTGCGAAACAGCCTGCTCGAGCAGGCACACCACGACGGTCCGCTTGACAGCGGGATCATCCCGGCGACGGAGTACGCGGCGGGTCCGCTGTCGCATCTGCTGGCCGCGCGTCGCCGCCAGCCCATCGCCGCTCAGGATCCGAACCCTTTCGCCGGGCTGGCCGGGCGCTATCCGCGTGCGTGGGCGTGTCTGGACGCGCTGACCGACACCTTCGCCGACGGCGGTCGCGGTCCACTGCGCCTACCGTCGGCACCCACGCCCAGCCTGCCTTGCGGCGATGAGGTAGTCACGGCACCGCCGTCGGCCGACGACGCGGTGACCGTGTTCAGCGCGATCGACCCGCGCTTCGACCAGGGCTTGGTAGACCTGCTTGGGAAGGCCGCCGAAGGCGATTTCGTACTGTGCACGTCGGCGCTGAGCCGGTACTCGCGCAACAGCGAGAAACTGCACCGCATCCTCGAGTTCCTCCTCGCGCACAGGGCCACAATCCTGACCACCAACTATCTGATCCGCCCCACCGACGTCTGGGTACGCCGCGGCCGGCTCGTCAAACCAGACAGCAGCAAGCCCTTCGCCGGCGCGCTCGACACCCAGGGACTAGCCGGCACTCACCGGAAGGTAGCCGAGAGCGTCGCCGCGCAGCACGGTCTGCGCTGACTCCATCAGGCGGTTGCGCGTCGGCTTCAACGCGTCTTTGATCAGCTGCGGATGCCGACGTTTCCGGGTTAATCGAAGGGGTGCAGCTGGCCGCTAAGGCATGCAAGAGCGGTAGCAACGACCCAGCCCGGGACCATCGTCGTCATGCGTCACTGACGTCGGCTTCGGCGGTGACGGTCGCCTTGGTGACGATGGGATCCCGGATGCCACCCAGCCGCGGCAGGCAGCTCGCGACCGATGGATGCTGCGACGAGGAGCCGTTGAGTCGGCCGCCGCATCGCCGTGCCACACCGACTGCTGCTCACGGATAGCCCTGCGCCCTTCGAACGGCGGGCAAGCCGCACCACGAAGAAGTACGTCGCCGACGTGGCAGATCAAGGACACTTCTTATCGTCGGAGCTTCCGCACGTTTGCAACCATCGCCCATGATGGACGTCGTGCCCAAACGACAGTTGACCGCCTGCGCGCTCTTTCTGATGATCGTTGTCTCGCTAGTAATGATCTTTAGCGGAAGCCTCGACGGCGCGGCGGCCTGGGCAAACATCATCGCGTTACCGGTAGCGATCGTCGGTGTGATTTTGACAATTCGAAGCGCCAGCGGCTCGGCATCCTCGTCTGGCGCTCAAGATCGGGACAGCTTGAGCGGCCCGGCGAAGTCCGGGAGAGCTGGCCCTGTGGTCAACCAGGTCGGGTTCAGTGGCGGGCGCCAGGCCAACGTCGCGGGCGACTACTTCGAGCGAGGCCATGATCGCGAGGGCAGGTAAGCGTGGTAGATCGGCAAACTGGCTTTGGTGGCGAGCGTCAGGCCAACGTCAAGGGGTCCTACTACGAAGGAAACGTCGATAAGAGCACCCACACGCATCACCATCGCCACTATGGAACCAGGGCGAATGTCGACCTCAGGGACGATGAGGCAACAGAGTCTGGATCGGGAGGTGGTGCGGCAGCAGCCGCGGGTGGTGGCGGACTGGGCGTCGTCGTCGTTCTTGCTGTCTTGGGCTACTTCATCTTCGGCGGAGATGAGCCGTTCCCTGCGACGTCAGATCCCTGGCCGGCTGAGGTGAAGCAGGAGGCCGTGGTCGCGGCTGCAGGTGACTGGCTCGACAAGTGCGCGAAGTCACCGTCTGCGACCCCGGCCAATTGCCCGCAATCCATCGTCGAGACGTCGGACGTCTCCAAGGTCCGTTGGGTCTTCTACGGCAACCCTCTGGAAGCTACGGTCATTCACTACACCGAAGCGGACAGCCGCTTCGACATGCTCGGGACCGTCATGGTGACGGCGGACTACACCGCTTCGAAGGAGCTACGCCGCGTCGTGACGCCAGCGAAGTACTGGGCCAAGGTGAAGTGGGTCGATGGGAGGCTTGACGTCCAGGAGATCAAGGAGCACTCGGCCGTAGGCGACCCCGATGTAATGAAGCAAGATCCCAAGTTGCCTTGGGAGCTGGTCGCCGCGAAACTGAACGACGCCTTCACACGATGCGTGCGAGACGCCAAGTCGGCTATGCCGGCTGGATGCCCCGAATGGAGTCCGCCGTCGGGCGCCGAGAAGGTCAAATGGTCTTCCACGGGTGATCCACTTTTAACCGCTCGCGCCACCTTCGATCCGAAGTTCGCAATCTACCGCGTCAAGGGCACATACGAGTTGGCTGTGCGCTATACCTGGCTCGGAACCACGAAGACCGACACTCGCAATCCCACCTACGAAGCTTGGATCGCTCCAACAGCGGCAGGGCCAGTCGTACTTCAGATCAAGGACACGATCACGGCCTAGGTCTGATCGCCGTCGGTGCGGTTCAACGACGACCCGGTCGATGCCTGTCCGACGATAGCGTCCATCGGTGCGGACGTAGCGAGTGGATGGGGTTGCCCGGTAAGGGCGGCCAGCGCGGTGGCGACGGCGTGCAGGTCGGCTTTGATGTAGGTGGTGGTGGCGGGTCCGCGGCGATCGGTGTGTCCGGCGTAGGCGCGTGCCACCCCGTAGCCGAAGTGGCGCTCGACCCAGGTGAGGGTGGTGTGGCGGAGCCAGTGGGTGGTGATGCCGTGCACGGTGACCCATGGTAACTGCCGGCCGATGCGGGCCCAGAGCAGGTCGTAGCGCCGGTACGTGGCGGGTTGGCCATTGCGGTAGCGCAGCAGCGCTTCGGTCGGTACGACGGCGCCGCGGGCTCGGGCGTGATCGTCCAGTCGGCTGGCGAGCATCGGTGTGATGGGCTGCCAGCGTTGCGTGCCACCCTTCTCGGACAGGCGGATGAGCGCATGGTCGGTGTCCAGGTCGATCAGGCGTAGCGCAAGAGCGCCGCCTCGTCGGCAGGCAGTTTCGGTGTGCAGGCGCAGCAGTAGGGCGTCGAGCACGATGTCGTTACCGCCGCTGCGGGCGGCGGCGTTGATGTCGGACAGTTCGTCGGGGGTGAGAGCGCGGCGAGTGTTGGGTAGCCGGCGGGGTTTGCGGATCCGGTGGGCAGGGCTGTCCACGGTGGTCAGATAGCCGTCGGCGATAGCGCGGTTGTAGAAGGCGCGGGCGGCGGCGACGAGGTGCTCGCCGGCGTGCCGCCCGTGGCGTGAGGTACGGCGAGGGCGAGCGTCGGCGGCGGCCTGTCGCATGAGGGCTTCGAGGTCGCTGGCGCGTACCGCGTCGATGCGCCGGTCGCCGAAGGCGGCGGCCATGCGCCGCCAGGAGCTGCCGTAGGTGCGTCGGGTGCCCGGGCTCGCTGCGGCGACGACAGCGGGAAGGTACTCGGCGACTGTCGGCACGGCAGGCCGATTACTGCCGGTGAGGTCGGCGGCGGTGATGCCGAGGTGCTCGAGCAGCGCTCGGGCGGTGGCGACACGATCGGGATCCGTGGTCATGAGGGTTCTCCGAGGATGCGGGCGTGCAGGTCGGCCAGGACCGCGGTGATGGTGTGTGAGGGGTGCACGAGGATGCGGTTCTGGCGGGGCAGGGCGGCCAGGAGTACGGGTTCGCCGGTGGCGATGCCGCACAGGTGTCGGGCGGCGGCCGGCAGCGGCAGTTCCTCGCGGGTGCCCACGACGTGCGCGCCGTCGACGGCCGGGGTGATCAGGATTGCGCCGGTCACGACGTCGACGTGCAGCGTGAGGCCCGGTGTCCAGCCCAACGCCCGCAGCAGTGCACGAGCGGTGACGCGGCCGGCGGCGTCGGGGCGACCTACGTCGAACAGCACGCCGTCGCCAATGCCCGCGGCGAGCGCGGGCAATGTCGGCAGCGGTGCCGGCTCCGGCGATGCGACCGGCAGCGGGATAGGTACGAGTGCCTCGACGAACTGCTCGTCGGGCTGGCGCGGACGCGAGCGGCCAAGACTCACCGAGGCCACCACCAGTGCGGGCGCAGCGGTCTCAGCGCAGGTGGAAGCCACTCCCGGCGTCTGAGCACACAGATGAAAGGCAGCGATTCGCGTCCCCACGCGAGGGGAGTTGATCTCGCGTGGATCTCCACACGTAGTGGTGTCCGAGGGGGGACTTGAACCCCCACGCCCTATACGGGCACTAGCACCTCAAGCTAGCGCGTCTGCCATTCCGCCACCCGGACCTACTCGTTCAGCCTACCCTGGCTGCCGGAGTGGTTTTCCACCACCCTCTGGCTGCCCGGCGGGCCGCACGGGGCATTACTTTACACCGCCGAACTCGATCATGCACATCGCCTTTCCCTCAGGTCTCCATGCAGACATCTCCCCAGCTCAGGGGCTTGCCCAACAAGATCGTGCGCGGGAATCCCACGGCATCGGAGAATCTCCGACCGGACGTCGCACACCCGGGGTGGCGTTCCACCCGCAGCTACCGGCAGCATGACGGAGTGTCCCAGCCGTCTCCACTGTCCGCCGTCCGGAACCGGGCCCTCGCCCTACGCGCCGGAGGTGACCTCACCGGCGCCCGCCAACTTCTCGCGGACACCGTCGAGACGGCGCGTCCCCGTCTGGGCGAGGACCACCCGGACCTGCTGGGCACCGCCCACCTCCTCGCCCGGTTGCACCGGGAGGCCGACGACCCGACCGGGGCACGACGGGTCCTGGAGGAGGCGTTCGCCGCCGGGGAGCGCCGCTGGGGGCACGCCGACCCGCTGATGGTGGCGATCGCGTTCGACCTCGCCTCCGTCGCGGAGGAACTCGGTAACCGCCACGAGGCTCGCCGCAACTACCAACGGGTCGCCACGTCCGGTCCCGGGGTGCTCGGTGACGACCATCCGGCGGTCCGCGCGGCGCGCGCCTACCTGGGCCTGGCCACCGCCCCTCCGGCGTCGCCGGGGCGGGAGGAACCGACCGTCGCCATGCCCCCTGTCCCCACCCCCCGCCAGCCCGACGTCACCGTCCCGACTCCGGTCGGCGTCCCGTGGCCGCCACCACCCCCACCGTCCCCGGCGGCCCGGCCAGCGGACCTACCGGCCGCACCGGGTTCCGTCCGGCAGCCCGCGACGCCGAGGCCCGGCACGCCTTTCGAGCACATGGCGCGACCGGCCACCCCGCCGCCCGCACCGCCGGTTGGGGAGCCCACCGGCCGAGCCGTCCCCCGCCCTCGCAGCGCCCCGCCGACTCCGCTTCCACCACCGGTGACCCCGTCTGCGACACCGACCGCTCCGCTCCAGCCGCAGGCCCGCCCCGCGGCGCCGGACCCCCGACCGGCATCCGGTGGAGCACCCGGTCACCTGACCGCGCCGCCGCACGCACCTGCCGGCCCACCCGGTAACTCGCCAGCACCACCAACAGCGGCACCGGGCCAGGAGGCGACCCGGCCCGTGCCGGCGCAGCAGTGGGACGAGCCGACCGTGCAGGTCCGGCAGATCAGTACGTCCGACGAGGGGCCGCCGGTGCGCGGGCCGTCCGACGGCCAGCAGGTGTCCGTGCCACCGGTGCACGCGGCCGGTGTCCCGCCGGTCAGCGGCCCCCCGAACCTTCCGGTCAGCGGCCCTCCGAGCCTTCCGGTCAGCGGTGCTCCCTACGCCTCGCCGGTCAGCGGTGCTCCCTACGGGTCGCCGGTGAGCGGTGCACCGTACGCGTCGGTCAGTGGTCCGCCGTACCCGGGTCCGGTGAGCGGATCGCCGACGAGCGCTCCACCGCACCTGTCCTCCCCGGTCAGCGCCCCGCCCGCCGGTGAGCCGCCGCGCCCGGACGTCCCGGTCGACGTACCGCCGCACGCCGCCCCCCTCCCCGGCCGGCCGACACAGACCGCTCCCCCCGTCGGGCCACCGGCACAGAGCGCACCTGGCACCGGTGCTGCGCCGCGCGGCGCAGCACCGCCGGACACGCCGTTCGCCGGGCCGCCGCAGGTCGGGCGGTCCCACGGCGCGCCACCGCCGGTCGGGGCGTCCCACGTGCCGCCACTGGCGGGCGGGCCGGGGACCGCCGAACCCGCCGGGCAGGCGAGCACCCCCGCCTGGGACCTCCTCGCGCCGACGGGCGGACCGGCCCCGGCACCACCAGCCCCAGCACCACCGGCCCCGCCGCCGCCGGCCCTGGCACCACCCGGTCAGGCACCATCCGCCCAAGTGCCACCCCCTCAGGTGCCACCGGTCTCAGCGCCGTTCGCCCCGGCGGCATCCCTCCCGGCGCCACCCGTCCCGCCGGGTGGCGGCTCCCTGCCGGCGGACACCACCGCCCCGCTCGCGTCCGCCCCGCCGATGGTCGCCGATCCGCCGGTGGGTGGGTACCCGTTCCACCCGCTCCGGCGCTCCACGCTCGACGGGACCGGCCGACCCGGCCCGGTGTCGGGCGACCCGGCCGGCGAGTTCTTCAGCCCGCCGCCGGCACCACCGGCACCGGAGCAGCTTCCCCCGGCGTACCCGGTGGAGAAGCCGGACCGCGACCCGGGCCGGCGGCTGCTGGTGGTGATGGTGCTGGCCGCCGTGCTGGTGGTCCTGCTGGTGATGGCCGGCGTGGGCCTGCTGGTGGTGAACGTGATGCGGGACCGGACGGCACCGAGTCCGCCGACGGCCGCCCCGCCGACCCCGGCCCCGACCTTCGATCCGCCGGGTGACCTGCGGCTACGCGACGACAGCACGAGCGTCACGCTGACCTGGACCGACCCGTCCGGCGGGGTGGTGCCGTTCGTGGTGGCGGGCGGCCGGGCCGGTCTGCAGTTGGGCGCGATGGCGAGTCTCGACCCGGGACGGACGACCTGGACGGTCAACGGCTTGAACCCCCGGGTGGACTACTGCTTCACCGTCCTGGCGGTCTACTCGACCGAGTCGTACGCCACGTCCGGTCAGGTGTGTACCACCCGCGAACCGGGGCCGTCCCCGAGCTGAACGGACATCGTCCCTGCATACGGAGGGTGTCCGGGACCGGACGGTGCGGGTTCCCCCGGTATCGACGGGGCCATATGATGGCAGCCGGCTCACGGGCGGGCTGCCGGGGAACGGCGCGCCGCCTGGCCCGATGCGCGGGCGAGTCCGATCACCTGGGGGAGACAGCCGGCTGTGGCCACCACCGACGACGCCAGTACCGAATCGGGCACCACGAAACGCCGGTCGCGGATGCGCGGCGGCCTGGTCACCGTCGGCACGGTCGCCGCGCTGCTGGCCGCCATGGGCGTGACCGTGCTCAACCTCGGCTACGCCGACAACGCGGTGGCGAACTACGACGCTTCCTCGTGGCTGTGGAGCACCGCCCGCAGCGAGCTGGCCCGGGTCAACGGGATCACCGCCAAGGTGGACACCCGGGTGGAGGTGCCGCAGGCGAAGCAGCACCCGATGCAGGTCGCCCAGACCGACCGGCTGCTCGTCCTGCGGGACCTGAACACCGGTCAGGTCAGCTCGCTGGACCTGGCCACCCTCCAGATCACCGCGACCACCCGCACCACCCCGGGCCTGGGGGTGAACGTGACGCTGCACGAGGACGCGGCGTTCGTGGTGGACGCGGTGCAGGGCATCGTCCGGCAGCTCGACCCGCGGTCGCTGGTGCCGGTCGGCGAGCCGGTGCGCTATCCGCCGGGCATCACCGGCGGTTCGTTCGACGGCAAGGGTCGCCTGTGGGTGGCCGTGCCGAGCGAGGGCACCGTTTCGGCGATCACCCCGGCGGAGCTGCCGGAGAAGCCGGCCACGGCGGCGAGCGCCGGGGGCGGGCTGAGCCCGAAGCAGGTGAGCACCCACGACGTCGCCGACGGCAGCCACGAGCTGGTGGTCTCCACCCTGGACGACGGGGTGGCGGTGCTCGACCGTACGGCCGGGGCGCTGGTGACGGTACGCGGCGACACGGTGCGGCGGGTTCCGCTGCCGGCGACCGGGCCGGGCACGCTGCCGACGCGGACCAGTGGCCCCCGGGTGCCGGTGACCGTCCCCGACGCGCGGACCGTCCACGTGGTGGGCGACGACGGGCAGGTGCGGGAGTTCACGGTGCCGGGCAGCGGCGACGGGCTGCGGCCGGCGGTGGCGTGGGCGGGCCGGTTCTACTGCCCGGACGCCACCGGCGGGGTGATCTACACCTTCGACGGGGACGGGAAGCTGGTCGACACGATCTCCGGCCGGGGCACCCGGGGCCCGCTGGAGCTGGAGGTCCGGGAGAACCACCTGTTCATCAACGCGCCGGACTCCTCGACGGCCCGGGTGGTCAACGACAAGCACCAGATCAGCGAGGTCGACAAGTACGCCAATGACGTGCTCGGCGGTGACCCGCCGCCGGCTCCCCCGCCCCCTCCCCCGCCGAAGAAGCCGAAGGTCGGCAAGCCGAGCGCGCCGCGCGGGGTGACCGCCGCCGCCGGTGACGCGTCGGCCCGGGTGAGCTGGCAGGCGGCTGCCACCAACGGCGCCGCGATCGTCCGGTACGTGGTGGAGGGGGCCGGGCAGCGCGTCGAGGTCGGCGCCAACCAGCGGGCTGTGGAGATCACCGGGTTGACCAACGGGGAGACGTACCGGTTCCGGGTGCACGCGGTCAACGCCAAGGGCGCCGGCCCGGCGCGGACGAGCAACCCGGTGGTGCCGACGGCGGAGGTGCCGGACGCCCCGACCGGGGTGAGCGCGAAGGAGCGGCCGGACGGCACGGTACAAGTGCGGTGGACGGCCGCAGACGGCCAGGGCGCGAAGATCACCCGGTACGTGGTGACCGCCGCGTCGGCCGGGGCGAACGCGCCCGCCGGTGAGACGAAGGGCACCGAGCTGGTGGTGCCGGCCGGTGAGCTGGAGTACGGCCGGCAGTACGCGTTCACCGTGGTCGCGGTCAACGACCGGGGTGCCGGGTCGAAGGCGTCCGAGGTGAGCAACACGGTGGTGCCGTTCACCGCGCCGGGGCGTCCCGGGCGGTTGCGGGCGGAGACGGTGCCGGACCGGCCGGGCACGATCGTGGCGGCGTGGGAGCCGGCCGAGGCCAACGGCCGCCCGGTGACGGCGTACCAGGTCGAGGTCGGTGGGAAGCGCCGCGACGTCACCGACACCCGGGTCACCCTGGACGGGCTCGGCGACGGGCAGGACGTGACGGTGACGGTGCGGGCGGTCAACGAGGCCGGGCCGGGCCCGGAGGCGACCGAGTCCGCCCGGACGGTCGCGCCGCCGAAGGTGACCGTCACCGGCGGGTCGGCCACGGCCACCTCGGTCACGGTGAAGGTGACCGTGGACGCGGGCGGCGGGAAGGCCACCTGCGTCGCCACCACGGGCGGGAAGAGCTCCCCGGCGGGGGCGTGCGCGACGCTGACCGTGGGCGGCCTCGCGCCGGGGACGTCGTACCCGGTGACGGTGACCGCGACCAACGCCGCCGGGAAGGGCAGCACCACCAGCACCCAGAAGACCGACCCGCTGTACGGCATCGCGACCTGCAACAACGGCTCGGCCCCCGACCAGCGCACCTACTGCGACAAGGAGCGCCCCGGCGAGCGCAACGGCAACGAGGTGTTCTCGGTGGCCCGGCAGGACAACGACCGGCAGGTCGGCTGGGCGAAGCCGGGCACCCGCTGGCAGGCGTTCTGCAAGGTCGAGGGTGAGCACGTGAACTCGTACGTCTACAACGACCAGAAGGCGAGCACCTGGTGGGTGCGGATCAACTACGAGGGAAGGAACTACATCCCCTGGGCCTGGCTGAACCTCGAGGGTGGCGACAACATCAAGGTCCTGCCCGCCTGTTGACCGCGCCGAACGGCAAGGAGCACCGCGCACCGTGAAGACCCACCAGCCGCTCACCCAACCGGAGGTGCAGCGTTTCGCCGCGCTGGCCGCCCGGCTCGCCGAGAACGTCAACTCGGTGGTGCTGGGTAAGCCGCAGGTGGTGCGGCTGGCGTTGACCGCCCTGTTCGCCCAGGGGCACGTCCTGCTGGAGGACGTGCCCGGGGTCGGCAAGACCACCCTCGCGCGGGCGATCGCCGCGACCGTCACCGGCGAGTGGCGGCGCATCCAGTTCACCCCGGACCTGCTCCCCTCGGACGTCTCCGGGGTGACGATCTTCAACCAGGCGACCCGGGGCTTCGAGTTCCACCCCGGGCCGGTCTTCGCGAACATCGTCATCGCCGACGAGATCAACCGGGCGTCGCCGAAGACCCAGTCGGCGCTGCTGGAGGTGATGGAGGAACGCACCGTCACCGTCGACGGGGTCCGCCACCCGGTGCCCCAGCCGTTCCTGGTGGTGGCGACGCAGAACCCGGTGGAGATGGACGGCACGTACCGCCTGCCCGAGGCGCAACTGGACCGGTTCCTGGTGAAGCTGTCGGTCGGCTACCCGGACGAGGCGGTGGAGGTGGAGGTGCTGCGCGGGGCGACCGTCCGCTCGCCGGAGGCGTTGCCGGCGGTCACCGACACTGTCGAGATCGCCGAGCTGATCGGCATGGCGCAGCGGGTGCACATCGCCGAACCGTTGTACGCCTACGCGGTGCGGCTCGCCGCGGCCACCCGCAACCACCCGCACGTGCGGGTCGGGGTCAGCCCGCGCGGGGTCATCGCGCTGACCCGGGCGGCCTGCGCGTACGCGCTCATCGACGGGCGGGGCTGGATCATGCCGGAGGACCTGAAGACCCTCGCCGGGCCGGTCTTCGCTCACCGGCTGCTGCTCTCCTCCGACGCGCAGGTGCGGGGCGTGAACGCGGCCGAGGTGCTCCGCCAGGCGATCGCCTCGGTGCCGGTGCCCCTGCCGTCCGGGCAGACCGTCCCGGCGCAGGGCTGACCCGTCGCGGATGGGGATCACCGCCCGGGGAGTCGGGCTGCTCGTCGCCACCGTCGCTCTGCTGGCCGCCGGTTTCGCCTTCGCGTACCCGGAGCTGACCGTGCTCGGCGCGGCGGCCGGCACCGCCGTCGGCTACGCCCTGGTCGTCGCGGCCCGGCGACCGCGACTGACCGTGACCCGGCACGCCGACCCGGACCGGGTGGCCCGTGGCGAGCCGGCCCGGATGTCGGTGACCGTCCGCAACGCCGGGCGGCTGCGGGCGGCGAGCCTGGTCGCCGAGGACCGGTGCGGCGGCCGGGCCGTCCCGGTGCCGCTGCTGCGGCTGCGGCCCGGCCGGGACACCACGGTCACCTACGACGTGCCCACCAGCCGGCGCGGCGTGGTGCCGATCGGCCCGCTGCGGGTGATCCGCCGGGACCCGCTCGGCCTGGTCGCGCTCTCCCGCTCCTACGGCGACACGGTGCCGGTGTGGGTGCACCCGCGCGTTCATCCGTTGACGGCGGTCCCCACCGGGGCCGGACGCAGCCTCGACGGCCGGGTGGACGGGGTGCCACACGGGTCGATCACCTTCGACTCGCTGCGGGAGTACGTGGTCGGCGACGAACTGCGGCGGGTGCACTGGCGCACCAGCGCCCGGGTCGGTGAGCTGATGGTGCGGGAGAACGTGGACACCAGCCTGCCCCGGATCGTGGTGCTGCTGGACAACCGGGTCGAGGCGCACCCCGACCGGGCCGACGGCACGGCGGAGAGCTTCGAGTCCGGGTGTGAGGCGGCGGCGTCCGTGGTGGCCGCCGCGATCCAGGACGACCTGCCGGTGACCCTGCTGACCGTGGTGCCCGACGACGATGCGGACGCGCACCCCCTGGACCGGCTCACCAGCGTCGGGCTCGCCACCGGATCACTGCCGGACGCGACCACCCGGCTGCGGCAGCAGCGGGCCGGGGACACCCTGGTCTTCCTGACCGGACCGGGGGGCCGGGCCGGCCTCGGGCATGTGGGCGCGCTGCGCGGGGCGTACCCGTCGGTGGTGGTCGCGGTGTTCGGCGCGGCGGACGCGACCCCGGCGGACGGGGCGGGCCTGGTGGTGATCGACGCGGTCGACGGCGCGGCGTTCGCCGCCGAGTGGGACGGGGTGCGCCGGTGGTGACCGCGCGGAGGGTGCTGCGGGCGGTGCCGCTGCCGCTGGTCCTGGTCGGCATGATCGGTCTGGCCGGGGTGGTGCTGGGCCGGGTGTACGCCGGTGACCTGCTGACCCGGCTGGTGCTCGGCGCGGCGGTCGGTTCGGTGCTGGTCAGCGTCGCCGCCCGCCGGCTGCGGTCCTGGCTGGTCGCGCCGCTGTCGGTGCTGGCGCTGGCCGGCTACACGGCGGTGGCGCTGCGGGTGGCGGCCCAGCGCGCCGACCTGTCGGGCGGTCTGGGCCGGATCGTGGTGGACGCGGCCGGCAACGGTGTCGCCCGGCTGCTGACCGCGATGATCCCGGTGGAGCCGACGCCGGACACCGTGCTGGTGCCGCTGGTCGCCGCCTGGCTGGCCGGGCTGGCCGGGGCGGAGGTGGCGCTGCGCGCCGGTCGGGTGCTGCTGGGCTACCTGCCGCCGGTGCTGCTCTACGCCGGCGCGGTCTACGTGGTCGGCCCGAACGCCGGGCCGGCGCTCTGGCCGACGCTGGCCTTCGCCGCGCTGGCCGCGCTGGGGCTGGCCGTCACGGGTGGCGCGCCGCCGGAGGCCGACGGCGATCTGCCGGCCGGGACGCGGGCGGCGTTGCGGACGACCCGGACGGTCACCACCGCTGCCGGGTTGGCCGTGGTGGTGGGGCTGGTGGCCCTGCTGGCTCCCGTGGTGGCCGGGCAGGTCGACGACCGGCCGGTCGATCCCCGCCGGTACGTGGAGCCGCCCCAGGTGGAGACCCTGGACGAGAACCCGCTGATCCGGATCTCCGGGTGGGCGCTGCACCCGGAGCAGAAGCTGCTGGACGTGTCGGTCGACGGCGCTGCCCCGGCGGCGTCCGCGACCGCCGGTGCGGCCCCGGATGCCGGGCCGACGGGCTCGGACTCTGACCCCGAGTCGGGTTCGGGGCCGGGGTCGGATCCGGGGCCGGACAAGGTGCGGCTGCGGCTTGCGGTGCTCAGCGACTACGACGGGGTGACGTGGCGGGTGGGCGCGACCTACCGCAACGCCGGCCGGGTCCTGCCGGCCGTCGAGCCGGCGGCGGGCAGCCGCCTCGACACCGTCCGGCAGGAGATCACCGTGGCCGACCTGAGTGGACGGCTCCTGCCGGCCGTCGCCACCCCACGGGAGGTCGGCGGGGCACGGGTGGCCTACGACCCGACGACCGGGACGCTGATCCGCCCGGACGGGCTGACGCCGGGACTGCGGTACACGGTGACCTCGGTGCGGGAACGCCCCGACCTGAATTTGCTCGCCACCGCCGACGTACCGGCCGGCGAGGGGGTGACCCGGGTGCTGCGGGTCGCCGACGGGGTGCCGGACCCGATGCGCCGTCTCGCCGCCCAGCTCGCCGAGGAGAACGGCGCCCCGTACGCCCGCGCGGCGGCGATCGAGCAGTTCCTCGCCGAGCACTACCGGGTGGTGGCCGACGCGCCGAGCGGGCACGCGTACCCGAATCTGAACTTCTTCCTGTTCGGGCCCCGCAACGCCGGCGGCCAGCGGGGCACCTCGGAGCAGTTCGCCGCCGCGTTCGCGGTGCTCGGCCGGCTGACCGGGCTGCCCACCCGGGTGGTGGTCGGGTTCAGCGCCCCCGGCAGCGGGCCGGTACGCGCCGCCGACGCGTTCGCCTGGCCGGAGGTGCTCTTCGAGGGCCTCGGCTGGGTGGCCTTCGACCCGCTGCCCCGGCCGGACGACGAGCCGCGCCCGGTGGAGGAGGATTTCCGGCCGACCCCGGAGGATCCGCCCCCGTCGGAGGTGCCGGAGCCGACCGTCGAACCGTCCGTTACTCCCCCGGCGGTGGCCGCGCCGCCCCGCCGGGAGTCGACCGGGACCCCGGTGGCGGTGCTGGTCGGCGGCGGCTCGGGGGTGCTGCTGCTGCTCGTCGCGGTGGTGCTGGCGGCGCTGGTGGCGGCACGTCGGGCGCTGACCCGACGGCGGTTCGACCGGGGTGACCCCGCGCAACGCATCGCCGGCGCCTGGCGGGAGGTGACCGACGCGCTGCGGCTCGCCGGGCACCCGGTCGGCGGGGACCTGGCCGCCACCGAGGTGGCCGCGCACGCCCGCCGGCTGGTGGTCGCCCGCACACCGCCTGCGGACGGGGTCTCGGACCCGGGAGGCGGGGCGACGGTCGTGACGGCCGCGTCCCCGGTGGAGGAGTTGGCGGCGCTGGTCAACCGGGTCACGTTCGCCCCGGACGGGGCCGACGACGTCGAGGCCACGCGCGCCGGACGGATCGCCACCGACTACGTGCGCGAGTTGCGCGCGGCCCAGCCCCGCTGGCGGCGGATCCTCTGGTCCGTCCACCCGGGCCCGCTGCGCTGGCGCCGCTGACCCGGCGGGACCGGCGGGACCGGCTGACTCGGCTGGGCCGCCGCGCGGAGCGGCCCGGCCCGCGCCGGCCCCGCTCCTGACCCGCCCGGCGACCCGATTCCCGCGCGGGACGGAGATGCCCCGGCCCCGCGCTTGACGCCCCACACCCCCCGGTGTCAGTATCTTCTGACAGGGGGTGTCAGAAGATACTGACACCCAAGCGACGAGTCGGGGGTGGGCACCGGTGACACCGACGGGAGAAGAGTTGCTGCGGACGCTCGCCGCGCTCGCGAGCCCGCACCGGCTACGGATCATCGCCGCCCTCGCCGAGGGACGCAGCTACGTCAGCGAACTGGCCCGTCGCCTCGAAATGAACCGCCCGTTGCTCTACATGCACCTGCAACGACTGGAGGCCGCCGGCCTCGTCGCCGGCACGCTGGAGACCGCACCGGACGGCAACTCCGTCAAGTGGTTCGAGGTCGTGCCGTTCGCGCTGGACCTGACCCCGGCGGCGATCGCCGCCGCCGCACCGACCCTGGGCGCCGACGGCCCCGGAAAGGACGAGAAGTGAGCACCACCGACACCGTCACCGCGACCGACCAGATCGCCCAGACCGGCATGATCACCGGAACCCTGCTGCTCATCGCGCTGGTCGCCATCGTCGCCTTCGTGGCCCTCGGCGTCTACCGCGCCCGGTACGCCGCAGCCCGCGAGACGCAGTACCGCCACCTCGCCGAGCAGGCCGGCACCGCGCAGGAGCAGATCGCCGAGAGCAGCCGCGCCACCGCCACCGAACTCGCCGGGCTCCGCTCGGACCTGCAGAACACCCACAGCGAACTCGCTCAGGTCCGGCAGCGCCTCACCGAACTGGAGCGCCTCCTGAGCCAGGTCGGCTGACCCTGCCCGGCATCCCCACCACGGGCCGGAAGAGCTCTCTCCGTGCTGGTCATTCGGGTCGAGGTGGGGCCGGAGGAACACCTGACCGGTCTCGCGGCTCGGTGAGGCCGTCCAGGATCGTGGTCAGGTTGTGGTGGAAGGTCTCCTCGGCGTCGAGGTGGGCACCGTCGACGACGAGCCGGGCGACGGTGGGGTAGCGGCCTGTTTCGAGCATGCGTGTCAGGTAGGGCCCGAGGGCGGCCTGCCAAGCGGACACGTCGGTGCCGGTCGAACGGGCGGTGCGTCGCTCGGTGATCTCCCTGCGGAGCGCTCCGACGACGAACGCGTCGAGGGCGCCCACGGCCCGCTGAAGATCGTCGACGCTACGCACGCCAGGGGCCTGACTGAGCGCCGCCGCGGTCGATTCGCCCACGGCGAGCGCGTGCGGTCCCAGGTGCGGCCTCGCGCCGAGCAGGTCGGCGAACCACTCATGGTCGAGAGCGGCGTCGCGGGTCCGGTGAACGATGGCCAACACCGTGGCGCGCCACTCGGTGTGCTGGCCGACCTCGGCGATCCGGGCGTACACGGCGTCGACCATCAGATCGAGCAGTTCGGATCTGTTGGTCACGTAGTCGTAGAGCCGCATCGGACCGACACCGAGCTCTTTGGCGATCTTGCGTACCGACAGCCCGTCGAGGCCGTCTGCGTCGGCGAGCCGGATGGCCGCGGCGGCGATCTTCGCGCGGCTCAGCGGCACCGGCGCCGCCCGGGGCTGAGGCTCGGGCCGTTCCCAGACGGGCAGCGGTGCGCTACCGTACGGCGTATCCATAAGGTACAGCGTACGGTAACGGGGGATGACGATGCGAATCGCGATCGCCGGCGGTGGCCTCGGCGGCCTGACACTGGCCCGGATCCTGCACCGGCACGGCATCGACGCGGTGGTGTACGAACGCGAGGCAAGTCGGTCCGCGCGACCACAGGGCGGCTCGCTCGACCTGCACCCGGAGTCCGGGCAACGGGCCCTGGCCGCAGCGGGCCTCGCCGGGCGGTTCCGGTCCGAGGCACGGCCGGAGGGCGAGGAGCATCGCATCCTCGACCCGGCCGGACGCATCCTCGTGCACCACAGGCCATCACCCGGCTCGTTCGCCGGACGCCCCGAGATCGACCGCAGCGCCCTGCGTGATCTCCTGCTCGATTCACTCCCCGCCGACACTGTCCGGTGGCAGCACCGGCTCGTCGCGGCGACGCCACGACCCGACGGAGGCTTCAGGCTGACGTTCGATGGCGGCCACAGCGCCGACTGCGACGTCCTCGTCGGCGCGGACGGCGCACGCTCGGTCGTCCGGTCGCTGCTGACCGACGCGACCTTGTCCCCCGTCGCCACCCTGGTCGAGCTCAGCATCAGCGACGCCGACCGGCGCCACCCGGATCTCGCCGAGCTGGTCGGCCCCGGAAACCTCTGGTGCGTCGGCGTGAACCAGATCCTGGCAGCGCAACGCCTCGGCGACGGCGGCATCCGGGTCGGGATCTCCCTACGCGCGGACGACCGCCACCTGGACATCTACCGCAGCAAGCGGGCTCTGCTGCACATGTTCGACGGCTGGGACCCCCGCCTCACCGCACTGATCGAAGCCGGCGACAGCCCGCCCACCCCCCGCAGGATCGAGGCGATGCCCACCGGTACACGCTGGGCCCACCAGCCGGGCATCACCCTCGTCGGTGACGCCGCGCACCTCATGCCGCCCGTCGGCGAGGGCGCCAACCAGGCCATGCTCGACGCCGCCGAACTCGCCGCCGCGCTCGCCACCAACCCCGCCGACCCCGACTCGGCGATCCGGACGTACGAGGAGGCGATGTTCACCAGGACCCACCCGATCGCCGAAATGTCCGCACGGGTCCAGGCAATGATGCTCTCCCCCACGGCAGCCGACGACATCGTCCGCTTCTTCACACCGCAGCCCCCGCGCCGGCGCCCGCAGGCTGACAACGCGTGACGCAGCCGGCCACGCCCTGACAGACGCTCCCGCCCCCTGGACGCGCGGAGGCTCACGAGTGGGCGGTGAGCAGCCCCAGGCCGAAGAGGGTCCAGTCGTTGAGGACGTGCGCGCCGACGGAGGTCCACAGGTTCTTGGTGATCAGGTACGGGATCAGCAGGACGACCCGGGCGGTGCCGATGACGAGCAGGCACTGGGCGATGTTCCAGTCGTAGGTCGGCAGGTGGATGGCCGCGAACAGCACCGCGCTGCCGATCACCGCCAGGACCAGCCCGGCACGTCGCCCGGTGCCCAGCACCGTAGTGGCCAGGGTGAGCAGCGCCAGGAACGGCAGGACGGTGAAGACCTCCTCGCCGATCAACTGGGGCACCGTGCTGGCGAAGTACGCCAGGCGGTCGAACGTGCCGAGTCCGGCGAGCGTGTCGTTGGCGGGGTTGCTGTTGACGTTGAGGACGGCGGAGACGACGAATGCGATCACGAAGGACACCACCAGGTTGATCGCGGCGAAGGCGACCATGAGGGCCACGTCCTTCAGGCGCACCGGCTGGAACAGGTACGACAGCGTCCCCGGAGCGAGGCGGGCGAGCACGAGCAGCGGGATGCCGAAGAAGAGGACCCCGCGCACCGCGACGCTGAGCCAGGGCGGACCGGGCAGGGCGACGAGCAGGTCCGCGGCGGCGGCGACCACGACCGCGCCCATGAGCACCGCCCACTGCCCGCCGGTCAGACGCACCGGCTGCCCGTTGTAGAGGGGGAAGTCCGCCCGGGCGGTCCGGCGGTTCGGGCCACCACCGTGGCGGGGACCAGCGGGCGTGCCGGGCGGAACGGGTGTGGCACTCATGGCGACTCCACCGGGTGTCCGGAGTGGTGAGCGCGGCTCGGCATGAGCGTACCGTCGCCTCTGTGGAATCCGCAGGTCATGGCCGGGATGCACGGCCGACCGACGGCACGGTCAGCGCTGACCGGACGGGCCGACCGCGACCACCGGGGTCACCCGCCCGGCCCGAGCCGGACGACCATGCGGCGCAGCGCGGCCTGCCAGCCGTCCGGGTCCTCGACGCGACGCCGGGCGTAGTCGGCAACCTCGGGGTGCGGCAGGATCAGGAACCGCTCCTCGGCCAGGCTCGCCACGGTCACGTCGGCGACCTGCTCGGCGGTGAGCACCGCACCGGAGGCGGCGATCACCCGGGCGCCGAGGTGACCGGCGGCGAGGCCGTCGGCGAGCATCGGCGTGTCCACGCCCTGCGGGCAGAGCGCGCTCACCCGGATCCCCCGGTCCCGGTACGTGATCGACAGCCACTCGGCGAAGCCCAGCGCCGCGTGCTTCGTCGCCGTGTACGGGGCGTCCCCCACCGCGGTCAGCACCCCCGCCGCCGAACAGGTGTGCAGCAGATACCCCTCGCCCCGGGCCAGCATGCCCGGCAGCACGGCCCGCGCGGCGTACACGTGCGCCAGCACGTTGACCCGCCACGCCCGCTCCCAGTCGGCGTCCGGGGCGTCCAGGCCCCGGCCGGTGGCCACCCCGGCGTTGGCGCAGAACAGGTCGATCCGGCCGTACTGCCGCTCGACGTCGGCGACCAGAGCGGACACCTGGTCGGCGTCGGCGGCGTCCACGACCACGGCGTGCGCGGTCGGTCCGATCCCGTCGGCCACCGCCCGCACCCGGTCGGCGGCGGTGTCGGCCAGGACCACGGCGGCGGCCCCCTCGGCGACGAGACGCCGGCCCAACGCCGCCCCGATCCCACCGGCCCCGCCGGTGACGACCACGACCCGGTCGGTCAGGTCCATGTCAGCTTCCCGCCCGACTGCCACCGTCCGACGGCGGCGGGCCGAGTCGGCTGACGAGGGCCGCCAGGGCCGGCGCGCCCCCGCCGGTCAGCTCCGGGGTGGGCAGCAGCGCCAGCACCGGCACGTCCACGCCGGCCTCGGCGTACCGGCGGACCCCGGCCCGGCAGGCCTCCGGTGAGCCGTGCAGCACCAGCGCGTCGACCAGCTCGTCGGGCACCGCCGCGCCCGCCCCGCGCCGGTCCCCCGCCGCCCACGCCCGCCACATCCCGCCGAGCACCGGCTCCCGCCCCAGCCAGCGGTGGAACTCCGCGTACGCCGGCACGGTCAGGTAACTGGTGATCAACCGGCGGCCGAGGGCGCGCGCGTGGTCGGCGTCCTCGGTCGGGCACACGAAGATCCGGGCCGCCACCTCGAAGCCGGGTCGCCGCTCGCCGGCCGCGGCGACGACGGTGGGCACGTCCTCGGCCGTCAGCCAGTTGAGGATCACCCCGTCGGCCTCGGCGGCGGCCAGCCGGAGCATCCCCGGCCGCAGGGCGGCGAGCAGGATCGGCGGCGGCACGGCGGGCGGGCGTTCCAGCCGGAACCGGCGGACGGTGAACGTGTCGTACACCTCGTCGACCGTCTCGCCGCGCAGCGCCGCCCGCAGGAAGCGCAGCACGTCCCGGGTGCGCCGGAACGGCTCGGTGAAGGGCACCGCGTTCCAGTCCCGCACCACCGTCGGGGAGGACGCGCCGATGCCGAGGCTGAACCGCCCGGGCGCGGCCTCCGCCAGCGACGCCGCGCTCATCGCCAGCAGGCCCGGCCCCCGGGTGAACACCGGCGTGATCGCCGTCCCGAGGCGTAACCGGGGCTGCCAGGCGGCGGCGAGCGCCAACGGTGTGACCGCGTCGGTGCCGTTGACCTCGGCCGACCACACGTCGGTGAACCCGGCCCGCTCCAGGGCCGCGTACACCGTGGCGTGGTCGGCCAGCGGCACTCCGGAGAGCGGGACCGTCATACCCCATCGATTCGTCACCGGACGATCGTCCCGCCGGCCCCCGGTGGTGGGCAAGAACCTCCCGGCCCATCACCGGCTCCGGCTTCCGCCGATAACGACTCGTCGAACGGCGCGGAGGTGTTACGACTGCCAGGTGACCACGCGCCCCCCGCCCGCCGACCGGCCCGAACCGGCGGCGGACGGAGTGCAGCGGGCCTCCTTCCTCGAACTCTTCTTCGACCTCGTGTTCGTCTTCGCCCTCACCCGGATCTCGGCCCGCGCCTTCGAGGACCTCGCGCTGGAACCCGGCGGCACCAAGGGTTGGCATCCGGTGACCGGCGGCGCCAAGACCCTGCTGCTCCTGCTCGCCCTCTGGGCCGTCTGGCAGGGCACCACGTGGACCATCGGCCGGTACGACCCGTACCACCTCTGGTTGCAGACGATCGTGATCACGTCGCTGGTCTGCGCCATGGTGATGGGGGTGGCGATCCCCCACGCGTTCACCAACCACGGGTCGACGTTCGCGGTCGCGTACGTCGTCGCGCAGGTCTCCCGTCCCCTGATCCTGTTCCTCGCGTCGGGTCGCTACCACCTCCGTCAGCTCAGGGTGCGCATGCTGGTGGTGCACTGCGTGGCCGCGGTGCCCTGGCTGGTCGGATCGGTCATGCCGACCACGACCCGGGTGGTGCTGTGGACGCTGGCCCTGGGTCTCGAGCTGGTCGCCGCCCGGACCGGCTGGCCGGTCCCGGGCCTGGGCCGCTCCCGCATCCACCGCTGGCGGCCCGCCGGTGGGCACCTGGCCGAGCGCTACCAGCAGTTCTTCCTCATCGCGATCGGGGAGACGATCCTGTTCAGCGGTCTGGCCTACAGCGCCCGGTCGTTCACCCCGGCCCGGACGACGGCGTTCGCTCTCGCGCTGACGACCTCGGTGCTGCTGTGGCGGATCTACTTCCACCGGGCCGGTCGGATCCTGGCCGAGGCGGTGGCCGTGGCCACCCGACCCGCCGCCATCGCCCGCTCGGCCGCCGACACCCACCTGGCGATGGTGACCGGGGTGGTGGCCACCGCGATCGGGTACGAGCTGGCCATCGAACACCCCCTGGAGCACCCGGAGGCGGCCTGGATCGCGATGATCCTCGGCGGACCGCTGCTCTTCCTCGCCGGCCGGGCCCGCTTCGAGTACGAGGTGTTCGGGCGGGTGTCCCGCTCCCGGTGGATCGCCATGGCCGCCCTGCTCACCCCGGGCTGGGTCCTCCTGCACAATCCGTTGCTGTTCTCCGCCGGGACCGCGGCGGTCATCCTGCTCGCGGTGGCGGTGGCCGACGCCCGACGCGCCTACCGACGCCCGCCCGAGCCCGCCGCTCCCCCGTTCTGACCGGCCCTCGCCGGCACCGACCGGGCCGGTCAGCCGGCGAAGGAGAGCCGCCGGAAGCCGGCCGCCACCAGGACGGCCTGCTCCGGCCCGGTCAGCGGCGACCGTCCGGTGAGCCGGCCGACCAGGGTGGACCGGTCCCAGCCCAGCTCGGACGGCACCTCCCGGCCACCGGTGAGCAGCCCGGCGACGACCTCCGCCGCCGTCGGCGTCAACCAGGGCGTACGTCCCAGCGCGGCGGCCAGGTCGAGTCCGTGCACACCGACCTCGACCACCCGGGTGACCAGGAAGTCCGCCAGGGTCATCGCATCGCCGTGCCGGGTGCGAACCAGCCGTCCGGGGGGCTGCGCGCGGACGGCGGCGTCGGTGGCCCGCCAGGCCCGCTCGAAGTCGGCGACCAGGGCGTCCCGGTCCGGCAGGACGGCGGCCTCCCGGCGGGCACCGGCGACCCGGTCGGCGTCCACCGACGGGGTGAACTTGGCCGCCCCGAAGTAGCCGGCGGCGTCGACCTCCGCGCGGGGTGGAGCCGGAGCGGCGAGCATGCCGGTGAGCCGGCCGACGCCGGTGCGCACGTGCGCGAGGAGTTCCCGGACGGTCCACGGCGGGCAGCCGGTGGGCCGGTCCAGGTCGGCGTCGCCGAGGGTACGCAGGACCGTCGCGAGTTGTGTGCACTCGTCGCGGAACGCCACCTGCACCGGGGTCACCTGCGTACCCTCTCACGCCGTTTCGGCCCGGACCAGGCGGGTACCCGCGGCCAGGCGAGGGAAAGGGGAGGTGGAGGCGCGATGGCCGGGATCATGCTGCGCAGCACGGCGTTCAACGACCACGACCTGTTGCCGGGACGGTTCTCCCGGGCCGGGGGGAACCTGTCGCCGCCGTTGCAGTGGGCCGAGGTCCCCGACTCGGCGCGGGAGCTGGTGCTGTTGGTGGAGGACCCGGACGCCGGGAAGACGCCGTTCCTGCACTGGCTGGTGACCGGGATCGATCCCGCCACGGGCGGCACGGACGAGGGCGCGGTCCCGGTGGGCGGCCGGGAGTGGCCGAACGACTTCGGTGAGACGGGCTGGTCCGGGCCGCACCCGCCGCAGGGCGAGGAGGCGCACCGCTACTTCTTCCGGCTGTACGCCTTGGACCGACCGTTGGAGCTGCCGACGACCCCGCACGTGCCGGATGTGCACCGGGCGCTCGCCGGTCAGGAGATCGCCAGCGGGACGACGGTCGGCACCTTCTACCGCTGACCCTGGCGACGCGGCACCGCCGGGCACGCCCGGCGGTGGTCAGCCGTTGACCCGGGGCACCAGCCGGTGCACCGAGGCGAGCACCAGGGCCATCACCACACCCATCGTCCCGACGATGCCGGCGGCGCTGCCGGCGTACCCGACGAAGAGGGGCCGCCGGGTCAGTTCGCGGACCGGCTCCGTGGGCTGACCGTCCAGCCAGCCCAGGGCGACCGCCGAGACGATGATCGCGACCAGGCCGGCGACGCCCAGCACCAGGGCCGCCCCGCGGTGCGCGTCGGCCGGTTCGACCTGGGCCTGTTCCCGCTGGGTGAGCAACAGCAGCAGCCCTCCGACGGCGGCCCAGGCACCGACCACCAGGAAGGCGGCGACCGCGTCACTGGGGCGGTGCCAGCCGGCCGAGAGGGTGGCGACACCGTTCACGGCGGCGTACCCGGCGCCGAGGAACGCCCCGAGCACCCGGACCTTGCGGGGCAGCACGAGGACCAGCGCGACCGCCACCGAGGCCGCCACGCAGGCGTGCCCGCTGGGCAGGCTGTTGCCGACTGCGGCCCGTTCCGGGTCGATGCCGTAGTCGGGCCGGGCGAGACCGTACTTGAGCAACTGGGTGGTCACGTTCGCACCGACGATGAGCGCGGTGGCGGTGACCGCCAGGGCGATCCGGCGGCGCAGCAAGGCGATGAACCCGATCATCGCGGTGGCGGCCAGCAGGGACACCACGGACACCGCGTTGAGCACCCGGTCGACCGGTTCGTCGATGCGGTCCTGTCCGATCTGGTTGCCGGTCAGGGCAACCGTGTCCAGCCACTGGCCGGTTTCGGTGTGCAGGGCGAGCCGCCACACCGCGAACAGGGCGACGACGTGCACCACCGCCAGCAGCACCAGCCACACCCCGGTCCAGACCCTCGCTGACGCTTGCACCCGCACACGGTAGCGCCCCGTGCGACCGGCCCGGGCAACGGGCCGACGGCGGTTCGGCGCTAAGTTGGGACGGGTGTCGAGCAGGAGGTGACGGTGACCGGTACGCCGCAGACCGATCGGCCGCCCGTACCCGATCCGCCGGGACCGGAATCCCTGGCCGACCTGCTCGGCGGGCGCCGGGGCGCGGTGGACGCCACCCTGCCCCCGCTCGCGTTCGGTGTGGGATGGCTGCTGGGCGGGGAATCGCTGTGGGGCGGCGTGCTCGCGGCGCTGCTCACCGGGACGGCGGTCGCCGGGTGGCGACTGCGCCGGGGTGACCGGCCCCGCTCGGTGCTGATCGGACTGCTGGCGGTCTGCGTGGCCGCGCTGATCGCCCTGCGGACCGGTCGGGCGACGGACTTCTTCCTGCTCCAGGTGCTCGCCAACGTGTCCAGCGCGCTGGTGTGGGTGGTCAGCATCGTGGTGCGCTGGCCCCTGCTCGGTGTGGTGGTCGGCGTGGCGCTCGGGCAGCGGACCCGCTGGCGGCGGGACCCGGCCCTGCTGCGCGCGTACGGTCGGGGCAGTTGGGCCTGGGCGGCGTCTTACGCGCTGCGGGTGGCGGTCTTCGTGCCGCTGTACCTCGGCGGGCAGGTGGTCGCGCTGGTGGTGGCCCGGGTGGCGCTGTCCTGGCCGCTGGTGGCCACGGTGCTGGCGGTGAGTTGGTTCGTGGTGCGCCGGTCGCTGCCGGCCGGGCATCCGGGGTTGCGGCATCCGGTCCTACCGTCGGATCCGGACACACCTCGCCCCTGAGTCACCTGCGGCGACGGCGGGTCCGGGAGGTCCCGCGCGGAGAGAAATCGATTCCTTGTCGGTATAGGATCTCAGGCCAACCATCATCGCGTGTCAGCCACACGGGCCGTGGCGCCCCATTGGTCACCTTCGAGGTTGACGCTGGATGAGCGCGGGACACCGACAGGGGCGGCGCATGACGACCATCTATGACGTGGCGCGGATGGCCGAGGTGTCGACGTCGACGGTGTCGCGGGTGCTGAACGGGCATTCGTCGGTCGACCCGGACCTGGCGGCACGGGTACGCCAGGCCATGCTGGACCTGGACTACCGCCCCAACGCGGTGGCCCGCAGCCTGCGTCGGCAGCGGACCAGCCTCTGGGCCGTGATCATCTCGGACATCGGCAACCCCTTCTTCACCTCCCTGGTGCGCGGCATCGAGGACGTGGCGCAGGAGGCGGGCTTCTCCGTGGTGCTGTGCAACGGGGACGAGGATCCCGACAAGGAGACCCGCTACGTGACTGCGGCCCTGGCCGAGCGGATGGCGGGCGTGATCATCTCGCCGTCGGGACGGCCGTCCCTGATCAACCGGCTCACCGAGACCGGGATGCCGGTCGTGGCCATCGACCGGCAGCCCCGTGGCGTCGCTGTGGACACCGTGCTCGTGGACAACGTCCACGGGGCGGAGATGGCCACCGCCCACCTGGTCGACAGCGGCTACCGCCGGATCGCCTGCATCACGGGACCACGACGGATCTCCACCGCCGTGCAGCGGCTACGCGGATACCAGCAGGCCCTGCGCGCGGCCGGTCGGACCGTGACGGAGGACCTGGTCCGGTACGCCGACTTCCGGGAGGACGGCGGCTACCGGGCCATGGCCTCCCTGCTCGACGCGGCCGAGCCACCGGACGCGGTGTTCGTGACCAACAACCTGATGACGGTGGGCGCCGTGGAGTGCCTGCTCGACAGCGAGGTCGTCGTGCCCACCCAGTGCGGCGTGGTCGGGTTCGACGACATCCCCTGGGCCCATCTGGTCCGGCCCTCGCTGAGCACCGTCACGCAGCCCACGTACGACCTGGGGCGGGCCGCCGCGTCGCTGCTCACCGAACGGATCACCAACCCGGCGAAGGCGTCCTCGACCGTCACCCTGCGGACGGCCCTTCAGGTCCGCGAGAGTTCGGTCCGGGCCGTCGGCCCGCCGGACGCGCAGCCGGCGGACGGCGGCCCCGGAGCCGCACCGACCCGGTCGCCCGGCGTCGAGGACACCTGCCCCGCGATCACAGCGCGACGTCACCGCACAGGTGCACCCGCACCCCGAGCGCGTCGAGCATCGCGGCCTTGACCCGCAGGGCGCGGTCGGCGGCGTCGGCGTCGGCGGCGTAGACCACGTTGACGTGGTTGGCCCTGTGCCGGGCCATCAACTGGTCCCGGCCCACGCCGTGCAGCACGGCGTGCATGATCGGCCACTGCGGGGTGGTGGCCCGGAGCCGACGCTCGGTCTCGGCGGCCGGCAACTCCACCACGCTGCCCCGGCCCAGGTCGACGTGGAGCGCCCCGCCCATCACGAAGATCCGTGACCAGACGATCTCCCCCGGCCGGGAGACACCGCTCAGGGTGCCGCCGCCCAGCGGGAAGTACATCGGCGGCTGCCGCATGCTGTACGACCGGTGGTAGCCGCCGTTGTGGGACGCGGGAACCGAACCGGAGATCTCGAACACCCAGACGAAGTCCGATCCGTACCGCTCCCCCCACCGGATGTCGTGCAGGGTGGTGGCCGGGTCCATCCCCATCGCCGTCCAGATCCGGTTGGTGACCAGGGAGTCCACCGCGACACCCTCGTCGACCTCGTTGAAGTGCGGCAGCGCCTGTCCCGGATACAGCTTCCGTGCCCCGTCCCGGCTGGTGACCGGTGGCCGGGACACGTCGTTCAGCAGCCCCTCGGCCAGGTCGCTCGCCGGCACCGTGTCCTTGAGTCCCTGCTGGTACTGGATGCCGACCGCGTCCAGGCCGAAGTCGTCGGCGATGCGCAGCACGGCGACGTACATCCTGCACTGGCTGACCAGTTGCGCGTCGGTCAGTTCGGTCGCCTCATCGGTGCCGGTGTGGAAGGTCATGCCGGCAGCGTCCAGCCAGTCCCGGACGGCCTGCGCCTCCTCGTCGGACACCCGCGACATCTCCGCGACCAGCGCGCTCTGCGACAGCCGCTCCTTGTAGACGCCGAGCGGGTTGAGCAGCTCGTCGTCGATGATGGCGTTGTACATGCCCATGCAGCCCTCGTCGAAGACCCCGATGATCGCCTTCTCCCGCTGGAGCTGGACGGCCAGGGCCCGGCCGAGCGTCACCTCGGCGTCGGACGGCAACGGCGGCAGATCCCGCACGTGGCTCTCGTCGTGGACCACCTCGCCGGTCTCCAGCCAGGTCCTCAGCCCGTCGCGCGCCCACTCGTCGGTGAAGTCCTCGCTCCACAACGCCGAGTAGCGCACGCCCGCCTTGGTGAGGCTGCCGGCGAGGTTCAACAGGCCCACCAGGCCGGGGAACTCCCCGCTCCAGTTCGCCACGAGCAGGATCGGGCCACGGTGGGCGCGCAGCCCGGCCAGCACGTGGTGGCTGTACTGCCACACCGCCTCCACCACGACCAGCGGGGCGTCGACCGGGATCCGTCGGAAGATCTCGATGCCGGCGCGCTGACTGTCGACGAAGCCGTGACCGGTGACCGCGTCCACCGGATGGGCCCGCTGGACCGACCAGCCCAGCGCGGTGACCGCGGCGGCGAGGTCCGCCTCCAGGCGCTGCTGGGTCGGCCATCCGGCGACGTTCGCGCTGCGCCGCAGGTCGCCACTGGCGACCGTGTAGACGGTGCGGGGGGCGGCGGCCGGCGGGTCGACCAGCACCGGCATGGTGTAGTTGCTCACGGGTTGACGTCCTCCACTGGCTCGTCGGTACCTGGCTGGGCGGGTTCGGCATTCCGGTCCGCTGGGGCGGGCTCACGAGGCGCGCCTGCCGTCGGGCCGGGCCGGTCGACGCCTCAGCCGGCACCGCCGAGCCGGGCGTACGTCTCGGCGGCGTTCTCCCTGGTGACCTGCATGGTGGCGAGCGTGGTCGTACGCGGGACGTCCCGATCGCAGTCGACCAGGATCCGGCGGGCCAGGTCGACGGCCTCCCGGCCGCCCGTGGCGTACTGGAAGGTCGCCGCGAGCCGGCCCTGCTCGACGGCCTTGATGCCGCCGGACGGGACCGGCAGCGCGTCGATGCCGGTGAACTTGACCTTCGTGTGCAACCCGGCCGCCTTCGCGGCCAGGTACGCGCCCTCGGCCATCGGGTCGTTGTGCGCGTAGACGGCGGCGGCGTCCGGGTGCGTCTTGAGCAGCGCGTCGGCCACCGACTGGCCCTTCTCCCGCAGCCAGTCCCCGGGCTGGGAGGCGACGATCTCGATCTTCGGGTTGCCGGCGATGCCCTCCCGGAAGCCCTGCGCGCGTTCGGCCGCCGGGGTGGAGCCGGGCAGACCGGTGATCTCGATGACCTTGCCGCCGTCGGGCAGCAGCGTCCGGGCGTAGAACTCGCCGGCGGCCCTGCCGATCGCGACGTTGTCCCCGCCGATGAAGGCCGTGTACGCCTCGCCCTCCACCTTGCGGTCCAGCACGATGACCGGGACGCCCCGGTCGTGTGCCTTCCGCACCACGGCGGTCAGCGGCTTGGCCTCGTTCGGCGAAATGATCAGCAGGTCGATCCGCTGGGTGAGGAAGTTCTCCACGTCGGCGACCTGCTTGCTGTTGTCCTGCGCCGCGTCGGCGACCACCACGGTGAACCCGGGGACGGAGTTCGCCGCCGTCTGTATGTCGGTGTTCATCACCTGCCGGTAGGGCTCGGCGTTGTTCGCCTGCGACATGCCGATCAGGAAGTCCTTGCCGCTGCCGCAGTTCTCGGCGGCGGCGTCGCCGGACGGCTTCTCCACGCTGCACGCGCCGGAGGTGACGAGCGCGCCGCTGCACAGCAACGCGAGAAGGACGATACGGGTGCGCATCATGACGCTCCTTGTCGGTAGCGGTTCAGGCGATGCTGTGGCGCAGCTTCTGCAACCCGGCGGCGGCCACGATCACCAGGCCCTTGATCAGTAGCTGCACGTTGGCGTCGATGTTGTTGAGCGCGAGGATGTTGTTGAGGATGCCGAGCAGCAGCGCCCCGGCGAGCGTGCCGCCCATCGAGCCGGTGCCCCCGGCCAGACTGGTGCCGCCGATGACCACCGCGGCGATGGCGTCCAGCTCGTAGCCGGCGCCGTCGTTGGGGCTGCCCTGGTTGAGCTGGCCGGCGTGGATGACGCCGGCCACCGCGGCGAGCAGGCCGGCGATGGCGAAGACCGCGACCTTGACCCGCAGCACGGGCACACCCGAGAGCCGGGCGGCCTTCTCGTTGCCGCCGATGGCGTAGACGTGCCGGGCGAACGCGGTCGTGCGCAACACGACGATCGCGGCCACGCCGATGGCGACGAACAGCACCGCCGGGACGGGCACCACCCCGTTGACACTGCCGTTGAGGATCTCGAACGCCGGGGGCGCCTCCTGCGGGCCGTCGCCGTAGGCGATCGGGATGCCGAGCCCGCCCGACCAGATCCGGGCGAGGCCCCGCGCCACCTGGAGTCCGGCGAGGGTGACGATGAACGACTGGATGCCGAGCCGGGCCGTCGCGTAACCCTGCAACGCGCCGAAGACCGCGCCGATCAGCAGGACCACGGTGACCGCGGGCAGGATGCCCAGTCCGGAGTCGACCATCAGGGTCGCGGTGCCGACGGCGGAGAGACCGAGGATCGCGCCGACGGAGAGGTCGATGCCGCCGAGCAGGACGACGAAGGTCATGCCGATCGCGATGATCCCGATCTCGGACACCGCGCGGACGACGTTGCCCAGGTTCTCCGTGGAGAGGAACAGGATCTCGCCGTCGCGGCGGGGCGAGACGACGACGGCCAGCACGAACACGACCAGCAGCGCGAACAGGCTCTGCACGGCGAAGAGCCGTTCGACGAGGTCGCCCCGGCCACCGGGTCGGCCCCACCACCGGCCGCCGTCGGCGGCGAGGCCCGCGCCGCCGCCGACCGGCGTGACCGGCGCGTCGGATCTCTCCCCCGGTTCACGGAGGTGCGTCATCGCTCGTCCCTTCCGGCGTACGCGCCGCCCATCGCTGCGGTCAGGATGTCCTCGCCGGTGCACCCGCCGGCCGGCAGGTCCGCGACGGCCCGTCCCCGTCGCAGCACCACGATCCGGTCACAGATCCCGGTCAGCTCGGGCAGCTCCGACGACGCGAGCAGGATGCCCATCCCGTCGTCGGCGAGCCGCCGCAGCAGCCGGTAGATCTCCGCCTTCGCGCCGACGTCGACCCCACGGGTCGGCTCGTCGAGCAGCAGCAGCCGGGGTCGGGTGAGGATGTGTCGAGCGAAGACCACCTTCTGCTGGTTGCCGCCGGAGAGCGCGCCGACCGGCGCGCCGGCCGACGGTGTCCGGATGGCCAGCGCGGCGATCTGCTCGCGGACCGCGTCCCGCTCACGTCCGACGCGGACGACCCCGGCGGTGGTGAACCGGCGCAGGGCAGCCAGCACCATGCTCCGGCCGACCGGATGTTCCAGGACGAGGGCGGAGCGGCGACGGTCCTCGGGAACGAACCCGACGCCGGCCCGCAACGCGGACCGGGGGCCGCGCGGGGCGTACGGGCGGCCGGCCAGCCGGAGCACGCCGGTACGCCGTCCGGCCGGGCCCGCGCCGTACAGGGTCTCCAGCAGCTCGGTGCGGCCCGATCCCATCAGGCCGGACAGGCCGACGATCTCCCCGGGGCGGACGGTCAGGCTGATCCCGGACGGTTCGCAGCGACCCGGACGGCTGACCCGGGGCCGGACCGTGAGGTCCTCCACCACCAGGACCGGAGGCCCGGGCGGGTCGGTACCGCCGCGTCCCGCGTCGAGCACCGCTTCCACCGGGCCGGCGCCGCCGCGTCCCACGCTGAACAGCGCTTCCGCCGGGCGGCCGACCATCAGCGCGATGACGCGCTGCCGGTCGGTGCGGTCGGGGCGCAGTGTGCCGGCCACCTCGCCGTTGCGCAGGACGGTGGCCCGGTCGGCGATGTCCTCGATCTCCTCGAGGCGGTGGGAGATGTAGACGACGGCCACGCCGCGCTCGCGCAGCGCGCGAATGGTGGACATCAGCCGGCGCACCTCGGCGTCGGCGAGCGCGGCGGTCGGTTCGTCCATGACGAGGACCCGGGCGTCGAGGGAGAGCGCCTTGGCGATCTCGACGAGTTGCTGCTCGCCGACGCGCAGCGAACCGACCGGCCGACGTGGGTCGATCTCCGCGCCGAGCGGGCCCAGCCAGTCGCGGGCGGTACGGATCATCGCCCGCCGGTCGAGCGTCCGCAGCCGGGTACGCGGTTCCCGGCCGAGCACGAGGTTCTCGGCGACGGAGAGCGCCGGCACCAGGTCGAGTTCCTGGTGGATCGTGGCGATGCCGGCGGCCTGGGCGGAGGCCGGGCCGGCGAAGCGTACGGGCTCGCCGCCGACCGAGATCCTCCCGTCGTACTCGGTCACCACGCCGGACAGGATGTTGATCAGGGTCGACTTGCCGGCCCCGTTCTCGCCCAGCAGGGCGTGGACCTCGCCGGCCCGCAGGGTGAGGTCGACGCCCCGTAGGGCGTGGACGCCACCGAAACGCTTCGCGATGCCGGACATGGCGACGATCACCTGGTGGCTCACCGGGGCCTCCGCAGCAGTCCGGACATCGATTGCTGGCGAGCATGGACGGACAGCGCCCTGCCGTGAGGCTCGTCGGCACGGTTCAGGCCACGATCCGGCCCACCCGGCGCGACCATTCACGGCACCGCGTTGACAGCCGCGTGGACTGTCTCCGCGAACGCGGTGTCCCGCCCCACCCCGCTGGCAGCGAACCGCCACGTCCCACCCGGATACTGGCCGGGCGGCCAGGAGACGCCACCGGTGCGCCAGAGCGGCTGCCAAGCGGCCATCGCGTGGCCCGCGTCGTACCAGGTGTTGTCACCGCGCCAGGCCGAGGCCCAGCGGTGCGCGGCGACGAGGGACAGGTCCGCTCCCGAGGTCATCGACCACGTCGGCATGCCCGTCACGTCACCGGTCGGCCGGGACGCCACGGCGGGGTCACCGACCGCCGGCAGCGCGCCGTCGACGTTGAACGCCACCTCCCACACCGGTGCCGTCGTCGGGCCGGTCACCGACCAGGTGACGTCGCTCTGCAACCCCGGGCCGGTCCACCGGGGCGCCACGGTGAGCAGCCAGTCGGCGGTGACCGGCTCGTCCCCCATCCGCATGCCGACCAGGTGGAGCCGGGAACCGTCGGCGGAGACGTCCACCCGGGCCGGCGGACCCGCCCGGTCGGTGACGTCGAACCGGCCGACCGCCAGGTAGGGACCGGTCCCCCGGTGCGACGAGTCCAACGCCGACCGGTACGCCCCCGCGCCCGCCGGGTCGACCTCCAGGGACGCGATCCGGGTGTGCGGCCAGGTCCGCACGTCGGCACGCAGGAATCCGGTGCTCACCTGGTAGCCCCGGGCGACGACCCCGGTGGACCAGGTCAGCGGGGCGAGCCAGAGCCCGCCCTGACCCCAACCGGCGTGACTGAGATACCAGTTCCCGCCGTCGACCACGACCTCCGCGGCGTGCGCGTCGAGCACGGTCACCTTCTCCGCCCCCTCGAACCGCAGGGGGTCCCGGCTGCGGTAGACCGCGGTGCGCCGGTACGCCGCGCCGTAGTCCGTGCCGTCGCAGCAGACGAAGAGGTACCACCAGTCCCCCCGGCGCACCACGAACGGCGACTCCGTCTGCCCGGCCGCCCGCCCGGTGTGCGGCGACGCGTACGCGACGCCCCGCCCGCTCCAGGTCCGCAGGTCGGTGCTGGTGCGGTAGGCGACCACGTGGTTGCCGCCCTGCGGGTGGGAGGTCGCCGTGTAGTACATGACCCACCGGTCACCGACCCGGGTCACCATCGGGTCGCGTCCCTCCCAGCCGTCGGTGAACAGTGGGTTGGCCGGGCTGCGGGTCCAGGTGAACAGGTCGGTCGAGGTGGCCAGGTGCATCCGGTAGTTCGCGTAGTCGGGACTTCCGGCCGCGTAGAACATGTAGTAGACGCCCCGGTCGTGCACGACGTGCGGCGCCCAGATCCACTGTTCGCCGGCCGTCGGGTCGGCCACCAGCGCCGGTGGTTGTTTCGTCCACGGTCCGGTGGGCGTGGGCGCGGTCGCGTGACCGAAGCTCTTCTCGTCCTGCGGCGCGCCCGGCTCCGCGTGGGTGATGGCGAAGACGTGCCACAGCCCGGTCCGCTCGTCACGCACGAGGGTGTGGTCGTTGTAGTACCAGGCCACCGGCTCCCCCACGCCCGGGTCGTAGACCCGGGTCAGCGGCCCCCGCGCCGGTGTCTCGCCCACCCTCTCGTACGCCGTGGTGGTCACCGACGCCAGCGGGCCGACGCGGCGCAGGGCGATCGTGTCCAGGCCGGCGAAGAAGCCGGTCGACGACGCGGACCGCCCGGTCACCGTCACGGTCAGCCGGTGGGTGCCGGCGGTGAGCGAGGCCGACCCCAGCGGCACCGCCTCGACGCGCCGCACGGTGGGCGCGTAGCCGTCGAAGAGCTGACCGACGGCCACCCCGTCGACGGCGAAGCGCAGGGTGCCGTAGTCGGCGGCCCGGGTGAGCACGGCACCGAGGTCGTACTGTCCGGCCGGCACCGGCGGCAGCGTCACGGTGACCGAGTCCCCCGCCCGAGCCGCCCGCAGCCAGAGCTGACGGCCGGCCGACCAGGCGACCCCGCAGCAGTTGGCCTGCGCCTCGACCGGGGCGGTGGACGAGGTCACGGTCAGCGCCTCCGCCTCCGCCCGTACGACGTCCTCGGCGGCGGCCGGCCCGGCCGGGACGGTCACCAGGACGGCGCCCAGCAGCAGCACCGCGAGCATCCGGGGGATCCGCATCACGACACGCTCGGCCGGGGCAGGTCGGTGCCGGGCGCGAACCGGTCGTGCCAGCGGACTCCGGCGCCGAAGCCGCCGCCGGTGGAGAGCGCCACGAACACGTCCGCCGCGCTCCCCCGGGTGAACGTCACCAGGTCCGCCCGTCCGTCGCCGTCGACGTCGCCGACGCCGGGCAGTTCGTCGCCGACCGCGAACCAGTCGTGCCATCGACCGCTCTGCGGGACGAACCGGGTGCCGTCGGAGATCGCCACGAACACGTCGCCCGTGGTGCCCCGGGTGAACGTCACCACGTCGTCGCGTCCGTCCCCGTCGACGTCCCCGAGCGCCGGCAACTGGTCGCCGAGCACGAGCGAGTCGTGCCACTTCCAGCCGTCCTCGACGAACCGGGTCCCGTCGGAGAGGGAGACGAACACGTCGCCCGTGGTGCCCCGGGTGAACGTCACCACGTCGTCGCGCCCGTCCCCGTCGACGTCGCCCACCGCCGGCATCTCGTCGCCGATCGCGAAGTGGTCGTGCCACTTGACGCCGGGACCGAAGCCGCTGCCGGTCGACAGCGCCACGTACACGTCGCCGGCCCCGCCCCGGGTGAAGGTGATGATGTCCGTGCGCCCGTCGCCGTCGACGTCGCCGACCGCGGGGATCTCCGTGCCGGTGGCGAAGAAGTCGTGCCACTTCACCCCGGCCGCGTAGGTGGTGCCGGTGGAGAGTCCGACGTAGACGTCGGCGGTGTCGCCCCGGGTGAAGGTGATGACGTCGGCCCGGCCGTCGCCGTCGACGTCACCGGTGAGCGGGATCTCCGTGCCGACGGCGAAGTGGTCGTTCCAGACCCGTCCGTCCGGGACGAACCGGGTGCCGTCCGAGAGCGAGGTGGTCACGTCGGCGGTGGTGCCCCGGGTGAACGCCACCACGTCGTCCCGGCGGTCGCCGTTGGCGTCGCTGGTGTTGCGGGTGCGGGTGGTCGCCGACACCTCGCCCGAGGGCGTGGCGGCGTTGCCGGCGCCGTCGACCGCGACGACCCGGTAGTGGCGGGTCTGTCCGGCCGGCAACGGGCCGTGCCGGAAGGTGGTCGTCCGCGTCGTGCCGACCAGGTTGGCCGGGGTGGTCGCGACGTTGGGGTTCCGCGAGGCGTAGACCCGGTAGACGGCGACGCCCACGTTGTCCGACGACGCCGACCAGGACAGGCCGAGGGCGTGCACCCGCCCACCGGCCAGGGTGAGGCCGGTGACCGCGCCCGGCGCGGACGTGTCGACGAACGGCGCGACCATGCTGTCGGCCTCGTAGCGGGCCGCCGTCCATGCCGGGGCGCCGGCCGCCGGGGTCAGGGTGACGGTGACCGTGGACCGGCCGGCGGTCAGCGCGGCCGGGAGGACGAACTCGTCGGCCAGCCAGCGCTGCCGGCCGTTGCCCAGCGGTTGCCGCCACACCCCGGCCGGCGAGCCGTCGACCGACACCGCGACCTCCTGGTACGCGGTGGCCTGGTCGCCGTGCCGGCGCAGCCGTACGCCCTGGTTGGCGGGATCGACGGCGAGCCGGAAGCCGACCGCGCCACCGCCGGAGCGCACCTGGCCGGTGACCGGGACGTTGTCGTCGTCGCCCTCGTACGGCGTGGTCAGCGCGTACTGGCTGCCGGAGTCGGTGTAGGCGTGCGCGGCGCGGCTGGCCGCGTCACCGGTGACCAGCGTGTCGGTGCGGCGCAGGGCGACGGTCGGCTGGGTGTAGAGGAACGCGGTCGAGGCGTAGTCGGCCGGCATGTCGTTGGCCGGGCCGTGCTCGATGCCGAAGCGCAGCGCCGTGGCGTAGGACACCGCATCGCCGATCATCAGCCGGTAGACGGCGTCACACTCGTCGACGCAGCCACCGGACCGGAACAGGTGGGCGGTGTTGCCGGTGAACACGCCGCTGTACTCGCCCCGGTTGAAGTACCACCCGGACTCGTAGAAGTCCTCGGTGCCGGTGCCGTAGATCTGCGGCGTGGGCGAGCCGTCGACGTGGACGCGCTCGTCGCCCTCCAGGTAGTTGCGGGTGTTGCCGCCGACGATGTGGCCCCGGGCGGTCTGGGACACGCCGACGAACCGTCCCCGACCGGCCTGGTCGGCGACGATCCAGTCGCTGCCCCCCATCGTTTCCGCGCGGCGGGACTGGGTGGTGAAGTAGCCGGCCGTGCCGTCGGGGGCGAGCGCGCCGGTCCAGGTGGCGCCCGGCGCGGTGGTGACCTCGGCCTGGACGCCGGTGACCGGGGCGCCGGTGGTGTTGGCGATCGACACCGTGGCGGTGGACCGGAACGGCATCGGCCACCAGGCGGTGTACCAGCCGCCCGGCGCGGTGTCCATGGCGAACATCAGCGAGCGGACGGACCGTTCGCCCAGGCCCGCGCCGAAGAACTCGCCCACCGGGCTGTCCACCGTGGTCCGACCGTCGAAGGAGATCCGCAGCCGCAGGCCCGACAGGGTGGCCGGGGTGGCCGCCGCGTCGGGCACCCGCAGCCGCAGCGCGGTGACCGCGCCGGGGCCGGTGAGCGCGGCGATCGTCGCCTGCCCGCCCGCCGGGACGTCGACCCGGGCGGTGGCGGTGGTCGAGCCCGGCTGGGCGGGCTTCGGGTCACGCTGGCCGGCGGCACGCAGCCTGTCCACCACGTCGGTGGCGGGGTCGCGCGGGTCGAACGTGGACACGCCGACCGCGTCGGTGAACTCCCGGTAGGTGACGTGGTGGAAGAGCGGGTTGAACTGGGTGGTGATCCGCATCGAGTCGCGGTAGGGCATGGGCACCTTGATGGTCACCCCGCCCGAGGTCTGGTCGGCGTTGGTGACCAGCGGCCACACGAAGGGGTGGCCGAGGCCACCGTCGACGACCCGTTGGAGGCCGGTGTCGACCACGGTGACGCCGTCCAGTTCGATCCTGATCCAGCCGGTGGCGCTGACGTCGCCGTCGTCGCGGGTGAACCAGATCGACTGCACCTCGCCGGGTCCACGGTCCTCCGCGATGACGCAGCCGCCGGACTGGCGCAGGCAGGAGTAGGTGCCGACGAAGCCGTCGTCGTTGGAGCCGTCCCGGGCGAAACTGGAGAACTGCCGGGTGCGGCTGCCGGCCGCCAGCTCGGGCAGCCGGTCGAGCCGGCGGTACACGTCCCAGCCGACCGGGCCCTTGTCGTCGGCGACGGCGAGCGGCGCGGGCGGCGACGGGGCGTCGCGCGGGGGCGGGGCGGGCGGGGCGGCGTGTGCCGCCGTCGGGGGGAGCACGGTCGCCAGCGCCGCGACGAGGGTCAGCCAACGGCGGACGTGGGGCTTCATGGATGTCCCTCCAGGATGACCGTCGGCAACCGCGGGAAATCGATTGCCCGGCAGTCAACTGGGAACATCGCAAGTTGTCAATACTTTACCGTTACCGCCCAGTTGCCGAAGGAGAACTTCACGGCACATTGACATCGGTGATGGTCCTGGCGATACTCCTCGGCAATCGATTTCTCACGTACACACGGCCACCCACCGGCAGCACCCCGCGCCGGCACCAGACCCGTTCCGTGGCGCCGCTCGCCGACCCGCTGACGCCCCCTGAAGAGGAGCATCGTGAGACGTACTCCCCTCGCTCTGCTGGTCAGCCTCTGCACCGCGCTGGCGTCGGTCGTGGTGGCCGCTCCGGCGCACGCCGACGCTCCGGTCGGAACGCTGGCCTGTGCCTCCATTCCCGCCAACCACGACCCCGCGATCACCGTGATCGTCTACCGGGTAGCCCGTGCCCACAACGTCAACGACAAGGTCATGCTGTCCGCGTTCGAGGCCGGCTGGGTCGAGTCGCACATGAACAACCTGCCGTGCGGCGACAAGTCCTCGCTCGGGGTCTTCCAACAGCGGTGGGACTACGGCTGGGGCACGCCGGAGCAGATCATGGACCCGGTCTACGCCAGCACGCAGTACGTCACCCGCGCGATCGTCTGCGACCGGAACAACCCCCACTACACCGCCGGCCAGGTCGCCCAGTGCGTGCAACGCTCCGGCTTCCCGGACCGCTACGACCAGGCGGCGACCAAGGCGCGGACCCTGCTGAACGAGGCGGCGCGCACCCACGCCATGGCCGCCGGGTCCGCCACCGACGTCAGCGGTGACGGACGCGACGACATCATCACCTTCACCCAGAACGCCCTCGCCGACGTCTACGTCAGCACCTCCACCGGCACCGGCTTCGCCGGAACCTCGGTGAAGTGGAACGACTTCTTCTCGATCGGCGGCGAGACGGCCTCGACCGGCGACGTCAACGGCGACGGCAAGGACGACATCGTCACCTTCGCCCACAGCAACACCGGCGACGTCTACGTGGCGCTCTCCACCGGCACCGGCTTCACCGGCGGCCAGAAGTGGCACGACTGGTTCGCCCCCGGCGCGGAGATCGGCGCGGTCGGCGACGTCAACGGCGACGGCAAGGACGACATCGTCGCCTTCACCCACGACGCGGCCGGCGACGTGTACGTGGCGCTCTCCACCGGAACATCGTTCGCCGGCACCGCCGTCAAATGGCACGACTACTTCTCCATCACCGGCGAACACCCCGCCCTCGGCGACGTCAACGGCGACGGCAAAGACGACATCATCACCTTCACCCAAGGACCCACCACCGCCGCCGACGTCATCATCGCCCTCTCCACCGGCACCACCTTCAGCACACCCCAAAAATGGCACGACCTCTTCGCCGTCGGCACCGAACAACCCCGCGTCGGCGACATCAACGGCGACGGCAAAGACGACATCGTCACCTTCACCTGCAACACCAACGCCGACGTCTACGCCGCCACCTCCACCGGCACCACCTTCACCGGCACCACCATCAAATGGAACGACCACTTCTGCCTCACCGGCGAATTCCCCTACCTCGCCGACGCCAACGGCGACAACAAAGACGACATCATCGTCTTCACCAAAAACACCACCAACGACGTCTACGTCGGACTCTCCACCGGCACCACCTTCCAACCCGGCCAAAAATGGCACGACTACTTCGGCCTCAACGGCGAAACCACACTCTGACCCGCGAACGGGAGACCACCATGCCACCCACCGGACTCCCCTGGCGCGGGGGCGTCGCCGCCGTCCTCGCGGCAGCGCTGCTGAGCCCCGTCGCGCCCGCCCCCGCGACCGCCGGACCCACCAGCCCGCTCGACGCGGCCTTCGCCCGTGCGGCCAGTGAGTTCGACGTCCCGAAGGACCTGCTGGTCGCCGTCGGCTACGGCGAGACCCGGCTCGACGGGCACGAGGGCAGCCCCAGCCAGGCCAACGGCTACGGCGTCATGCACCTGGTCAGCAACCCCCGCCAGCGCACCCTGGAACGGGCGGCCGAGCTGACCGGGCAACCGGTGTCCACGCTCCGGTCGGTGACCTCGGCCAACGTCAGGGGCGGCGCGGCCCTCCTGCGGGACATCGCCGACGCCGAGCGGCTGACCGCCGCCGACCGGGACCGGATCTCCGCCTGGTACCCGGTGGTCGCGCGGTACGCGCACGCCGTCGACGACGCGACGGCACGCCTGTACGCCGACCACGTCTACGACCTCCTGCACGCCGGCATCACCACGACCGCCGTACGGGTCACGCCGCAGCGGGTCCAGCCGGAACTCGGCCGGTACGCCCGCGTCGCCCCCGCCGGATCGGCCACCTCGGGCGTCGGCGCGGCGGCGGTGCCGGAGTACCCGCCGGCCCGGTGGGTCGCCGCGCACGGCGGCAACTACTCGGCCGGCCGGTCCTCGCGGATCACCACCGTGGTGATCCACGTGACCCAGGGCTCGTACGCCGGCACGATCAGCTGGTTCCAGAACCCGTCGTCGGGGGTGAGCGCGCACTACGTCGTGAAGTCCAGCAACGGCGAGATCACCCAGATGGTGCGCGAGGGCGACACCGCCTACCACGCGCGGTCGGGCAACCCGTACTCGGTGGGCATCGAACACGAGGGCTACGTCGACAACCCGGCCTGGTTCACCGACGCGATGTACCGGTCGTCGGCCGCGCTGACCCGCTATCTCTGCGACAAGTACGGCCTGCCGAAGAACCGCACCGCGATCAAGGCCCACTACGAGATCCCGGGCAACGACCACACCGACCCCGGTCCGCACTGGAACTGGGACTACTACATCTCGCTGGTCAACGCCGGCGGCGGCTCCGGTGGTAAGTACCTGGCGGGGTCACCGACGGACTTCACCGGTGACGGACGCGACGACATCGTCACCTTCACCCAGGGCACCCTCAACGACGTCTACGTCGCCACCTCCACCGGCACCACCTTCACCGGCACATCCGTCAAGTGGAACGACTTCTTCGGCCTCAACGGCGAAACACTCCTCACCGGAGACTTCAACGGCGACAACAAAGACGACATCATCACCTTCACCCACGGCACCCTCGCCGACGTCTACGTCGCCCTCTCCACCGGCACCACCTTCACCAGCAGCCAAAAATGGCACGACTGGTTCGCACCCCACCACGAAGTCGCCGCCGTCGGCGACGTCAACGGCGACGGACGCGACGACATCATCACCTTCACCCACGACACCAACGCCGACGTCTACGTCGCCCTCTCCACCGGAACATCCTTCACCGGAACCGCCGTCAAATGGCACGACTACTTCTCCATCACCGGCGAACACCCCGCCCTCGGCGACGTCAACGGCGACGGCAAAGACGACATCATCACCTTCACCCAAGGACCCACCACCGCCGCCGACGTCATCATCGCCCTCTCCACCGGCACCACCTTCAGCACACCCCAAAAATGGCACGACCTCTTCGCCGTCGGCACCGAACAACCCCGCGTCGGCGACATCAACGGCGACGGCAAAGACGACATCGTCACCTTCACCTGCAACACCAACGCCGACGTCTACGCCGCCACCTCCACCGGCACCACCTTCACCGGCACCACCATCAAATGGAACGACCACTTCTGCCTCACCGGCGAATTCCCCTACCTCGCCGACGCCAACGGCGACAACAAAGACGACATCATCGTCTTCACCAAAAACACCACCAACGACGTCTACGTCGGACTCTCCACCGGCACCACCTTCCAACCCGGCCAAAAATGGCACGACTACTTCGGCCTCAACGGCGAAACCACACTCTGACCCGTCCTGAGTGGACAGACGCCGCGCCGCAGTCGTCCCTGCGGCGCGGCCGTACCCGATGGAGGAACCATGGACCACATTCCCACCACCCGTCGCCCCCTGAGCCGCCGACGCCTGCTGGCCAGCGCGGCGGGCGCCACCGTGGCCGGCGCGCTCGCCGGACCGCTGCTGTCGTCGACGGCGGCGCACGCCGCGCAGGACGGCCACGGCCTGCGCATCGTCGACCGGAACGAGAACGGCGGCCGGTTGCAGTACTACCGGTTCGCCACCGACGCCATCGAGTGGGACCCGGGTGTCAACGTCCTGCTGCCGGACGGGTACCACACCAGCGGCAAGCGGTACCCGGTGCTGTATTTGCTGCACGGCGGGGCCTCCGACTTCCGGCACTTCCACATGCACGAGAACATCATCAACCTGACCGCCGGCCGGGAAATCATCATCGTCATGCCGGACGCCGCGACCGGTTGGTACTGCAACCCGGTGCACAGCAACACCGGTCCCCGCAACTGGGAGACCTTCCACATGGCCCAGCTCCTGCCATGGATCGAGGCGAACTTCCGTACCTTCCCGGAGTACAACGGCCGTGCGGTGGCCGGCTTCTCCATGGGCGGGTTCGGTGCGCTGAAGTACACCGCCAAGTACTACGGGCACTTCTGCTCGGTCAGCTCCCACTCCGGCCCGGCCAGCCTGCGCCGCGACTTCGGCCTCGTCGTGCACTGGGCCAACCTCTCCTCGGCCGCCGTGGAACTCGGCGGGGGCACCGTGTACGGCGCACCCCTGTGGGACGAGGCGCGGGTGACCGCGGACAACCCCGTGCAGCGGATCGAGAGCTACCGCAACAAGCGGATCTTCCTGGTCGCCGGTATCTCGCCCGACCCGGTCAACTGGTTCGACACCGTCAACGAGACGCAGGTGCTGGCCGGTCAGCGGGAGTTCCGGGGTGCCCTCGGCCGCGCCGGAATCCCGCACGAGTGGCACGAACGCCCCGGCGGCCACTTCTTCCGGCACGACATGTTCGTCCAGGACCTCAACGGGATGCTCGGACGCCTGCGGCGCGCCGGCTGACCGCCGCCCGACGACGCGCCGCCACGCACGCCCGGCGGCGCGTCGTCGTCGGCACGGCCACCGCCGCCGGGTCGCAGACCTTCCAGCGGCTGCTCCGCACCCGCGCCCGACGAGCCCCGACCGGGGGCCGACGGCGCGCCACCCCACCCAGCCGAGTCCTCCCCTGACCGGAGTCACCATGTCGAGGCTTTCCAGGAGCAGGGTGCGTCGCGTCCTGGCCTCCCTGCTCACCCTGGCGGCGGGCGTCCTGATCGGGGCGGTGGCGACACCGTCCCCCGCGCTCGCCGCACCGAACTTCAAGGCACCGTTCCCCTGCGGGCAGCGGTGGACCTACGGTCACCACAGCGCCGAGGTCCGCCTGGCCCTGGACTTCGTCCGGGCCGACGGGACCACCGCAGGTACGCCACAGCTCGCCTCCGCCGCCGGCGTCGCCCGGCGCTACTCGCAGCCCAGCGGGGCCGGCAACTACATCGTCATCGACCACGGCGGCGGATGGACCACCTACTACTTCCACCTCAGCGACTACTCCGTGCCCGACGGGGCGTACGTGCAGCAGGGCCAACAGATCGGCACCACGGGCAGCACCGGCAACTCGTCCGGCGCGCACATCCACTACGAGCAGCTCTACAACGGAGTTGGACAGACGATCGTGATCAACGGGATGTCGTTGGCGCCCTACCCCGGCCAGTACCACCAGAAGTACCTGGTCAGCGACAACTGTGGCCCGTCACCGTCGGGTGGTAAGTATCTGGCGGGGTCACCGACGGACTTCACCGGTGACGGACGCGACGACATCGTCACCTTCACCCACGGCACCCTCAACGACGTCTACGTCGCCACCTCCACCGGCACCACCTTCACCGGCACATCCGTCAAGTGGAACGACTTCTTCGGCCTCAACGGCGAAACACTCCTCACCGGAGACTTCAACGGCGACAACAAAGACGACATCATCACCTTCACCCACGGCACCCTCGCCGACGTCTACGTCGCCCTCTCCACCGGCACCACCTTCACCAGCAGCCAAAAATGGCACGACTGGTTCGCACCCCACCACGAAGTCGCCGCCGTCGGCGACGTCAACGGCGACGGACGCGACGACATCATCACCTTCACCCACGACACCAACGCCGACGTCTACGTCGCCCTCTCCACCGGAACATCCTTCACCGGAACCGCCGTCAAATGGCACGACTACTTCTCCATCACCGGCGAACACCCCGCCCTCGGCGACGTCAACGGCGACGGCAAAGACGACATCATCACCTTCACCCAAGGACCCACCACCGCCGCCGACGTCATCATCGCCCTCTCCACCGGCACCACCTTCAGCACACCCCAAAAATGGCACGACCTCTTCGCCGTCGGCACCGAACAACCCCGCGTCGGCGACATCAACGGCGACGGCAAAGACGACATCGTCACCTTCACCTGCAACACCAACGCCGACGTCTACGCCGCCACCTCCACCGGCACCACCTTCACCGGCACCACCATCAAATGGAACGACCACTTCTGCCTCACCGGCGAATTCCCCTACCTCGCCGACGCCAACGGCGACAACAAAGACGACATCATCGTCTTCACCAAAAACACCACCAACGACGTCTACGTCGGACTCTCCACCGGCACCACCTTCCAACCCGGCCAAAAATGGCACGACTACTTCGGCCTCAACGGCGAAACCACACTCTGAGTCGACCCTCGTCGTCCCCGCCGGCCCGGCGGGGACGACGGGCGGGGAGCCGGCGCACGTGCGGCCCGTACCACCGGAGCGCGCCGCCGCCGGGGCTGCGCGGGAGGGACCACGAAAAAAGGGAGAGGCCGCCACGGGGGGAGCGGCCTCTCCGCAATCTACGGTACTCCGTCGCGGGCTTCCTGTCCTCCCGCACCGGGCAGGTTTTCCACCCGGAATCTAGGACGGCGACACCTCGGGGCGGGTGTGGTGGGCCGGCACCGTGCCGACCGGCCGGCCCACCACCGCCCGAGGAGTGGGTGTCGGGCGTCCTGCGTGGACCGAGCCGCTGATCCCCTCGTCGGCCCGGTCCGGATTCCGGGTGGACACCGTCCACCCGGGAGGGCCGGTCACCCGGGCGGACGCCTCGACGCCCGCCCGGGTGCGGTGGATCAGCCGTTCGGGAACAGGTGGCCGTAGTCGGCGTACGCCATGGCCACGTCGGCCTGCGCCCAGAACCGGTGGTAGTTGAACGTGGGCTCCGGGCCACCCTTGAGGTACGCCTCGACCTTGGGCCAGTCGGGGTCGTTCTTGTAGAAGGACCGGATGTCGACGAAGCTCTTGCCCGGGGCGATCACGTCGCCGTTGGCCATCTTGCCGGTCCACCCCTGCGGGATGTAGAGGCCCTGGCCGGTGCTGGCGTCGTAGACGTCGTCGAAGCGCCGGTAGTCGCCGCGCTTCTCCGGCATCGAGACACCCTTGGCGTCGCTGGCTCCATGCAGCGCGTCCAGCAGGCCCTTGGCGGTGTTCTTGGCCGCCACGTTGCCCGACTTGGCCGCGTACGCGATCAGCGTGCGGGCGTACGCGGCGGCGACGCCGACGTCCTGACCCTTCACGGTGACCTCGACGTGCAGGTTGGTGTTCGGCTGCGGGTTGGTCGGGTTCCAGTTGGTCGGCTGCCCGGTCCACTTCATGTCGGACGGGATCGACCAGTTGGCGCCGACGGTGGTGTTGGCGATCGCCCACGGCACCCACTTGTCGAGCAGCGCCTTGGCCTTGGTGTTGCCGGTGACCAGGTACAGCTCGGCGATGCGCTGCATCGACCAGGCCTGCATGCCGAACCACTGGTTCGACGGCGGGTCGTTGTAGACCGGGTCGACGTCGTAGTACATGCCGTAGAAGGTGGCGGTGCCGGCCGGCGGGGTGCCGTAGTGGCCGCCCCAGCTGTTGGTCGCGCCACCAGCGATGCCGCCCTCGGCGGACTGGAGCCAGGTGTAGAACTCCAGCTGCCGCTCGAAGCTCTTCTCCCAGTCCGCGTTCGCGGTCGGGGACTTCGGCTTCAGCTCGTTGACGTTGGTCAGCGCCCAGGCCGCGAACGGGTTCTGGTAGCCGAAGTGGTTGTGGCTGGAGCCGATCCGCCACGACCAGTTCTGGTTGGCCTCGTACGCACCGCCCCAGGCGTAGTACCAGGACATCAGGTAGTGCGCGGAGTCCTTACCGGAACCGGCCGGGCAGGTGGAGGCCCCGACGCAGTTGCCGATCTTCTTGAAGTACTTGTCGAACATGGCGTACCGCAGGTAGTCGCCCATCTTGGCGGCCTTGGCCACGGTCGCCGCCACGTCGGCCGCCTTGCCCTGCTCCTTGGCCCAGGTCAGGGCCCAGTACGCGGCCTGCACGGCGCGGGCGTCGGCGTCCGGCGCGTTGGTGTACTTCCACTGCTTGGCCGGGGCGTTCTGCTCCTTGACGAACAGGTCCAGGTAGCCGTACTGGCCGCCGTGCTTGAAGGTGTCGCAGGACGGCTGCGGGACGGTCTCCCAGACCGACTCCTGGGTGCCGCGCTGGAAGGTGTTGATGTACGCCGGCTTGGTGGTGCCGTCGCCGCACCGGCCGTAGCCGTAGACGTTGTCCACGTCGAGCAGCCAGTGCATGCCGTAGATGTCACCGGTGCCGTAGGTGGACTGGAGCTCGCCGCGCAGCGGGTCCTGGCCGACCGGGATGTTCGGCTCCAGCGCCGACGGGTACTGGCTGGGCAGGTCGTGCTCGGCGGCGTACTGGGCCGTGCCGGGCGAGCCGGCGGTGGGCTGGTCGGCGTGCGACGGGATGATGTACTTCTCCATCACCGTCCAGGCGTTGTTGAACGGGGCCCAGTTCTGGGTGACCCGGCCGTAGTTCGCCTCCAGCCAGAGCCAGAAGCTGAACGCCTCGCTGGTGGTCTCGTGCCCGTGGTCGGGCGCCTCGACGATCAGCGTCTCGATGGAGTGGTACGGCACGCCCTCGGGGCTGAAGTACCCCGAGTTCTTGATCTTGCCGTACTGCTCCAGGAACCGCGCCACCCAGGTGTTGTCGCCGCCCGGGGTGTCGTTGTCGATCTCGGTCGCGGTGATCGCCAGCGGGGCGTAGCCGGTCGCCGAGGCGGTGATGGTGGCGGTGCCCCCGGCGGTGTCGGAGTCCTCGGCCGCGCTGACCGCGACGTTGACGCCGGTGTTCCAGTTGCTCGGGGTCAGCGTCACCGAGGTCGGGGCGACGGTGACGTCGGTGTCCCCGGTGCGGGTGAGGGTCACCGGCACGTTCGCCGACGGCAGGCCGCTGAGCTTGAGGTTGACCGTGGAGCTGCCGCCCTCGTTCACACTCACCGACGACGGGGTGGCCACCAGGATCGGGCCGCTGCCCGGGGAGACCGTGAACGCCTTCTCGGCGGTCGCGGTCAGGTTGGCGTTGTCGTACGCCTTGGCCTGGACGGTGTAGCTGCCCGCCGGGAGGTCCTCCAGCGTGTAGCCGTACGGGGCGGTGGTGTCGGTGTTGACCAGCAGGCCGTTGCGGTAGAACTCGACCTTGCTGACGGTGCCGTCCGGGTCGCTGGCGGTCGCGGTCAACGGCACGTCGGCCGGGGCCTCGAACGGGCCGGACGGCACGGACAGCGCCACCGTCGGCGGCTGCTGCGTGGCGCCGCCACAGGTCACCCCGTTGATCGAGAACGAGGTGGGCTTCGTGTTGGTCCCGGTGTGGCTGCCGTTGAAGCCGATGCTGGTGGATCCGCCGGTCGGGATGCTGCCGTTGTACGACTCGTTGGTGGCGGTCACCTCGTTGCCGGACTGGCTCCACCGGGCCGACCAGCCCTGGAGGAGCCGCTGGCCGGAGGGGAAGGTGAACTTCAGCGTCCAGCCGTTGATCGGGTCACCGAGGTTCTTGAGGGTGACGTTCGCGGTGAAGCCGTTGTTCCAGTCGCTGGTCGCGTAGACCACGTCGCAGGCCGGTGCGGCCTGCGCGACGCCGGCCGGCAGGGCGACCCCGCCGATGGCCAGCGTGGTGGCGGCGAGCATCGCCGTGCGGCGACGTCTGGCCAGTTGTCTCATGTGCGCGATGTCTCCTCGGACCAGGCCGGGGCTGGTGGGGCCCACGGCGGGCGCCTCCACGCGACAGGTGCGCGGGGGGTGGGAGGCGCGGTGATGGGGGTCGGCCCGCCCGGACCGGGCTGCGGGGACGGCGAACTGCTCGCTCGACGTGCCCGTCGGGATGCCGTCCGGTCGAGAAGACCGGCTGCCCTCGGCGACCCGCACTCGCGCGTTCTGGCTCCGCGGTAGTCGCAGTCTGGCATGGGAGCGCTCCCGTAACAAGACCGGGAGTGAACGCCCGATGGCCGGCGCGCATCGCCGCAGGTAGACGACCCAAAATGTTTCGATCTCATTTTGGGTCTTTCACAAACCGGTGACGGGCGTTACAGTCGGCAGCATCATCGATGGGAGCGCTTCCATCGATGATGCTCACGCACTACTCGTCCACTCCGGACCGTTCTCCCGGGAACGGACCGGTGCCAGCCCGGAAGGGCTGACGGCGGGCCAGCCCGGACTCCGCCGCCAGCCGGATCCCATCCACTGCGAAGGGAGGTGGAACCAGAGCCACTCGCGTGGCCCGGCTCCCGCGCGGCGCGTACGACAGGACGCCCATTCCGCTCGTACGCGCACATGCACCAGATGTGGGGACGGGGGTTGCCCTCCCCGTCCCCACACACTAGACCCCCACCCACTGAGGGAAAAGAGGCCGACGGGACTGGCGCTTGCGCCGCCCGGACGGCCTCGTTCGCTGTCGGCGCCCGGATCCGTCCCGCACGGCCCGGCGACGCCGCGATCCCGCCCCGCCCCCGCCTGCCGCGACCAGCGCCGGAGTCCCCGGACCGCAGCGCGGCCGACTCACCCTGCCCTATGCTGGGAGCGCTCCCGGCCGCTCGGTGGCGGGGCCCGCATCCACGAGGAGAACGTCCTATGTCGATAGTCACGCAGCGCCCGTCACAGGGCGCCGCCCCCACCGGCGCCGCCGTCGGAGCCGAGCTGACCGCCACCCCGGTCACCCCGGCGGCCACCGATCCCGCCGGGGACGCCCCTCTCCCGGATGCCGCCCCGGGCACCGCCACGACCGCCGGCGCCCGCCCGGTCCCGCACACCGCCGCCGACGCCCGGCTCGGCCTGGAGTTCCCACCGGACTTCGGCTGGGGCGCGGCGACCTCGGCCTACCAGATCGAGGGCGCGGCCAAGGACGACGGCCGGGGCGAATCGATCTGGGACACCTTCAGCCGTGCCCCCGGCCGCACCCACGGCGGTGACACCGGCGACGTCGCCGCCGACCACTACCACCGCTACCCCGCCGACCTCGACCTGATGCGTGACCTCGGGCTGCGCAGCTACCGCTTCTCGATCGCCTGGCCGCGTGTCCAGCCCGACGGCTCAGGAACGCCCAACCAGCGTGGTCTCGACTTCTACCGCCGCCTCCTGGACGGCCTGCACGAGCACGGCATCACCCCGATGGCCACCCTCTACCACTGGGACCTCCCACAGGCCCTCCAGGACACCGGCGGCTGGGAGAACCGGGACACCGCTCTCCGCTTCGCCGACTACGCGCGCACCGTCTTCGACGCGCTCGGCGACCGGGTGCCCACCTGGCTGACCGTCAACGAGCCCAAGACCGTGGTCCAGAACGGCTACCTCGTCGGTCACCACGCCCCCGGCCGGCAGGACAGCGACGCCGCCTACCTGGTCGCCCACCACCTCCAGCTCGCCCACGGCCTCGCCGTCCGGCAGCTGCGCGACACCGGCAGCGGCAGCCGGATCGGCCCCGCGCTCAACCTGCACCCGTGCTACCCGGCCGACGACTCCGCCGCCACCGCCGCGGCGACCCGCCTCTACGACGGGTACGAGAACCGCCTCTACCTCGACCCGATCTTCACCGGCAGCTACCCGGCCGACGTCCTGGCCGACCTCGGCCCGGAGAGCCGGCTGGTCCGCGGCATCCGCGACGGCGACCTGGAGACCATCGCCAGCCCGGTGGACCTGCTGGCTGTCCAGTACTACACCCCGATCTACGTCACCGCGACCGGTGGCACCGAACGGCGCTGGCCCACCTCGGTGGCCGCCTGGCAGCAGATCTTCCCCGACGGGATGTACGACATCCTCACCCGGGTCACCCGCGACTACGGCCCGGCGCCCATCACCGTCACCGAGAACGGCCTGCCCACCCCCGACGCCCTCACCGCCGACGACACCGTCGACGACGCCGGCCGGGTCTCGTTCCTCCGCGATCATCTCGCCGCCGTCCACCGCGCCATCGCCGCCGGGGTGCCGCTCGAGAGCTACCACGTGTGGTCGCTGATGGACAACTTCGAGTGGGAGCAGGGCTACGCCCAGCGCTGGGGCCTGATCTACGTCGACTACCCCACCCAGCGGCGTGTCCTCAAGCGCAGCGCCCACTGGTACCGCCAGGTGATCGCCGACAACGCGATCTGAACGCGTGCCGTGGGGACGGGCCCGGCGGAACAGGACGACGGGCCCGTCGTGGCGACCCCGCCCACGGCCGCCGGGCCGGCGTACGGCACGACCACCGACGCCGGCCCGCCCCGGTCAGCGCGGCAGCGCCTGCTGCAACTCCGCCCGCAGCGCCGGTGTCAGCATCTCCCCCGTCTGCTTGGCCAGCCGGGCCATCTCGTACCCCACCACGCCGATGTCCGCGTCCCCCGCCGCCAGGGTGGCCAGGATCGAGCCGTCGCGGATCTGCATGACGAGGAAGTAGCCCCGCCCCATCTCCACCACCGTCTGCTTGACGATGTCGCCGTCGAACATCTGGGCCGCCCCGGCCGCGATGCTCATCAGCCCGGAGGTCACCGCGGCCAGCTTGTCGGCGTGGTCCCGGGGCAGGTGATCGGAGATCGCCACCAGCAACCCGTCGGACGAGACCACGATCGCGTGCGCGACACCCGGCACCCGCTCCGTGAACGCGCTGACCAGCCAGTTCAGATCACGTGCCTCTTGACTCAGCGTCATCAATGTTGCTCCCCTTCGCTGCGTACGCCGGCCGGGCGCACCGGGATCTCCCGTGTGTCGTCCGGCATGGTGATCTCCCTGGTGTCGTCCTCGGCCTCGGCCCGGCGCACCCCGCTGTAGAGCCGGGACAGCATGCCGCCGACCGCCTCCGGGTCCGGGTCGTGGCGCGGCGGCGGCGCGGCCGGCTGCGCCGGTCGGGTCACCGCGGCGAGTTGCGCCATCGGCACCCGCACCGGTAGACCGCGCGCGTTGACCCCGCCGGTCACCGGAGTCGCCGGAGGCGCGGGTGTCCCCACCTCCGAGGTGGTGGCCGGCGGCCCCTTCCGCGACCACCAGGTGCTCGGCTGCGACGCCGCCGAGCCGTTCTGCGGGGCGAGGACGTCCTCGGCCCGCGTCGGCACCGGTCGCGGTCCGGCCGGCTGGTCCGGTCGCCGGCCGGCGACCGGCAACCCGACCCGGCCAGCGTCGCCCCGGCCCGGCCCGGCCGTACCCGTGCTCGCACCGGCCCGTCGGGCCACCGGGGCCGCGCCCACCGCGCCGGCCACCGCGGCGGTCAGCATCCGTCGAGACGCCGTGGCGTGCACGTCCCGCTCCGGAGCCGACGCCAACAACACCGCCGGGAGCATCACCCGGGCGACCAGTCCCTCCGGCAGACGTTCGCAGAGCCGAACATCGATGTCGTGCCGGGCCGCCAGGTGCCCGACCACGAACAGCCCCATCCGCTCGGAGGCCGCCACGTCGGCCGGCGGCGGACTGGCCAGCAGCCGGTTCGTCTCCGCCAGCGCCGACGGGCTCATGCCCAGCCCCTCGTCGGCGATCTCGACGACCGCGCCGCCGGCCACCGCGCGGACGGTCACCTGCACCACGGTGTCCGGCCGGGAGAACGCGGTGGCGTTCTCCAGCAGCTCGGCCAGCAGGTGCACCAGCTCCCCCACCACGTGCCCGACGACGTACAGGTCGGCCACGGACTCGTGCCGCACCCGCTGGTACTGCTCGATCTCGGCACCGGCGGCGAGCAGCACCGATCCCAGCCCGACCGGCCAGTTCCACCGGCGACGCGTCTCCGAACCGGAGAGCACCAGCAGGCTCTCGTCGTTACGGCGCATCCGCGCGGCCAGATGGTCCAGCTTGAACAGGTTGTCCAACTGGTCCGGGTCGCTCTCCTCCCGTTCCAGCTCGTCCAGCAGCTCCAACTGCCGCTCGACCAGGACCTGGCTGCGTCGGGCCAGGTTGACGAACATGGCGTTGACGTTGCGACGCATCGTCGCCTGCTCCATCGCGACGCTGACCGCGCTCCGGTGCACCGCGACGAACGCCTCGGCCAGCTCGCCGATCTCGTCCAGCGAGCGGACCACCGCCGGGGCCACCTCGATCTCGGGGACCCCACCGCTGACCGCCCGCAGCCGTTCCAGCGCCTCGGGAAGTTCGAGCTGGGCGATCCGCAGCGCCTGCCCCCGCAGCAGCCGCATGGACCGGGCGATCGACCGGCCGATCAGCATCGAGATCAGCAACGCCACCAGCAGCACCGCAGCGATCCCACCGAGCACCAGCAGGGTGTGCCGCAGCTGCGCGCCGCGCGCCTCGTCGGCCTGGGTCGCCGCGTCCTCCAGCACCCCCGCCTCGACCTGCCGCAACAGCTCGTGGCGCTGTTCGCTGGCCGCCCACCACTGGGTCGCCGGCAGGACGGCCGGGTCGGCGCCGCCCACCGGCAGGCTCTGCTCCTCCAGCCGCGTCGCCGACACGAACGCCGGGTCCAGCGAGGTCTCGTCGTACCGGCGGATCTGGTCGGCGGTCGCCGCCACCCGGAAAGCGCCCAGCGCGGTGAGCTGCTGGGCCCGCAGGTCGGTCAGGAAGACCTGGTCCTCCGCGCCGTAGCGGCCGGCGCGACCGGCGACGTAGAGCTGCGCCCGGATCCGGGAGGAGAGCTCCTTGACCCGGGCCAGCTGCACGTAGCGCAGCACCGCGTCGCTGAGCGCGGGCGCGTCCGGCCCCGGTGACGGCTCGGCCAGCAGGTTGAGCAGCTCGTCGATGAGCCGGTGGTAGTTGCCCAGGATCGTCTCGCTGCTGAGCACGCCCGGGGCGATCGCCGAACGGATGTAGACGACCTGTTCGTAGGCCTCCAGAACCTCCGAGTACGTCACCCGCCACGCCGCGTCGGAGTCCGCCAGCGGTTCGGCGGCCCGCCGGAGCCGCTGCATCGACGCGTCCGTCGCGGCCTGCAACGGCTTCAGCGTCGCCACCGGGTCGCTGCGCACCGACTCCGCCCCGGTCACCCGCATCCCCGCCAGCTCACCGGCGGTACGGTCCCGTTCCTGCTGGAGCTGGTGCGTCATGTCGGTGATCTCCCGACCGATGGTCACCTGCTCGGCGAAGCCGTTGAGCACCCCGGCCTGGCCGACCAGGCCCCGGGTCTGCACCCCGGCCAGCACGAGGAACGCCACCGAGGGGATGAGCAGCACGGCGGCGAGCTTGGTCCGCATCCGCCAGTCCCGCAGGCGGAACGGGGATCGACGCCGGTGCGGCACCACCCGGACGTCGAGTCGGCGGCGGCGGTGGTTCGACACCGTGCTCTCCACCGGGTGCGGACCCGTCCCCACACACGCCTCCTAGGTGCCTCGCGTCCGCCGCGAGCCGGGGAGCGGAATTCATCCAACCAGGCCAGAACATACTGTCAACGGTCCAGCCGTACGACAGACTCAGGGACGTAATCCTCCTGCCGGCCCCGGTGACCGCCGATCATCCGTCCGGCCGATGACCGTCGGGTCGGCCGGATCCGCCAACCGGCCGAGGGCGACCAGGGCAGCGCCCGTCGCACCGATCTCCGGGTTCGGTTGGTGCCCCACCGGACGGGGGGCGAGCGCGGCGGCGAAGGCCCGCCGCCACCAGGCCGACGCGGTCACCGCTCCCCCACCGAGCACCACCTCCACCGGATCGGGCACAGTGGACTCGATCTCGGCGAGGTCCCGGGCGACCTGGGCGCAGACCCCGGTCATCAGTCCGGCCAGGATCTCCACCGCCGTGGTGGAGAAGGTCAGCCCGCGCAGCGTCCCGGTGCCGGCCGGGGCGAGGCCGGGCGGCCGGTCACCGCCGAACCGGGGGTCGGCCGGCACGCCGCCGCCCGGCGGCAGCCGGTCCAGCGCGGCGGCCAGCTCCGCGCCCTCCGGCAGGCGCAGCTCCCGGTTCGCCCAGGCGAACAGGTTGCCACCGGAGGAGTACGCGGCCCCAGTCACCACATGGTCGTGGTCGACCCGGTACCGCCACAGCCGTTCCGGCAGGGGCGGCAGCGGCGCGCCCGCCGGGACCCGCTGGACCAGCCGCACCGCCGCGGACGTCCCGACCGTGACCGCGGCCCGTCGTGGGTCGACACAGCCGGACCCGACGTTGGACGCCGCGCCGTCGCCGATCGGCGCGCTCCACGCCGCCCCGTCCAGCCCCGGCCAACGCCGGGCGAACTCCGGCAACAGCCGCCCCCGCCAACCGGCCGGGGCGAGCGCAGGCAGCTCCCCGGACCGGACGCCGGCCAGCTCGCACGCCTCGGCGTCCCAGACGAGACGACACAGGTCGAGCAGGCCCGTGCCGGACGCCTGCGACACGGACATCGGCACCTCCCCGAGCAGCGCGCCGAGGACGTACTCGGCCAGCCCGACGAACCGGGCCGCCGGCGTCCGGGCCCGCAGCCAGGGCAGGCGGGCCGTCCAGTAGCAGCGGTGCCACCAGGTGCCGGTGCGCTGGTGGAAGGCGTCGGCGTCGGCCGGCCCCGACCGGTCACCGGGCGGCTCCGGGCGGGTGTCCAGCCAGGTGAGCACCGGCCCGAGCGGCTCACCGGCGGCGTCCAGCGGCAGCACCGAGTGCCACTGCGCGGAGATCGCGACCAGGCCGACGTCGCGCAGGTGCCCGGCGGCCTGCAACTCGTCCAGGCACTCGATCAGGCAGGCCAGGTAGCCGGGGGCGTCCAGCGTGCCCTCGCCGTCGTCGCCGACCGCCAGCCGCATCTTGCGTCGGGCCAGCGCGCCGGGCAGCGGGGCGGTCCGCTCGTCGAGCACGAGCCCACGCACCGACGAGGTGCCCAGGTCCAGAGCGAGAATGTTCATCGCCGGTCACCGTACCCAACCCGTCACCCGCCGAAGCCCGGACCGGACACCCCCGTCCCGGCCGGTTGCCGGCGCCTTCCCCACCGCCCGGCCCACCGCGTAGGCTGACGGACGTGACCGCGCACCTGACCTCCTGGTGGCCCGCCGACCCGGCGGTCCCCCAGCGCGGATAACTTCCCCACCTGGCCGCCCCCGAGGCGGCCACCGGTGCTCCCCACCGGCCCTGGACGCCCACGGCGGCCCCGGCCCGAGGAGACACCACCGATGACCGACCTCACCGCGCTGACCGCCGTCGTGGCCGCCGGCGGCGACCCCGGCCCGTTCGCGTTGCTGCGCCGCGCGGACGGCGACCACCTGGAGCTGTTCACCGGCACGGTACGCCCGGTCGGGCGGCTCGCCGACATCCCGCTGCCCGACGGCGGCCCCGGCCCCCGCACGCTCGCCCTGGTGCCGTACCGGCAGATCACCGAGCGGAGCTTCGCCTGCGTCGACGACGGCGCCCCGCTGGAGTGCCTGGAGATCACCGGAGAGGGACGCAGCACCCTGACCGAGGCGCTGCGCGCCCTGCCGGACGTCCCGGTGGTCACCACCGGAGCCGCGTTCGACCTCGACGACGAGGAGTACGCCGCGATCGTCGAGCGGGTGCTGCGCGAGGAGATCGGACGCGGCGAGGGGGCGAACTTCGTCGTCCACCGCACCCTGCGGGCCCGGGTGCAGGGACCGCCCCTGACCGCCGCGCTGGCCGCGCTGCGCCGGCTGCTGGTGGCCGAACGGGGCGCCTACTGGACCTTCCTGGTGCACACCGGCACCCGGATCCTGGTCGGCGCCACCCCGGAACGGCACGTCAGCGTCGACGACGGGCTGGTGATGATGAACCCGATCAGCGGCACCTTCCGGTACACCGGCGGGATCGCCGACCGGGACGCGCTGCTGCGGTTCCTCACCGACGACAAGGAGGTCGAGGAGCTGTACATGGTGCTCGACGAGGAACTGAAGATGATGGCCACCGTCGCCGAGCAGGGCGGCCAGGTCGTCGGGCCGTACCTGAAGGAGATGACCCACCTCGCGCACACCGAGTACCTGCTCGCCGGCCGGGGCACCCGGGACGTCCGCGAGGTGCTGCGGGAGACGATGTTCGCCCCGACCGTCACCGGCAGCCCGATCGAGAACGCCGCCCGGGTCATCGCCCGGCACGAACGCACCGGCCGCCGCTACTACGCCGGGGTGCTGGCGCTGCTCGGCCGGGACGCCGGGGGGCGGCAGACGCTGGACGCGCCGATCCTCATCCGGACCGCCGAGTTCACCCCGGACGGCGAGCTGCGGGTGCCGGTCGGGGCGACGCTGGTGCGCCACTCCACGGCCGCCGGTGAGGTGGCCGAGACGCACGCGAAGGCCGCCGGGGTGCTCGCCGCGCTCGGTCTGCGCCCGGACACCCCCGCCCCGGGCCCGGAGCCGGTGACCCGCCTCGCCGACGACACCGACGTCCGCGCCGCGCTGGCCGCCCGCAACGACCGGCTGGCCCGCTTCTGGCTCGACCAGCGCGCCCCGGCCCCCGTCCCGCCCCGCCTGCGGGCGTTGATCGTCGACGGGGAGGACACCTTCACCGGCATGCTCGCCCACCAGCTCACCGCCCTCGGGCTCGGCGTCGAGCTGCGTCCGTGGCACCGGCCCGGCCCGGTCGACGGCCACGACCTGGTGGTGGTCGGGCCCGGCCCCGGTGACCCGCGGGTCGACAGCGACAAGATGGTGGCGATGCGGACCACGCTGCGCACCCTGCTGGACGCCGGCCGGCCGACCCTGGCGGTCTGCCTGGGCCACCAGCTCCTGTGTGGCCTGCTGGGGTTCCGGCTGCACCGGCGCGCGGCCCCCTACCAGGGCCTCCAACGGGAGGTGGGCTTGTTCGGCGCCGTCGCGCGGGTGGGCTTCTACTCGACGTTCACCGCGCTGGCCGACACCGACCGGCTGGACACCGCGTACGGGCCGGTGGAGGTGGCCCGGGACAGGGCGGACGGGGCCGTCCACGCGGTACGCGGCCGGTGTCTGGCCGGGGTGCAGTTCCACCCGGAGTCGGTGCTCAGCGCCGACGGCATGACGGTGCTGGCCGACCTGCTCGGTCATCTGCTGCCGGCGCCGGCGCATATGTCGCCGCGCCGGGGGTAGGGCAGGACGCGACCGGTGGTGCCGGACGGGCCGAGAGCCCCCGTCCGGGCCACCGGTCACCGCTCAGCCCGCCGTGCCCTGCCGTAGCCGGGTGGCGATCTGCACCGCGCGCTTCGCGGTGAGCGCCGTGGCCGCCAGCGCGACGTGGTCCGGGGCGACCTCGCCGTTGTTGCTGGTGTGGGAGGCGCCGTAGGGGTTCCCGGAGACGAACTGGCTGGGGTCGGTGTAGCCGGGGGTCACCACGATCCCACCCCAGTGGTAGAAGGTGGTGTACAGCGACAGCAGCGTCGCCTCCTGGCCGCCGTGCGCGGTCGCCGTGGTGCAGAAACCGGTGTAGACCTTGTCGGCCAGCGCGCCCTGCGCCCAGAGCGGCCCGCTGGTGTCGATGAACTGCTTGAGCTGCGCGGCGACCATGCCGTACCGAGTGGGCGAGCCGAAGATCACCACGTCGGCCCAGGAGAGGTCGTCGAGCTGCGCCTCGGGCACGTCCTGGGTTTCCAGGTGGTGGGCGTGCCAGCCGGAGTTCGACCGGATCGCCTCCTCGGGCGCCAGCTCGCGCACCTTGCGCAGCCGCACCTCGGCACCGGCCTCACCGGCGGCCTCGCACGCCGCCTGCGCCATCTGGTAGGTGATGCCCGTCGCGCTGTAGTAGATCACCGCGACCTTGACCTGACCGTCCATCGGGGGTCTCCTCCTTCTGCTGATCAGCTCCGGCGACTACCCGCTGGTTGCGGCGTAAAACACCGCGCGGGTCACCGGGTCGGGCTGGCATGCTCGACGCCGTGCTGATCAGGGACGCCACCATCGGCGACTGGCCGCGGATCTGGCCCTTCCTGCGGGAGATCGTCGCGGCCGGGGAGACGTACACCTGGCCCCGCGACGTGACCGAGGAGCAGGCCCGCCCGCTCTGGATGCCGCCACCACCCGCCCGGACGGTCGTCGCGGTCGACCCGGACGGCACGGTGCTCGGCTCGGCCAAGCTCCTGCCGAACCAGGGCGGGCCGGGGGCGCACGTGGCCAACGCCAGTTTCATGGTCGCGCCGTTCGCCGCCGGTCGGGGCGTCGGCCGGGCCCTCGGCACGCACGTGCTCGACCTGGCCCGCGCCGAGGGCTACCGGGGCATGCAGTTCAACGCGGTGGTGTCGACCAACACCCGGGCCGTCGGGCTGTGGCGGTCGCTCGGTTTCGAGGTGGTCGGCCGGATACCGGAGGGCTTCCGGCTTCCCGACGACCGCTACGTCGACCTTCTGGTGATGTACCAGCGGCTCTAGGACCCCGCCGCCATCTTGACGACCCCAGCCGCCACCTTGACCGCCATCGATTGATTTGTGCTCAAGTTTTCCGCAAGTTCCGCCCCGCGCGACGGCCGGCCGACCCGTCCGGCGTGATGCTTTTTCCATCGGCGCCGGTCGACGTCCGTCACCGGCCGGGGCCGGCGAACCTGAACGGGGGATCGCGCTCCGTCAGCCCTGTGCTGGCGTAGCGCGATCAGGGGGCACGCCACCCGTGCGGGACGCGTCCGGTACGTCCACGGTCAGGTGCGGGTCGGCCAGAGCGTGGGGCGGTTGACCGGGCCGTCGACGGCCGCCATCGCCAGGCCGATGGCGAAGAACATCACCGACAGGTTGATGTCGGTGTAGCCGTAGAACGGGGTCACCCCCAGCGCCACCACGGGCACGGCGCTGAGCCAGACACCCCCGGGCGTCACGGCGGTGGCCAGCCGCCGGGCCACGACGAGAAAGAACAGCACCAGCGCGAGGAACGCCGGGACGCCGTGGCTGTACATGATCAGCCAGATCTGGCCCTGCGTCCCCAGCGGTTCCGCCACCTTGATGGTGTCCACGAACTGCGGGGCGCCGTAACCCAGCAGCGGTGACTCCGCGACGGCGGCGAGCGTCCGGCGGTAGATGTCCAACCGGTCGGTGGTCGAGTCGGTGTTCTCCACCCGGTTGCTGATCAGGTCGCCGACCGGCACGAAGAACGTCACCAGGGCGGCCAGGACCGCCACCGCTCCGATCGAGGCGATGATGCGCACGTCGCCCCGGAGCAACGCGCGCACACCGACGTAGCACAGGCCGATGCCGACCCCCACGAACATGCCCCGGTTCAGGGTGAGGAAGGCCGGCACCAGCGCCAACGGCAGCGACACGATCAGCGCCGTCCGCATCAGACCACGCCGGAACGACGTGATGTACGCCAGCACGCAGGGCACCATCACCGCGAACCCGGTGCCCCAGTTGTTGGTGTACGGGTACGGCGCGGCCGTCCGGTAGTACGGGTTACGACTCAGCGGATTGTGCTCGGTCGCCTTGATGTGGGTCAGAGCCTGGACCATCCGCTCCCCGGAGATGCTCCGGGGCAGCAGCATCTCGACCGGGGTGGTCAGGGAGAGCTTCGGGGCGATCACCGCGAGCCACCCCAGGGCCACCACCGTCAGCCAGAACAGGCAGAACGGGTGGAACAACGCCTGCCACGACACCCCGCTGCGCGCGGCGTTGTACACGTAGAGGTAGACGATGAACGCCGCCACGACGAACCCGAACCGCAGGACGTACCCGACCAGACCGTTGCCGCCGAGCCGGAGGAAACTGAGCGCCATGAGCGCCACCAGCAGGATCCAGAGCGCGGACCCGGTGGGCAGACGCACCCGGCCGTGGACCAGCAGGACCGCCGCCAGCACCACCGCCAGCGGCGCCCAGAGCAGGTAGAGCCCCCCGAGCAGCCACCAGACCAGCGCCAACCCGAACATCAGGTACAGCGGCCAGACCGGCAGGCCGGGGCGGCTGGACGGGTCGGCGGCGGGGCCGACCGGGGGCCGAGCCCCGAGTGGCGGCGTCGGGCGGGGAGCGGTCACAGGAGGCAACCTATCCCGTCCCGGACGCCGCCACGACAGTGCCGCCCGCCCGACAGCAGTGCGGTCCGCCCGGTGGTCTGGCGCCGCCCCGGCTCAGCGGGGCAGCTTGTCCCGCAGGTCCGACACCTGCCGTTCCAGCCGGTCGACCGCCCCCTCGTTGTTGATGAAGGTGCTGACCCCGGCGGCCAACGCCAGTCCGAGCACTACCGCCAGGATGCTCAGCACCAGGCCGCCGATGGCGACACCGCGCCCGGTCACCCCGGGTCGGGTGGCCATCCGCAACCCGACCACGCCGAGCACGATGCCGATGATGCCGAGCACCAGGCCGACCGAGGCGAGGATCGCGGTCAACACACTGATCAGGGCGGCGACGCCGAAGACCAGGGCGAACGTCGCTGCGGCGCTGGTCTTGGCCTCCGTCGGGCCGCCACGTACCGGTTGGTCGGGCGGCGCGGTGCCGGCCCGGACGGGACGCTTGGAGGTCGTCATGTCAGTCCTCTCGTCGCACACGTCACGAACACGTCAGCGCGGCGAGTCCCCGCTCAGGCCGCACTCATGCCTCAACCGGGACTCTCGCGGCACCCCGCACCGCCGACGCGACAGCGGAAATGACGCGGCGGCGGGACGGCGGGGCGTCGGCGGTGCGGCCCGCCGGTGGTGAGGCCCGACAGCGGGGCGGCGCGGCTTCCGCGAACCGGGCCGGCGGCGGTGGGTGTGGGCCGAACCCCGTCGGGTACGCGGGCCGTGAACCCGAGAAGGAGGACGACCATGAATCTCACCGAACAGCAGATCCGCTCGCTGTACGGCCAGGACGTCCAGGACCGGTCGGGCGCCCGGATCGGCAGCGTGGGCCAGGTGTGGGCCGACGCCGCCGGGGAGCCCACCTGGGTCAGCGTGAAGACGGGTGTCATGGGGCATCACGAGTCGATGGCCCCGCTCACCACGGCCCGGATGGAGGAGGGCCGCCTCTCCGTGCCGTACGACAAGGCGACCGTCAAGAGCGCGCCGACGGTCGACACCGGCACGGACCAGCCGTTGGGCGCGGACCAGATCGCCCAGCTCTACGCGCACTACAGCATGGGCCAGCCGACTCCCAAGCCGAAGCCTCCGCCCCGGCCGCAGGGGCGCCGCCAGCGGCAGGACCAGCAGGAGCTCGTCCGCTCCGAGGAGCGGCTGCGGGTCGGCACGGAGAGCGAGCCGGCGGGCAGCGCCCGACTGCACAAGTACGTCGTCACCGAGGACGTGCACACCACCGTCCCGGTCGAGCACGACGAGGTGCGGGTGGAACGTATGCCGGTCACCTCGACCGACCGGGACGTGCGCCCGGACATCGGCGAGGCGGAGCGGGAGCTGACGCTGCGGCGTGAGCACCCGGTGACACGCAAGGACCAGGTCCCGGTCGAGCGGGTCCGGCTGGCCCGGGACGAGGTCGTCGAGGACCAGCCGATCGACGAGCAGGTACGCCGGGAGCGAATCGACGCCGACGTCCCGGAACCGGCCCGCCGACGCGCCTGAGCGCCTGAGCACCGCTCCCGAGCGCCGGGAGAGGTGTGAGGAGGGGCCCCCTGTTACCGCTTTTTGCCGAGCAGGGGGCCCCTGCAGGCACCTCAGCCGCCGAGCGCGCCGGCCGAGCGGCCCTCGTGCAGGGTGAGGTTGCGCCCGTTCGTCGGGTCGAAGAGGTGGATCTTCTCCAGGTTGAACCAGACCCGCCGGTCCTCGCCCTCGGTCACCGTCGACTCGGCCGACAGCCGGGTCACCAGGCTGGAGCCGGCGCCCGCGAAGTCCGCGCCGGTGTCGGCGGCCAGCTCCTCCAGCTCGGCCGCGCTGGCCCGTTCCCCCTCGACAGTGAAGTAGACGTACTTGTCCGAGCCCATCGACTCGACGATGTCGACCGGCGCCTCGAACTCCATGCCCCGCTGACGGGTGTCGTCGTCGACGAGTTCGGCGTCCTCGAAGTGCTCCGGCCGGATGCCGAGGATCAGTTCCCGGGGAGCGTCGGCGCCCTCCAGTTCCCGCCGCATCCGGTCGCCGAGCGGCACGTCACCCAGCGCGGTCCGCAGCCTGCCCTCCTCCACCGCCGCGTGCAGGAAGTTCATCGACGGCGAGCCGATGAACCCGGCGACGAAGAGGTTGCGGGGGTGGTCGTAGAGCTCCTGCGGCGGCCCCACCTGCTGGATCGCCCCGCCGCGCATGATCACCACGCGGTCCCCGAGGGTCATCGCCTCGGTCTGGTCGTGGGTAACGTAGACGGTGGTGGTGGCGAGCTGCTTCTGCAACCGGGAGACCACGGTGCGCATCTGCACCCGCAGCTTGGCGTCCAGGTTGGACAGCGGCTCGTCCATCAGGAACGCCTTCGGCTGCCGGACGATGGCCCGGCCCATCGCCACCCGCTGCCGCTGGCCGCCGGAGAGGTTGGCCGGCTTGCGGTCCAGCAGCGCGGTCAGCTCCAGGACCTTCGCCGCCTCCTCGACCTTCTGGTCGATGGTCCGCTTGTCCAGCTTCGCCAGCCGCAGCGGGAAGGCCATGTTCTCCCGGACGGTCATGTTCGGGTACAGCGCGTACGACTGGAACACCATCGCGATGTCCCGGTCCCGGGGGGCCTTGTCGTTCACCCGCTGGCCGGCGATGCGCAGCTCACCGGAGCTGATGTCCTCCAGCCCGGCGATCATGTTGAGCGTGGTGGACTTCCCACAGCCGGAGGGACCGACCAGGATCACGAACTCACCGTCGGCGATCTCCAGGTCGACGTCGGAGACGGCCACGGTGCCGTCCGGGAACTTCTTGCTGACCTTGTCGAGCACGATCTCAGCCACGAGTTGTTCACCTATCCCTTGACGGCGCCGTTGGTCAGGCCGGAGACGATGCGGCGCTGGAAGAAGAGGACGAAGAGGATGATCGGAATGGTGATCATCACGGCGGCGGCGCAGATCGCCCCGGTGGGGTCCTCGAACTGCGACTCGCCGGTGAAGAAGGAGAGCGCGACCGGCACCGTCCGGGACCGCTCGGTGGAGGTCAGCGAGATGGCGAAGAGGAAGTCGTTCCAGCAGAAGATGAAGACCAGGATCGCCGTGGTGAACAGCCCCGGCGCGGCCAGCGGGGCGATGACCCGCCGGAACGCCTGCCCCTGCGTGGCGCCGTCCATCTTCGCCGCCTTCTCCAGGTCCCACGGGATCTGCTTGAAGAACGCCGACAGCGTGTAGATCGCCAGCGGCAACGCGAACGTGATGTACGGCAGGATCAGCCCCGGCCAGGTGTCGAAGATGCCGAGCTGCCGTTCGATCTCGAACAGCGGCGACACCAGGGACACCTGCGGGAACATCGCGATCAGCAGGGACACCCCGACCAGCAGCCGCTTGCCCGGGAAGTCCAGCCGGGAGATCGCGTACGCGGCCATCGCGCCGAGAACCACCGCGATGAACGTGGCGATCAGGGCGATCCCGATCGAGTTGACCAGGGCCCGGACGAACTGGTCGGTCTGGAAGATCGTCCGGTAGTTCTCCAGGGTCCATTCCCGGGGGATGAACTTCCCGTCGGTGAGCGTCGCCGGGGTCTTCAACGACAGCGACACGATCCACAGCACCGGGATCAACGCGAAGACGACGACGATGACGTCCAGCAGGCCCCAGCGCAGCTTCGCACGGGTGGTGGTGTCGGCCATCTCAGCGCCTCTCCCCCTCGTCGCTGCCGGGGGCAGCGGTACCGAACAGCTTCACGAAGACGAAGGCGATGACCGCCACGGTGAGGAAGATCAGCACCGACATCGTCGACCCGATGCCGAGGTTCAGCCCCCGCATCAGGTTGTTGTAGGTCAGCATCGACACCGACGAGGTCTCGTTGCCGCCCGCGGTGAGCACGTAGATGTTGTCGAAGACCCGGAACGCGTCCAGCGTGCGGAACAGCAGGGCGACCAGGATCGCCGGCTTCATCACCGGCAGCATCACCTTGGTGAACCGCTGCCAGGCGGTCGCGCCGTCGGTGGAGGCCGCCTTGAGCAGGTCCTCCGGCACCAGCGCCAGCCCGGCCATCAGCAGCAGCGCCATGAACGGCGTGGTCTTCCAGATCTCGGCGAGCATGATGATCGCCAGCGAGCTGGCCCGCTCGGTCAGCGGCGCGCCCTCACCGAACAGGTTCGCCAGGTAGCCGGTGCCCGGCGTCCAGGCGTACCGCCAGGAGAACGCGGCCACCACCGTGACGATCCCGTACGGGATCAGCGCGGAGGTCCGGACGATGCCCCGGCCGACCAGCGTCCGGTGCATCAGGATCGCCAGACCCATACCGAGCACCAGTTCGATCGCCACGGTGACCACCGTGATCAGCATGGTCACCCCGAACGCCGTCCACCAGAACTCGTTGGTCAGCACGGTGGCGTAGTTCTCCAGCCCCACGAACTCCCGCTCGTCGGGGAACCGCAGGTCGAAGCGCTGCAACGACAGCCAGACCGAGTAGAGGATCGGGTACGCGGTCACCGCGACCATGACCAGCGCGGCCGGCGCGCACAGCAGCCAGCCGAGCTTCCGTTCGGCCTTCTTGTTCTCGCTCAGCGCCGCCCTGCCCCGACGCCCGGGCCGGCCGGGACCGGCCGCGTGTCGACCGGTCTTCTCGGCGGCCACCTCCGCGCCGGCCGGCGTGGTGTTGACGCTCACGCCGCCACCTCCCTACGGTCGGCACCGCCGTGAGACACACCTGCGCCACCGGTTCGCTCGATACGCTCGCTCACGGCAGGACCCCCTTCGACTCCAGGGCGTCGGAGACCGCCCCGCGCAACTCGTCCGCCGTCCGCTCGGGGTCGATGCCCGACGGCGGGGAGAGGATCGCCGACATGACCGTGGAGATGCTCTGGTACGCCGGGGTGAGGGGCCGGGTCGACGGCTCCTTGAGCTCCTCCAGGATCGTCTCCTTCATCGGGTACGCCTCGGCCATCTCCGGGTCGTCGTAGACCGCCTCGATGGTCGGCGGCACCCCGTCGTTGACGGCGGAGAACTTCTGGTTCTGCTCGTTGCGGATGCACTTCGCCGCGTCGAAGGACTCCTCCGGGTACTTCGAGTAGGCGCTGACCGCCATGTTGATCCCGCCGATGGTGGCCCGGCTCGGCGTGGCCGCGTCGACACCCGGGTACCGGGCCCACTTGACCTGCTTGGCCAGCTCCGGGTCGGCCTCCTGCAACGCCGGGTAGACGAAGGGCCAGTTGACCTGGAAGGCGCCGTTGCCGGACTGGAACTCCAACCGGACCGGGTCCTCGGTGGCGTTGCTGAACGACGGGGAGACCACCCCGGAGGTCGCGAGCCGCTTGAGCTGCTCCAGGGCGCGCACCGCGCCGTCGTCCATCACGGCCTTCTTGCCGTCGGAGCTGACGATCTCGCCGCCCGCGCTGGCGACCATGGTGTTGTAGAGGACGACCAGGCCCTCGTACTGCGCGCCCATGGTGAGCACCTGGTACGGCTTGCCCTGGTCCTTCAGCGCCTGGGCCTGCTCGATCATCTCGTCCCAGGTCTTCGGCGGCTGCGGCACCAGGTCGGCGCGGTACCACAGCAGTTGCACGTTGGTGTTCTTCGGCGCGGCGAAGAGCTTGTCCTCGTAGCGGGCCGTGGCCAACGGGCCCTCCAGGGTGCCCTGCTCGACCTCGGTCCGGTCCTCGCCGGTCCACTCCCGGATCCAGTCCGCGCTGGCGAACTCCTGGGTCCAGGTCACGTCGAGACCGAGCACGTCCATGCCGCTGTCCTGCGCGGCGAGCCGCCGGACCATCTGTACCCGCTGCTCGTCGGCCTGCCGGGGCAGCACCTGGTAGGCGATCCGGTACCGCCCCTGCGCCTGCGCGTTGCAGTCGTCGACCACCTTCTGCAGGTTCTGCTCCGGCGGGTAGTACAGGTTGATCGTCGGCGGTCCGCCGTCCCCACCGGAACTGCACGCGGCGGTCGGCGCCAGCAGCGTCAACGCGGTGGCCACCGCCACCGCGCGGGCCCGTGACCGGCGCCGGACGCCGGCACCGTCAGGCTCGCTCATTCGCCCCTCCCCCTCTCCTACTGCACATACCGGGGTGGGAACCGCGCCCCGGCGCGCGGCGAGACGATGCGGGACGGCACCGGTTGCGGATCGGGGTCGTCCCGCGGGCGTTTCGTGGCCCCCTCACTGCCCGTAACGTCCGGCGACGAAACATGAAGGGCCCCGGTGCCCCGATAACCGGACATCCACGGACGAAACCTCGAACCTGCGGGGAGATCAGGTGACGTCTACGCTCGGCCGATGGACGTCACCTTCTTCTTCGACCCGGCCTGCCCACACACCTGGCGGACCTCCCGCTGGCTGGTGACCGTGGGTCAGGCCCGCGACCTGCGTATCGAGTGGCGGGCGTTCAGCCTCGCCATCCTCAACGAGGGTCGGGGCGCCCCGAAGTTCGCCGAGGCGCTCGCCGCCTCCGGCCGGGCCCTGCGGCTGGTCGAGGCGCTGCGCGCCGAGGGACGCGGCGACGACGCCGCCCGCTTCTACGCCGAACTCGGCGCGCGTAGCCACGACGTCGGCAACCCGCTCTCCGACCGGGCGGTCACCGACGCCGTCGACGCGGCCGGCCTCCGGACGGACGCGCCGGCTCTCGACGACGACCGCTGGGACGAGGCGGTACGGGAGTCGCACGCCCTGGCGTACGCCTCGGCGGGCCCGGACATCGGCTCGCCGGTGCTGACCCTGCCCGACGCCGACCGGGGCGTGCACGGACCGATCGTGACCGAGGTGCCCGACGCCGAGGAGGCCCTGCGACTGTGGGACTCGCTGCTGCCGCTGGTACGGATGCCCGCCTTCCACGAGATCAAGCGGGGCCGGCGGTGACCTCCGCCGCCGGTCGGGCTCCCGGGCGGCTCTCCGGGGACGGGCTGCCGCTCGCCCGGTTCAAGGACCTCTGCCTGGACGCCGTCGACCCGCACGCCCTCGGCGGCTTCTGGGCCCGGGTCCTCCACGCCGACCTGGTCGACCTGCGCGACGGGGACACCCGGGTCGACGGCCGGCCCGGCCGACCCGGCCCCGAGTCGATCTGGGTGAACCGGGTCCCGGAACCACGCGCCCGCAGGACCCGGGTTCACCTGGGCCTGCGGCTGCACCGGTCCGACCCGGCCGACCTGCTGGCCGCCGGGGCCCGTCTGGTCCGGGAACCGGACGACGAGGTGGGCTGGTGGGTGCTCGCCGACCCCGACGGCTACGAGTTCCGTGCCTTCGCGCCCCGGCCGGGCACCGTACCGGGTCCGTTCGAACTGGTCGTCGACGCCCGGGACGCCACCGCGCAGGCCACCTGGTGGGCCGGGGTGGCCGGCGGCCGGGTCGAGCGCGACGCCACCGGCGCCGCCTCGGTCGTCGGCGCGGCCGGCTTTCCCTGGGAATACTGGGTCTTCGCGCCGGTGACGGAGCCGAAGACAATCAAGAACCGGATGCACTGGGACGTGGACCTCACCGACGACGACTGCGCGGCGCTGCTGGACGCCGGCGCGACGCTGCTGCGCGAACCGGACGACGACATCGACTGGTGGATCCTGGCCGATCCGGAGGGCAACGAGTTCTGCGCGTTCGCTCCGCAGCGCTGACGGGCGGGCCGGCCGGCCCGATCGGGGGATGATCGCGGATTCCCCCGTCCCGCGCGCCTGCGGTTGGGCAGGATCCCAGCAGAGGAGGTGCCGTCGTGCAGGACACCCACGCTCTCGCCCTCACGTTCGAGGTGGGCGGCCTGCCTCCGGTCCGGACCGAGGCCCTGTCCGCCGTCACCGCCGGCCACCGGCAGGCCACCCGGGTCCGTGCCCTGCTCCGGGCCGCCGGCACCGCCGCGCAACGGACCGGATGGACACCGCCGACCGGACCGGTGGAGATCGACCTGACCCTGCGTTGCCCACCCGGACACCGCACCTCCGACGCCAGCACGCTGCTCGGCGGGGTCTGCGCCGTCCTGGCGGCCAGGAAACGCGTCTCCACCATCGGCCTGGCCCACCTGGGCGTGCTGGTGGCCGTCGCCCTCTACACCGACGACCGACAGATCCGCCGCCTGTCGTACACCGAGGAGCCGGCGGCGGAGTACTCGTACCGGGTACGGGTGGCGGAGACACCGACCGTGGTTTGACCGACGCCCGCGGTGGGGTACCGCGGACGCCGACGAAGGGAGCGCCGATGCCGGAGCCACACGTCACCCTCGACCCGAGAGGGCTCGACCCCGTGCAGCAGAAACTGCGGGGCCCACTGGAGGAGCAGCTCACATCGGCGCTGCGGGCCGCCACCGACCGGGTCCGCGCCGACTACGCCGGTGAGCCGGTCGAGCAGGTCTGCCAGCGGCTGCTGGACGAGACCCGCGCCGGTCTGCACCCCGACATCGCCGCCGGCTTCACCCCGGACATGGACGAGTTCTGCCGGGTCGCCGTGGCGATCGTGCGCGGCGACGCCAGCTGACCCCTCCGGCACCTGCGCGGTGATCCGTCGCCGGCCGGCTCATCCGAACGTAGGGTTACCGCAGTACATAGACAAACATATATTGCCCGCATGGCTCTACGGATGCGCTTCGCCGCCCTTGCCGCACTCGGGGCGATCGCCGTGGCACCCGGCGCCACACCCGCGACCGCCGCCCCGGCGGACGAGCCGCCACTGCGGTGCCTCATCACGACCTCGACCGTCGCGTGGGCCAACGGCTACCAGGCGGACATCACCATCAAGAACATCAGCTCCGACCGGATCGCGTGGCAGGCCAAGCTGACCGTGCCGTCGGGCACCGTCACCGGCTGGGACGCCACGTTCACCAGGTTCGGCACCCAGTACACCATCGACCCACCCACCCACGCCCCCACGCTCGGGCCCACCGCCATCGCCACGTTCGGGTACACGGGGACGGGCAGTCCGGCCCTGCCCGCGGTCACCTGCACGCCGACCGACTGACCGCGCCCCGCGCATCAGCGGGCCCACCTCAGGGTTGGCGCGCCCCGACGAAGAGGGCGTCGCAGCTCCCGTTCCCTGCCGTCCTCCGCAGCGGAAACCAACGAGATTGCGACGGCGGTTCCGACGGCGGTCACCAGCCCGGACAGCGGCGGACCGGAGGCCATTCCGGTCTCCATCTGGCGTCAACCCGAAAAACGCTCATTCTCGGGTACGCAATCGGCTCGCTCCCGAACGCCGAAGCTGTCCAGTGTGGGGTTCCACTGCCGGGCCACCAGAGCGAGTCCGCACCTCGACCAGTCCGAGAAGAAGGGTGGGAGGATCGGTCAGGACCGGGTCCGCAACTCCCCGGTCCTGACCTCCAGTCGCCCGGCGTGGCAGCGGTTTCGCCGCTCAGGGCCCCGGGCGTGGCACGACGCCCGACGTCGGACCCGATGTGGCGAGGCGGCCCGCATGCACTCAGCTCCACGGTGCTCCACCACCGGACTCCTGTCGCGTCCCCGGCTCACCCCGACGAGCCGCAACGCGGCCCCAAGATTAGGCAGAAGGCGATTCCACGGACAAGAAGATCCGGCCGTTCGAAATGGTGAGCAACGTCTACCGCGACAACCGGCATGTCGATGTAACGAAAGCGGGGGCACCGACGCTGTTCGGGGTCGAGAAACAGTATCCGCGATTTTGTCCGAGGAAATGAGGTGAGAGGCTCCACGATCTCACGTCACCGGCCGAGAAACGCCACCACCCCGGGTCAGAAGTGCCGGAGCAGGTCCGGGAACGCGGTGAGGTGCAGCACCCCGGCGTCGTCCGGATCCACCTCGGCGTGCTCCAGCACCCAGGTGTCGTCGTTCGGGATGAACACCGCCCCCATCCCGGCCGCCCGCGCCGGCAGGATGTCCGACTTCGGGGAGTTGCCGATCATCCACGCCACCGCCGGGTCGAAGGGGTGTTCGCGCGCCAGGCGGCGGTAGGTGTCGGTGTCCTTCTCCATGACCACGTGCGCGGCGCGGAAGTGGTGCAGCAGTCCGGAGGCGTCCAGCTTGCGCCGCTGCTCCTCCGGGTCGCCCTTGGTGAGCAGGAGCAGTTCGTGCCGCCCGGCCAGTTCGTCGAGGGTCTCCGCGACGCCCGGCATCAGCTCCACCTCGTGGTGGGCCAGCGCCACCGCGAGGTCGTCGATCTCCCGACGCTCCCGCTCGGTGGCCGGACGCTCCCGCAGCCGCTCCAGGCACTCCCCCAGGCTGTGCAGGAAGACCTTGCTGCCGTACCCGTGGACCACGGTGTTGGCCCGCTCGATGTCGTCGAGGATGGCGCGGATCTCGGTCCGGTCCAGGGTGGGATGGTCCACCCAGGCCAGGAAGTCGTCGATGACTCGCTCGAACAGGACGTTGTTCTCCCAGAGCGTGTCGTCGGCGTCGAAGACGAGCACCCTGCCGTGGTGACGCTGCCCCTGCTCCACGTTCCACCCCTCCCGCGCGGCCCGGGACACCGTACTCGGCCGGACCGGCCGCGCTCATCCCGGTTTCCGGCCCGCGCAACGGGTATCGGGTCGGGGAGGACGAGGACGACCCGGGGAGGGGTGACAGACCGTGACAACGATGACGAACCCGATGCTCAGGACGTACCCGGCGGAGATCAACCTGGACCGCGTACGACTCGCGCGGGTGATCGACGAGCTGAACGCCTGCGCCCAGGCCTGCACCGCATGCGCCGACGCCTGCCTGAGCGAGGAGGCGGTCACCGAGCTGACCAAGTGCATCCGGACGAACCTGGACTGCGCGGACATCTGCGCGGCCACCGCCCGGGTGCTGTCCCGGCACACCGGCTACGACGCCAACATCACCCGGAGCCTGCTGGCGGCCTGTATCACCGCGTGCCGCGCCTGCGGCGACGAGTGCGCCAGCCACGCCGGCATGCACGAGCACTGCGCGATCTGCGCCGAGGCCTGCCGCTCCTGCGAGTCGGCCTGCCGCGAACTGCTGTCGATGGTCAGCTGACCGGACCGGGGCCGGGTCGGTCCGGGTCCGGGTCGCCCCCGCCGGCACGCCGGCGCCGGCGCCGGCGGTGGGCTGAGGTGAGGTGATAGCAGGGGTCCCCTGTTACCGCATTTTGATGAGGAGGGGACCCCTGCAACCACCACCCACGCCACCCCGCAACCGCCTCAGCGGCGGCGCAGGGTGAGGATCAGGTCGGCGACCAGCGCCGTCCAGCCGGTCTGGTGCCACGCGCCGAGCCCCGCGCCGTTGTCCCCGTGGAAGTACTCGGGGAAGGCGATCAGGTCCCGCCAGTCCGGGTGGGTCTGGAAGAGCTGGCAGGCCCCGTAGATCGGCCGTCGCCCCCAGCCGTCCCGGGTGAACAGGGCGATCAGGCGGGCGGAGAGGTCGTCGGCGATCTCGGCGAGGGTGCGCTTCACGCCGGAGCCGGTCGGGTACTCCACCTGGAGGTCGTCACCGAAGAAGGCGGCGTAGTCGCGCAGCGCGCTGACCAGCAGGAAGTTCGTCGGCATCCAGATCGGCCCACGCCAGTTGGAGTTGCCGCCGAACAGCCCGCTGGTCGACTCGGCTGGCTCGTACCCGACGCTGAACTCCTGCCCGCCGAGGGTGACCGAGAACGGCTCGTCCAGGTGGGCCCGGGAGAGGGTGCGCAGCCCGTACTCGGAGAGGAACTCCTCGGGGTCGAGCATCCGGGCCAGCAGCCGGACCACCTGCTCCGGACCGACCATCGACAGCAGCCGCTGCTGCCGGCCGTCCGGGCCGATCCGGCGGGCTCCGACCACGTCGGCGTACTCCGGCCGGTTGGTCAGGAACCAGCGCAGCCGGGCGCCCAGTTCCGGCAGGTGGCGCAGGGTCCGCGCGGTGAGCCGGGTGGTCGCCGCCAGCGGCAGCAGCCCCACCACCGAGCGCACCTTCAGCGGCACCTTCGTCCCGTCGGCCAGCCGCAGCACGTCGTAGAAGAAGGCGTCCTCGTCGTCCCAGAGCCCCTGGTCGTACGCGGCGGCGGCGATGTACGCGAAGTGTTCGAAGAACTTCGTCGCGACGTCGACGTACGCCCGGTCCCGCTCGGCGAGGATGATCGCCATGTCGAGCAGGTTCAGCGCGTACATGGCCATCCAGCCGGTGCCGTCGGACTGCTCCAGCACCCCGGCCACCGGCAGCGCGGCCGACCGGTCGAACGGGCCGACGTTGTCCAGCCCGAGGAAACCGCCCTCGAAGACGTTGCTGCCCAGGGTGTCCTTGCGGTTGACCCACCAGGTGAAGTTGAGCAGCAGTTTGTGCAGCACCCGGGCGAGGAACTCGTGGTCCTGGCTGCCGTCGATCTCGAAGACCTTCAACGCCGCCCAGGCGTGCACCGGGGGGTTCACGTCGCCGAACGCCCACTCGTACGCCGGGATCTGCCCGTTGGGGTGCAGGTACCACTCGCGGAGCAGGAGCAGCAGTTGCTCCTTGGCGAAGCCGGGGTCGACCCGGGCGATGCTGACACAGTGGAACGCCAGGTCCCAGGCGGCGTACCAGGGGTACTCCCACGGGTCCGGCATGGAGATGACGTCGAAGCTGTTCATGTGCCACCAGGCGCTGTTGCGCCCGTGCCGCCGCCCGGCCGGCGGCGGGGTGGAGCCCGGGTCGCCGTCGAGCCACCGTTTCACGTCGAAGTGGTAGAACTGCTTGCCCCACATCAGCCCGGCGATGGCCTGCCGGGCCACCAGGGCCTCGTCCTCGCTGGCGGCGGCCGGGATGACGTCGGCGAAGAACCGGTCCGCCTCGAAGCGCCGGGTCCGCATCGTCGCCTCGAAGCCGGCCCCGAGGTCGAGGGCGGGGGCGGGCGTGCCGGCGGGCGGCGGCGCGGTACGGGTCAGCCGCAGCCGGATCTGCCGCTGCCCACCGGCCGGCACGTCCAGCACGTAGTGCAGCGCGCCCTTGGTGCCGACGCGGTCCGGGTTGACCGTGTCGGCCCCGTCGACCACGTGGTCGTTGATGCCGTCCTTCGGGTAGCGGGACCGGCCGGGCAGCCCCCAGAGCCGCTCGGCGTTGCTCTCGTTGTCGCAGAGCAGCGGCGTCGGCGTGCCGTCCCCGGCCAGCACGAGCTGACCGAGCACCCGGTGCTCGCCGACCAGCCGGCCCTCCTCGCCGGCCAGGGTGGGCACCCGGTCGCTGCCGGGCAGCCCCCACCCCCAGGTGTTGCGGAACCACAGGGTGGGCAGCACGTGCAGCCGGGCGGCCCGGTCACCCCGGTTGGCCACGGTGACCACCATGCACAGGTCGGTCGGGGACTCCTTGGCGTAGTCGACGGTCACCGCCCAGTACCGGTCGTCGTCGAAGATGCCGGTGTCGACCAGCTCGTACTCGGTGTCGTCCCGGCCGCGCAGCGCGTTCACGGCGACCAGTTCGTCGTACGGGAAGGCGGCCTGCGGGTAGTGGTAGCGCCAGCGCATGAAGGAGTGGGTGGGGGTGGAGTCCTCGTACCACCAGTAGTCCTTGGCGTCCTCGCCGTGGTTGCCGCCGTCGCCGCCGAGGCCGAACATCCGCTCCTTGAGGATCGGGTCCCGGCCGTTCCAGAGCGCCAGCGCGAAGCAGAACGTCTGCCGGTCGTCGCAGACGCCCGCCATGCCGTCCTCGCTCCACCGGTACGCTCGGGACCGAGCATGATCGTGGGGAAAGTAGTCCCAGGCCGTACCGTGTTCGCTGTAGTCCTCCCGCACCGTCCCCCAGGCCCGTTCCGAGAGATAGGGGCCCCATGCGCGCCAGTCCTGCTCCCCCGAGTCGGCCTGGGCCAGGCGGATCCGCTCGGCGTCGGGGGGCGGTGCCATGGGAGGAGTCACGTCAGTGATCACCCGCACATCTTCGACGCCGCGCGGTCACTTGACCACCGTACCCACCGTCGTCGTGGCGTGTTGCACGTCGTTGCTGGAGGAAAGTTGATCGAGATCGGTTTCGGTCCGCAGGTCTGTGGCGAGCTCACCGGCGGGGCCACCCGCGAGTGGCTGGTGCCCGACGGTCGGGGCGGATACGCCATGGGCACCGTCAGCGGACTGCGTACGCGCCGCTACCACGGGCTGCTGGTGGTGGCCGGCGACACCCCGGCGACCCGGCGGGTCGGGCTGGCCAGCCTGGACGCGTCGGTGCTGCTCCCCGGCGGCGCACAGGTGCGCCTCGGGGCCCACGAGTGGTCCTCCGGCGACGTCGACCCACGCGGGTACGAGTTGCTGGAGCACTTCGCCCTGGTCGACGGCCTGCCCCGGTGGCGGTGGCGGATCGGTGACACGGTGGTCGAGCGGGAGCTGGCCATGCTGCCCGGCCGCCCCTGCGTGGCGGTGGTACACCGGCTGGTCTCCGGTGGCCCGGTGCGCCTGGAGCTGGCGGCGGTCTGCACCTGGCGGGACGCGCACGGCGAGCGCCGCGCGGACGGCCCCGCGCCCCGGATGGAGCCGGTCGACGGCGGGGCCGTGATCGAGGGCGCGTTCCGCCTCGCCGGTCCGGACTGGACGCCGGAGGGCCAGTGGTGGCTGGGCGTGCACCACCGGGAGGAGGCCGCCCGGGGCCTGCACCCGGACGAGGACCTCTGGTACGCCGGGCGCTTCGCCGGGCAGTTGGCGGGCCCCGGCGACACCGTCTCCGTGCTGGCCTGGGCCGACCAGCTCGATCTCCAGCCGCCACCGGCGACCGAGGTGGTGGCGACCGCCCGGCGACGCAACCGGCGGGTGGTGGCCGCCGCCCGGCCGGCCGACGCGGTGGAGGCGACGCTGACCCTGGCCGCCGACGCGTTCGTGGTGCGCACCGACCAGGCGCCGGTCGACGTGGTGGCCGGCTACCCGTGGTTCGGGGCCTGGTCGCGGGACACGATGATCTCGTACGAGGGGCTGTTCCTCTGCACCAACCGGGCCACCGAGGGACGGGAGCTGCTGCGGTCGTACGCGGCGACCCTGTCGGAGGGGATGCTGGCGAACACCGCCGACACCGGGCGGGTCGAGTACAACACCGTTGACGCGACCCTGTGGTTCCTGCACGCGGTGAACCGGCACGTCACCGTCACCGGAGACATCGACCTCGGTAACGAGCTGCTGCCGGCGCTGCGCGGGGTGGTCGACGCGCATCTGGCCGGCACCCGGTACGGCATCGCGGTCGACCCGGCCGACGGGCTGCTCACCCAGGGCGGCACCCCGGGTGTCGCGCTGACCTGGATGGACGCCCGGGTGTACGGGGTGCCGGTGACGCCCCGGACCGGCAAGCCGGTCGAGGTGAACGCGCTGTGGATCAACGGGTTGGCCGGGCTCGTCGAGTTGACCGAGCTGGCCGGGCAGGACATCGGCGAGCTGGAACGGCTGCACGAGCGGGCGGTGACCGCGTTCCGGGAGCGGTTCCCCGCCCCGACGGGCTGGCTCTACGACGTGGTGGACGGGCCCGCGCCGACGTACCCGCTGGGTGGCGCGCCGCACCACGACGACGACCTGCTCCGCCCGAACCAGCTGCTCGCCTGGTCGCTGCCGCACGCGCCGCTGGAGCCGGACGAGGCGACGCTGCGCCGGGTCGCGGCCGGGCTGCTCACCCCGCTGGGGCCGCGCAGCCTCTCCCCCGACTCCCCCGGCTTCATCGGCCGGCACCGGGGCACGCCGGCCGAGCGGGACGGCGGCTACCACCAGGGGACGGTCTGGCCGTGGCTGCTCGGACCGTACGTGGACGCCTGCCGTCGAGGCAAAATTTCAGTTGATGAACTGTTCGTGGCTATTGAGGCACATTTGACTGAATATGGCCTAGGTTCGGTCAGTGAAACGGCTGACGGCCTGCCGCCGCACGGCGCGACCGGCTGCCCGTTCCAGGCGTGGTCGGTCGCCGAGTTGCTGCGCTGCCGTCGTACCCGATAGGCCCGCTTTACAGAGCCGCAACGGTGACGTCGCCGCCGGTTATCGAGCCGGCGGCAGGATTGGCCCCGACCAGGGCGCGGCGACGGGAATCCGGACAGCGGAGGCCGTCGCCGCGCGCAGGGGACAACTCCAGGGGGCCGCATGTCACCGAACGCCGATGTGATCGACATCCACCCCGCCCGGCAGCAGCGGGTGCTGATGCTGTCGTGGGAGTATCCGCCGGTGCTCGTGGGTGGACTCGGCCGGCACGTGCACGCCCTCTCCGTCGCCCTGGCCGCCGCCGGCCACGAGGTCACCGTGGTCACCCGGCACGCCGAGGGCGCGCCACTTGAGGAGTACGCCGACGGCGTCCGGATCCTGCGCGCCCCCGAGGACCCGGTGACCTTCCCCCTGGCCACCCCGGCCCTGCTCGCCTGGACGATGGCGTTCAACCACACGCTCACCCGCACCGCGCTGCGCGCCGCCGAGTCCGGCGAGTACGACGTGGTGCACGCCCACGACTGGCTGGTCGCGCACACCGCCGTCACCATCAGCGAACACCTCGACCTGCCCCTGGTCACCACCATCCACGCCACCGAGGCCGGCCGGCACCAGGGCTGGCTGCCGGAGGAGATGAACCGCACCATCCACGGCGTCGAGCACTGGCTCAGCAACTCCTCGGCCCGGGTCATCGCCTGCTCGGGCTACATGCGCGACCAGGTCACCACCCTCTTCGACGTGCCCGCCGGCCGGGTCGACGTGGTGCCCAACGGGGTGAACGCCCGCGCCTGGCAGGCCCGGCCGCGCGCGGTCACCGCCGCCCGCGCCCGGTTCGCCGCCGACGGCCCCCTGGTCGGGTACGCCGGCCGCCTCGTCTACGAGAAGGGCGTCCAGCACCTGGTGGAGGCCGTGCCGCACCTGCGCCACCGGCACCCCGGCCTGCGCGTCGTGATCGCCGGGGACGGCCCGTACAAGGACGAACTGCGGGCCCGGGTGGACGGCCTGGGGCTGACCGACACGGTCCGGTTCACCGGCTTCCTCACCGAGTCACAGCTCCCGGCGATGCTCGGGGCCACCGACGCGACCGTGGTGCCCAGCCTCTACGAGCCGTTCGGCATGGTCGCCCTGGAGGCCGCGGCCGCCGGCGCGCCCTTGGCGGTGGCCGCCACCGGCGGACTCGCCGAGATCGTCGAGCCGGGCGTCACCGGCATGACCTTCCCGCACAGCGACCCCGACGCCCTGGCCGGGGCGGTCGACCGGCTCGTCGGCGACGAGGTCTTCGCCCGCCGGGTCGCCCGCCGCGCCCGCACCATGGTCGGCGAGCGGTACGGCTGGTCGACCATCGCCGCCTCCACCGCCGCCAGCTACGCCACCGCCCGCCGGGAACACGTGCCGCTGCGGGTCCGCCGGGCCGCCGCGCCGCTGGCCGGCGTACGGTCGAAGATCGCCATCCCGGAGGGGCGCCTGCTCGCCGTATAGCTACCACGGCCGACGGGCTACGCCGCAGGCGTTGGGGCGAAGCCTCGTCGGTGAACGAGTTCCTCCGCCTCCGCCAGGACGCTGTTCACCGTCGACACGTCCCGGCTCCACTTGTCGGTCAGCCCCATGAGCGTGAAGGTCTTGGCCGTCAGCTCCGGGACAAGCGTGATGTCGTCGATGGGAACTTCCTCACCGAGCGCCGCACGGATCAGCATTTCGGTCTCCAGGACCGGTACGAGTTCTCCGAACACCTGACGCATCTCGTGCACCAACCCACTGATCACCCGTAGGTCGGTGTCCGGGGGGAAGTACCGCCGAACCGCGACCTCGAATGCCGCCCGGGTCAGCTCGTTGCCGTCTTTCGAGCCATGCTTCTTGACCTCGACGTGCAGCTGGGTCTGCTCATCCCAACGCAGCATGACGGCCCGAAGAAACTGCCCCATCAGCGTCTGCGGCTGCGGAGAAGAAGGCGAGGACGGTCGCCGCGCTCCGAAGAAAACCCTCTTCAACTTCTTGCTCACCATGCCTCCCACTCGCGCGCCACGTCAGCAGATCACCACAATCAGCTCACCAACTGTGCGGGAGACGCCACCACGCGGGGTGCATCTCCGGCGATGCCGATCTTAGGGCGTCGAGCGCCCCGAGCTGATCGATCATTCCCGCGTACCACTCCGCCTCTAGGATCAACGAGTCGACGTCGGTCGATGAGAGTTCCAGTTCCATCACGACGCCAAGCAGCACAGCCCACACCGCAGTGCCAGCCGCCTCGGGCTCCACCGAGTCCAGCAGGTACTCCTCTCCCAAAACGACACGCACCATAGCCTCGGTCTCGCGACGTGGTACGCCCGCACCGAGAATGGCGCCGAGGTTCGCGACGAATTCAGTGATCCCTCGAAGATCGTCTATCCTACCGAAACGCCGACGCACGGCAGCCACGAAGGCACCGGAGAGTACTTCGAGGTCCGAATTCTCCGCGCGAAGCAGATCCCTCAAACGATCGGCCTCAGCGAAATTGCCGAGAAGTTCGGCCCGGATCATCCGTCCCTGCTTGGTGCTGATCGTCGTCGGCTTCGAGGGGAGGGAGGGGTCCGGTGAGCCTTGCGGAGCCTTCGAAGCCCTCCCTTGCTCACCCATGCCACGCACCTCCCCCGACGTCGGCATCTATTTTCGCCCTCGGGCAACGATTTTCGCTACCGTCCACACCAACGCGATCACGGCTCCAGCGGCATTCGCGTCGGCAACGAAGCCGCCGTCGGCATGGTGGGCACTCCAGGAAGGACCGGACGCGGGAGGGCCGCGGGGCACCACAGTACCGGGCGACAACTGCGAAGCCTTCCCCACAGTACCGAGCCCGGCGACGACATCACTTCCCATGTCATGGACGCGCTGACCGAGGACGTCCTGGACCCGCTGCGCGTGCTCCTGGGCACTGGCGGCGGGCTCGGGCACGTCCTGCTTGCCGTCCCGAGGTTTGATGGTCTGGACTTCCTTCTTGGGCGGGGTTGGCTTGGGCCGTGACGACGGTCCCTTCCTACCCTTGCCGGAGTTGCTGCTGCGTCCCTTCTTGCTCGTGCCCTTGCCCGTGCTGTTGCTCTTGCGCTTGGCCTTGCTGGTAGGGCTCTTTCCCTTGGTGCCCTTGCTCGTGGTTCCCTTGTTGGGAGTCCTGCCCTTGCTGTTTGTCTTGGCCCCGTTCTGCCCACCGGACCTCTTTCGCATGGCCCGGTCGCGCATGATGCCTCGCTCGCTCCGGGCAGCGGAACCTGGGGCCTTGACTCTGCTACTGCCACGGGCCCCCGTGTAGCCGACCTTCGTCCCGGCGGATGCTCGGATCGTCCTGGACCGGCCGACAGCGAAGGTGACGCCGATGCCGCCCCGCCCGCCTCCGCCACCGCCACCGCCACCGACGCCACCGTGTTCGATGCGGCGCAGGCCGTCGGGGTCGGAGTAGCGGACGGGGTTGTTGCCCGAGTACGAGTAGGCGTTGAGGCTCTGTGGGTCGCCGTAGTCGACGAGGGGGTCGACGGAGAGGAACCGGCCGGTCGCGGGGTCGTACTCGCGGGCCCCGAGGTGGGTGTAGCCGGTTGGGTCGATGGTGCCGCCGACGAAGCCTTTGTCGTCCGGCCAGGTGCCTGGCGGTGCCCCACGGTTCTCGCCGAACGGGGTCATCCGTCGGCGGGTGACGCTCAGTTCACCGGAGGGGGCTGTCTCGCCAACGGTGTTTCCGGCGATCTTGGTTAGTAGGTTTCAGCGGCCGGGAAGCGGTCGCTGAAGGTGATGGCGAAGGCGTTCAACGCGGGTTTCCAACGCATCGTCCATCGGGTCCTGCCGGCTCCGGTGGGATCCAGGGACCGGGTCACCAGGTACAGACACTTCAACGCGGCCTGCTCGTTCGGGAAGTGGCCGCGGGCCTTCACGGCCCGCCGGTAGCGGGCGTTCAACGACTCGATCGCGTTGGTCGAGCAGATGACCTTGCGGATCTCCAGGTCGTAGTCGAGGAACGGGATGAACTCGGCCCAGGCGTTGTCCCACAACCGGATCACCGCCGGATACCGGCCGCCCCACTTCTCCGCCAGGTCGTCGAACGCCGCCCTCGCGGCAGTGGCGTTGACCGCCGTGTAAATCGGTTTGATGTCACGCTTCAGTTCGTCCCAGTACCTGCGGGAGGTCAACCGGAACGTGTTGCGGATCAGATGGATCACGCAGGTCTGCACCACCGTGCGGGGCCACACGTTCGTCACGACCTCGGGCAGGCCCTTGAGGCCGTCGCAGACCAGAAAGAACACGTCCTTCACACCCCGGTTACGCAGGTCGGTCAGCACGCTCATCCAGAACTTCGCGCCCTCACCGCCCGTGCCCGCCCACAGGCCGAGGATGTCCTTCTCGCCGTCAAGGGTGACCCCGATCGCGGCGTAGAACGGCCGGTTCGCGACCTGCCCGTCACGCACCTTGACCACGATCGCGTCGATGAACACCGCCGCGTAGATCTCGTCCAACGGCCGGTGGGACCAGTCGACCATCTCCTCGATGACCTTGTCGGTGATCCGGGAGATCGTCTCCTTCGACACCGACGCCCCATAGATCTCCGCAAAGTGCGCCGAGATCTCCCCGGTCGTCAAACCCTTGGCATACAACGACAACACGACCTCGTCGACCCCTGACAGGCGCCGCTGCCGCTTCCGCACGATCCGGGGCTCGAACGTGCCGGCCCGATCCCGTGGCACGTTGATCTCCACCGGCCCGCTGGCGTCGGTCAGCACCGTCTTCGGCCGGCTGCCGTTGCGGATGTTGCCCGACCCCGCACCGGCCGAGTCATGCTTCTCGTAACCGAGGTGCTCGGTCATCTCCTCGTTGAGCGCGGTCTCCAGAACCGTCTTCGTCAACTGCTTCAACAGGCCGTCCGGGCCGGTCAGCGACAGCCCTTGCTCCTTCGCGGCTCGCACCAGGTCGGCAGCGGCCTTCGCCTCGGCCGACTGATCAGCCTTAGCCTTCCTCGGGCTTACATCGTTCGATGTCGCGGTCATCACGGCACCCTCCTCACCAGGCACAACGCCCGATGGGTCAGGCCGGAAACACCGTTAGATCCACAGACCCGGGCGCGGTGGGTCCTGTTCGGAGGTCCGGGACCGGCGGAACGGCCGCCGGGTTCAGGAGGGCACGTACAGCATCCGGCTGGTCGTGTCGGGTCGGGTGTTGAAGACGACGCCGGAGGTGGAGTCGGCGATCACCTGGGCGTGCACCTGTGCCGGGGTCCAGGTCGGATTCGCGGCGAGGATCAATGCGGCGGCGCCGGCCACGTGCGGCGCGGCCATCGAGGTGCCGGTCTTCGTCGTCCAGGCGGTGTCGGTGGTGTGGCCGGCGGAGACGATGCTCTGGCCGGGCGCGAACAGGTCCACGCAGGGGCCGTGGTTGCTGAGCCAGGCCGCCCCGTCGTCCGGCCAGGTGGAGCCGACGGTGAGCACCGCCGGAATGAACGCGGGGGTCTTGACGCAGGCGTCGCCGCCGTCGTTGCCGGCGGACGCGACCACGGTCACGCCCGAGTTGATCAGCCCGGTGGTGGCGGCCTCGTACGCGCCGGGGTTGAGCGTGGTCGAGTTGCCGAAGCTCATGTTCGCCACGGCGGGCTGCTGCGCGTTCGCGGTGACCCAGTCGATCGCCTGGGTGGTGGTGGCGATGTCGCCGGTGGCGTCGCATGCCCAGACGCGTACGGCGACCAGGGTGACGCTTTTGGCCACCCCGTACGTCGTGCCGCCCAGCGTGCCGGCGACGTGGCTGCCGTGCCCGTAGCAGTCGTCGGCGGTGCCGCCGTCCACCACGTCGATGCCGTTGACGACGCGGGTGCCGAAGTCCTGGTGGGTGAGGCGGATGCCGGAGTCGATGACGTACGCGTGCACGCCCTGGCCGCCCGAGGACGGGTAGCTGAACGAGTTGTCCAGCGGCAGGCTGGTCTGGTCGACCCGGTCCAGCCCCCACGACGGCGGGTTCGGCTGGGTGCCCAGCGTCGTCACCGGCGCGGTGCGGTCGTCGTCCAGCCGGGTGCGGCGGTTCTGCTCCACGAAGGCCACCGACTCCTCGGCGGCGATGCGCCGGGCCACCGTCTCGCTGGCCCGGATGGTGAAGCCGCGCAGCGCGGCACTGTACCGGTGGCCCACGGTCGCACCGTGCCGGTCGGCCAGGGTCTCCGCCGCCCGGTCCACCGCGTCCCGGGCCGCCGCGCGGGCCGACGGGGACATGGTGCCGCGCGGCACCCGGCCGTCGCGGGTCAGGATGCCGGTGTCCCGGAGCGTGACGCTGTCCTTGAGCACCACGATGTAGCTGCCCGGGATCGCGGTCGGCGCGCCGGCTCCGAGGATGGTCGCCGGCTCGGCCGCCGCCGGCGCGCCGGCACCGACCAGCGACGCCGTGCCGACCGCGACGGCCAGCGCGACGGCACCGAGGCGACGTGGGGCGCCGCGCCGGCGCGGGGTGACATGTGGGGTTCGCATCTGCTGCCTTCCCGGTCGATCCCCCGTCGCGGTCCCCGTTGTCCCGCAGGCTCCAGAGACATCGACCATCAGCGATGGTATTCGAGGCCAGGCCACCAACGGATAGCGCTTTCCGTATCGATTTGATCACTCGTTGCGATATATATTGACGGCAATCGCTGATAGAATGGTGGTGTTTGTCGTGAGAGTCCGGTTGATGATCGTGGCAGCGACGACGATGGGTGTCGCGCTGACCGGGGGCGGGGCCGCCGCGCTCGCCGACCCGGCCCAGCAGGCGCCGCGTCCGAGCGCCACGGTCGAGGCCCTCGGTGACTTCGACTTCACGCGACCGCAGGTGGTCGCCAGCAACCTGACCGTGCCGTGGGGGATGGACTTCCTCCCCGACGGCTCCGCCCTGGTCGCGCAGCGGAACTCCGGCCAGGTGGTCCGGGTGCGCCCCGGTCAGGCGCCCACGCCGGTGACCCAGATCGCCGGGGTCGCTCCCGGCGGCGAGGGCGGGCTGCTCGGCCTGGCGGTCTCCCCCACGCACGCCCAGGACGGCTACGTCTACGTCTACTTCACCACCTCGACCGACAACCGGATCGCCCGCTTCCGCCTCAGCACGCCACAGACCCAGCAGCCGATCCTCACCGGACTCGCCAAGGCCAGCATCCACAACGGCGGCCGGATCGCCTTCGGTCCGGACGGGATGCTCTACGCCGGGGTCGGCGACGCGGGGCAGACGTCCACCTCGCAGAACCTCCAGAGCCGCAACGGCAAGATCCTGCGAATGCGTCCGGACGGAACGGTCCCGACGGACAACCCGTTCGCCGGCTCCCTGGTCTACAGCCTCGGTCACCGCAACGTGCAGGGCCTGACCTGGGACGCCCAGGGCCGGTTGCTCGCCACCGAGTTCGGACAGAACTCCTGGGACGAAGTCAACGTCATCGTGCGTGGCGGCAACTACGGCTGGCCGATCGTCGAGGGCCGGGCCAACGACTCCCGGTTCCGTGACCCGCTGGTGGTCTGGTCGACCTCGCAGGCGTCCCCGAGCGGCGCGGCGGTCGTCGGCAACCGGCTCTACGTGGCCGCGCTGCGCGGGACCCGGCTGTGGAACGTACCGCTGACCACGTCCGGCGGCGCGGGCACGCCGGTGGCCGAGTTGGTCGGCACGTACGGCCGGCTGCGCACGGTGGAGTACGGGCCGGACGGGTACCTCTGGGTCACCACCAGCAACCGCGACGGGCGCGGCTCCCCGGCGGCGACCGACGACCGGGTCCTGCGCTTCCCGCCGCGCTGACCGGATAGCCGAGAAAGCCGCCGCGCTGACCGGGCAGCCGGAAGCTTCCCGCCCCGCTGGGCGGGCAGCCGGAACCGTCCGGCGGTGACGGACCTGTTCCGGCCGCGGCCTCCCCCGGGCCACGGCCGGAACGCGCGGTTCCACTGCCGACGGACGAGAACCCGACAGCCAGGATGTCGCCCCGGTGCCGTAACTTGTCGATCACGATCTCCGGGGGAGGATGACCGACATGATGGGACCGTCGCACGCGCTCTCCGGCGCGGCGGTGTGGCTGACCGGGTCGTTGGCGCTGGAACACTTCGCCGACTACGAACAGTCCACCCTGGCGCTCGCCGTCGGCACGGCGGTCTGCGCGGGCGGCGCGCTCTTCCCCGACCTCGACCTCTCCGGCAAGGTGACCCGCAACCAGGGCGGGGCCACCGTCGCCCGCACCTTCGGCGTCTTCTCGCTCTTCGTGGCCGAGGTGATCGAGAAGGTGTCGCTCGGCGTCTACTACGCCACCAAGCTCAGCCGCGACCCGAAACGCAACAACGGGCACCGGACGCTGACCCACACCATCCCGTTCACCGTGCTGGTCGGCTGGGGCACCACCGCGCTCTGCACCGCGTACGGCAAGTGGGCCGTGGTCGGCATCCTGTTCTTCATGATCGGCCTGGCGTTGCGCGGCCTCTTCGACCGCTGGGCGGAACGGGCCGGCTGGGTGATCGTCACGCTGGCCTCGGCCGCCGGCGCCTGGTACACCTTCGCGAACCTGCCCGGCGACCGGGGCTACCCGATGATCGGGTTGGCCATGGGGGTGGGCTGCTTCGTGCACATCATCGGCGACATGGTCACCAAGGCCGGGGTGCCGATCCTCTGGCCCATCCCGATCAAACGCCGGATGTGGACGCCGATCGGCCTGCCGAACAGCATCGCGCTGCGGGCCGGCGGCAAGACCGAGATCGTGGTGGTCCGCTCGGTGCTCACCGTGGTCTCCGTCCTCGCCGCCATCGGCCTGGTCGCCCCCTCGGTGCTGGAGCGCTTCACCACCGACGTCTGAGCCGACCTCCCGTCAACGCGGGTCGGCCCGGCCGTCAGCGGTTCCCGGTCAGCCGTGGCAACCGCAGCTGGCCCGGATCACCACCTCCGTGTCGAGCTGCACCGTGGGCGGTGTGCGGGCACCACCGATCTGGTCGAAGAGCAGCCGCGCGGCGGCGGCCCCGAGCTCCCGCATCGGCTGACGCACCGTGGTCAGGCGCGGCGACAGGTGGGCGGCGAGGGTCACGTCGTCCCAGCCGGTGACCGCGAGGTCCCCGGGCACGGTCCGGCCGACCTCGGCGGCGGCCCGGTACACCCCGGAGGCGAGTTCGTCGTTGGCGCAGAACACCGCGTCCACCTCCGGGTCGCGGAGGATCTCCAGCCCCGCCCGGTAGCCGCTCTCCGCCTCCAGGCGCTCGCATTCGGCAGGGCCGGCGAGCAGCGGCACGCCCGCGTCGGTGTGCGCCCGGACGAACCCGGTCCACCGTTCCCGCACGTCCGGGGTGCCCTCCGGGTCGCCGACGAAGCGCAGCCGACGCCGTCCGTGGTCGAACAGGTGCCGGGTCAGGGTCTCCGCCGCCTGGACGTTCTCGCAGACCACGGTGGTGACGGCGGGCAGCGCCGGGCGGGCCAGCAGGACCACCGGCACCTGCGCGACCATCTCGTGGAGGGTCGGCTCCGGGACGCTCTCGCCCATCACGACCAGCCCGTCGATCCGGGACGCGAGATCGCGCGCCAGCCGCTCGGAGGCGGCCCGCCCGTGGGTGGCCATCACCATGACGACGCTGTCCCGCCCGACCACTTCCGACTCGAAGCCGGCGACGACCTGGGCGTAGTAGGGGCCGGCGAGGTCGGGCATGATGATCGCCACCGCGTCGTGCTTCTCACCGGCCAGGGTCTGCGCGGCCCGGCTCGGCCACCAGTTCAGGGTTCGCGCGGCGGCCAGCACCCGTCGCCGGGTCTCCGGCGCCACCGGCTCGTCGGCGCGCAGGGCCCGGGAGACCGTGGCGATCGACACTCCCGCCAGTTCCGCCACCTGGTAGACGGTGGGACGGCGGCGGTGCGGACCGTCCGCCCGGCCGACCGCCTCGTTGTCCGGTCTCGTCACCCCACCACTCCGCGTCGTCGAGGTCTTCCGGGTCCAGGCTACGGTGCCCGGGCGGGTCCGACCTGGTCACGGTGCTTCCCCGGGCCGACCCGCCCCGGGCCGCCGCCGGGCCGGAGGCGGCGGGCGCCCCGGCCCGGCGGCGGTCGCCGTGCGGCTCAGTCGAGCGGCACGAGTTCCAGCAGGGAGAAGCCCGGCATGGGCAGCGGAAAGGCCCAGCCGAGGACACCGTCCGCCGGACGTGCCTCGGTGTCCGGTTCGTACCGGTCGAGGGTGTCGGCCGCCCGCAGCAGCGACCACTGGGCGTCGTCGGGCCAGTCCCCGCCGCCGTGCCGCGCCCAGACCTCCTCGATGTTGGAGTGCGTGGCGTCGACCCGCCAGTGCGTCACCCGGTACGGCCGGTCGGCGAGTCCAGCGACGTCGACCCGCACGTCCCGCTCCAGCGCCGGCGCCCCGCCGGCCTTGGACTGGTCCAGCGTGCCGTTCCAGACCAGGACGTGCACCCGGCCGTCGGCGTGCCGGGCCGCCCACGTCTCGACCAGGGAACCCGCCCCGTCGCCGTCGACGGTCACCGGCAACTGGTCGTCGCCGAGCCGGGCGAGCGCGGCCAGCGCCCAGAACCGGGGCTTGCGGAGGTTGCCGACGGTCAGCAGGCCGAACCCGCCGTGGAACAGCCGGGGCGGCCGGCCCAGCTCCTCGAAGTGGTCGGAGGCCACCCAGTACGCCAGCGCCTCGATCCGACCGGCGGCGGACCGCATGCCACGCAGCAGGAAGGCGGCGGCGAACACCCCGTCGGTGACCGGGTTGAAGTGGGTGGGGGTGATGCCCCACTCGGTCCAGAGCAGTTCCAGGTCGGGCCGACCGGCGGCCTCGCAGAGCGGGCGCAGGTCCAGTGGCGGGCTGCCGTAGGTGTGGGTGGAGAGGAAGTCGATCGGGGCGCCGGTGCGGGCGACGTGGTCCAGCAGCGCCCCGTTCCACGCGGCGGCGGCCGACCCGGGGCCGCCGACCCGCAACGCCGCGTCGACGTCCCGGACGGCGCGGGCGGACACCTCGTACAGCCGCAGGTACTCCTCCCGGGTGCCGGTCCAGAACACCTCCAGGTTCGCCTCGTTCCACACCTCGAACTCCCAGCGGCGGACCTCGGCCAGCCCGTACCGGTCGACCAGGTGCGCGACGAGGGCCCGGACCAGGTCCGCCCAGCGGTCCCAGTCCCGAGGCGGGGAGATGATCGCGTTGAACGCGAAGACCGTCCGGTCCGGATCCCGGGCCAGGTCGGCCGGCATGAAGGAGAGTTCCACGACCGGACGCAGGCCGAGGCCGAGCAGGGTGTCGTAGATCTCGTCGACGCGGGAGAAGTCGTACACCGGCCGGCCGTCGACCTCCCGGTAGACCCCGACGTCGTCGTGCAGGATGGCGTGCGCGCGGACCGTCTCGACGCCCAGCTCCCGGCGCATGATCGACAGTGCCTCGGTGAACTCCGCGCCGATCGGCCGCCCGCCCGTGGTGTCGGCGCAGAGCAGGTGGCTGAGGCGCTCGGCGCCGATCATGCGTCGCCACGGGCGGTGCACCGGTCCGTCGGTGCCGGCGGCGTCGACGGCGACCCGGACGGCGGCCGGGCCGTCGGGCGTCGACGCCGCGGCGACACCGCCCCCCGGTTCCCCGCACACGTCCACGTCGGCCAGCGTGGCGACCGCGTAGTGGTAGGTGCGGCCCGGCTCGCCGGTGGTGTCCGCGTACGGCGGGTGCGGCACCGCCAGCACGTCGCCGCCCTGGTGGTCCAGGGGAAGGTACGGCCCGTCCGGCCGGTCCGCCCGGTGGACCAGATAGCCGACCGCCCCGGGCACCGGCTCCCAGTCGAGGGTCACCTGTCCCCGTCCGCCGGCCGCGCGCAGCCCGGTCGGCGGCGGAAGCTGATCCCGGCCACTGCCGCCGTGGCGGCGCAGCCCGATCCGGGCCTCCCAGTCGGCGCGGGCGTCCCCGGTCGGCGTGGCCACCTGCTCGTTGCCCATCCTCGTCCTCTCCCTCGTGGCGGTGCGCCGTCGATCCCGGTGGCCGCGCGGCCGGTCGGACCGGCCGCGCGGGCCTCGGTGGCGGTCACCCGACCGGTACGGCGAACTCCTCGATCCCGAGCAGCGGGCGGAGCCGCTCGGTGGCCGGTCCGGCGGCGAACCGGCGGCGCAGCGCGTCACCGCCGAGCAGGTTGCCCAGCGCGCCCAGCACCATGCCCTGGTCCAGGGCGAGGTACCGGTGGGCGACGGCGCCGCTGCGCACCGCCACCGCGTCGTGGAAGCCGCCGGGGCCGTAGCAGTCGAAGTCGGCGCGGAGCCGGGCCAGCTGGTCGACCGCCTCGCCGGGGGCGTACGGCAGGGCGAGGAAGACCGCGTGCGGGGTCACCACGCCGTCGCCGTAGGCGGTGGGGAGCGGGTCGGCGGGTCGGCAGCCGTCGAAGCCGAGGTTGACCCGGGTGCGCTCCTGGTCGCTGGTGTAGCCGTCGGTGTCCAGGCCCATCGGGTCGACGCCGTACTCCCGGTAGCCGCCGGCCGGGTCGGACGACGGCGAGAAGCCCCAGTGCCCGTAGCCGGCCTCGTGCAGGCCGTGGTCGATCTGCCCCTGGACGAACACCGGGTGGTTGCGGCCCCAGCTGTCCGGCGCCCACCGGGCCTCGGGCACCAGCATGTCCGGCATCAGCGCCTCGAACATGGAGCCGCCCCAGCTCGGCACGTACTGTCGTCCCCGGTGCCGGTACGCGCCCTCGAAGACCCGGATGCCGAGGTGTTCGGTGTACTCCCCGACCGGTTTCATCTCCTGCCACGACCAGTCGCAGTTCGGCTCGAAGGTGCGCCACATGGCGAAGTAGTGCTCCCGGGGCACCTGGCCGAGCGCGATCGCGACGTAGCTGCCGATCCGGGTCTCGCTGTTCAGCGTGCCGTAGTGGTGGCCGGTGTACCAGACGTTCGGGCCCCGACCCCGGTAGTTGTCCTCGACGCCGCCGTTCGGCGGGCGTTCCGGCCAGAACCCGCCGCGCAGCAGGCCGGCGCCGAAGTCGGCGCCCCGGGCGTTCGCGTCGTAGTAGAAGCCGAAGTCCATGCCGGCGAGGATCCGGCCGGCCGACGCGCGCAGCGCCGGGTCGTCGTTGCCGACCACCATCAGCGCGGCGGCGAGCCAGCCGTTGTCCACGCTGGAGAGGAAGGGGTGCACCGTCGAGCCGTCGATCGGCCAGGTGCGCAGCAGCTGCCCGGTGGCCGGGTCGTACCAGTTGTAGAACATCCCGGAGTACGGGTGGCGTTCCAGTCGGGCCAGCGTGTCCAGCGCGGCGCGGATCCGGCGGCGGGCCTCGCCCCGGGAGACCAGGCCCAGCTCGCGGGCGGCGACCGCCGACCAGATCAGGCAGCCGATGTTGGTCGGCGAGGTGTACCGGGACCGGCTGGCCGGGCTCAGGTCACCGTCGATGTTGTCCGACGGCAGCCCGGTGCCGGGGTCCACCATCGCGGTCATCGACCGCCAGGTGTCGGCCGCGTAGCGCAGCAGCAGTCGCCGGTCGGAGCCGCCGGACCGGACGGTCGGGGCCGCGGTCGCCCCGGCCGGGACGAGCAGCGCCGCCGACGCGCCGGCGGCCAGCGTCAGCACGGACCTGCGTTTCATCGGGTACCTCCTGCGGGTGTGGGGTCACTTGAGACCGGTGGTGGCGATGCCCCGTACGAAGTGGCGTTGCAGGACCAGGAAGACGAGCAGGATCGGTAGCACCACGACGACCGAACCGGCCAGCAGCAGGCCGTACCGGGCCTCGTTCTGCCCGACGCTGTAGAGCGCGAGCGCCACCGGCAGGGTGTATTTGTCCTCGGTGGTGGCGACCGCGAGCGGCCAAAGGAAGTTGTTCCAGGAGCCGAGGAAGGTGAGGATGCCGACGGTGGCCATGGCCGGTCGGGACAGCGGCAGCACGATCCGCCAGAAGATCCGCCACTCGCCGGCCCCGTCGATCCGCGCCGACTCCAGCAGTTCGTCCGGTACGGAGAGCATGAACTGCCGCATCAGGAAGACGTTGATCGCCTGGGCGATGTTCGGCAGCACCAGGCCCGCGTACGTGTTGACCAGGCCGAGGTTGCTGACCAGCACGAAGACCGGGATGAACCAGACCACCGGCGGCACCATGATCGTCCCGACCACGGCGGCGAAGAGCCCACGCCGGCCCCGGAACGGCAGCTTGGCCAGGGCGTACCCGGTGGCCGCGCAGATCAGTACGTTGCCGACGGTGACCAGGGTGGCGACGACCGCCGAGTTGGTGAAGTACTGCGGGAAGTCCAGCCGGCCGAACAGTTCCCGGTAGTTCTCCAGCGTGGCCGCCTCCGGCCACCAGGTCGGCGGCACCCGGCGGACCTCGCCCTCGGGTTTGAGCGACGAGACCAGCATCCACAGGAACGGGCCGACCATCAGCAGCAGCCCGCCGCCGAGCAGCAGGTGCAGGACGGTCGCGGCGACCCGGTCGCGGGAACGGCGGGTCCGGCCCGCCGCCGGAGCCGGCCGGACGGGGGCGTCGTCGATCACGGGGGTGGCCATGTGCCGCTCCTCAGGAGTCCGACTTGAGCAGGCGGAACCAGCCCACGCCGAGCGCCGCGACGGCCAGGAAGAGCACGTAGCTCATCGCGGAGGCGTAGCCGTAGTTGCCGAACCCGAACTGGCTGTAGACGTACTGCGAGACGGAGACGGTGGAGTGCAGCGGCCCGCCCTGGGTCATCACGAAGGGCTCCTCGAAGACCAGCATCAGGCCGACCGTGCCGATGACGGTGGAGAGCAGCAGGGTGGGCTTGAGCATCGGCAGGGTGATGTGCCGGAACTGCTGCCAGGCGCTGGCCCCGTCGATCCGGGCGGCCTCGTAGAGCTGCTCGGGGATGGCCTGGAGCCCGGCCAGGAAGATCACCATCTGGAAGCCGAGCCCCCGCCAGACGATCATCACGATCAGCGCGGGCAGGGCCAGGTGGGTGCTCTCCAGCCAGTTCGGGCCGGTGACCCCGAACAACCCGAGGAACCCGTTCACCAGCCCGGAGTCCTTCTGGTAGACGAACCGCCAGACCACCGAGACGGCGACGATGCTGGTCACCACCGGCAGGTAGTAGCCGACCCGGAACAGCGCCTTGAACCGGGTCAGCCCAGAGTTCAGCCCGAGGGCCACGGCCAGGCCGAGCCCCAGCGTCAGCGGGATGCCGAGGAGCACCACCAGCGCGGTGTTCCGGATCGACTTCAGGAAGACCTCGTCGTCGGCCAGACGCAGGTAGTTCTCGAATCCGACGAACTCCACGGCCAGCGGGGTGCGCAGGTCGGCCAGGCGGATGTCGGTGAAGCTCATCAGCAGCGAGACGAGCACCGGGCCGACCAGGAAGATCGCAAACGGTACGGCGAACGGCAGCGCGAACGCCCAGCCGGTGAGCCCCCGGTGGGTCGCGCCGCCCCGCCCGGCGTGGCGGCCCGGTGCCGTCACGTCAGGCTCCCGTCCCGATCGAGGTGGCCTTCTGCTGGATCGCGCGGGCCGCGTCCTGCGGGCTGACGCCGGTCTTGGTGAGCTTCTCCACCTCGGCCTCCATGCCGACCGCGACCTGCTCCCAGGTGGCGATCGCCGGGGGCGACTTGGCGTCGTCCAACTGCTTGCCGAACATGGCCAGGTGCGGGTCGCCGGCCAGCACCGGGTCCTCCCACGCCTTCTTCACCGACGGCAGGTCCGACGCCGTCCGGTACCAGGTGATCTGCACGTCCGGGCGGGACAGGTACTCGACGAACTTCCAGGCCGCGTCGCGGTTCTTGGCGTCCTTGAAGACCGCGAGGTTGCCGCCGCCGACGAACGAGGTGGCCGCCTGCCGCTTCGGCATGTGCCAGAGCTGGAAGTTGTCGGCCGCGCCCTGCTCCTTGAGCAGATTGATGTGCCAGGGTCCGGAGACGAACGCCCCGATGGTCCCCTTGACGAACTCCGCCTCCAGGGTGCCCTGCGGCAGGTCCTTCGGGCTCAGGCCCTCGGCGAAGTAGGACTGGTAGTAGCCGAGCGCCTCGACGGTGGCGGGGCTGTCGAGGGCGAACGTGTCACCGGAGAGGACGTCCCCGCCGTTCTGCCAGACGAACGGGAGCACCGCCTGCCAGGAGCCGGGGCCGCCGGCCGGGAAGGAGACGCCCCACTTCGCGCCGCCCTTGGTCTTCAGCGCGGTGATCGCGGTCTTCAGGTCCTCCCAGGTCTGTGGGGCGGTGGTGATCCCGGCCTTCGCCGCGACCGCCTTGTTGACGTAGAGCAGGCGGGTCTCGACGTACCAGGGAACGCCGTAGGAGGTGCCGTCGACCACGGTGGTGTCCCAGGCGCCGGGGAAGAAGTCGTCCTTGGCGACCAGGTCGGCCGGGGCCGGGTCGAGCCCGCCGGTCTTGGCGAACTCCCCCATCCAGGTGGTGCCGACCAGGCTGACGTCGGGGGTCTGCCGGCCGGCGATCGCGGTGGCGATCTTGTCGTGTGCCCCGTCCCACGGGATCGGGGTCACCTTGACCGTGGCGTCCGGGTTCTCCTTCATGAAGGCGTCGGCGAGAACGCCCAGTTTCTCGCCCTCGGTGCCCATCGCCCAGACGGTGACCTCGCCGGTCGCCTTGCCCTCGCCGATGCTCCTACCGGGGCCCTCCGCGCCGCCGTCCTCGTCCCGACCGCAGCCGGCGACCAGCAGGACAGCGGCGAGTCCGAGCGCGGCCAGTGGCCGCGTCCACGTCGCCATGGGACAACCTCCAATGCAACCGGCCCGTGTTCGGCCATTTACGTCGGCAGGCCGGGACGGGCGCAGACTGAAAGCGCTTACAACATTTTCGGATACTGGCGAAGTCATTCATCAATGTCAAGAGCAACGCCGACAACTCTCGATACGCCGCGCCCGTGGCGAAGGGCGGGCAGGCGCGGCTGCGGCTTCAGCGCCCGGTGGTGAAGTGCTGGTAGTCGGGGTTGGACCAGACCCCACCCCAGGACCAGCCGACCGCCGCGAACGCCCGGACGAGGACGCCGTCCGGCACCGCCATTCCGGGCCGGTACGCGCCACGGTCGACGTACGCCGCGCCGGCCGGCGGGAGCACCCGACCGCCGAACAGGTACGGGTTCTCCACCGGGTTGACGTCGATCGCCCGCCCGTACGCGTGGGTCGACCAACTCGCCGCCCCCTCGGTCACCGCACGACGGCAGTTGAACCCGGAGGTGTTGTCGGCGGCCATCGACGCGGCGTCGTCACCGCCGTAGACGTCCACCGGTCGCATCTGCCGGATCGGGAACCGCTGCCGGAACAGGGCGTCGAAGACGGTCACCACGTCGGCGGCGACCGCCTCGTGCACGACCAGGGCACCCGTGCGGGGCTGCCCCGCGAAGTCCCAGTGGGTCAGTCGGACGAGCCGCAGCCGGTCCGGGCCCACCGGGCAGCCCGGCCGCCAACTGCCCGCCACGTCCGCCTCGGTCACCGGCCGGATCTCGCTGGCGAAGGCGGGCGGGGTGGGCGACGGCGGAGCCGGGGGCGGCACCGGCCGGGTGCAGGCCGACAGCGCCAGCACGGACAGCAGGGCCACCGTGCGCCGCCCCGGGGACGTCACCTGCCGGCCGGAAGGACGAATCGGTCGGTGGTCCGCCCTGTACCCCGCCCCCGCCGTCCGCTCAGGCGCCTACCCGCTGCGGCGGGACGCTGAGCCCGTAGAGCGTCATCAGCTCCGGGGAGTCGACCCGGCTGCCGTCGGCCACCGCGTCGCAGGCGATGTCGACTATCAGGTCCTTGTGGGCCAGCAGGTACGGCCGCGCGCCGACGTCGGCGCGCGCCAGGGTGGCGATGCCGGCCCAGTGCCGCCGACCGAAGAGCATCGGGTAGCCGCGCAGCCCGCCGTAGGTGGCGCAGACCAGCACATCCGGGTACGGCAGCGCGACGACCCGGCGGACCGCCTCGACGGTGAGGCCGGGCATGTCCACCGGGACCACCACGACGGCCTCGATCGCGTCGTCGGTGAGCGCGGCGAGACCGGCCCGGATGGAGGACCCGACACCGGTGCCCCAGGCCTGGTTGACCACCACCGTCGCCCCGTCCAGTTCGGCGGTCCGGCGCACCTCGTCGGCGGCCGCGCCGAGGACGACCACGGTCGGGTCACAGCCCGCCTCGATCATCGTGGCGACCATCCGGTCCACCAGGGGGCGCTCCCCGAGGCGCAGTAGCGCCTCGGGCCCGCCGATCCGCCGGCCGCCGCCCGCGGCGATGATCATTCCTGCGATTCGCACACCGGGTGCAACGACCAACGGCCCCGATCGGTGGCGGGGCGAATCGGATATTTAGTACAACACCGGCGCTCCGGCTCGGCTGACCGCTCTGGACGCGCGGACGACCCTCATGGGAGTTCCGCGCCGGACCTGCCGGGTCAGTCGGCGTCGGCGTAGCAGTCGACCACCGACAGGTCCAGCGGGAACCGGACCGGGGTGTCACCGAACATCAGCGCCGCCGCCCGGGTGCCCGCGTCGCCCACCGACCGGGCCACCGCGTCCGCCTGCCCCGCCGGGCAGTGCACCACCACCTCGTCGTGTTGAAAGAAGACCAGCTCCGCGTCGGTGCCGGCCAAGGCGGTCCGCAGCATGGCGAGCAGGGTGGACGCCCACTCGGCGGCGGTCGCCTGGATGACGAAGTTGCGGGTGAACCGCCCCCGGGAACGGGCCGCCCGAGCCCGGGGCCCCTGCGGGTCCCCGCCGCCCTCCTCCCCCGCCGGGTCGTCACCGAGGCCGACCGAGCCGGGCGGGCAGGTCCGGCCCAGCCAGGAGCGGACCAGCCCGCCCGTCTCCCCGGTGCGGGCCGCCGCCTCGACGTACCCGAAGGCGGTGGGATAGTGCCGACGCAGGACGGCCAGTGCCGGCACCGCCGACCCGCCGGTCTGCCCGTACATCGCCCCGAGCAGGGCGAGCTTGGCGCGGGCCCGGTCACCGCCGAAGGCGTCCCGGGCCAGGGCGGCGTAGAGGTCGCCCGCCCCGCCGGCCGCCGCCAACCGGGCGTCGCCGGAGACCGCGGCGAGCACCCGGGGCTCCAACTGGCCGGCGTCGGCCACCACGAACCGCCACCCCGGGTCGGCCACCACCGCCCGGCGGATCACCTTCGGGATCTGCAACGCCCCTCCGCCCCGGGTGGCCCACCGGCCGGAGACCACCCCACCGGGCACGTACTCGGGGCGGAACCGGCCGTCGCGGACCCACGCGTCCCGCCAGGCCCAGCCGTGCGCCGTCCAGATCCGGTAGAGCTCCTTGTACTCCAGGACCAGCGGCACCGCCGGGTGTTCCACCCCACGCAGCACCCAGGCCCGGGTGTTCGGCAGGTCGATGCCGGCCCGGGCGAACGCGCGCAGCAGCTCGGCCGGGGAGTCGGCGTGCAGCTGCCGCAGCCCGAACGCGTCGGCGATCCGGGCGCCCAGCTCGGCCAGGCGGCGCGGCGGCCCGCCCACCGGGGACGGCTCGCCGAGCAGCTCGGTGAGGATCCGGTCGTGCACGTCGACCCGCCAGGGCAGGCCGACCGTCCCCATCTCGACCGCGATCAGCGCGCCGGCCGACTCGGCGGCCACCAGCAGCCGGAACCGGCCGGGGTGGGCGGTGGCGGCGATCCGGGCGAGCTGGTCGGCGTACACCCGGGTCAACGCCGCAATGCCCGGACCGGGCGGCCCGGACGGCGCGTCGAAGAGCGCGACCTGACCGTCGCCGGGCGGCGCGGGCGGACGCGGCGGCGGGTCGGGCGGCACCGGCGCGCCGGTCAGCCGGGCCCAGGCCGCCGCCAGCGAACGCGGCTCGCCCCAGTGGCCGGCGTACCCGAGCAGCAGCGCCTCGGTCAGCTCGACGTCGTGGCAGCGCTCGACCCGGACCCCGGCGCGCAGCAGCCCGGGATAGACCGTCGCGCCGGACGCCCACACCCAGCGGGGCCGGTCGGCGCGCTCCCGGGTCGCGACGGCGGCGGCGAGATCGTCGACCGGCTCGGCGGGACCGGCCGGGCTCCCGTCGGCGCGCAGCGGACACAGCACGCCCCCGCCGCCCTCCCCCGCCACCACCGCGACCAGCACGTCCCCCATCCTGCCCCCGCCCTACGACACGCGCCGGCCGGTGCGCGTCGTAGGGTTCCGACGTGGGACTGCTGATCACCTCGCGTTCCTCGGAGTCTCCGTGGATCTCCTCGGTGTGGGCCAGCCGCAGCGCGGGAGTGTCACAGATGACCTCGGTCGCGAGCGAGACCTGGGGGCTCGTGTTCTGGGAGAGCGACGGGACGTCGTACGCGGCTGTCACGGGTCCGGAGGAGCACACCCGGACGGCGCCCGTTCCGGCGGAGGCCCGTTTCGTCGGCATCCAGTTCGCCGTCGGCACCGCGTTGCGGATGGCTCCCACGTCGTCGTTCGTCAACTCGGGGCTGGAGCTGCCCGACACGACGGCGGGGCGGTTCTGGCTCGACGGCGCACGCTGGCCGACGCCGCGCGTCGACGACGATGCCGAAGCGCTGGTCGCACGGCTCGTCCGCACCGGCGTCCTGGTGCGGGACCCACTGGTGACGGCGGCGCTGGACGGCCGTCACCCCGTAGCAGGATCCCGGACCCTGGAACGGAGGTTCCGTACCGTCACCGGGCTCACCCGTAGCGCCGTCGGGCAGATCGAACGCGCCCGGACCGCCGCGGACCTGCTCTCCTGCGGCGAGGAGGTGAGCGTCGTGGTGGGTCTGCTCGGCTACTACGACGAACCGCACCTCGCGCGGGCGCTACGGCGGTACGTGGGACGCACCGCCGGCCAGCTCCGGGGCGGCCTCGGCGGCGCGATCGGGTTGTCGCACCTATCGGACGACGTCGTACACGGCCTTGAGGATGCCGTTGGGGTAGGCGGCAGAGTCGCGCAGCGCTAGCCGCTGTTCCTCCTGCTCACGCCGGGGGAACACGCTCTTCCCCTCGCCGAGCAGCACCGGGAAGACCAGAAGGTTGTACCGGTCGACGAGACCGGCGTCGGCCAGGTTGCGCGCCAACTCGGCGCTGCCGTGGACGAAGATCGCCCCACCGTCGGTCTTCTTGAGGGCGGCCACGTCCTCCACCGAGCGCAGGATGTGCTGCTCGCCCCACCCGTCGACGAGCGCGCCGTCGTCCAACGTCGTGGACACCACGTACTTCGGGAGGTCCCGGTAGTCCGCATGGTCGTCGGACTGCGGCCACACCGAGGCGAACGCCTCGTAGCTGCGGCGTCCGAACATCAGCGCGGTGGTCTCCTGGAGCTCCTCAGCCTTGAGGGAGAAGGACTCCGGGTCGAACGGCGTCCGGAACACCCATCCCCCGGCCGGGTGTCCCTCGGTCGTCCCCCGGGCGAGTCCACGATCCCGTCGAGCGAGATGAACCCGGTCCACACCAGTTCGCGCGTCACCACAATCTCCGCATCCGTCGTCGAGCACCACACCTCGGCCAGATCGTCCCGGCCGCGTCCCGAGGCTATCGGCCGGGCCCGGCCGGGTCTTGGACGGAAACGACAGGCGGGCGGGGCGGGACGACGCGCGTCGGCGCGGGCCGGGTCGAGGTCCGGACGTCGGCTGACCCGGTGCGGCCGGTGGTGGAGCCGCCGGAAGGGCACATGGGTCTGCGAAGCTGTCGAGCTGCCCCGTCTATGCGCCCTTGGCGCATGTACGGCTAGAAACCCCGAACGCACCACGTCTTCGGCAGGGCGATCATGCGTAGAGCGGAACGGCTCTACCTGGCTCGACCACCCGTGGACCGAAGGCCAGTCCTCGGTATCCGGCCGCCTCCGGTCAGATCGCCCTGCGTCGTCAGGTCGCGACGAGGTCTTTCGCGTCGTGACAGAACCGGCGCACGGCGGGAGTGCGCCGGTACGGTCCCAACGCGCCGACCAGGTTGCGTACGTGTTTGATGCACCTCGCGGAGGTGACCTGGCCGGTGAGTGTCTGGACGGCCTGGTCGCCGAGGGCAAGTGCCTTGTCCAGGTCGGGATGCGCCTGCTGGACGTAGGTGGTGGCGAGCAGAGCGTTCCGCAGGGCACCCTCGCGGGTGTACTCGTTCTCCTGGAGCCGTAGCGCTGCCCGGAGGTGGTCGCGGGCTCGGGGCCAGTCTTTCAGCTTGACGTAGCAGTAGCCGGCCTGGGCGTGGGCCTGTGCCTCGTTGATCCAGTACGACCAGTCCGGGTCGCCGTGTTCCGGCCGGTTGTCGTTCAGCCGGTCGAAAGCGCTGTCGAGAGCGCGCCGGGTGTCGGCCACCGACCGATTGTTCGCGTACGCCTCGGCGGCCCGCAGGTCGAGGATCGTGGAAACTTTCGGGCTGGTGTCCGGGTAGCTGGATCGCGCGGTTTCGGCGAGAGTAACCGCCTGCCGTAGTTGACCGAGGTCCTTGGCCTGGCATGACATGAACCCGAGGATGTTCGCACCGAGTCCTCGGTCACCGGCGGCGTGGGCCTGGTAGAGACCGGCGATCCAGAAGCGCTGGGCCCGGCTGTGATGACCATCGTCGAACGAGAGCCAGCCCGCGAGGCGCAACAGCTCACCCGCGGTGGCGTGCAGTCGTCGGCCCACACTGTCGGTGTAGCGTCGATCGCGAAGTACACCGACCACTGTGCTGAGGTGTTGGCGGACCAGACCGAGGGTCTGGCCGCCGCCAAGGTGGTCGTCCATTCGCCGTAGGCTGGCGGTCACGGCGTCCAGGTGGTCGACGACGCCTGGGGACAGTGGACGGCCTGCGGTCGACGCGACGGCCCGCGATGGCTGCGCGATCAGCCACTCGTGGGCCGGGGACGTCAGTGCGGAACCGAGCAGAGTCAGAAACATCCGTCGGTGCATCATTCCCTCAGACTCGTTCACGACCTCGCCTGCCTGCAAGGCCCCGGCCGGTGACCAGGGAAGTTCCAGACCGGCCGAGGCGGGTACCGCCTCGAAACCGTCGTCCGGCCAACCCAAATCATCGAGGGTGATCGGTCGCTGCAACTGCTCCGCCAACAGCACGGTGGTCAGCAAGGGCCATGGGCTTCGAGGAACATCGCCCTTCTTCCACTTGTACGGCGTTTTGATGTGTAGCCGCTCCGGCCGACCGTGCCGCTCGGCACATTCGTTGAGTCGCCGGGCCAGTTGCTCGGGCTGCCAGCCCGCCTCAGCGAGCAGGTGGGTGATCGCGTCTCCGCTGGGTGTCACACCATCGACCCTTCGTCTGTAGCGGTCGCTCATACGCACCGTAGCGGAGGTCGTGGCGGACTCGGATGCCCGGCACCGGTTCGCACCGGTAGGCACCCCGCGCACCTGCCTCCTCTCCGGCTCGACCGGGGTCAACTGGGCACCGGGGAATCGGGCAGTGGGCCCGGTTCATGTCACGGCAACAGGTCGAGTGCTGGGGTGCGGCATCGTCCCGGTTCTCGGCGCCGCCGGGAGACGAGTGTGCTCGTGGTAGTCGGAATCTCGATGATCGTCGTCGGTGGCCTGACGCTGGGGTTTCTCCTCGGGCTTTTCTCATGCCGGGTCAAGTCCCGGTGGTGTCCGCGCTGCGGGCAGTCCACTGAAGCCCTGCGCCGGGCGAAGGCGCGCCGGTGAGCACGCCGACGAATCGGCCGGACCACCACCGGGACCTGCCCGTCGGCCGGCGCATCGCTCAGCTCCGTACCCGCCGGGGCATGAACCAGCAGGTCTTGGCCGACCGCATCGGCAAGTCGAAAAGCTGGGTCGACAAGGTCGAACGCGGCGTCCGCCGACTCGACCGACTTTCCACGATCGAGGCTGTCGCCGCCGCCCTCGGCGTCTCAACGGCTGTCCTGCTCGGCCGCAACACCCGCCGACCACCCACGACCGGAACCAGCGCCGCCGTCGAACGCATCCGCGAGGCCCTCGCCGACTACGACACCCCGACCGGACGCGATTGGCCATCATCGACAGCGGAACTCGACCGCCAGATCAACTACGCCCACACCGCCTACCGACACGCTCACCACGTCCAGGTCCTGCGCGTGCTGCCCGGCCTCCTTGTCGCCGCCCGCCACGCCCGCCGAACCCACACCACCACCGACACCTGGCCCGCCACCCCGCTACTGGTACGGGTCTACCGGCTCACCGCGCACGTCTTGGTCAAACTCGGCGAACCCCACCTCGCCTGGCTCACCGCCGACCGGGCCATCACCATTGCCGCCGGAGACCCCCACCTCATCGCTCACGCCGCCGTCCCTCTCGCCCAGGCACTCCGCGCACTCGACCGCAGCCGCCTCGCCCTGGCCGCCGCGACCGCCGCCGTACGCCCGATCGACCTCGCCCCGTACCGCCGATCACTGCCCGACCAGATCGCCCTCGCCGGAATGCTCCTCACCGAAGCCGCCATCGCCGCCGCCACCCACGGCGATGCCATCGCCGCCCACGACCTGATCGACCGTGCTGAGCACCTCGCCGTCACCCAGCATCACCACGACGACGGCTTCGGACCAGTCGTGATCGAACTCGCCCGCACCCTCGTCGCCGCCCGCCTCGGCGACCAGCACAACGCCATCGCCCACCACCAGCGCGCCACCCGTCACCCTGACTGGCAGCGACTGCCCGCCGAACACCGCGCCGCCCACCTCATCGACATGGCGCGCATCCATCTCGACGCAGGCGACCACTACGCCGCCGGCCGCACCCTCGTCACCGCCGACCATGTCGCCCCCACCGAGGTACGCCTCCGACCCGTCACCCACACCATCCTCGCCACGGTCCTTCGCTCCGGCTCCACCCCTGCCGACGTCACCCGTCTTGCCGCCTTCATCGGCCTGACCACGCCGTGGTCGGCACCGCTCGACAAAAGATGACATGGCCGTCCTCCAGCACCGCGAAGCCCGCCCGAACCCCGACGAGACATGCCGCTACCACTCCTGGTGCTGGTCCCCGACCGCCCACCAGATGCACGAAGGGCCCGCGTGAGCGGGCCCTAAGGCGGCTGCGGGAACCCCCGAGAGGGCCTCCTGCGCCACCCAGCCTAACGGCAGTTGGTGCGCCACCACGAACTTCGCGTACCAGACGTGGACGGGTGGCGTTGAATCGGCACCGCGCGCATGTGGGCACCCGAACCCGGTCCGAGGGGCGGTGTCGGCGACAGCCGACGACGGGTCGTCACCACGCGCCGGCCGGGGCCGTGCGGCTACCTGACGAGGGTCGGGCAGCCGCGCGGCGACCACGGTGGGCTACTTGACCGCCCCGGCGGTGAGGCCGGACTGGATCTGCCGCTGGAAGAACGCGTACACGATGATCATCGGCAGGATGGAGAGGGTGAGCGCCGCGAAGAGCGCCGCCCAGTCGGCCTGGTAGCCGGCGGAGGTGGAGATGCTGGCGATGCCCTGGGTGAGCACCCACTTGCGGTCTGCCCCCTCGCCCTGCATCAGCGCCACCGGCAGCAGGTACTGATTCCACTGACCGATCACGTTGAAGATCGCGATGCTGACCAGGCCCGGCCGGGCCATCGGCATCATGACCTGGAAGAACAACCGGGTGTGCGAGGCCCCGTCGATCATCGCCGCCTCGGCCACCGAGTTCGGCAACGTCTTGAAGAACGCGGCCAGGAAGAACACCGTGAACGGCAGCGAGTACGCGATGTAGACCAGGACCAGCCCGGTGTACGTGTTCAGCAGCCCGAGGTTGTTGACCACCAGGAAGAGCGGCACCAGAGCGAGGAAGACCGGGAACGCCAGGCCGGAGACGAACAGGTAGTAGATCACCCGGTTGCCCGGGAACGGGTAGCGGGCCAGCACGTACGCGGCCATCGACCCGAGCAGCATGGTGCCGGTGGTGCTCAGCGTCACCACGAAGACGCTGTTGAGGAAGTACCGCCCGACGTTCGCCTCGCTCCACGCCCGGACGTAGCTGTCGAAGTTGAACGTCCCGGGCAGCGCGAACGGGTTGCCGAGGAAGATCTCGGTGTTGCTCTTGAACGAGGCGAGGATCGTCCAGAGCAGCGGGGCGATCACCAGGATCGCCCAGACCAGCAGGGCCAGGTGGCCCAGTCCGGTCAGCAGTCCCACCTCGGAGCGCTGCCGGCGGGCGGCGGTGTGCTTACGGCCTCCCGGGGCGGACCCGACCGGGGCGGCCGGGGCGCTGGGTGCGATCTCCGTCGTCATCGGTGCCGCCTCTACAGCTCGATCGTGTCACGCTTGCTGACGCGCAGGGTGAGCGCGGCGAACGTGATCGTCAGGAAGAACAGCGCCACGCCCATCGCCGAGGCGTAGCCGAACTGGGAGTAGCTGAACGCGTTGCGGTAGATCTCCATGCCGAGCACGGTGGTGGCCCCGTCGGGGCCGCCCTGGTCGACGGAGAGCACCTGCACGATGGCGAAGGCGTCGAAGGCGGCGATGCCCAGGTAGACCCAGGCCACCTGGAGGGTGTCCCAGAGCAGCGGCAGGGTCACCTTGAAGAACATCGCCGTCCGTCCGGCCCCGTCGATGGTGGCCGCCTCGTAGATGTCCTTCGGCACCGAGGACATGCCGGCGCTGAAGAGCACCACGTAGAAGCCGACCGCCTGCCAGACCAGCACCGCGATGATCGACCAGAGCGCGATGTCCGGGTCGGCCATGAAGAGCACCGGGTCGATGCCGACCGCGCCCAGCGCTCCGTTGAGCAGGCCGCTGTCGTCCGGGGCGTACACCCGGCTGAAGATGACCCCGACGATGACCACCGCCAGGACCTGGGGGAAGAAGAACACCACCCGGTAGAACTTCGACCCCCAGACCCCGGTCATCACGCCGCCCCGGCTCCCCCCGCCCACGTTGAGCATGAAGGCGAAGAAGAGCGCGAGGAGGATCGTGAGCAGCGGCAGGGCGAGCAGCAGGAGCCCGTGGTGCCGGATGGCCTTCCAGAAGACGTCGTCGTCCAGGAGCCGGGTGAAGTTCTCCAGACCGACGAACTCCGGGTTCGCGCTGACCCCCCGCCAGTTGGTGAGGGCCAGGTAGAAGGCCTGGGCGTACGGCCCCAGGACGAAGGTCACGTAGATCGCGACCGGCGCCGCCAGGAAGCCGATGATGAACGGGTACCTGCCATGCCGCATGGTTGTCTCGTCTCCGCTCGCCTCGCTACGCCCGGATCAGCGCTTGAACTTCTCGATGGAGGAGTCCTTCTTGACCGCGTCGGCGACCTTCTGCATCCGGTCGCAGAACTTCTGCGCGGTGCCCCCGGAGAACATCAGCTCGTTGGTCGCGGCGCGGGCCTCGTCGTCGAGCTTCTTGTACCAGGCGTCGAAGCGGTAGCTGAAGTAGTCCTTGCCGGCCGCCGCCAGCATGGCGTTGCCGCTGGTCAGACCGGGCGAGATGTCGACGCCGTCGACCGCGCCCTGGACCACCGTGAGCACCTTGGTGAGCTCGGTGAAGCCCTTCGCGCCGGCCTTGGAGAGCATGTGCCGCAGGTACTCCATGCCGCCGCGCGGGTTCTTGCCCTTGGCGGCGACGAAGTACATCTCGCCGGCCGCCGCGTAGATCGCGGTCGGCGGCAGCGCGTCCGAGGCGGTCACGCTCGGCACCGGCATCACCGCGTACTTGAAGCCGGGCGGGGTGTCCTTGGCCTGCTCGTTCTCCAGCCAGGAGCCGCTGGGGTAGAACGCCACCTTGCCCTGGTTCTGCTGGAGCTGGACCTCGGTGTGCTTGAGGCCCAGGTGCGCCTTGTTGCCGTACTTCGCGCCGATCTCGGCCCACGCGGCGGCGGCCTGCTTGACCGGCTCGGCCTGCCAGGCGCCGTCCTCCAGGTTGTCGATGTTCTTCAGCACGTCCGGGCCGCCGATCTTGGCGGCGCTGGTGAGCAGGACCAGGTACTGGTAGTAGGCGGCGTTCGCGCCGGCGTACGAGTACGGCGTGATCCCGGCGGCCTTGATCTTGTCGAGGAGCGCGGTGAAGTCGGCCCAGGTCTTCGGCGCGGTCCAGCCGTTCTTCTCGAACAGCGCGCTGTCGTACCAGAGGCCGAAGACGGTGAACGCGTAGTTCAGCACGTACGGCTTGCCGTTGAAGGTGCCCTGCTCGACGGTGCCCGGGATGAGCAGGTCCCGCACCTTCTTCGACGGGTCATCCAGCGACGGGGCGTCGTAGAGCTCGGTGAGGTCCTGCACCTGGCCGGCCTGCACCAGCGCGCCCTGGTCCATCAGCTTCGAGCCGGCGTTGTTGACCATGTCCGGCGGGGTGTTGCTGGTGAACCGGGGCTGGAGGACGGTGCCGACCTCCTCGGTCGCCGAGTGCTTCACCTCGGCCTTGGGGAACGCCTTCTTGTACGACGGGATGTGCACGTCGGTGGCGTACTTGGTGCCCAGCCCGCCGTTGAAGATGACCACCTCCAGCGGGGCGTCCTCCTTGACGCCCAGCGGGTTGGTGGCCGACTTCTCGCCGGCGGCCTGCTCGACCGGCTCGTCGTCGCCGCCGCCGACACAGCCGCTGAGCAGGCCGACGGCCGGGGTGGCCAGCAGGCCCACGGCGGCGGCACGGCGCAGCACGGTACGGCGGCTCAGGTCGGCCGGGAGCTCGGGGATAACGGACATCGTCGTCTCTCCTTGACGTGGAAGTCGGATCGGGCGTGGCGTGCGGGTCGGATCGGGCCGGGTGACGGCCCTCGGCGGACCGGTGGGTCGGGTCAGCCGGTGCGGCGGGCCGGCCCGGTGGTCCACCGGACGTGGGTCATGGCAGGGCTCCCCGCGCGGCCTTGTGCCCGTCGACCGCCTGTGCGGTACGCCGGAACGCCGCGTGGGCGCGGTCGTGGGTGCGTTGCGCGACCGCCACGTAGAGCAGGTCGAGCACGACGAGCTGGGGGTGGCGGGCGGACAACGCGTCGGGACGGAAGGTGGTGGCCTGGCTGGCGGTCAGCAGGACGACGTCGGCCAGTTCGGCCAGGGGCGAGCGGGGGAAGCCGGTCAGCGCGACGGTGGTCGCGCCCCGGCTGCCTGCCTCGGCGAGCATCTCGATGGTCTCCCGGGTCTGCCCGGTGTGCGAGATGCCCAGCGCCACGTCGCCGGGGCGCAGCAGCGCGGCACTGGCCAGCCCTTCGTGCACGTCGTTCCAGGCCCACGCGGCCACGCCGATGCGGTGCAGGCTGAACTGCATCTCCTCGCCGACCAGCGCGCTGCCGCTGGCCCCGAAGATGTTCACCCGGTCGGCCCCGGCGATGGCGACGGCGGCGCGTTCCACCTCGGCCAGGTCGAGCAGGGCGGCGGTGTCGTGCATGGCCCGGGTGTCGGCGGCCATGATCTGCCCGAGCACCCGTTCGAGCGGGTCGCCCGGCTGGATCTCCCGGCCGATGTCGACGGTCCAGCCGGCGGAGCGGGACCGACCGGTCTCGGCGGCGATACCGAGCCGCAGGTCGGCGTAGCCCTCGAAGCCCATCGCCCGGCAGAACCGGGTGACCGTGGCCGGGGACGTGCCACTGCGTTCGGCGAGTTCCACGATGGTGGCCCGGGCCGCCGCCTCCGGGTCGCTGAGCACGTGCTCGGCGACCCGGCGCAGCGCCCCGGTCAGCTCACCCGCGCCGGCACGGACGCGGGCCAGCACACCGTCGGAGGCGACCCCGAGCGGGACCCGGCGGTCGGGCCCGTCGGTGTGGACCACCGCAGCCGCGGTGGTGTCCACCTCGTGACCGACCATCGGGGTCCGCCTTTCTGAAAAGAGTGTTAACCGTTAGTGGTAAAAGTTCTTACTGAAGGGCCCTCCATGTCAAGGCCGTGGGCGAAGTTTTCAAACTGTTACCTGGACCACACCCTCCGTGGTCCGGCTCGACCTTGCCAGGCGCACCCGGGTCGACCAGCATGAATCGCCGCAGCGACGATCCCCCGGGAGGTTCAACGGCATGTCCGGCAGCATCGTGGTCGGCCTGGACGTCGGCGGCACCTCCACCCGGGCCGCGGTCGTCACCACCACCGGGGAACGACTCGGCACCGGCCGCGCCGGGGGCGGCAACCCCACCAGCCACGGCGCCGAGCGGGCCGCCACCGAGCTCCGCACCGCCCTGCGCGCGGCGCTCACCGACGTCGACCCCGCCCGGGTCGCCGCCGGGGTGATCGGGCTGGCCGGGGCGGGCCGGCTCCTCGCCGACCCCGCCGGCCGGGACGCCTTCGACCGGGCCTGGCACGACGCCGGCCTGCGCTGCCCGTACACGGTGCAGAAGGACGCCCTGGTCGCCTACGCCTCCGGCACCCCCGACCCGGACGGCACCGTACTGATCGCCGGGACCGGGGCCGTCGCCGCCCGGGTTCGCGGACTGGAGCTGGACCGGATCGCCGACGGACACGGCTGGCTGCTGGGCGACGCCGGCTCCGGCTTCTGGCTGGGCCGCGAGGCGGTCCGGCGGGTGCTGGCCGACCTGGACCGTGCCCACCGGCCCGGACCGCTCGGCGCCCGCGTCCTCACCGAACTGCTCGGACACGCCGAGGTCGCCCCCCGCCCCCGGGACACCGTCGACGCGCTGGTCCAGGCGGTCACCCGACGCTCCCCGGTCGAGCTGGCGCGGCTGGCCCCGCTGGTCGTCGACGCCGCCCGCCAGGACGAGCCGACCGCCGTCGCCATCGTCGGCGAGGCCGCCGGACACCTCGCGGAGAGCGCCTCCCGGATCCGCCCACCGGACGCAGGCGATCCGCTCGTCCTCGGCGGCGGACTGCTCACCGGGGACACCCCGCTGGCCACCGCGCTCCAGGCCGAACTGCGCCGCCGATGGCCGCACGCGCCCCTGCGGCGGGCCGGCGACGGCGCGGCGGCAGCCGCCTGGCTAGCCGCCCGCGACCTGCCCGGGGTGGCGGATCCGGCCGCGCTGCACGCGCTGCTGGTACGACCGGCGGCCTGACCGGATCGTCGAGGATCTCGGCCGGGCCTTCCGCCTCGACGGACCATCCGCGCCCCGGCCGGCGACCTCGACCGGGCTGCCGGGCCCGCCCGGGTGGCATAGCCTGACGCCATGCGCCGCCTGCGGCAGCTCGCCGAGCGGACCCCGGCCGACCGGGAACGGTACGTCGACCTGCTCCGCGCGGTGGCGATCACCGCCGTCGTCCTCGGGCACTGGGCCGTCGCCGTCGTCGGACACGACGCGGCCGGACGGCCCACCGGCCGCTCCGCCCTGCCCGACCTGCCCTGGGCGTACCCGCTGACCTGGCTGGTCCAGGTGATGCCGGTCTTCTTCGTCGTGGGCGGTTTCGCCAACGCCGCCTCGCTGGCCGCCCGCCGCGCCCGGGGCGGGGACGCCGCCGACTGGTTGCTCGACCGCAGCGCCCGGCTGGTCCGGCCGACCACCGTCCTCGTCCTGGTGCTCGCCGCCGGTGCGCTGGTCGCCCGCCTGGCCGGGGTCGATCCGTCGCTGACCCGTACCGTGGTCTGGTTCGCCACCGTGCCGCTGTGGTTCCTCGCCGCCTACCTGCTCGTCGTCCCGCTGACCCCGCTCACCTACGCCCTGCACCGGCGGTACGGGCTGGCCGTGCCCCTGGCGTTTGCGGCCCTGGTCGGTCTCGGCGACCTGGCCCGGCTCGCCGACCGGCCCGGACTCGCGGTCGGCAACTACCTGTTCGGCTGGCTCGCCGTGCACCAGCTCGGCTACGCCTGGTACGACGCCCGCCGTGGGGTCGGTCTCCGGTTCCCACCGACCCGACGGCTCGGGTGGACGCTGCTGCTCGGCGGGTTGGCCACGCTGGTGGCCCTGACCACCGTCGGCCCGTACCCGATCAGCATGATCAACATCCCGGGTGAGCGGCTGGACAACGCCGCGCCACCGAGCCTGGCGCTGCTCGTCCTGGCCACCACCCAGGTCGGGCTGGTCATGGTGCTCCGCGGACCGGCCGAACGCTGGCTGCGCCGCCCCGGCCCCTGGCAGGCGGTGATCGCGGTCAACGCGGTGGTGCTGACCGTCTTCCTCTGGCACCTGAGCGCGGCGATCCTGCTGGTCGGCGGCCTCGACGCGGTGGGTCTGCTGCCCACCCCGCCGGTGGGCTCACCGGCCTGGTTCGCCTGGCGCGTGCCGTGGCTGCTGATGCTCTCGGTGGTGCTGGCGGTGCTGGTCGCGGTCTTCGGCCCGGTGGAGGCCCGCACCGGGCGGCGCCCAGTGCGGGCCTCCAAAGGGCGGCGGCCGGCCCGGGGCGAACCGACAGCCCGGCCGCGTCCCCCGCAGCGGCACGACGGCCCAGGTCCCCGGGGCCCAGGCACCGGACCGGATTCCCGGGACCCGGACGCTGGACCGGGTTCCCGGGACCGGCCGGCCCGCCGGCACCCACCACCCCGGATCCGCGCCGCCCTCGCGGTGGTGGGCTTCGTCGCCGTGGTCGCCGCGCTCGCGGTCAACGCGGTGACCCCACGCCACGCCGCCGAACCGCTCGGGCTGCCGGTTCCGGCGCTGCTGACCTACCTGGTCGGGGCGGGAGTGCTGCGGCTGCTGCGGGAGTGGCCCGGCACCCGCGACCCGACGCCGCCCGGCTCGCCCCGCTGATCAACTCGACATGCGGCATGTCGGGGCATCCGCCCGGCCGGACACCCCGACATGCCGCAGCGCGGTGTCGGTCAGGGCCGGACGCGCCCGTCCACGCCGACGGTCGACGTGCGCCGATCCGCGCGGCCCCGTGTGGGGCGTCGGAAACCCGCTCGTGGTCACACCCGGTCCGGCCTACCATCTGCCGGTGATCGACTACGGACTCCGCGACCGGACCGGACGACTCGTCACCCTGCGTGAGGTGAACGACGACAACTGGCGTGCCGTCGCCGACGTCGCGCCCCGCGACGACCAACGCCGGTTCGTCGCCGCCCTGGCCGCCCGCTACCTGCTGCTCTCCACCCGCGAGGACGTGTGGCGGTCGTTGGCCGTCCACGCCGACGACACGGTGGTCGGGCACGTGATGTGGGGCGTGGACGAGGACGGCTCGTACTGGCTCGGCGGCATGGTCGTCGACGCCGCCGAGCAGGGCCGGGGACTCGGGTCGGCTCTCCTGCGGACCGTCACGGCCTGGCTGGCGGAGCAGCCGGGATGCCGGGCGATCCGGCTGTCGTACCACCCGGAGAACACCCCGGCCCGGCGGCTCTACGAGTCGGCCGGCTTCCGGCCGACCGGCGACACCGAGGACGACGAGATCGTCGCCGAGCTGACGCCGACCGCCACGCCCTGACCCGAGTTGATCCCGGCAGCGGTTCCTGGACCGGAGTCGGCCCCGCCGACGGCACCCTGACCGGAGTCGACCCCGCCGACGGTGCCCTGACTCGGGCTGACGCCGGCCACCGCCGTCCGGGCATCCCCGGCCCGCCGTCCGGGTATCCCCGGCCCGCCGCCGCCGGGGTCAGGTGAGCAGACGCAGCAGGGCGGCGGTGCCCGCGCCGAGCGCGACCACCAGCAGGAAGGGCGCGCGCAGCAGCACGGCCACCAGGGCGACGGCGAACCCGGCCGCCCGGGCGTCCAGCGCCAGGTGCGACCCGGTGGCGAAGGTCTGCACCGCGACGAGGGCGGCCAGCAGGGCCACCGGCAGCAGCGCCGAGGCCTCCTCCACCTGGGGTTTCTCCAGCACCGACCGGGGCACGGCCAGGCCGACGAGCTTGAGCAGGTAGACGCCGAGGGTGCCCAGCAGGATCGCGGTCCACATCAGCGGTCACCGTCCCGACCGAGGGCCGGCACCGGCGCGGTCCCGGCACCGTCCGGCCGGTCCGTGCCGGTCGGCCCGGCACCCTCCGGCTGGTCCACGCTGCTCGGGACGGCACCCTCCGGCCGGTCCACGCCGCTCGGGACGGCAGTCTCCGGCCGGTCCGTGCCGGTCGGCCCGGCACCCTCCGGCTGGTCCGCGCCGGTCGGGCCGCCGTCGGGGCGGTCGCGTCGGCCGCGCAGGGCCACCGCCACCGCGACCAGTCCGGCGGCCAGCACCGGGAGACCGGCGGGCAGCACCGGGACGGTGAGCAGCGCCGTCGCGGCGGCGGCGATGGCCACCGCCCAGAGACGCCGGTTGCGCAGCCGGGGCATCAGCAGGGCGAGGAACGCCGCCGGGGCGGCCACGTCGAGTCCGAGCGCCTCCGGGTCGGGCAGCACCTGTGCGCCGAACGCCCCGACCAGGGTGGCCACGTTCCAGAACACGAAGACCGAGGTGCCGGTGGCCCAGAACGCCAGCCGGGCCTGCCGGGGATCGTCCCGGACCAGCGCCATCGCCGAACTCTCGTCGATGACGAGTTGCGCGCCGAACAGCCGACGCAGGCCGCGCACCCGCAGCAGCGACGAGAGGTTGAGCCCGTAGAGGGCGTTGCGTACCCCCAGCAGCGTGGCGGTGGCCGCTCCGGTGAGCGCCCCACCACCGGCCGCCAGCACACCGATCACCGCGAACTGGGACGCCCCGGAGAACATCAACAGCGACAGCGCACACGCCTGCCACACCGAGAACCCGGACACCACCGCCAGGGCCCCGAACGACAACCCCAGCGCACCGACCGCGACCCCCACCCCGGCCGCGTCGGCCAGCACCGCCCGCCGGGCCTTCGGCCACTCCTGGTCGACCACCGCGACGTCCACGCCGTCCCCCCTTCCGCCGGGTCGCCCCGCTCCCGGCGGTGCCCATCATGCCGGCGGGCCGGAAGGGCAGGTCAGGCGGTGTCCCGGACGGCCTCGGCGAACACCTCGGAACGGTGCTCGAAGTTGCGGAACCGGCCGTAGCTCGGCGCGGCCGGGGAGAGCAGCACCACCCCGTCGGCGGGGGTGAGCTTGCGGGACAGTCGGACCGCCGCGACCAGGTCGTCGGCGAGTTCGGTACGCACCCGGGGCAGCCCGGCGAGGGCCTCGACGATCCGGGAACCGCTGTCCGGGATGCCGATCACGGTGAGCTCCCGGTCGGCCAGGTGCTCCCGGAGCGGGGTGTAGTCCAGCCCCCGGTCGGTGCCCCCGACGATCACCGTCAACGGGCGGGCCGCGTACGCGTCGATCGCGTGCATCGCCGCGTACGGGCTGGTGGCGAGCGTGTCGTCGACGAAGGTCAGCCCCGACGGGTCGGCGATCTCGGTGAGCCGGTGGGCGAGCCCCTGGAAGGCGGTGACCGCCGCCGCGACCTCGTCGGACCGGGCCGGCACGTCCACGCCGAGCGCGTCGAGCACCGCCAGGGCCACGCAGAGGTTGCCCGCGTTGTGCGCGCCGACCAGCGGCAGCGTCGTACGGGCGAACAACGGTCGGTCGGCGGCGTGGAACCACGGGGTGCCGTCCGGGCCGGGGGCGACATGGAAGCCGTCGGGACGGCCGGCGCGCACCGCCGGCCGGTCGCCCAGCTCGGCGGCGAGGCGCTCGTCGGTGCCGTTGACCACCACCGTCTCCGGGCCGTGGGCGAGCAGGTTGAGCTTGTCCCGGTAGTACTCCCGCTCGCCGCCGTGCGCGTCCAGGTGTTCCGGGAACAGCGCGGTGACCACCGCCACCCGGGGCGAGTCGGTCAGGTCGCTGCACTGGTAGCTCGACAGCTCCAGCACGTACAGCTCGGCCTCCGGCAGGTCGAGCAGGGGCACCCCGATGTTGCCGCCGAACACGTTCGGCCGGCCGAGCGCGGTGAGCAGGTGGCTGATCAGACTGGACGTGGTGCTCTTACCCTTGCTGCCGGTCACCCCGACGGTGCGGGCGGCGTGGTCGGCCATCCAGAGGGCGCTGCCGCCGGTGACCGTGCTGCCCCGGCGGCGCAGCTCGACCAGCCACGGGTGGGTCTGCGGCACCCCCGGCGAGCGGACCACCACGTCGGCGGCGGCCAGCCGGGCGAAGCCCTCCTCCCCGGTGACCAGCGGCGCGGCCTCGGCCAGCGGCCCGGACCAGTCCAGCGACAGGAAGTTCGCGCTGTCGTCGACGGCGACCAGCGCCGCCGGGCCGTGCGCCGCGACGGCGGTCACCGCGGCCCGGCCCTCCCGGCCGGTGCCCCAGACAGCGACGGACCGTCCGCGCAGGTCAGACAGGCGCACAGGGGATCTCCTCCAGCCGGGTACGGGCTCATTTGTCACGGCCTAGTATGGCGTGTGCCCAACGAACAGCTCCGGCGGATGGATGCCTTCACCTTCCCGGCCCGCTCGATCGACCCGGCCACCGGCGAGGTGCGTCTCGACTACGCGCTGACCGGCCCGGACGGTGAGCGGCGATTCACCGAGGTGATCGCCCTTCCGCCACCGCCCGAGCCACCGTCGGAAGCCACCCTCGCCACCCTCGACCGGGTGCTGGACCTGCTGCACCTGGCCGCCGGGGTGAGCTACTACAAGGCCGCCGCCCCGCCCCGCCTGGTCGCGCCCGCGCCGCTCGGTTCGGCCGCCGCCGGCTGGCTCACCGCCGTCTACACCAAGGGCCTCGCCGAGTACGCCTACCGCAACCAGCTGCCGCACGTGCTGGAGCTGGCCCCGGAGATCCCGACCGGGTCGGTGTCCCCGGCGGCCCCGGTGGACACCACCGACCGGCGTCCCCTCTCGGCGGTGGGCGGTGGGAAGGACTCCATCGTCAGCCTGGAGGCGCTGCGCCGGGCCGGCATGGAGCCGGTGCCCTTCTCGGTCAACCCGAACCATGTGATCGACGCGGTGAACGCGGCGTCCGGGTTGACCCCGCTCGCCGCCCGGCGGCGGCTCGACCCGACGCTGTTCGAGCTGAACAAGGCCGGCGCGCTCAACGGGCACATCCCGGTCACCGCGATCAACTCACTGATCGCCGTGGCCACCGCGGTGCTGCACGGACTCGGACCGGTGGTCATGTCCAACGAGCGCTCCGCCTCCGACCCGAACCTGGTCTGGAACGGTCACGAGATCAACCACCAGTGGTCCAAGGGTGTCGAGGCGGAGGGGCTGCTGCGGGCCGCGCTCGCCGAGCACGCCGGCCTCACCGAGCCGTACTTCTCGCTGCTGCGCTCGCTGTCGGAGCTGCACATCGCCCGTCTCTTCGCCGCCTTCACCCGGTACGACGACGTGGTGACCAGCTGCAACGCGGCGTTCAAACTGCACGACCCGAGCGCCCGCTGGTGCCGGGACTGCCCGAAGTGCCGGTTCGTCTTCCTCGCCCTCGCCCCGTTCATGCCCCGTGAGCGGATCACCCACATCTTCGGCGGCGACCTGCTCGCCGACGACACGCAGATCCCCGGCTACCGGGAACTGCTCGGCGTGGACGGACACAAGCCGTTCGAGTGCGTCGGCGAGGTCGAGGAGTCGGTGGTGGCGTTGAGCCTGCTGGCCGGGCAGGAGCAGTGGCGGGACGCTCCGGTGGTCCGCGCTCTGGTCGAGGCGGTACCGGACACCGCGTGGTCGGCGGCGGCGGATTCCGACGTGTTCACCCCGGGTGGGCCGAACTTCGTCCCCCCGGCGTACGCCAAGGCCCTGGACGCGCTGGCCTGACCCGCGCCGCCGAACGTCGGAGCCGACCCGGTTGCGCTCCGTCGGCACGTGGGGTCACCCGCCGCCGGGGATTGACACGAATAGGACCGTCGGGGATATTCCTACCGTCGTGTCGGCCCTTGAGAGGAGAGGCCAAGCCTGGAGATTTCGAGCGGCACGACCCTCTGCACGACAACTGGAAATCCCCTGCTCCGCGGGTACGAATAAGGCTTAAGCGATGATCAAAAGAACTGTCGAGTTCGCCAAGCACCACACACCCAACCAGATGCGCATTCTGGCGCGACGAGCACAACTCGAAGCCCGGAACAGCAGAATGCGGCTCACCGTTCCGGTGGTCTCGCGGTGCGAGTACGACAACGTCTACCACTGTACGGTGCACAAGACGGGCAGCCAGTGGATCAAGGCCCTGTTCAGTGATCCCACCGTCTACCGTCATTCCGGTCTGCTGCCCTACGATCCGCGCTTCTACAAGCGCCGGTCGCTGCCGGTCGTTCCGCGCGGTCGTGCGGCCCTGGCCCTTTTCCACTCCTACCCACGCTTCGAGCAGATCGTCAAACCCGGCACCTACCGCGCGTTCTTCGTGATCCGCGACCCGCGCGACATCGTCATCTCCAGCTACTTCTCCCTCAGGAACTCACACGCCCCGATGGGTGACATCCTGCAGGCCCGGAAGATCCTGCGCGAGAAGCCGATGAAGGAAGGGTTGCTGTACTGCATCAACCGCCTCTCCGAGAGATACACCTTCAAGCAGCTCCGGTCCTGGGCGGTCGCCCCGAAATCCGAGACCATCCGCCTGTTCCGTTACGAGGACCTGACCGGCGAACGGCAGATGGACGAAATGGACCAGTTGCTGCGGCACTGCGGAATCACCGTGCCGCCGTCCGAACTGGAGGATCTCCTCGCCCGCTACAGCTTCTCCAAGATGAAGAAGGACCGGGAGAGCGCGGGGCAGATCTCCCACTACCGGAAGGGCAAGGCCGGCGACTGGCGCAACCACTTCGACGACGAACTCTACGAGGCTTTCACCGCGGCGACGGGCGACCTCGTGGAGGTTCTCGGCTACCCGGCGCGTTGACCAGACTCCTTGAGAGTGTCGCCCGCCATGCGCCCAACTCGACGACATTCGGCGGCCGGCGGTCAGCGGGCGCGGACGGCGTCCAGGGCGAGCAGGGCGACGTGCAGGGAGAGGCAGGCGTCCACCGAGTCCAGGTCGACGTCGAGGATGCGGGCGATCCGGGCCAGCCGCTCGTAGAACGCCGGCCGGGACAGGTGCGCGGCGACCGCCGCCGCGGACTTGTTCCGGCCCTGCTCCAGGTAGGCCCGCAGGGTCCCGAGCAGTTGGTCCCGGGGGTGCCGGGCGTCGTACGCCAGCAGCGGCCCGAGTTCCCGCTCCACGAAGGTCTGCACCCGGGGGTCCTCCCGCAGCAGGTGCAACAGCCCGGCGAGGCCGACGTGCGGCAGCCGGAACACCGGGAGGTCCCGCCGGTCCCGGCGGGCGGCGTCGGCGACCTGTCGCGCCTCGACCAGCGACCGGTGGGCCTCCCGCAGGCTGCCCACCCCGGAGCCGGCCGCCACGAGCACCGCGCCGGGCGTGCCCGGGGCGGGACGGGCGTCGACGCGTACCCGGCGCAACGCGGCGGCGAACGCGGCCAGCGCTTTCGCCTCGGCGCTGGGGTCGGCGAGCGCGAGCAGCGCCCCCACCGCCTGGTCGTCCAGCGCGCTGGTCAGCGCGGTCAGCTTCGCCTCCCGTAACGCCTGGCCGACGGCCTCGGCGAGATCCCGCAGCCGCGCCGGGCCGGCTTCCTCCGGCCCGTCCTCCCCGTCATCGGCGCGGTGCCGGACCACCACGCCGACCAGGTGCCGCCGGTCCAGGGTGACCCCGATCGCGCGGGCCCGCAGGGCCACCTCGTCCACCGGTCGGGAGTGGTCGAGCAGGGCGGTGAGCAGGGTCCGGTGCAGCTGCCGTTCCAGCCCTTCGGCGTCCCGGCGGATCAGCCGTCCGAGCGCCAGGGTGGAGGCGGCCCGTTCGACCAGGATGGTCAGCCGGGTCGGCGGGGTGGTCCCACCGGGCGGGGCGGTGGCCGCCTCCCGGCCCGGCCAGCGCAGCAGCAGCCGTCCCCAGTCCTGTTCCCGCGCGCCGACCGTGGTGACCAGCCAGCCGCTGTCCGCGTCGTACGCGGTGCGCCCGGCCGGTTGGATCCGCCGGGAGTGCTGTTCCCAGCCGTCGAGCAGCAGTTCGGCGCTCTCCCCCGCCGGGTCGTAGGCGAGCACCTGGCGGGCGAGGTTCTCCAGCACCACCGGGCAGCCGGCCAGCTCGGCGGCCTGCCGGACCACCTCCTGCGGCCCCGCCCCGGAGACCGACAGTTCGGTGAACCGCTGGTGGATCTCCTCGGTGGCGCGCAGCTCGTGCAGCTGGGCGTCGACGATCAGCGCGTGCACCGCCTCGGTGATCCGCACGAACGGCGTGGCCCGGCGCAGCTCCACCAGGGGCAGTCCGCGTCGCGCGGCGGCGGCGGCCATCGCCCGGGGCACCCCGCCGAAGTAGCGGCGGCCCAGCTCGACGACGAGGCCGGAGACCCGGACGTCGGCGAGCGTCTCGATGAACGCGCGCAGCCCGGCGTCGTCGGCGGGCAGTCCGATGCCGGTGGTGAGGACCAGTTCACCCCCGCGCAGCAGGGTGGCGATGTCCGGCACCTCGGCGACGTGCACCCAGCGCACCGGCCGGTCCACCGCCTTCTCCCCGGCGACCAGGCGCGGCGCACCGTGCCGGACCGGGTCCAGCGCCAGCACCTCACGGACGGTAGGGAACACGGGCGACACGCTACCGTGCGTGACCTACCCGGCTGGCCAGGCCCGACGTGCTCACAGTGGGTCGTCGCGGCCCAACTCCCAGCAGGCCACGGCGGTGGCGGCGGCGACGTTGAGCGAGTCGACGTTGCGGCGCATCGGGATCACCACCCGGACGTCGCTGGCGGCCTGCGCGGCCCGGCTCAGTCCGGGGCCCTCCGCGCCGAGGAGCAGCGCGGCCCGGGCGCGCTGGCCCGTGGTGAGCCGCTGGATCGGCACCGCGTCCGGCGCGGGGGTCATGGCCAGCACCGTGAACCCGGCCGCGCGGACCTGCGCCAGGCCGTCCGGCCAGGGCTCCAGCTTGGCGTACGGCACGGCGAACACCTCGCCCATGCTGACCCGGACGCTGCGCCGGTAGAGCGGGTCCGCGCAGGACGGGGAGAGCAGCACCCCGTCCACCCCGAGCGCGGCCACCGCCCGGAAGATCGCCCCCAGGTTGGTGTGGTTGTTGACGTCCTCCAGGATCACCACCCGGCGGGCGGTGGCGAGCAGGTCAGCCGGGCTGGGCAGGGGCAGGCGGCGGAACGAGGCGAGCACTCCCCGGTGCACGTGGAAGCCGGTGGCCCGTTCCAGCACGTCCGGGGTGGCCGCGTAGACCGGGGCGTCGCCGGTGTCCAGGTCGGCGAGCTGGTCGACCCGTTTGGCGTCGACCAGGAACGACCGGGGCGGGTAGCCGGCCCGCAGCGCCCGCCGCAGCACCAACTCCCCCTCGGCGATGAAGAGTCCGTGCGGCGGCTCCCAGCGGGTGCGCAGCTCGACGTCGGTCAACGCCCGGTAGTCGGCGATCCGGTCGTCGTCGGGGTCGGTGATCTGGTGGACGGGCACCGGAGGATTCTGCCCAACTCCCGTGCCGGGCCGGTCACCGGGCGTGCGTCCGGCATCCGGGAATTGAAATGCATTGCCGTCGACGGCATGATTGCCAGTCACGCGACGGGGGGAAGATCAGGTTGGGCGGGCCAGCAGGGGCGGACCAGTCGTGGGGCGATCTTCGGCTGGTGGCCACCGCACACGCCGTGTCGACCTTCGGCAGCTTCCTGAACCTGGTGGCGCTGGGCCTGTTCGTGCTGCACCTGACCGGCTCCCCGGTGCAGACCGGCGTCTTCATGGCCGTCCGCCTGGCCGCCGGGTTCCTCACCGGGCCGGTCGCCGGCCGGCTCGCCGCCCGCCACCGTCGCCCGTACCTGATGATCGGCGCCGACCTGCTCGCGGCCGGCATGCTCGTCCTGCTCGTCACGGTCCCCGCCGGGGCCCGGACCCCCGTGCTGTACGGACTCGCGGTCGCGCTCGGCGCCGGCCAGACGCTCTGGGGCGTGGCGATGCGCGCGCACCTGCCCACCATGGTCGGCGCGGACCGGTTGACCCGGGCCAACGGCCTGGTGGTCACGCTGCGCTCGGTGGGGATGCTGCTCGGGTTCGCCTCGGCGGGCGTGCTGGTGGGGTGGCTCGGCTACCACGTGGCGTTCCTGGTCGACGCCGCCACGTACCTGCTCTCCGCCCTGCTCCTGCTCCCGGTGGCCCGGCGCACCCCCGCCGCCGACCGCCCTGCCCCCACCACCGGGCGAACCACCGTCGCCGGGCGCGCGCCCGGCCGGTTCGGCCTGCTGCGGGCCGTCGCCCCGGTGGTGCCGGCGATGATCGCGGTACGCGCCGCCGACGCGTTCGGCTCCGCCTCGCACAACGTCGGCCTGCCGGTGTACGCGACCCTGGTCCGCCCCGACTCCCCCGCCACGTTCGCCGCCACCTTCACCACCGCCTGGGCGGCGGGCAGCCTGCTCGCCGGCCGCTGGGCCGCCCGGCGGGCGAAACGCTCGGGGCGAGGCCCCACGGAACTGCCCTTCGGCGTCGCCACCTGCCTGATGTCGGTCTGTTTCGTGCTCGCCTTCACCGGCCTGCCGGTCTGGCTGCTGGTCCCGGTGACCCTGGCCGCCGGCGCGGCCGACGGCTACGCCGAGATCAGCTACACCACCCGCCTCCAGGCGGTCGACGCCGACCTGCGGCCCCGCCTGTTCGGCTTCGCCAGCGCGGCGCAGAACGCCGGTTTCGGGCTCGGCATGATCGTCTGTGCCGCGCTGCTGGACCGGTTCCCGCCGCTGCCGGTCGTCGGGGCCGCCCACGGGCTGGCCCTGGCCGTCGCGCTCGTCTTCCTCGTGGCCCACGTCCGCCTCCGGACCGCAGCACGCCGTCAACCTGCCGAGGTAGCCCCGTGACCGTTCCCCGCCCGTCCGGCCGTCGTCCCGCCGTCAGCCACGGTGCCGAGCTGCCCGACGACCCGAAGCACCCCCGGACCCTGGGCGAGGCGCTCACCCGCGCGGCGGAACGGTTCCCCGAGGCCGGCCTCCACCTGGTCGCCACCGACGGCGACACCGACTTCCTGGCCCACCCCGACCTGCTCGACCGGGCCCGCGCGGTCCGCGACGGCCTGCGGGCCCGGAACGTGGACCCCGGCGGGTACGCGATCCTGCGGGTCGCCGCGTCCGTCGAGTACTGGCCGGCGTTCTTCGGTTGCGTGCTGGCCGGGGTGGTGCCGCTGACCACCGCCGCCGGGCCCGGCCACGCCGGGGACTCCCCGGCGCTCGACGCGCTCCGGCACGCCTGGCGAACACTCGGGGAACCGGTCGTCGTCGCCGGGGCGGCCGACGCGGTCGGACTGCGTCATCTCCCGTTCGGCGGGCGGGTGGTCACCGTGGCCGAACTGGCCGACGGTCAGCGGCCCGGGCCGGACACCGACCACCACGCCGGGCCGGAGGAGGTGGCGGTGCTGCAACTCTCCTCCGGCAGCACCGGCACCCCGAAGATCATCCCGCTGACCCACCTCGGTCTGTCCCAGTACGCCGTGGGCGCGCGGGAGATGCTCGACATCCGCCCCGGTGACGTGCTGCTCAACTGGCTCCCGGTGGACCACGTCGCCGGGCTGCTCCTCTACCACCTCGCCGGGGTGTTCCTCGGCGCGACCAGCGTCCACGTCGACACCGACCGGGTGCTGGCCGACCCGCTGCGCTGGCTGGAACTGATGCGCCGGCACCGGGTCACCCACAGCTGGGCGCCGAACTTCGGACTCCGGCTGGTGGCCGACGCGGTGGCCCGCGATCCGGGCCCCCGGTGGGAGCTGCGGCACGTACGGCGGATGGTCAGCGGCGGCGAGCAGTGCCGGCCGGAGACCTTCGACGCCTTCGAGGCGGCGACCGGCGTGCCGGCCGCCGCGATGACCCCGGCCTGGGGGATGTCCGAGACCTGCACCGCGATCACCTTCGCGTCCCTCGGCGAGCCGGGCTGCCGGCAGCGGGTCCGCGCCGCCAGCCTCGACGGCGACCTGGAGTGGGCCACCGCCGACGAGGATCCCGCCGACTGCGTCGAGTTCCTCTCCGTCGGCGCGCCCGCCCCCGGTGCCGCCCTGCGGATCGTCGGCCGGGACGACGAGGTGCTGCCCGAGGGGCGGATCGGACGGCTCCAGGTCCGTTCGCCCCGGATCACCCCCGGCTACCTCGGCGACCCGGAGGCGACCCGCGCCGCCCAGCGCCCCGGCGGCTGGTGGGACACCGGCGACCTGGCGTACATGGTGGACGGCCGGATCACCGTCACCGGCCGGGAGAAGGACCTGATCATCATCAACGGGCACAACCTGCCCTGCCACGAGGTCGAGCAGGTCGCCGGGGAGGTGTCCGGCGTCGCCGCCGGGCTGGTCGCCGCCTGCGGTGTGCCCGATCCCCGTACCGGAACCGAGTCGCTGGTCCTGTTCCACGTGCCCGACCCCGACGCGGGCCGGCCGGCGTCGGAGGTGGCCCGGGACGTCACCGCCGCGGTGGCCCGACGCTGGGGCATCGCGCCGGCCCGGGTCGTCGCGGTGCCCGAAGCGGAGTTCCCCCGCACCACCGGCGGGAAGATCCAGCGGGCCGCGCTGCGCCGCCGCCTCACCTCCGGCGACTTCGACGCCGACCGCCGCCCGGTCCCGGCCGCCGACACGCCGTCCTTCCCCGTCCCGGCCGTTTCCCCGGCCGTTTCCCCGTCGGACGGGCACGCAGGTGCCCCGCCCTCCCGGGCGGCGGTGCGCCGAGCGGTCCTGGACGCACTCGGTGACCTGCTCGGCGGCCCGGTCGACACCGACCGGCCGCTCTGGGAGCTCGGCATCGGCTCGGTGGAGATCGTCCGGCTCCGGGCCCTGCTCGAACAGGCCCTCGGCCGGTCGGTCCCGCCCCCGGCGTTCTTCGCGCACCCGACCGTCGACGCGCTCGTCCGGCACCTCACCGACACCGCCCCGGCCGACGCCACCGGCCCCGCACCGGTGGACCGGGACCACCGGATCGCCGTCATCGGCATGGCGGGCCGCTTCCCCGGTGCCGCCGACGTCGACGAGTTCTGGTCGAACCTCCTCGCCGGGGTGGAGAGCGTCCGCTTCTTCACCCCCGAGGAGCTGGCCGGCGCGCGCGTGCCGGACGCGGACGCCCCCGGATTCGTCGCGGCCAGCGGCGTCCTCGACGACGTCACCGGCTTCGACGCGGGCTTCTTCGGCATCAGTGCCCGGGAGGCCGAACTGCTCGACCCGCAGCACCGGCTCTTCCTGGAGACCTGTCAGCACGCCCTGGAGGACGCCGGGTACGCCGGTGCCGGCGACCGGGCCCGGGTCGGGCTCTTCGCCGGTGGCGGGATGAACCTCTACACCCACCACACCTACCTGCGGAACAACCTCGACGCGGCCACCCGGGTCGACGACCCAGCCACGACGATCGGCGCGGCACTGGGCAACCAGCCGGACTTCCTGGCCACCCGGGTCGCGTACCGGCTGGGGCTGACCGGGCCGGCGGTCACCGTGCAGACCGCCTGCTCCACCTCCCTGGTCGCGGTACACCTGGCCGCCCGCGCGCTGCTCACCGGGGACGCCGACCTGGCGGTGGCCGGCGCCGTCGCCGTGCACGTCCCCCAGGTCACCGGCTACCGGCACACCCCCGGCTCGATCCTCTCCGCGCAGGGCCGGTGCCGCCCCTTCGACGCCGCCGCCGACGGCACGGTCGGCGGCAACGGGGTCGCGGCGGTGGTGCTCAAGCCGTACGCCCGCGCCGTCGCCGACGGCGACCCGGTGTACGCGGTGATCCTCGGCTCGGCGGTGAACAACGACGGCGCGGGCAAGGTCGGCTTCACCGCGCCGAGCGTGACCGGGCAGGTCGAGGTGATCCGGCAGGCGCTGCGGGACGCCGCCGTGCCCGCCGCGTCGATCGGGTACGTCGAGGCACACGGCACCGGCACCGCCCTCGGCGACCCGGTGGAACACCACGCCCTCGCCGAGGCGTACGCGTCGGCCCGGCCGTTCCTCGGCTCGGTCAAGGCGAACATCGGTCACCTGGACAGCTGCGCCGGCATGGCCGGGCTGGTCAAGGCGGTACTGGCGGTCCGGACCGGCCGGATCCCCCCGCAGATCAACTTCACCCGGCCGGCGGTCGACCTGGCCCCGTTCACCGTCACCACCACCGGCGTCGGGTGGTCCGGGTCCGGCACCCCACGCCGGGCGGCGGTGAGCGCCCTCGGCGTCGGCGGCACCAACGCCCACGTCATCGTCGAGCAGCCGCCCGAGCCGGTCGTCGCCCCGTCCACCACTGCGTCGGCCGCCGGTGTCGCAGCCGTCGCTCCGACCGATGCCGTCCCGCTGGGCACCGTCCGCCCGCAGGCCACCGCTCCCGGCCTGCTGCCGCTCTCGGCGAACGACCCGGCCGCCCTCATCGCGCTCGCCACCCGCCACCGGGACCACCTCCACGCCCACCCCGACCTGGCCCTGGCGGACCTGGTGACCACCACGGGACGGGGTCGCCGGCACCTGCGGCACCGACTCGTCGCGCGGGGCGGCTCCCCCGCCGCCCTCGCCTCGGCACTGGACCGGTTCGTCGCCGGCACCGCCGCCTCGGACACCGTGGTCACCGGCACGGCCGCCGCCGGGCCGATCGTGCTGGCCTTCCCCGGACAGGGCGACCTCCGTCCGGTGCTGCTGCCGCTCGCGGAGCACTTCCCGGTGGTAGGGGACGTCCTGGCCGAGGCCGCGTCGGCGTACCGGGACGCGGTCGGCGGTGACCTCCTCGCCCGGCTGCGGGACGCTCCCGACCCCGCCGGGCCCGCCACCGACCTGGCCCAGCCGGTGCTGGTCGTCGTCGGACTGGCCCTCGCCGAGCTGTGGCGCTCCTGGGGGGTCACCCCCGACTACGTGCTCGGCCACAGCGTCGGCGAGTACACCGCCCTGGCCGTGGCCGGCGCGCTCCCGTTCGCCGACGCGGTACGCCTCGCCGCCTGGCGTGGCCGGCTCATGCACGACGAGCTGGAGCCGGGCGCGATGCTGGCGGTGCTCGCCGAACGGACGGTCGTCGACGACCTGGTCACCGGCACTCCGGTGGAGGTCGCCGTGGTGAACGGACCGGAACGACACGTCCTGGCCGGGTCACCCGACGCGGTCGCCACCGTCGCCGCCCGGGCCGCCCGGCTCGGACTGTCGACCCGGCGGTTGCCGGTGACCCGGGCCTTCCACTGCGCGGCGATCGAGCCGCTGCGGGACCGCCTGCGGGAGTTGGCCGCGCGGGTGGACCTGCGGCCGGTCCGGGTCCCGGTGGTCAGCACCGTCGACGGTCGGGTCCGCGAGCCGGGCTGGCGGCCCGACGCCGAGCACCTGTACCGGCAGGCGCGTGGGACCGTCGAGTTCCACGCCGCCGTCCGGACGGCCGTCGACCGGGACTGCCGGACGTTCGTCGAGGCGGGACCGGAGGCCGCGCTCACCCGACTGGCCCGGACGACCCGGTCGACGGCGACCTGGATCCCGTCCCAGCGACGCGGCCTCGACCCGGTCGACGGGGTGTGGCAGGCCGTGGCGGAGCTGTACTGCGCGGGCGCTCCGGTCGACTGGGTGGCGATCACCGAGGGCTGCGCCGGACGCCGGGTGTCGTTGCCCGGGTACCCGTTCCAGCGCCGCCGGTACTGGATCGACGCCGACCCGGTTCCGGTCCCGGCTTCGGCTTCGGCTTCGACCTCGGCTTCGACCTCGGCTCCGGCTTCGGCTTCGGCTTCGGCTTCGGCTGATGGTGCTGCCCCGCCGGTGCGGGCAGCTCCACAGGGCCCCGCACCCGACCCCACCGCACCGGCGAACGCCGTCCCGGCCCCCCTGCCCGTCCCGGCCAGCCAGGCAGCCCCCGCCGACGCCGACGGCGACGCGGCGGTCGACGGCGCGGTGCTGGACCGGGTCCGCGCGTTGACCGCCAGCAAGCTGGGGCTGGAGGTCGCGGCGGTCGGCCCCGACGAGACCTTCTTCTCCCTCGGGGCGGACTCCCTGCTGCTGATCAGCATGTCCCGGGAGATCGACCAGGCCTACGGGGTCCGGGTGCCGATCCGGGAGCTCTTCGAGGACGTCGACACCCCGCGTCGACTCGCCGAGCGGATCATCGCCGGCTCCGGCCGATCCCTGCCCGGAGATGCCCCGTCGCCGGCACCGGCGACGTCGTCGGCTGCGCCGCGAGATGCGGCAGGTCGGGCTGTCGAAGGGCCCGGGACACCCCCGGTCACCGCATCTGGAGTGGATCAACGGGGTGGCGCGCGGCCGGAACGGGCGATGGGCGGCGGAGCGGTCGAGGGAGTGGTGGCGGGAAGCGACCTGAGCGCGATCATCCACCGCCAGCTCGACCTGATGCAGCAGCAACTCGCCCTGCTCGGCGCGGCAGGGGCGACCACCCCGACGGCGGTGACCGCCGAGGGCCCGGCCCGGACGACCCCGGCCCGGGCGGTAGCGGCAGGCCCGGTTGACCCGGGTGCCTCCACGCAGGCGGCCGGGCCCGGGGGGATCGGGACGGACGAGGTCGGGGCCGGGGAGACCGGGGAGACCGGGGAGACCGGGGAGACCGTCGACGTCAGCCTGTACTTCTTCGGGGACTACCCCGACCAGCGCGCCGACGACCGGTACGGCCTGATCCTCGACGCCGCGCAGTACGCCGACACCCACGGGTTCCACGCCGTCTGGTTCCCGGAGCGGCACTTCCACTCCTTCGGCGGCAACTTCCCGAACCCGTCGGTGCTCGCCGCCGCGCTCGCCGTCCGGACCGAACGGATCCGGCTGAACGCCGGCTCGGTGGTGCTGCCCCTGCACCACCCGGTCCGGGTGGCCGAGGAGTGGTCCATGGTGGACAACCTCTCCGGCGGCCGGGTCGGGCTCGGCTGTGCCCCCGGCTGGCACGCCAACGACTTCGTCTTCCAGCCGGAGAACTTCGGCCGGCACAAGCAGGTGATGTACGAGCACCTGGAGACGGTGCGCCGGCTCTGGCGGGGCGACGCGGTCAGCGCCACGTCCGGCAGCGGCGACCCGGTCGACGTCCGGCTCTTCCCCCGGCCGGTGCAGGACGCCCCGCCGTTCTTCACCGCGATCGTCGGCAACCCGGACAGCTACCGGGAGGCCGCCCGGCGCGACGTCGGGGTGGTGACGAACCTGATGACCCAGGACGTCGCCCAGCTCGCCGAGAACATCGCCCTGTACCGGCGGACCCGCGCCGAGCACGGCCTCGACCCGGCCGCCGGTCGGGTGGTGGTGCTGCTGCACACGTACCTCGGCGACGACCTCGACCGGGTGCGCGAGGCGGCGTTCGACCCGTTCTGCGCGTACCTGCGGTCGTCGTTCAGCCTGCTCGGGCAGGTGGTGAACAGCCTCGGGATGAGCATCGACCTGGCCGACACCCCGGACGAGGACGTCCGGTTCGTGCTGTCCCGGGCGTACCGGCGGTACTGCGAGCAGCGGGCGCTGATCGGCACCCCGGAGAGCTGCCGTGGCGTGCTGGACGCGGTGCTCGACGCGGGCGCCGACGAGATCGCCTGTTTCGTGGACTTCGGCCTGCCCGCCCCCGCCGTCCGCGCCGGCCTGCCCTTCATCGACGCGCTGCGGCGGGCCACGTCACGCCGGACCAGGCAGCCGGGCCGGGAGGAGACCGGCCCGCGCCGCCGCACCCGGCAGGCAGGCCGGAAGGAGATCGCGCCGCTGACGCCCGGACAGCGCCGGCTGTGGCTGGTCGAGCAGCTCCACCCCGGCACGCCGGCGTACACCGAGGCGGTGGCGGTGCGACTGCGCGGCCCGCTGGACGTGGCGGCGCTGCGCGGCGCGCTCGGTGACGTGGTGGCCCGGCACGCCCCACTGCGCACCACTTACCGCGAGGTCGACGGCGAGCCGTGCCAGGTCGTCCGGCCGGTGGTGCCGGTGGAGCTGCCGGTACGGGACCTGACCGGACGGGCCGAGGAGCCGGCCGTCGCGGAGACGATGGCCGGGGAGAGCCGACGGGTCTTCGACCTGGCCGAGGGCCCCGTGTTCGCGTTCACGCTGCTGCGGCTCTCCGCCGACCACCACGTGCTGGTGCTGGCGTTCCACCACCTGTCCACCGACGGTGGCTCGTACGCCGTCCTCACCCGGGAGGTCTCGGTCGCCTACCGGGCCCGGCTGGCCGGCACCGCGCCGGAGCTGGCCGCCCTGCCGGTCGACTATCCGGAGCTGGCCCGGACCGCTGCCGGGCGGGCTACCGCCGTCGACGAGGCGGACCTGCGGTACTGGCTGGCCCGGTTCGATCCGCCGCCGCCCACCCTCGTCCTCCCCTCCGACCTGACCCGTCCGGCCCTGCCCTCACCGGCCGGCCGGAGCGTCTTCACCGAGGTCCCGGCCGAGCTGGCCGTCCGGATCCGCCGGTTCAGCGGGGCCGAGCGGGTCACCCCGTTCACCACCCTCCTCAGCGCCTTCGGCGTCATGCTGTTCCGGTTCAGCGGGCAGCCGGACCTGGTGGTCGGCACCGGGTTCAACGGCCGGGACGAGCGCACCGCTGACCTGGTCGGCTTCTTCGTCGACACCCTGCCGTTGCGGCTGGACCTCACCGGCGACCCGACCTTCCGCGAGGTCCTCACCCGCGTCCGGGCCGCCGCCGCCGACGCCTACGAGCACGCCGCCGTGCCGTTCGACGCCCTGGTCCGGGCGCTCGCCCCGCACCGGGAGGCCGGCCGGCACCCGCTGTTCGACGTCGTCGTCGAGTACGAGACCGGCGGTGCGTTCGCCTTCGACCTGCCCGGCGTGACCGCCGAACCGCTGCCGGTGGGACTGGACAAGGCACCGGTCGACCTCATGGTCTACCTGTCGCACACCGACACCGTCCGCTGCCACGTCGAGTACCGCACCGAGGTGTTCGATCCGGTGACCGTCCGCAGGCTGCTCGACCACTGGGTCCGGCTGCTCGACCGGCTGACCAGGGAACCGGACGTCCCGCTGTCCCGGCTGTCCGAGACCGTCGAGGTGCACGCCGGGCGGGACATTGCGCAGACCGCCGACCGACTGCACGACCTGGTCCTCTGGCAGGCCGGTCGGACGCCGGACGCGCCGGCGGTGGTCGGTGGCGCGGCCCGCTGGACGTACCGGGAGCTGCGGGTGTGGGCCGAGGCGCTGGCCCGGGAGGTCACCGCCGCGGGCATCGGGGCGGACGACCTGGTCGCGGTGCTGTTGCCCCGGCGGCCGGAACTGGTCGCGGCGCAGCTCGGGGTGCTGCTCGCCGGAGCGGCCTTCCTGCCGCTCGACCCCGACCTGCCGCCCGCCCGGCTGGCCGCCCTCCTCGCCGACAGCAGTGCCCGGCTGGTGGTCACCTTCACCGCGCTCGACCGTCCGGTGGCCCCGCCCCGACTGCTGGTCGAGGAGGTCGACGTCGCCGCGGTCGGGGCCGGGGACGCGGAAGCGCCCCGCCCGCCGGCCGGTTCCGACCCGCCCGCCGGGTCCGGGCCGGACCACCTCGCCTGGTGCGTCTACACCTCCGGCTCCACCGGTCGCCCGAAGGGGGTGCTGGTACCGCACCGCCCGGCCTTCCACGCCGTCGCCTGGCACGTGGCGGCGCTCGGGCTGACCGGCACGGACGTCGTCGCCCACGGGCTCGGCCTCGGCTTCGACGCGAACCTCGCCGAGATCTGGCCGGCGCTCGCCGCCGGGGCGACCGTCCAGCTCGTACCGGACGAGGTCCGCGCCGACCCGGCGGCGCTGTGCGCCTGGTGGGCCCGGCACGGGGTCACCGTGGCGTTCCTGCCGGCATCCCTCGCGGAGCTGGTCTTCGCGTCCCCCGTGCCGGCCCCCGCCACGCTGCGGACCCTGGTGGTCGGGGGCAGCCAGCTACGCCGCCGGCCGCCGGCCGGGTTCCCGGCCACCGTCGTCAACGCGTACGGCCCGACCGAGGCCGCCATCGTCACCACCGCCGGGCCGGTGGCCCCGGACGGCACCGGCCCGATCGACATCGGTGGCCCCGTCGCCGCCCACCGCCTGTACGTGCTCGACCCGCACGGCCGACCCGTCCCACCCGGAGCGGCCGGCGAGCTGCACGTGGGCGGCGACGGGCTGGCCCGGGGCTACCTCGATCGGCCGGCGGAGACCGCCGGGGCCTTCACGCCCGACCCGTACTCGACCGTGCCCGGTGCCCGGATGTACCGGACCGGGGACCGGGTACGGGTACGCGGCGACGGGACCCTGGAGTTCCTCGGTCGCCTCGACGACCAGGTCAAGATCGCCGGTCACCGGGTCGAGCCGGGCGAGGCCGCCGCAGCGCTCGTCCAGCTGCCCGGCGTCCGGCAGGCCGCCGTCGTCGCCCGGTACGACCGGGGTGACGAGCCGTACCTGGCCGCGTACGTGGTGCCGGCCGACGACGATGAGCCGCCGGCCGTCCGCACGGCCCGGTTGACCGCCGCCCTGGCCGACCGGCTCCCGCCGTACCTGGTGCCCCGGGCGTGGGTGCTGCTGGACGCGCTGCCCCTCGGGGAGAGCGGCAAGGTCGACCTGGCCCGGTTGCCCGCCCCGGAGGTGGCGGCCGGCGACCAGGTGCCGCAGGCGGGTGTGGAACGGCTCGTCCACGACGCCTGGTGCGCCGAGCTGGGCGTGGAACGACTACCCCTGGACGCGCCGTTCTTCACCGCCGGTGGGCACTCGCTGGCCGCCGTCCGCCTCGCCAACCGGCTGTCCGGGCTGCTCGGCACCGAGGTCGGCGTGCACCGGGTCCTCCAGGCCCCCGGCATCCGGGCCATGGCCGCCGCCCTCACCACCCCGGTGGCGGTCGGGGAGGACACGATCGTCGACCCGGCCGCCACCGGCGGAGACGGCGTCGAGGAGAGCGCGCCGGCGACGTACCAGCAGGAGCTGATGTGGCACGGCCAGCGACGGGCTCCGAACCCGGCCGCGGTGCACATGCCGGTCCGGGTCGCCCTCACCGGCGACCTCGACGTGCCGGCGCTGCGGGCGGCGCTGGACGCCCTGGTCGCCCGGCACGGCGCGCTGCGGACCCGCCTGGTCGAACGGGACGGCACGCTCACCCAGGAGGTGCTCCCCCACCGGCCGCTGGTCGTGCCCGTGACGGACGTGTCCGGGTCGGAGGTGGACGCCTGGTGCATCACGACCGGCCGGGAGCCGTTCCCGGACGACGGACCGTGGCTGCGGGCCCGGCTGGCGCGGCTGGCCGGCGACCGGCACGTGCTCATGCTCGTCGTCCACCACCTCAACGGCGACGGTTGGTCCATCCAGCAGTTGCTGCGTGAGCTGGCGGAGGCGTACCCGGCACTGCGGTCCGGCCGGTCCCTCCCCGGCGAGCGGACCGGTGGTCTCCGCTACACCGGGTACGCCCGCCGGCAACGGGACACCGGCACGCCGGAGCCGGTCCGGCGGTACTGGCGGGAGCAGTTGACGGGCGCGCCGAGGAGCGTGTCCCCGCCGGCCGACCGGCTGCGGCCGGCGAAGCTGAGCGGTGACGGCGACGAGTACGCCTTCGACCTCCCCGCCGCCCTCGCCGACCGGGTACGTGGGGCCGCCGGTTCGTCCGGCAGCGTCCTGCCCGTCCTGGCCGGTGGATGGGCGCTGCTGATCGGCCGGCTCACCGGGACGGCCGACGTGGTGCTCGCCGCCCCGTACGCGCACCGGGACGCCGCCGACGTCGAACCGGTCGTCGGCCTGTTCACCAGCGTCGTCCCGCTGCGGGTGCCGCTGGCCGGGGCGGACTCCTTCGCCGACCTGGTGGCCCGCACCGACCGGGTGTTCCTGGACGCGCTGCGTCACCAGCCGGCCCCGGTGGGCACGATCTACGCCGCCGTCGACCCGACGTGGCGGCCCGGGGAGCCGCCGCCGGTCGGCACCGCCCTGTTCGGCTGGAACCCGGGGATCCCGTCGCTGTCCCTGCCCGACCTGGACACGGAGGTGGTGGACCAGGGCCTGGCCTGCGCCCGCCGTGACCTGGGGGTGGTGTTCTCGCCCGCCGGGCCGGTGCTGCGCGGGGTGGTGGAGTACTCCACCGACCTGTACGACCGCGCCACCGTGGCCCGGTGGTGCGCCGAGTACGTCGACCTGCTCACCGCCGCGCTCGCCGACCCGTCCGGCTACCGGCTGCCGGCAGCGGGGAGGTGGCCGGGCGGCACCCGGCCGTGAGCACCGTCAGCCGGTGACCGACGCGCGGCTCGGCGGGATCGTCGCCTGGTGGTCGATCGTCCACACCCCGCCGCAGGTCCTGCCGACGATCGTCGCGGAGTTCCACCGCACCCTCGCTCCCGGCGGGCACCTGCTGCTCGGTTTCCATGCCGGCGACGAACTCGTCCGTCGGGACCGCGCCTACGGCCACCCGGTCACCGTCGAGTCCTACCGGCATCCGCCGGAGCGGGTCGCCGGGCTGCTGGAGCGGGTTGGGTTCACCGTCACCGCGCGGCTGGTCACCCAGGAACCGGACGCTCCGCAGGGGGCGTGCCTGCTGGCCCGTCGGCCCGCCGCCGGCTGACCGGGCCGCGCCTCCCGCCCGCTCCGGTCGGCGGCCCGTACCGGCTTCGACGACCGAGGTCCCCACCTGCGAGGTTCCTTGACAGGATTTCTTGTCAAGGGCAGGCTGTGGCCATGTCCATCGACGCGGTAGACGTGATCGCGGCTCCGGCCGCGGCGATCGTGGCACTCGATCCGGTCCGGTCCCGCATGCTCGCCGAGCTTCGCCAGCCCCGCTCGGCGACCGAGCTGGCCCGGGTGCTCGGCCTGCCCCGCCAACGGGTGCACTACCACGCCCGGCAGCTCGAATCGCAGGGCCTGGTGACCGGTGCGGGCGAGCGGCGCTGGGGCGGGCTCACCGAACGGCTGCTCGTCGCCACGGCCGAGGCGTACCTCGTCTCGCCCGAGGTGCTCGGTGCCGCCGCCGCGCGCCCGGTGTCGGGCGAACGCCCGGACCGGCTCTCCGCCGCGTATCTGGTCGCGGTCGCCGGCCGGGTCGTACAGGAGGTCGGCGCCCTGCTGCGCCGGTCCCGGGACACCGGGCGACAGGCCGAGACGTTCGCCCTCGACGCCGAGATCACGTTCAGCAGCCCTACGGCGCGAGCGGACTTCGCCCGGGACCTAGCCGAAGCCGTCACCGCCGTGATCGCCCGACACCACGTCGAGGGCGGGACGACGGGACGACGTCACCGCCTGGTCGTCGGCGCCTACCCGATTCCGCAGCACACGCCAGCAGCGGCTGGCCCGAGCAGGGAGCAGACCCATGACTGACATCCGCGCGTCCGTCGACGACGAGGACGGGCGCTACCGCGCGGTCGTCGAGACGGACGTACCCGGCACTCCCGAGCAGGTGTGGGAGCTGATCGCCACCGGCCCCGGGCTGGAGACCTGGTTCGTCCCGGGCGAGGTCGACCCCGGACCCGGCGGCCGGATCGTCACGTACCACGGGTCCTACGGCTCCTCGGAGGGGACGATCACCGCCTGGGATCCGCCGCGTCGCCTCGTCTTCGACGAGCCCGAGGAGATAGGACCGGACCGGGGCACCCGGACGTGGAACACCGAGATCCTGGTGGAGGCGCGCTCCGGCGACACCTGCGTCGTCCGACTGACCAGCGGCTTCCTCGTCGGCGGCGACGAGTGGCGGGACGACGTCGACCAGACCCTCGGCGGCTGGACCGCGGCCCTGCGCACCATGCGGCTCTACCTGACCCACTTCGCCGGGCTACCGGTGACCACGCTGCTCGTGCAGCAGGAGGTGCCGGGGTCGGTCGAGGTCCCGGATGTGGTGGAGGTGGCCGGACTGCGCACCGGAAAGGTCGGCGACGAGGTCGCCACCGCCGCGCCGGCCCCGGCGCTGTCCGGTGTGGTCGAGCAGGTCGACGACAGGTCGGTCACCGTCCGCACGCACGAGCCGCCGGGAATCGCCGAGGTCGCCAGCATGCGGTACGGCGGAACGACGTCGATCATGTTCCGGTGGTACCTGTACGGGGACCGGGGCCCGGCCGTCCGGGAGCAGGCGGGAGCGGCGTGGTCGGCCTGGGCGTCAGCCCACGCGAACGGCACCCGGGCCTGAGAACTGCGGGCTGACGGTGACGTCTCCGTCGACGGACCGCCGTCACCCGGCCGCCGGTGCGGGGCTCTCGACGGTCGGGGCCGGTGCCGGCGCGTCCGTGGAGGAGGTCGCGCCGGCACCGGTGGTACGGCGGAGGGGCTCAGTCGGGCAGGCGGTCGAGGATCCAGGTGCAGAGTTCCTCGGTGACCGCGGTGTGCGGGGTGGTGGTGGAGGAGCAGAGGAACTCGTCGAGTTCGCTCTCGCTCGGGTCGAGCGCGTTGACCTTGGCGTACAGGTCGTCCTGGTCGTCGAGGTCCCGGATCGCGACCGCGCTGACGGTGGGCACGAAGCACACCGTGGGTTTACGCAGGTCGACCAGGCCGCCGTTCTCCCGCAGCGCCTCGGCGATGATCCGGTAGGAGTCCAGGGTGCCGCCCGGCGCCCCGTCGATCTCCGGGAAACCGCTCGTCGTGACGACCTGGCGGGCGGGCGGAAGGGTGCGCACCAGTTCGGCGACCGTGACGTCGTCGCCGGTCGCCTGGATGCGGAAGGTCGTGCCGGGGAAGAGAAGTCCGTTGACGGTCAACGCGACCTCACCCGGTTCCACCGGGATCGGCATGCCCTCGCCGGAGCCGTTGGCGACACCGATCTTCCGTGGGCCCACCGGCCACTCGCCGACGGCCCGCAACTGTTCGAGGAATTCATCCCGGTCGGGATGCCGGCGGATCGTGCCGTCCTCGCTGTCGTAGTGCCGCCACATCATCTCCTTGGCGGCCGGGCTGTTCATCTGGACGGCGAAGTCGTTCTCGGGCCCGGGAATGAAATGGGCGAACGCCTGGATGCCGACGGGAATGTGGCCGCCGCGGTGCGGGGTGTCGTAGGAGAAATAGAGGGCGGTCCGGTGCGGGATGTTCTCGTGTTCCATCCGGGCGAGCGCGTAGCGGGTGATGAGGCCACCCATGCTGAATCCGCCGACGGACAGTGGACCGGCATCGACCTGGGTTTCGGTGGTCCGCCGGATCACCGCGATCGCCGCCTCCGCGTTGGTGGTGATCGGGGCGGTGCGTTCGTCGAAGCCGAGCAGGATCACGGTCCGGCCCTGTCGCCGGAGCGTGGTGATCAGCGGGAAGGTGCCGTCCAGGCCCTGGTAGAGCCAGTCCAGGTCGCTGCGGCCGAGGTTGAAACCGTCGGCCATGACCACCGGCCGCCGGATCCCTGGCGGGCCGTCTGCGTAGTAGACCCTTGCGAAACCGTGCGGAATCCCCTCGTCCCACTCCTCGTCCGCCGCCGGCACCTCGACCGGCACGGCCGGCGCACCGGCCACCCGGGCCGCCAGGGACGTCCTGCCCACCGCCTGCTCCTGTTCGGACACGCGCTCTCCCCCCTCACACCCGCGCCGGGCCGGACGAAGACGTCCATGCGGCGGCTGCGGGACCGGTGACCTCCACCATTACCGGGGACGATAGACCACAATTGGCGACGCAGAATTCCCCCGAAAGCGTGAAACCCGCGCTGTGGAATTTCCGCGGCACTGCCGCGTCAAAACTCCACGATATTCACTCACATCAGAACGGAAAACAGACTCGAATTCGGTATTCCGCCGCCCCGCCGTCAGGACCGACCGGGGTTGCCACGGCGGTGCGGCGAGCTTCGAGGGCTCCGCGCCCGCCGGGTGAGCCGTACGCCGTCGGTCAGCAGACCGACGCCGAGCAGGGTGAGCAGCACGCCGGTGGTCCGTCAGGAGGAGCGGGCCAGCGCCTACGTGCCCCGGACGCCGAGGGTGGCGAGGGCGGTGAGCAGGTTGTCCACAGCCGCGTCCGAGGCCCGGCCGACGCTCTCGACCGTCGCGGCGCCCAGGTGCGGCGTCGGCACCACCCGGGGGTGGGCGAGCAGGGCCGACGGCTCCGGCGGCTCCCGGTCGAAGGCGTCGACCGAGTACAGCGCGATGCGGCCGGACTCCAACTGGGTCAGCAGGGCAACCTCGTCGACGAGGGTCGACCGGGCGGTGTTGAGCAGGACCACGTCGTCGCGGAGCAGGGCCAGTTCGGCGGCGGTGAGCAGCGGTCCGTCCGGGGACGGTGGGACGTGCAGCGACACGACCTCGCTGCTGCGGAGCAGCTCCGCCAGCGGCAGCAGCGGCACGTCACCGCCGTCGGTGACGTACGGGTCGTGCGCCACGACCCGCATGCCGAGCCCCTGGGCCAGTTGGGCGAGTCGCCGTCCGATCGCCCCGAACCCGACCACGCCGAGGGTCCGGCCGGCGGCCTCGCGTCCGGTGCTGCGCCGCCACTGTCCGGCGCGGAGCGCGGCGCTGGCCTCGGGCAGTCCGCGCAGGCCCATGAGGGCGAGCGCGAGGGCGAGTTCGGCGACGCCCTGCGCGTTGGCGCCCCGGGCGGTGAGCACCCGCACACCGGCCGCGTCCGCCGCGCCGGCGTCGATGGCGTCGCGGCCGGCGCCGTTGCGACTGATCACCTTCAGCGCGTCGGCGTGGGCCAGGACGTCCGCGCCGATCGGCTCGACCCCGGCGATCCAGCCGACGACGCCCGGGACGGTGGCGGCGAGGTCCGCGCCGGTCGGCTGCCGGCCCGGGGTGGGGGTGACGACGGTGAAGCCGGCCGCCCGCAGCCGCCGCACGGCGGGCGAGTCCGGGTTCGACATCGACCGGGGAGTGACCAGGATCCGGGGCGCGGTCACGACCGCACCTCCGGTGTGCCCGGTCCGAGCAGCGTGATCAGGCGCTCGACCTCCTTTGCCATGGCGTCCCGGGCCGGGGCGACGTACTTGCGCGCGTCGAGCAGCTTCGGGTCGGCGGCGAGCCGGTCACGCACCACGCCGGTGAACACCTTGTTGAGGTGGGTGGCGATGTTGACCTTCGTCATCCCCCGGGCCACCACGGCCCGCAGGGTCTCGTCGTCCACGCCGGAGGAACCGTGCAGCACCAGGGGCACCGGCACCAGTTCGGCGATCGCGGCGACCAGGTCCAGGTCGACCACCGCGTCGCGGGAGGCCATCGCGTGCGAGGTGCCGACCGCGACGGCGAGCGCGTCGACGCCGGTCTCCTCGCAGAACCGGCGGGCCTCGGCGGGGTCGGTCCGCACGCCCGGGGCGTGGACGCCGTCCTTGCCGCCGACCTCGCCGAGTTCCGCCTCGACCGCGACGTCGTGGGCGTGGCAGTGCGCGACGACCTGCCGGGTCACCGCCCGGTTCTCGTCGTCGGGCAGTCGGGAGCCGTCGTACATGACCGAGGTGAACCCGAGGTCCACCGCCTCGCGGACCAGGGCGACGTCCTCCGCGTGGTCGAGGTGCAGCGCGACGGGGACCGTCGCCGCCTCGGCGAGCGCGCGGGCGGCGAGCGCGAGGGGACGCAGGCCGCCGTGGTAGCGGACCGCGTTCTCGCTGATCTGCAACACCAGTGGCGCACGGGCGGCCTCAGCCCCGCTGACCAGGGCCTCGGCATGTTCCAGCAGGGTCGCGTTGAAGGCCCCGACGCCGTGTCGCGCGCTGCGGGCGGCGGCGAGGATGGGACGTGGGTCGGCGAGGGGCATGGTGACTACTCCTGGTTCGGTGTTTGGTCGTCGTGGTCGGCCGCGGTGACGGCGGCGTGCGCCCGGGTCGCCGCGCGGGCGGCGTCGAACCGGGCACGGGGTGCGGCGTAGGCGGCGGCGAGGTCCGGGCGCGGGTCGACCCGCAGCGCCGCGCGCCGGGTCGACCGCAGGGGCGCGGTGTCCGTCCAGGTGCCGGTGCCGAGCAGCGCGAGGGCGGCGGCACCGAGCGCGGCCCCGTGCTGCGCGTCGTCCGGGCGGCTGACCGGGCGGCCGAGCAGGTCGGCGAGCACCTGGAGCAGCAGGCCGCCCCGGGCGCCACCGCCGGTGGCGCTGATCTCCCGGTCGGCCGGCGCCCCGGCGAGCATCGTGCGCGCGGCGTCGGCCAGGCTGAAGCCGATGCCCTCGACCAGGGCGCGGGCCAGGTGGCCGTGCGTGTGTCCGAGGTCCAGCCCCAGGTAGGCGCCGCGCACGGCCGGGCCGCCTTCGGCGACGGTCCCCCCGGCGAGGGTTGGCACGCAGGTCAGCCCGTCCGCGCCGACCGGCACGGCGGCGGCCTCGTCGAGCAGGGCGTCCAGGTCGGCCTCCCGGCCGAGCAGGGCGGCCAGCCAGGTCAGGCTGCTGCCGCCGCCGAAGGTCGACAGCGCCGAGACGTACAGGCCGGGCAGGACGTGGTCGAAGACGTACGGTCGGCCCACCGGGTCGAGCACCGGCTCGGCCCCGGCCACGGTGACCCAGTTCGACGAGCCCAGCGAGAGGTACGCCTCGCCGGGGCGGTCCAGACCCGCGCCGAGCGCCATGCACGAGTTGTCGACCCCGCCGGCCACGACGGGCACCCCGGCGGGCAGGCCGGTGGCGGAGGCGGCGTCCGGGGTGAGCCGGCCGACCACCCCGGTCGACGGCACGACCGGCGGCCACCAGTCGGCGGGCAGCCCGAGGGCGGCCAGCACGTCGGGCAGCATCCGACGGGTGGCGAGGTCGTACGCGCCGCTGCCCGAGGCGTAGCTGGGATCGGTGCGCTGGACTCCGGTGAGCCGGGCGTTGACCCAGTCCTTGCTGCCGAGGATGCGCGTCGTCCGGGCCGCGACGTCCGGGTGCGCGGCGCGCAGCCAGGCGGCCTTGAAGACGGTGTACATGCCGCGCGGGAAGCCGTTGCCGGTGCGGGCGTACCAGTCGGTCTCGTCGGCGTCGGCGAAGTACGCCGCCGCCGCGTCCTCCCCCCGGGTGTCGGACCAGATCGGCACCGTGTCCAGCAGCGGCGTGCCGTCCGCGTCGACCGGCACCATGGCCAGGCTGTGACCGGAGAGCCCGACCGCGACGACGCGGTGCCGACCGGCGTCGGCGGCCAGCAGCTCCCGGGACGAGCGGACGACCGCGGCCCACCAGTCCGCCGGGCGCTGCTCGTGCCGTCCCGGTGCCGGGTAGGTGGTGGGGTAGGCGGCGAAGGTGGTGGCGACCACCCGGGCGGCCGGGTCGACGAGCGCGGCCTTGCAGCCTCCGGTGCCGAGGTCGACGGCGAGCACGACGTCGCTCATGCCAGCTCCCTCCGTTCCGGGACGCCCTGGTACGGCAGTCCGGACCGCATCTGCGCCAGCAGGGTCTTCATGTCGCGCACGTCCCCGAGCGCCGACTCGCCCCGGCGGAGCAGGGTCATCGTGGCGATGGTGTCGACGACCACGAGCTGGGCGAGCCGGGAGATCGTCGGGGTGTAGACGTCGGTGTTGTCGAGGGACTCCACGATCAGGGCGATGTCGCTCAGCTCCGCCAGCGGGGACAGCCCGCCGGTGATCCCGACGACCGTCGCCCCCCGGTCCCGGGCGACGCGTACGGTGTCCAGGATCGAGGCGGTGCGACCGGTGTTCGAGATGGCCACCAGGACGGTCGACGGGGTGCTGGTGGAGGCGGCGAGGAACTGCTGGTGCGTGTCGATCGGCGCCGAGCAGGGCACCCCCAGCAGGGGGAACTTCTGTTCCGCGTCCATCGCCACGATGCCCGAGGCGCCGAGCCCGATGAAGACGACCCGACTGGCGGCGACGATGGCCGCCACCGCCCGGTCGAGGGCGGTCAGGTCGAGGTGGCGTCGTACGTGGTCGAGCGAGGTGATCGAGAAGTCGAAGACCTTGCTGACCGTGGTGGCCGTGTCGTCCTGGGCCTCGATCACCGACTGGGTGGCCGGGATGCCGAGCGCGACGCTCTGCGCCAACTGGATGCGGAAGTCGTGGAATCCGTCGCAGCCGATCGCGTTGGCGAACCGGACGATGGTCGGCTGGCTGACCCCGACCGTCTCGGCGAGTTCGGCCAGCGTCATCCGGACCGTCCCGTGCGGGTCGGCGAGCACCGCGTCGGCGACCTTGCGCTCGGAGCGGCGCAGCGTCTCCAGACCCTTGTTGATGCGCTCCAGCACGGTGCCGGCGTTCATCGGGCGACCGCCAGGGCGAGGGTGCCGTCGTGGCGGGGGACGCGGACCGTGACGCCGCGCCGGGCGGCGGCGTCGAGGTCGAAGGAGGCCGGATCGACGGTGTTGAAGTCAAACATGCCCCAATGATGTGGCACCAGGGTGTCGATTCCGGCGCGCGCGCAGAGGTCGACGGCCTCGGCGAAGTCGAAGTTGCCGGGCACCCCGTGGGCGAGCCGGTGCGCGTCACGCCCGTTGACCGGCAGCAGCGCCACGTCGACGGCCAGCGCGGTGAGCCGTTCCGCCTGGCCGTCCCACGGGGCGCAGTCGCCGGAGTGGTAGACGCGGACACCGCTGGCCTCGACGACGTAGCCGAGGAAGTGGTCGTCGCCGTTGCCGTCCCGGACGCGTTCCTCGTGGGCGGCCGGCACCGCGGTGACGGTGAAGGGGCCGTAGTCGATCCGGTCGCCCTCGGCGAGGGCGTCGATCCGCGACCGGGGCGCGCGGGAGCGGCGCAGCGCCTCGTCGCGCACCGCGCGGGGGCAGGCCAGCCGGAGGTCCGGCTGGGCGGCCATCAGCGGAATGAGGGTGTCCGGGTCCATGTGGTCGGTGTGCGCGTGCGAGCAGAGCACCGCGCGCAGTGGCGGCAGGTCCGCCGGGGCGACCGGGGCGGGGAGCATCCGGACGTGCGGGAACGTCGTGCCGGCGTACTTGCGGGCCAGCGAGTCCGACAGGTACGGGTCGACGAGCAGGTGCGCGTCGCCGTCGGAGCCGGTGGTGGTGAGCCAGAACCCGGCCTGCCCGAGCCAACGCGCCCGCAACGTCATCGGAGCTCCTGCGCCGCGTCGTAGAGCCGCTCGAAGTCCGGTCCCTCGGTGGGGATGTCGAGGTCGAAGACGGCGTCGATGGCCCGGGTCCAGCCGTGCACGAAGTAGCGCCAGCCGTCGGAGACGGTGAGCGCGTCGGCCTCGGCCCGGTTCCGGGCCTGGCGCAGGAAGCCGAGTTCCCCCCGGTAGTTGAACTCCCAGGCGTACCCGCCGTGCGGGAAGACGGCCGCGTCGCTGAGCGGGGAGCCGGGCCGGTCCTTGCCCATGCCGGTGGCGTTGACCACCAGCGCGCCCGGGGCGAGGTCGACGAGCAGGTCGTCGTGCACGTCGCCGGGAGCGAGGCGGTGGGTCCGCCAGGTGATCGCCGGGTCGCCGGTGGCGACGTCGGCGGTGATGGCGGCGAGCCGCTGGTCGGCGATGTCGGTGACGGTCACCCGGGCCGGGGCGTCGTCGCCGGCCCGGTGGGCGAAGTAGTCGCAGAGCGCGAGGGCGGCTCCGCCGGCCCCCATGACCAGCACGTCCCGGCCGGCCATCGCCGGCACGATGGACCGCAGGGCCATCTGGCTGGTGACGGTGTCCAGGGCGAGGCCGTCGATCCAGCCGTCCCGGGCCACCAGCGCGCTGGTCTCGGCCAGCCGGGCGGCGTCGTCGTTGACCTGCCGCAGCAGGTCACGGCTGGCCGCGTAGAGGTCGAGCTTGTGGGTGGTCACCAGCGCGCCGCGGGAGTGTTCGTCGTCGCGCAGGTGCGCGACGACCTTCCGGTAGACCTCGGGCTCCGCGCCGACCGGCACGTCGATGCCGACGAGGTCGACCCCGTCCAGGCCGAGGAGGGGACGCCAGGCCGCGAAGACCCGGTGGATCGCCGACGACGTGGTGCTGACGCCGATGAAGTACATCGTCGGCCGGGTGGCCGGCCGCAGATCGTCGGGGGTCACGGGGTCGCCTCCGCGACCAGTTGGACGGCGTACGCGGTGTTGATGCCGAACCGGGTCGCCCCGGCGTCGAGCAGGGCGTGGAGCTGGGCCAGCGACCGGATGCCGCCGGACGCCTTGATCTCGCGGTCACCGCCGGCGATCTCCCGGATCACGCGGACGTGCGCGGGCGTGGTGGGCACGCCCTGCCAGCCGGTGCCGGTCTTGAGGGAGGCGGCACCGGCGTCGACCGCCACCCGGGCCGCGTCACGCAACTGGGCCTCGTCGAGCAGGCCCACCTCGAGGATGACCTTGACGGGCACCCGGCCGTCGACGGCTGCCAGCACGGCGGCGACGTCCCGGGTGGCCGCGGCGAGTTCGCCGGAGCGGACCAGCCCGACGTTCATCACCACGTCCATCTCCTGGACGCCCGCGTCGAGCAGCCAGCGGGCCTCGGTCACCTTAACCGGGGTGGCCGAGCCGCCGGAGGGGAAGCCGACCGGGGATCCGGCGTTGGTGTGCGAGCCGTCGAGCAGCGGGCGCAGCACCGGCACCCAGGACGGCAGGACGTGCGCGGCGACGAAGTCACCGGCGAGGGCGTGGCGGGCCAGCGCCTCCACGTCCGCCCGGCCGTGCTGGGCCTGTACGGCACTGATGTCGATCATGCGGGCCAGCGCGTGGCCGGTGGGCTCAACGGGGGACATAGGAGCCGTTCTCCTCCAGACGCCAGCCGTCGCCGTCGGCGACGACCCGGTGCCGCATGCCGCCGGAGCGGGCGATGATGTCGTAGTCCTGGCCGGCGTCGGCCGGGTAGCAGAAGAGGGTGACCAGGTCGGTGTCGCCCAGGTTGACGCTGCGGTGGATGTGCGCCGGCGGCACGTACGCGACGACGCCCGGCCGCATCTCGGTCACCACGGTCGCGCCGTCGAGGGTCTCCATCAGCATTAGTCCGTGGCCGGACAGGCAGTGGTAGATCTCGGTGCGGTCCTGCTGGGCGTGGATGTGGCCCCGGGTCATGTGGAACTCCGTACCGACCCGGCCGGGCGACAGGGTGGAGATTCCGGTGATCAGGTCACCCGCGTCACCCGAGGGACGGAACTCGTCGACGTGGTAGATCACCCGGTCGGACTCGGTCGCGAGGCGCGCGTCGAACGCCTCGGTGTCGGTGAACAGCCCGGTGAGGTCGGCCAGCTTCTTCTCGTAGCGACCGGTGCGTCCGGTCATCCCCTCCGGCGTGACGACCAGGGCCGGTCCCTGCTGCGGTGTGGTCACCGTGTTCCTCCTGCTCCGTCGGCACGGACCCCGGTACGGTCCCCACCTGCCGGCTCACTTTGTAGCAAAGTTACAAGGCGATGTCACCCCGCCGCATCGCCCCGTCGAGCCGTTTGTAGTGGAACAGCCCCGTATTTCCCCGGTTACCAGACCAGTCCGCCCAGCAATAACGGAATATCCCACTAAAAGGGACTCGATGATGTAGTCGAGCTACCAAACTCCAGCTCACGAACCTAACGATCAGGAAACCTACCGTTGACATGCGAGAGGCCGAATGTAGTGTTGCTCCCAACCGAGCGGGCCTCCGCCTCGATCACCAGGACGTACGTCACGGTGTCCGTCGACGGCCCTCCGGTTCCTCGCACAGACGGGGGACGCCCCCGCCCACCACCCCTGGAGGAACAGATGTCCCACCGGACACGCGGCAAGGCGCTCGCCCGTAGCGTCGCCGCACTGCTGACCGTCACCCTGGCCGTAGCGGCGTGCGGTGGCGGGGACGAGGCGGGCAACGGCGAGCCGGCCGACCCGATCGCCGGGCGTCCCACGCCCACCGACCAGGCCCCGGACTCCGAGGTCAAGATCGCGATGATCGGCTTCGCCAACAACCCCTACTGGGTCTCGGTGAAGTCCGGCGCCGACTACGCCAACCGGGTGCTGGGCGACAAGAAGGGCAAGGTCGACTGGATCGTCGCGGGCGACAACATCGACGTCCAGACGGTCTCCAGCGCGATCCGCGCCGCCGACGCCCAGGGCTACAAGGGCGTCGGGTTCTTCATCGCCGGCGAGGGCAACTGCGCCGACATCAAGACCCTCTCCGCCAAGGGCATCAAGATGGGCGCCTACAACACGCTCTTCGACTGCGTGGGGACCTCGGGCGGCACCATCAACTACGCCCAGGAGCAGTACAAGGCCGGCCAGACCGCGGCCCAGGAGATGATCAAGGCCGCCGGTGACAAGGCCGGCAAGGTCGGCATCATCGTCAGCCAGTTCACCGCGCCCGGCTCCGAGCAGCGCCGGCAGGGCTTCGTCGACGGACTCAAGGGCTCGAAGCTGACCCCGGTCAACCAGGGCGTCGAGGCCAAGGACTCCGCGTCGAACACCTTCTCGGCCGCGCAGAACTTCCTCCAGTCCAGCCCCGACCTCGTCGGCATCTACGCCACCGCCGGTGGCCCGTTCGGCGCGGCCCAGGCCGTGGCCGCGGCCAACAAGCAGGACACCGTGAAGGTGATCGGCTTCGACATCACCACCGAGAACATCGAGGCCATCAAGAACGGCTCGATGTACGGCGTGATCGGCCAGGACGCCTTCGGCCAGGGCTACAACACCGCGATCGAGCTGTTCAACGCGGCGGTCACCGGTGACCAGCCGGCCGAGGTGAAGCAGGAGGCGGTCGCCCCCTTCGTCACCAAGGACAACCTCGCCGAGCACGACCCCTCGACCCTGCCGCTCGGCACCCCGGGCGCGTCCTGATCGGGAGAGCCATCCCCTCATGGAACCGACACCCCATGCGGACGGTGTCAGGTCGGCGGCCCTCGCGGCCGTCGGCCTGACCAAGTCCTTCGGCGCCGTCCGGGCGCTCCGCGACGTGTCGCTGGAGTTCCCGGCCGGCCAGGTCACCGGCCTGCTCGGCGAGAACGGCGCCGGCAAGTCCACCCTCATCCGCCTCTGCTCCGGCCAGATGCAGCCGGACACCGGCCGGCTCGTCCTCGACGGCCGGGAGGTCGCCTTCGGCAACCCGCTGGAGGCGATCGCCGCCGGGGTCGTCGTGGTCAACCAGGAACCGCTGCTGATCAGCGAGCTGACCATCGCCGACAACCTGTTCCTCTACGACCTCGGGGAGCGCCCCGGGTACGCGGTCGCCCGCCGTGGCGCGAACGTCCAGCGGGCCCGCGAGCTGCTCGACCGGCTCGGGATGACCAACTACCTGCCCGACCCGTCGACGCTCTGCCGCGACCTGTCGGCGGCGTCCCGGCAGATGGTCGACATCGTCCGGGCGCTCTCCCGCCAGCCCAGGGTGCTCTTCCTCGACGAGCCCAACTCCAGCCTCACCCACGAGGAGTCCGAGCGGCTCTTCGCGGTGATGTCCCGGCTGCGCGACGAAGGTGTCGCGGTGGTCCTGGTCAGCCACCGGCTGGCCGAGGTCTACTCGATCGTCGACAACGTGATCGTGCTGCGCGACGGCACCTTCGTCGCCGCCGGGCCGCCCGACGAGATCCACCAGCAGCGCGCCGTCGCCCTGATGGCCGGCGAACGCAAGCGGGCGGTCGTGGCGGAGGTCGTCGCCGACCGGGCCGACACGATCGCCGGGGCCGAGGTGGCGCTGGAACTGGAGGGCCTGACCGGTGACGGTTTCACCGACGTCAGCTTCACCGTGCGCCGGGGCGAGATCGTCGGCATGTCCGGGCTGGTCGGGGCGGGCCGTACCGAGATCGCCGAGGCGGTCATCGGGCTGCGCGCGCCGACCCGGGGCGGCATCCGCGTCGCCGGCCGACCGGTACGGATCTCCGACCCCGGCCGCGCCCAGCGACTCGGCCTCGCCTACGTCGCCGAGGAGCGCCGCACCGAGGTCTTCCACGCCCAGAGCGTCGGCTACAACCTGACCGTCCGCGTGCTGTCCAGCCTCGGCCGGCTCGGCTGGGTCTCCCCCCGCCGGACCAACGCGAAGGCGCGGGAGCTGACCGAACGCTTCGGCGTGAAGGCCGCCAGCAGCGAGGCGCCCATCACCTCGCTCTCCGGCGGCAACCAGCAGAAGGTGCTGCTCGCGCGGGCCCTCGCGGCCCGGCCGAAGGTGCTGATCCTGGACGAGCCGACGCGGGGCGTCGACGTCGGCACCAAGGCGGAGATCTACGCGACGCTGCGCGCCCTCGCCCACGAGGAGGGCCTGGCGGTCTGGTTCATCTCGTCCGAACTCGAAGAGGTCGTCGAGCTGGCCGACCGCGTGGTGGTCGTTCGCAACGGACGCGTCACCCTCGATGCCCCGAACAACGCCGGACCCCAGCCCATCGTCGCCGCGGCCATGGGCGCGACCGAAGGAACGACATGAGTGCCACTCTCGCCAAGCGGCAGGAGCGCTCCTGGAAGGACAGCGCCCTGTCGCTCGTCAAGCGCCAGGAAACCGGACTGTTCGGCGTCATCGTCGTGCTGGCCCTGGCGGTCAGCCTCGCCAACGAGAACTTCCTGCGCAAGGACAACCTCTACAACGTCCTCCAGACGGTGGTCGTGGTCGGCATCATCGCCGTCGGGCAGACGTTCGTCCTGATCGCCAAGGAGATCGACCTGTCGGTCGGTTCGGTCCTGGCGCTGTCGGCGGTCACCGCCGGCTCGGTGTACGGCAGCGGGGCCAACCCCTGGGTGGCCGCGGCCGTCGGCATCGGTGTCGGCGCGCTCTGCGGCTTCGCCGTCGGGTCCGTGGTCGTGCTCGGCCGGGTCAGCTCGTTCATCGTCACCCTGGGCATGCTCTCCATCGCGCGGGGCCTGACCCAGCTCATCACCGGCGGCCTGCCGCAGACCATGCCGAGCGAGCTGTCCTTCATCGGTCAGGGCCGGGTCTTCGGCGGCATCCCGGTCAGCGTCATCATCTTCCTGGTGCTGGTGCTGCTCGGTCAGCTCCTGCTCACCCGGACCGTCTTCGGCCTGCGGGTGACCGCCATCGGTGACAACGACGCCGCCGCCCGCACCGGTGGTATCCCGGTCGCCTGGACCCGGGTGCTCACCTTCGTCCTGATCGGCACCCTCGCCGGCGTCGCCGGGATCGTCTTCTCCACCCAGGTCGGCGTGGCCGAGGCCCAGGCGGGCCTGGGCTACGAACTGGACGTCATCGCGGCGGCCGTCATCGGCGGCGCCAGCCTCTCCGGCGGCCGGGGCTCGATCATCGGCGCCTTCCTCGGCGCCTGCCTGCTGGGCCTGCTCCGCAACGCGTTCATCCTGCTGGCGCTCTCGCCGTTCCTCCAGCAGCTCAGCATCGGTCTGGTCATCGTCCTGGCGGCGATCTTCGACCAGTGGCGTCAGGGCAACCTGCACCACCTGCACCCGCGCCGACTCCGTCAGCAGCTCATCCGCCGGAAGGCGTGACCTCCGTTTCCGGGAAAGGACCCGCGACCATGAAACCGCAACCGTTCCGCCAGCACGACCAGCGCGTCGTCCGCGCCTTCGTCGAGGCCCGCCGGGGCCACACCGCCGCCGAGCCGCGACTGAAGTTCGGCTGGAGCAACTGGGGCTTCGGCACCGAGGACCTGGCGACCACGGCGGCCCGGCTGGAGCGCAACGACGTGCGGTACGTCGAACTCCACGGCAACCTCTACTCCCCCGACCTCGGCTACCGGCCCGACGAGACCCTCCGGGTGCTCGGCGACCACGGCATCACCGTCTCCGGGGTCTGCGGCATGGTCACCCCAGACCAGGAGTTCGCGCACAACCTGCCGCACGTACGGGCCCGCGCCATCGAGTACTTCCGCCGCCAGGCCGAGTTCACCGCCGCGGTGGGCGGCTCGTACCTGCTCTTCGGCGCGGGTTCGGTCGGCCGGCCCACCGCGTTCGACTCCTACGAGCTGGAGCGTTCCGCCCAGACCATGCGCCTGGTGGCCGACGACTTCGCCGCCGCCGGCATCCGGGGCGCGGTGGAGCCGATCCGGCCCGAGGAGACCAGTGTGGTGCACACCTTCGCCGAGGCGCTGCGCCTGCTCGACCTGGTGGACCACCACGCCATCGCACACATCAACGGGGATCTCTACCACATGCTCAGCGGGGAGCTGCACATCGGTGCCACGCTCCTCGACCACGGCGACCGTATGATCAACCTGCACCTGGCGGACACCAACCGGCGTGCCCTCGGACACGGCCTGCTCGACCTGGACGTGGTGATCATGGCGCTGTACGCGGTCGGCTACCAGCGGGGCGACAACTACTGCTCGGCCGAACCCCTCGGGGCCGGCGGCAACCCGTACGCCGCGATGAACCTGCCGCCGCAGCCGGAGCGCCTCGACGAGCTGGTCCGGGACACCGTGCGCACGTTCCGCGAGCGCGAGGACGAGGTGCTCGGCGCGAGCGACGAGGAGCTGTACGCCCTCTACCAGATCGACTCCGAGTAGTGACGATGCCGGCGTTCACGCTGCACGTGGTCTGCCCCAACCCGGCCGTCGACCGGCTCCAGGTGGTGGAACGGTTCCGGCCGTTCGAGGTCAACCGGGTGGCGGAGGTGCGCAGCCTCCCCGGCGGCAAGGGCCTGATCGTCTGCCGGGGCGCCCGTCGCCTCGGGGCCACGGTCACCGCTCACGGCTTCGTCGGCGGCGCCACCGGCCAGGTGATCCGCGACGGGTGCGGCGACCTCGGCGTGCACGACCGGCACGTCGGGATCGCCGGGGAGACCCGGGTGACCCCGGTCGTCATCGACCGGGCCACCGGCCGGTCCACGGTGCTCAACGAACGCGGCCCCGAGGTCACCGCCGCCGACCAGGACCGGCTGCTCGCCGGCCTGGCGGAGACGGTGACCCCTGGCGACGTCGTGGTCGCCACCGGCAGCCTGCCGCCGGGCAGCGCCGCCGACCTGCACGCCCGGGTCGCCCGGCTGGCGCTCGACCGGGGCGCGACGGCCATCGTCGACGCCCACGGCGAGCCCCTCGCCCGGGTCGTCGAGGACGCCCGCGCCACCCGGCCCGCCGGTCGGCTGGTGGTCAAACCCAACGCCGAGGAACTCTCCGGCGTGCTGGGCCGCCCGCTGCCGGACCGGGCCGCGACCACGGCCGCCGTACGCGACCTGCACGCGGCCACCGGGGTCACCTTCGTGGTGACCCTCGGCGTCGACGGGGCGGTCTGGGTCGACAGCGGCGACGACCTGGCGGTGGACACCCCCCGCGTCGAGACGGTCAACGCGACCGGCTCCGGCGACTCCTTCCTCGCCGGCCTCGCGGTCGCCCTCGGCCGGGGCGACGACCCGGCGTCGGCCCTGGTCCTGGCCGCCGCGATGGGGGCCGCCAACGCCGCCTCCCTGGAACCCGACGTCGACCCGGCGCTGGTCGAACGGCTCCGGCACGAGGTGACGGTGACCCAGGGGGCGGCCGAGGGATGAGCCAGTTCATCGGCGTCGACATCGGCACCACCCGGACGAAGGTCGGCTGCTACGACGCCGACGCCGGCCGGCTCGTCGTGCTCCGGCACGCGCCCACCGTGGTCGACCCCGACCCGTGGGGCGGCCGGCGGGACGCCACCCGGCTCGCGGCGTCCGTCGGTGACCTGCTGGCGGACCTGCTGGCCGACCCGGCGGTACGCCCCGACGACCTGGCCGGGGTTGGGGTCGGGTCGGTCGGCGAGGAGGTCGTGCTGCTCGCCGCCGACGGCAGCGTCACCGCCCCGGTGCTGGCCTGGTTCGCCGGCCACGGCCAGCAGGCCAGAGCGGCCCTCGGCGAGGGCAGCGGCTGGGCCGACACGGACGACACCTTCTCGGTGTTCAAGCTGCGCTGGCTGGCCGAGCACCGGCCCGACGACCTGGCGGCGGCGCGCACCTTCACCTCGCTCGCCGACTTCGTGGCGCGGGACCTGCTCGCCGACCGTACGGCCCCGGTGTTCCTCAACGTCTCGCACGCCTCCCGCACCGGGCTGCTCGACGTCCGGGCCGGCGTGCTGCGGACCGACGCCCTGCCCGACCTCGGCCTGACCACGCTGGCCCTGCCCGACCTGGTCGACAGCGCCACCGTCGTGGGCCGTACCTCGGGCGCGGGCGTGCTGCCGGCCGGGGTGCCGGTGGTGGCCGGCGGCCACGACCACATGTGCGGGGCCTTCGGCACCGGCGTCCGCGCCGCCGGCGACGTCTACGTGTCGGCGGGCACCTCCGAGGCGCAGGTGCTGCTGGTCGACGCCCTGCCCGACGTGGTCGACCCGGGCCTGGACACCGGCATCTTCGTGGCCGGCGGCCTGCGGTTCGTGCACCGCGCCACCCCGTCCGGCCGGTACTACCAGGCCTGGCACGACATGCTCTACTCCGGCGTCCCCGACGCGACGATGTGGGCGGAACTGGACCGCGTCGTCGACCAGGTCGACCCGGCCACCATCGACGCCGGACTGCGCAACCTCCGGCTCGCCGCGCTGCCGATGGACGTCACCCGGGCCCACGTGCTGGCCAGCCTGCTCAAGGGGCTCGCGGTCGAGGCCGAGGCGACCACCGTCCGGCTGGGCCGGCTCGGCGGCGTCGACATCGCCGACGTCACCGTCGCGGGCGTGGCCGCCGGCTGGCCCACCTGGCGTCGACTGCGCCAGGACGCCACCGAGCGCCGGCTCCGGTTCGTGGACGAGCCCGAGGCGACCGTCCTCGGCGTCGCCGTCCTCGCCCAATACGGTGTCACCGGCCGGGCCGACGTCCCGGTGCACCTGACCAGCACCCGACCCTGAGGAGACGACGATGGAACCGACTGAGCTGCTGCGCACGAACCGTCTCGTCCCGGTTGTCGTCCTCGACGACGCCGCGCACGCCGAGCCGCTCGCCGACGCGCTGGCCACCGGCGGCCTGCCGGTCGCCGAGGTCACCTTCCGCACCCCGGCGGCGGCCGAGGCGATCGCCCGGATGGCCGCCCACGGCGGCGTCACCGTCGGGGCGGGCACCGTCACCACCGTCGACCAGGTCGACCAGGCGGTCCGGGCCGGCGCGCGGTTCGTCGTCTCCCCCGGGTTCAGCGCGGCCGTCGTCCGCCGCTGCCAGGAGCACGGCATCTTCGTGCTGCCCGGCGCGAGCACCGCGACCGAGGTGATGACCGCCCTCGACGCCGGCGTCGACGTGCTCAAGTTCTTCCCGGCCGGCACCTCCGGCGGGGCCCCGGCGGTCGCCGCGCTCTCCGCGCCGTTCCCGCAGGTCCGCTTCGTCCCCACCGGCGGCATCGACGCCGACTCGGCCGCCGACTACCTGCGGCTGCCGTCGGTGCTCGCCGTGGGCGGCAGCTGGATGGTGCCCCGCAAGGCCATCGCGGCCGGCGAGTTCGCCCACGTCGCGGAGCTGGTCCGCGCCAGCGTCGCCGCCGTATCCCGCTGACCTGCGCCGGTCGGCCGGTCTGCGTCCCGGCCGGCTCAGGCCCACCCCGACCGCCGTCGCCAGCCGCGCCACGTCCGCTCTCGGCCGACACCCGGGCGCGCCCCGGCCTGCACTACGCCAGCAGACCGGGGCACCCCGAGTCAGCGCACCGTCGTCAACAGCTTCTCGACCTGGGTCAGCGTGAACGGCTCCCGAATCCCGTCCACGGACGGCAACTCGATTCGCACCGTCAGCGAGTCGAGCTGATCCACTGGCACGAGCCGCGACTCGACGAACGTCGCCGTACCCGCCGCCGGGATCTCCGTACCTCCATCGAGGTCGAGCCCCTTCTGCTTCTGCTCCGCCGGGCTGTCGTGCCTGGACGACGTCACCGCCTTGCCCTCCGCACGGCTCGGCCCGTACAGCAGGGTCATCTCCTTCGACGACGGGTCCACCGGCAGTGGCGTCTCCGACGCGTTCGACACCTCCAAGGTGAGACGGATGATCGCATCGGAGTCGGCCACGTCGACACCCCACTCCGACGGCACCCGCTCCACCGCCCGCAACGTCGCCGACACACCATCCGGCCACAACGCCGGCCTCGACGCCGGCCCCTCGAAGACGTCGACCGACGGAGTCGGCGCGACAGCAGCGGACTCGGACGGGCCGACCGAGCCCTCCTTATCGGACGAGCAGCCGGTGGCGGCGACCAGCAGGACAGCGGTGACAGCGGCAGAGGCGAGACGTGAGCGCATCCACACAGGATGGCCCATCCTGCGAGCTACCCGCCGGGCGACCGGCCGGCCGCCGGAGCGGCGGGCCGACGCGGGGTCAGCGGGGCGTGCGGAGCCGGTCGAGCCAGTCCGGCAGGTCCAGGTCCAGGTCGAGGTCGAGGTCCCGTCCGGAGCGGCTGGACGACGGAGGTGCCTGGCCGTCGTCGCCGAGGGCGATCCGCCGGCTGGGCGGGGTGAAGTCGACCTCCGGTTCGCCCTCGGTGGCGGTGTCGATCACCCGGGCCACCGCCGCCACCACACCGGACTGCGCCGAGATGCCCACCCGGTCGGTCGGGTCGTCGGGGTTGGCCGCGATGCCGGCGACGGCGACCTGCGGGGTGTACGCGACGAACGACTTGGTGGCGTCCTGGTCGGAGGTGCCGGACTTGCCGGCCAGCGGGCGACCGCCGACGATCCGGTCGGCGGTGGTGGCGGTGCCGCCGGTGCACCGGCCGTACGCGGGATCCTGGCCGACCGGGCAGCGGGCCGCGTCGGTGGCCGCCCGCGCCACGTCGGCGTCGAGCACCCGCCGGCAGGACGGGTCACCGGCCGGGAGCTTCGCGCCGTCCGGACCGGCGATCGAGAGCACCGGCAGCGGCTCGCAGTACGTGCCCTCCGCGGCCACCGTGGCGTACGCGTTGGCCAGGTCCAGCGGGGTGGTGGCCGACACACCGAGGGTGAAGGCCCCCCAGTCGGCGGCCTCGGTGCGGGCCAGGTTCTCGTCGAGGTCGGAGCGGAACCGGATGCCGAGGCGCTCCGCCATCTCGACCACCTTGGCCGGTCCGACCTCCTCGGAGAGGCGGACGAAGTAGGTGTTCACCGAGCGGCCGAAGCCGTCCCACATGGTCCGGTAGCCGTTCATGCTGGCCGGGTCTGCGTTGGACGGGCACCACCGGTCGCCGCAGACCGCCGTCGTGTTCTCGGCGGGGTGGCGGGTGACCAGCCGGGTCGGCGCGTAGTACTCGGTGTCCAGGGGCAGCCCCGACTCCAGGGCGGCGAGCATGGTGAACAGCTTGAACGTCGACCCGGCCTGGTAGCCGTCGATGGCCCCGCCGCCGGCCACGAGCTGGTTGACCGTGTTCGGGCGGTTGTCCTGCCCGTCCGGGTTGGCGGCGAGACTGTAGTTCCGGTTGACGGCCATCGCCAGCACCCGGCCGGTCCCCGGCTCGACGGCGGCGATCGGCAGCGCCCGGGACTCGTCGGAGTCGAAGACCGCCAGCGACTGCCGCAACGCGCTCGCCTGCACCGCCGGGTCCAGCGAGGTCACGATCGTGTACCCGCCCCGGTTCAGGGCCTGCTCGCGTTCGGCGACCGTGCTGCCGAAGGCCGGCTGCTCCAGCCACCAGCTGCGCAGGTAGTCGCAGAAGAAGCCCCAGTCGGCGTGGTCGCCGGAGAGCGCGGTGCAGCCGTTGGGCTGCTCGGTCGGGTCGAGCGTCAGCTCCTCGGCGCGGGCCTGCTCCGCCTGCTCGGCGGTGATCGCGCCGGTGACCACCATCGAGTCGAGCACGTACGAGCGGCGGACCAGGGCCGCGTCCTGGTCACCGTCGATCGGGCTGTACTCGTTCGGCGACTGCACCAGCCCGGCCAGCAGGGCAGCCTGGGCGAGGGTGAGCTCCGCCGGGGTGACGCTGAAGTACCGTTCGCTGGCCGCCGCGATGCCGTACGCGCCGGACCCGAAGTACGCGATGTTCAGGTAGCGGGCGAGGATCTCGTCCTTGTCGAGGGTCTGCTCCAACGCGGCGGCGTACCGGATCTCCTGGAGCTTGCGCCCGACGCTCACCTCGGTCGCGCTCTCCCGCTCCTCGGCGGTGCGCTCCGGGTCGCTCTTGAGCACGTTGCGGACGTACTGCATGGTCAGCGTGGAGGCGCCCTGTGTCGTCCCCTCCCTGGCGTTGCTGACCAGGGCGCGGGCCAGTCCGCGCAGGTCCACGCCGCCGTGGGAGTAGAAACGCCGGTCCTCGGCGGCCACCACCGCCTGGCGCATCACCGGGGCGATCTCGGCCAGCGGCACGTCCCGCCGGTTGACGTCGTAGAAGCTGGTGATCGGCGTCCGGCCGTCGGCCGCGTAGACGACGGTGCGCTGGGCGGGGGTCGGGGTCCGCAGCTCCTGCGGCAGGCCGCCCCAGGTTTCGCTGGCCGACTTCATCGCCAGGCCGAACAGCAGGTTGCCGGGGAACACGGCGGCGGCCAGGACGAGACCGGCGAGCACACCGCAGAGCAGCACGGTGGCCAGCCGGCCCACCAGCGATCGGGAACGCATTTTCCCAGGTTGACGCGGTTTTTCGCGCATCGCCCACCCTCCGGCGCGGGTTGCCAGGAAACTCACGGCGGGCCCCCGGTGCCCGTCCCACCGTCTGGGGGGTGATGGCGGACGGTGTCCGGTTCGTTCCCCGCTCATCGGGAGCCGGCCGGTGGCGTCGGGGTGGCGAGGCTCGCGGCGGCGGCGTCCCGGACGATCTGCTTCGGCACCAGTCGACCCGCGCGGTAGGCGATGCCGATCCCGGCGATCAGGGCGAACACCGCGCCGAAGGTCTGCAACGAGCCGAACAGGGCACCGCCGAGGCCGAGCAGGGGCGCGGCGATGACCAGCATGACGCCGTCACCGATGCTGAACACTCCGGAACGGGAGACCGCCCAGCCGGTGAGGGCCCAGCCGACGCTGTAGCAGGTCGCCCCGATCAGCACCAGGCTCCGGGCGGTGGTGCCGAAGACCGGGGTCTGCTCGGTGAGCCCGGCGAACGGCAGCATCAGCACCGTACCGGCGAGGCTGACCAGCAGGCCGGTCGCGGCGCTGCGGCGACTGCGGGTGGTGACCAGCAGACCGGCCAGCGCCAGCAGGGCGAGCAGGCCCACCCAGACCGCGCCGACCCAGCCGACCAGGTAGAGCGGCCGGCCGTCGGCGGGGTACGGGTCGTTGCCGACTCCGCCGTCACTGGCCAGGGCCACCGTGCCGTAGAGGATCGCGTACGCCGGCAGCAGCCACACCGACGCGCGGGCCAGCCGGCGCATCGACCAGGCCCAGGTGGCGTCCGTGGCGGGGCCGGTCGGCGTCGGTTCGACGACGAAGGGCAACACCCCGAACCCGCCCCCGGTGCGGCGGGAGCCGAGGGGCCCCGTCGGGTCGTGCGCCCCGGGCACCACCGCGCGACGAACCGGTCTCGTCGGGTCGTTCATGCGTCACCTCGCTCTGCTCCGGGGCCGGCCGGGCCCACCGACCGCAGGGTCGGCGAGGCGGACCGGCCCGGTGGCCGCAGACGCGTACGGCGCCCCGGCACCTGGTCACCATCGGTCCTCAATACCGATCGTGGCAGGCACCGGAGCGCCGTATGAGTGCTATTCGCTTTTTGCCCCCGAACTCGGGGTCGGTGCCCTTCGCCCTGGTCAGCCCCGTTCGCGCTGGTCGGCCGGATCCTGGAGCAGACTCTGCGGGGAGACCGGCTCCGGTGCGGGCAGCCCCTGCGGACCGTTGCCGCCGGTGGCCTGCGCCTCGGCGACGCGTACCTCGTCGTGGATCTGCTGGGCGGCGGCCGCGGCGGCCTGCGCGGCCTCGGCCGCCTCCCGCTCCACGTCGCTCGCCCCGGACGAGGCCTGCGGCGTCGGGGCGTCACCGACCATCTGGCTCAGCCCGCCGAGCGCGCCACCCATGCCCTCCAGGGCCTTGGTCAGCTCGGCCGGGACGATCCAGACCTTGTTGGCGGTGCCGTTGGCGATCTGCGGGAGGGCCTGGAGGTACTGGTAGGCGAGCACCTTCTGGCTCGGGTTGGCCTGGTGGATCGCGTCGAAGACGGTCCGGATCGCCTTCGCCTGGCCCTCGGCCTGGAGGATCCGTGCCTGCCGGTCACCGTCGGCCCGCAGCACCGCCGCCTGCTTCTCACCCTCGGCGGTGAGGATCTGCGACTGCTTGTGCCCCTCGGCGTTCAGGATCGCCGCCCGGCGGTCCCGCTCGGCGCGCATCTGCTTCTCCATCGAGTCGCGGATGCTCGGCGGCGGCTCGATCGCCTTGATCTCCACCCGGGTCACCTTGATGCCCCAGCGGCCGGTGGTCTCGTCCAGCACCCCGGAGAGGTGCCGGTTGATCTCCTCGCGGCTGGTCAGCGCCCGCTCCAGGTCCAGCGAGCCGATCACGTTCCGCAGCGTGGTGACGGTGAGCTGCTCGATCGCCTGGAGGAAGTTGGAGATCTCGTACGTGGCCCGGACCGAGTCGACCACCTTGAAGTAGAGCACCGTGTCGATCGAGACGACCAGGTTGTCCGACGTGATCACCGGCTGCGGCGGGAAGCTGACCACCTGCTCGCGCAGGTCGACCTTGGTCCGCACCGCGTCGACGAACGGCACGAGCAGGTTCAGCCCCGGATTCAGGGTGCGCCGGTAACGACCGAACCGCTCCACCACATCCTGGCGCTGCTGCGGCACGATCCGTACCGCCTTCGCCAACGCCACCACCCCGATCAGGGCCATGGCGATGAGCAGCGCCGCGATCACCAGTTCCATACGTTCACCCTTCCGACCCGGGCAGCGCGCCCGGGGAGACGTCGTCCTGCCAGACCAGGGCGGTCGCGCCCCGCACCTGGATGACCTGCACACGCTGGCCCGGCACGAACACCTGGGTGGCGTCGTACGGCCGGGCGGTCCACAACTCGCCGTCGATCTTGACCAGTCCGCTGTCGGTGTCGACCCGCTCCAGCACCAGCGCGGTCGCCCCCTCCAGGGCCTCGACCCCGAACGGCTGCCCACCGTCCTCGGTCGCCGAGCGGCGGTGCTTCCGGATGGTCGGCCGGGCCGCGACGACGGTCAGCGCCGAGACGGCCGCGAAGACGACGGCCTGGATCGCCACCGGCGCGCCGAGTGCCGCCGCGCCGGCCGCGGCGAACGCGCCGACCGCGAACATGAGCAGGAACAGCGTCGCCGTGAAAATCTCGGCGACAGCCAGCACCACACCCAGCACAATCCACAACACCGCGTCCACGTCTCCGATACTGGCACGTCGGCGCACCCCTATCCCACTTTGAAGATCAGTAAGCTCGGGGCCACGTCCCGTACCCGCCTCGAAGGAGCGACATGTCCCTGTTACCGGAGACCGTCCGTCGGGTGGACGGCCTCGTGGCCGAGGCGCAGGTCACCGGCCGGGTCCCCGCCCTGGTGATGGGCGTGGTCCGCGACGGTGCCCTGGTCCACCTCAGCGTCGCCGGCGACCACCCCCGCCCGGACGTCGACCTCCAGTTCCGGCTCGGCTCGATCAGCAAGACCATGACCGCGGTGCTGGTCATGCAGGAGCGCGACGCCGGACGGCTCGCCCTCGACGACCCCCTCGACCGGCACCTGCCCGGCACCCCGTTCGGCACGCGCACCCTGCGCCAACTCCTCGGGCACGCCAGCGGCCTGCAACGGGAGCCGGACGGGCAGTGGTGGGAGCGCGCCGAGGGCGTCGACCTGGCCGCCCTGCTCGCCGGACTGACCGCCGGCAAGGCCCCGTACCCGCCGCACCGGGGCTACCACTACTCCAACCTGGCGTACGGGCTGCTCGGCGGCGTGCTCGAACGGCTCACCGGCACCGGCTGGTACGACCTGCTGCGGGAACGAATCCTCGAACCGCTCGGCATGCGTCGCACCACGTACCAGGCCACCGAGCCGTTCGCCCGGGGCTACGTGGTGCACCCCTGGCACGACACGCTCCGGGAGGAACCCCGGACCGACACCGGCGCGATGGCCCCCGCCGGCCAGCTCTGGTCCACCGCCGCCGACCTGGCCACCTGGGCGGCCTTCCTCGCCGACCCGGCACCGGAGGTGCTCGCCGCGGCGAGCCTGACCGAGATGTGCGCGCCCGTCGTGATCAGCGACCTCGACTCCTGGCGTAGTGGCCACGGCCTCGGGCTGGAACTCCACCGCCAGGGCGACCGGGTGTACGTCGGCCACGGCGGCTCGATGCCCGGGTACGTCGCCGCCCTCGCGGTGCACCGCCCGTCGCGCACCGGCGTCGTCGGCTTCGCCAACTCGTACGGCTTCCGCACCGGCGGGATCGGTCAGCTCGGGCTGGAGGTGCTCACCACCGTGCTGGACGCCGAGCCGACCCGGGCGACGCCGTGGCGTCCCGCCGCCGCCCCGCCCCCGGCCGAGGTGGCCGAGCTGGCCGGGCGCTGGTGGTGGATGGGGCACCCGACCGACGTCACCTGGGACGGCGGCGCGGGGCACCTGGTGACGTACGGCCGGGGCGGGCGGACGCTCCGCTTCGCCCCGGAGGGGGCGGACCGTTGGCGGGGCTGCTCCGGCTCGGAGGACGGCGAGGTGCTCACCGTGCTGCGCGACGGCAGCGGCCGGGCGGTGGCCCTGGACGTGGCGACCTTCGTCCTGACCCGCACCCCCGACGAGGAGCCCTGACGATCGTCGGCTTGCGGGTTTGGGTTTGGTGGTAGCAGGGGTCCCCTGCACGACAAAAAGCGGTAACAAGGGTCCCCTGCTACCACCTCAGCCAGCGCCCCCGCGCCGCCCCGGTCACCGGTCGGGGTCGGTGGGCGGGTCGGTGACGAAGTCGATGAGGCGTTCCATCGCGTTGATCAACGGGGTCTCCACGTCGGCGAAACTGTCGACCCGGGAGAGGATGTGCCGCCACATGTCGGCCGGGTCGGCCACCCCGAGCGCGGCGCAGACCCCCTCCTTCCACGGGCGGCCCGGCGGCACCACCGGCCAGGCCCGGATGCCGAGCGCGGCGGGCTTCACGGCCTGCCACACGTCGACGTAGGGGTGTCCGGTCACCAGCACGTACGGCGAGTCGACCCGGGCCACGATGCGGCTCTCCTTCGAGCCGGGCACCAGGTGGTCGACGAGCACCCCGAGCCGTCGGGTCGGACCGGGGGTGAAGGCGCGCACCTCGGCGTCGAGGGCGTCGATGCCGTCCAGCGGCTCCACGACGACGCCCTCGATCCGCAGGTCGTCGCCCCAGATCCGTTCCACCAGGGCGGCGTCGTGCACCCCCTCCACCCAGATCCGGCTGGCCTTCGCCACCTGGGCGCGCACCCCCTCGACGGCGATCGAGCCGGAGGCGGTGCGGCGACGGGCGGCCGGCACCGGCGCACGGGTCGGCCGGCGCAGCGTGACCGGTTCCCCGTCGAGCAGGAACGCCGCCGGCAGCAGCGGGAAGTTGCGTCGCCGGCCGTGCCGGTCCTCCAGCACCACCGCACCGGCCTCGAAGCCGACCACCGCGCCGCAGAAGCCCGAGTCGGCGTCCTCGACCACCAGGTCGGGTTCGGCGTCCACCTCGGGCACCGTCCTGCGCCGCCGCCAGTCCCCCGCCAGCACGTCCTCGCCGTATCGCCTCCCCATGGTCGTGACGGTAACCGCCCGGTCGGGTCGGGCGACGCAGGCACGCCGCCCGTCGCCCGGGTCACCACAGGTCGAAACGGGGCAAGCCGGGGCAGGGCGTACGGCCCCCGCGACGGTCGAGACAGAGCCGCCGTCAGGACGTACCCTTCTCTGCATGTCTCCCGCAACGGGCGCGGTCACTCTCGCTCCGCGCCGGTCGAGCCGGTTCGTGGCCTGGGTGCGCGCGTGGCGCGCCGGGCTGGTCCCGTTCGACGAGGTGCCGGACGCGGTGGCCGGCGACGAGGAACACCTCGTCGCCGACGCCCCGGGCACCTGGACGGACGTGCCGCTGCGCGACGCTCTGCCCACCCTGGCCCGGCTCTCCCCGGACGAGATCCGACTCGTGCTGCCCGCGCCGGGCGACCCGCGTGGCCTGCCCGGTCCGGGCGACTTCACCGGTGCGGCGCTGCTCGCCGGTGAGGCGGTCGTCGCCGGTGGGCTGGGCCTGATCCCGGAGGTCCGCACGCACACCTCCGGGTCCGGGATGACCTGGGAGACGGTGCTGTGGCGGTTCTACCCGCTGCCGGCCGACGCCCCCGCCGCCTCGCTGGCGATGCCCTGTGCCGCCGAGGCGGAGGCGGAGCTGGCCGTCGCGCTGGCCGAGACCACGGCCGCGCTGACCCGGCTGGACGTCGCCCAGTGGCGGCCCGAACTGGCCGGGGCGTTGGCCGCGCTGCGTCGCCCGGACGGCGCGACCGACCTGCCCCCCGGTTTCGACCCACGGTCGCGGCGGCTGTTCGCCCGCGCCGCCGTGCTCGACCGGGTGCTCGCGTTGGCCGAGCACGCCGCGCCGGGCGGGGCGGTCAACGGGTACGAAGCCCAGCAGCGCGACGCCGCCCTGCGCCCGCTGACCACCGCGTGCCGGCGGGCCCTGGCCGCCGCCTGCAACGCCCCGCTGCGTCCCTGACCGGACACCCTGACAACCTGCGTCCCTGACCGGACACCCTGACGACCCGCAGCCTGGGGTGCCCCGCACGACCTGCGGCCCAGTGCGCGGGACGCACGGCCGCAGGGGCGGGGTCAGATCTCGTCGATCAGGTCGAGCACCGAGTTGACGATCCGCGACGGCCGGTACGGATACCGCTCCGCCTCGGCCCGGGTGCTGATGCCGGTGAGCACGAGGATGGTCTCCAGCCCCGCCTCGAGGCCGCAGAGGATGTCGGTGTCCATCCGGTCGCCGATCATCGCGGTGCTCTCCGAGTGCGCCTCGATGGTGTTCAGCGCCGAGCGCATCATCATCGGGTTCGGCTTGCCGACGAAGTACGGCTCCACCCCGGTCGCCTTGGAGATCATCGCGGCGACCGAGCCGGCCGCCGGCAACGCCCCCTCCACGGACGGACCGGTGACGTCCGGGTTGGTGCAGATGAACCGGGCGCCGCCGTTGATCAGCCGGACCGCCTTGGTGATCGCCTCGAAGCTGTAGGTGCGGGTCTCCCCCAGCACCACGTAGTCCGGCTCGAAGTCGGTGAGGACGTACCCGACCGCGTGCAGCGCGGTGGTCAGTCCCGCCTCGCCGATCACGTAGGCGGTGCCGCCGGGGCGCTGGTCGGCCAGGAACTGCGCGGTGGCCAGCGCGGCCGTCCAGATCGCGTGCTCCGGCACCTCGAAGCCCATCCGGTTGAGGCGGGCGACCAGGTCGCGGGGCGTGTAGATGGAGTTGTTGGTCAGCACCAGGAACGGCTTGCCGGAGGCGCGCAGCCGGTTGACGAACTCCGGGGCGCCCGGCACCGGCTGGCCCTCGTGCACCAGCACGCCGTCCATGTCGGTGAGCCAACTGGCCACCGGCTTCCGCTCGATCATCGTGTTCCTCAGGGGTAAGTCGGGTCGGACGGGCTCAGGGACGGCGGGCGGGGACGCAGCACGCCGTGGGGCAGGTGTCCCAGCAGGGCACCTCCCCGAGCCGACGCCGCGCGGTGGCGTCCGGGTCGAGCCGCTCGGTGACCAGTTCCCGGACCATCGTCACGAACCGGGGGTCGGTGCCGGGGGTGCCGGCGCGGACGAAGTCCAGGCCGAGCTGCCGGGCCGTGGCCAGGGCCTCGGTGTCCAGGTCCCAGACCACCTCCAGGTGGTCGGAGACGAAGCCGATCGGGCTGACCACCACGCTGGTCACGCCCTCGCCGGCGAGCTTGCCGAGGTGGTCGTTGACGTCCGGCTCCAGCCACGGCACCTGCGGCGGCCCGGAGCGGCTCTGCCACACCAGGTCGTACGGCAGGTCGGGGGCGGCCGTGGCGGCGACCAGCCGGGCCGTCTCGTGCAGCTGGGCCTCGTACCGGCCGCCGTGCGGACCGGCGGTGGCCGCCATCGAGGTGGGCACCGAGTGCGCGGTGAAGACCACCCGAGTGGTGGCCCGCTTCGCCGGGTCGAGCCGGTGAAGCGCCGCCCGGACCGCGTCGACGTGCGGCTCGACGAAACCGGGGTGGTCCCAGAACTGGCGGAGCTTGTCGACCACGGGCGCGTCCGGGCCGACCGCCGCCCGGGCCGCGGCGATGTCCTCCTGGTACTGCCGGCAGGAGGAGTAACCGCCGTACGCGCTGGTCACGAAGGCCAGCGCGCGGCGTACCCCGTCGTCGCGCATCTGGGCGACGGTGTCGGCGAGCATCGGGTGCCAGTTGCGGTTGCCCCAGTACACCGGCAGGTCGAGCCCGTTGGCGGCGAAGTCGGCCCGGATCGCGGCGAGCAGGTCACGGCACTGCTGGTTGATCGGGGAGACCCCGCCGAAGTGCTGGTAGTGCTCGGCGACCTCGGCGAGTCGCTCCGGGGGGATCCCCCGGCCCCGGGTCACGTTCTGGAGGAACGGCACCACGTCCTCGGGCCGCTCCGGGCCGCCGAAGGAGACCAGCACCACCGCGTCGTACGCCATGCCCCCATTGTTCCCCCCGCACGGGGGCGGTACCGCGACGGCCCCTCGTGCCCCGCGTGACGGGCGGCCCCGCTGTGGCGCAGTCGACAGCGGGGCCGTGGTGACGCGGTCAGGCGCCGAGGGCGTGGTACCCGCCGTCGACGTGGACGATCTCGCCGGTGGTGGCCGGGAACCAGTCGGAGAGCAGCGCCAGGCAGGCCCGGGCGGCCGGCTCCTGGTCGGTCAGGTTCCAGCCCAGCGGGGCCCGCTCGGTCCAGGCCGTCTCGAACTGCTCGAACCCGGGGATGGACTTCGCCGCGATGGTGCGCAGCGGGCCGGCGGCGACCAGGTTGCTCCGGATGCCCTTCGGGCCGAGGTGCGCCGCCAGGTAGCGGGAGGCGGACTCCAGGCCGGCCTTGGCCACGCCCATCCAGTCGTAGACCGGCCACGCCTTGGTCGCGTCGAAGGTGAGGCCGACCACCGCGCCGCCCGGGGACATCAGCGGCAGCGCCGCCATGGCCAGCGACTTGTAGGAGTACGTCGAGACGTGCAGGGCGGTCGCCACGTCCTCCCAGGGAGCGTCGAGGAAGCCTCCGCCGAGGCAGCTCTGCGGGGCGAAGCCGATCGAGTGCACCACGCCGTCCAGGCCGTCGACGTGCTCGCGGACCTTGTCCGGGAGCCCGGCGAGCTGCTCGGCGTTGGTGACGTCGAGTTCGATCACCGGAGCCGGCTGGGGCAGCCGCTTGGCGATCCGCTCGACCAGCGAGAGCCGCCCGTACCCGGTGAGCACGACCTGGGCGCCGTTCTCCTGGGCCAGCTTCGCCACCGAGAAGGCGATCGAGGCGTCGGTGATGACGCCGGTGACCAGCAGCCGCTTACCGGCCAGCAGTCCGGACATGTGGGATCTCCCTCGTCGTTGTGTCGGTGCGGGTGGCCGGCGTCAGTGGCCCATGCCGAGGCCGCCGTCGACCGGGATGACCGCGCCGGAGATGTAGGCCGCGGTGTCGCCGGCCAGCCAGGTGACGACCCCGGCCACCTCCTCGGCGGTGGCGAAGCGGCCGGCCGGGATGGCGCCCAGGTACTGGTCGCGGCGCTCCTGCGGCAGCGCCGCGGTCATGTCGGTGTCGACGAAGCCGGGGGCGACGACGTTGGCGGTGATGTTGCGGGAACCCAGCTCACGGGTGATCGACCGGGCCACCCCGACCATGCCGGCCTTGCTGGCGGCGTAGTTGACCTGGCCCATGCCGCCGTAGAGGCCGACCACCGAGGAGACGAAGATCATCCGGCCCCAGCGGGCGCGGAGCATCTTGCGGGAGGCGCGCTGGGCGCACCGGAAGGCCCCGGTCAGGTTGGTGTCCAGCACCCGGGTGAACTGCTCCTCGGACATCCGCATGAGCAGCGTGTCGTCGGTGATGCCGGCGTTGGCCACCAGCACCTCGACGCCGCCCAGTTCCGCCTCCACGGCGGTGAAGGCCTCGTCGACCGAGGCCGAGTCGGTGACGTCGCAGCGGACCCCGAACAGCCCCTCGGGGGCGTCGCCGGAGCGGTGGGTGACCGCGACCCGGTCGCCCTGCTTGGCGAAGGCCTGCGCGATGGCCAGGCCGATCCCCCGGTTGCCCCCGGTCACCAGCACGGTACGGGCCACGAGTCCCCCTTGCGCGAAAACGACTGCACAGACGGGTTGGAGACTAGGGGTTACCGGCAGGTAAGCGTGAACCCGGGAGGGGTCACGCGCGTGGCGCGACCCGGCGGGAACCACACCGGACACGGGTGTACGATGATCCGCGTTCCCGGCCCCGTCAACCGCTGGAGGTGATCGCTGTGCGAGATAGCGATCCTCCCAGTCGTGGCCGGGCCGTCCGTCAGTTCCGCTGAGCCACGACTCAGTACGGGCTGACCCGTTCCCGCTCCCCGCGTTCCGCACCGCCGCCCCGGCCTTCCGCCGTAGGTGACGGTCGCCCGCCCGTTCGCCGGGTGGTCGCGGGTGGAGCCCCCCGGTCACGACTGGTGTGCGTCCTGTCCCCCTCCCCCGGTCCCGGCATCCCGCCGGACCGTCGAGTCGCCACCGGAGTGCGTCCATGAGCCGCTACGTCGCCCCGCTGGGGTTCACCCTCGCCGCCGTCTGGGTGGCCGTCCTCTTCGTCCTCGCCAGCGGCAGCCACTGACCCCACCAGCGGGGAACGCCGCTCCCGGCGCGGTCGCCCCGGTGGCGGGACCGCCGTCGACACGTGGTCAGCGCGTCGACGACAGCCCGCACCGGCGGGATCAGAGGATGCGGGAGGTCCAGAGCAGACTCGCTCCGGCTGCCGCCAGGGCGAAGAGTAACGCCACCCCCGCGTACCACTGGGTGATCTCCCGGGGTTCGGTCCGGAACCCGATCGAGCTGCCCATGTCCTGGTACACCTGCTTCAACTCGGTCACCGAGGCCGCCTCGTAGAAGTGCCCCTCGGTGGTCTCCGCCAGGTCCGCCAGGGCCAGGCGGTCCACCGGCACCCGCTGGGCCTGACCGCCGATGTCCACCTGCCCCGAGTCGGTGCCGAAGGCGATAGTGGACACCGGCACGTTCGCCGCCTGCGCCGCGGCCGCGGCCTCCTCCACCGACCGGCCCGCCGTGCGGAACCCGTCGGAGAGCAACACGATCCGGGCCGGCGGGATGCCCGCCGCGCCGTCGGCCGGCACCGACCGGATCGCCTCCAGACAGGTGAAGACCGCCTCCCCGGTCGCGGTCGCCTCGGCCAGCACCAGACCGTCGATGGCCGCGTTCACCGCCGACCGGTCCTTGGTCGGCGGCACCAGCACGTTCGCCGACTTGGCGAACGAGACCAACCCCAGGTTGTACGTCTCCGGCAGCTCGCCGACGAACTGCTTGGCCGCCTCCTGGGCCGCCTGCAACCGGTTCGGGGCGACGTCGTCGGCCTGCATGGACAGCGACACGTCGACGGCGAGCATGATGGTCGCCCGTTCCAACGGCTCCCGGGTATCGATCGCCGGTCGGGCGGTGGCGGTGGCCAGCGTCAGCAGGCAGAGCAGCAGCGCGACCGCCGCGACGTGCCGCCGCCAGCCCAGCCCCTTCGGGGCGAGGGTGCGCAGCAGGTCCACGTTGGTGAACCGCATCGCGTACGCCCGGCGGTGGCGTTGCCGCCAGACGTAGAGCGCGGCGACGGCGAGCACGGGCAGCAGGGTCAACAGCCACCACGGTTGCAACATACGGATCATCGAGTCGTCCCCCGGGTGCGGGCGTGCCGCTGCGCGGCCACGAAACGCACCATGTCCAGCAGCCAGTCGGTGTCGGTACGCAGACGCAGGTGGGCGGCGCCGGCCGCCCGCAGTTCGCGGGCGATCGCCGCGCGCTGGGCGGCGGCCGCCTCGGCGTACCGGCGGCGCAGCCGGGGATCGGCGGTCTGCACCTCGTGCAGCTCCCCGGTCTCCGGGTCCACCACCGGCAGCACCCCCACGTCCGGCAGGTCCAGCTCGCGCGGGTCGACCACCTCGATCGCCAGCACGTCGTGCCGGACCCGCAGCTTACGGACCGGTCGTCCCCACTGCTCCGGCGGCGCGAGGAAGTCGGAGATCACCACCGCCACGCCACGCCGCCGGGGCGGCCGGTTGAGCAGGTCGACCAGGGTGCCGAGGTCGGCGCGGCCCGGCCCGATCTCGGTGCCGGCGACGGCGCGGACCAGCCCCTGCGCCTCCTTGCGCCCGCTGCGTGCCGGCAACCGCCGTACCACCGGGGCGGCGGGTGGCGTCGGGCCCCACCGCCGGGGCGCGGGTGACGCGCCGCCGGTGCCGACCACCGCGCCGATGCGGTTGCCGCCCCGGACGGTCAGGTGCGCCAGGGCCGCCACCGCCGCGACCACCACCTCGCGCTTGAGCCACTGCCCGGTGCCGAAGTCGAGGCTCGCCGAGAGGTCCACCGCGAGCCACGTCTCCAACTCCCGGTCGGCCACCGTACGCCGCACGTGCGGTGTCGTCGTCCGCGCGGTGACCGGCCAGTCCATCCGGCGTACGTCGTCGCCGGGGCGGTACTCCCGGGACTCCCCCGCCTCGCTGCCCGGCCCGGGCAGGAGCCCGGCATAGTCGCCCTGGAGCAGGCCGTCGAGTTTCCGGGTGACCAGGAGTTGCAGGCGGGACAGGACCGCCTCGCTCCGTCCGGGGGTGACGCCGGCGGGCCGGCGGACGGGTGCGGTCACGGCCGCTGCCCGGGCCAGCCGGCGCCCGGGGCCGGGCCACCGTTCGGCTGCCCGCCCGGAGGCGGCCCGGCCTGCGGCGTCGCCTGCTGCCGGGGCGCCACCGACGGCAGCGGGATGGTCGACATCACCCGGTGCACGACGTGGTCGGCCGGGACGTCGTCGGCGAGCGCGTCGTAGCTGAGCACCAACCGGTGCCGCAGGATGTCCGGCGCGATGTCCTGGACGTCCTGCGGCAGCGCGTAGTCCCGCCCACGCAGCAGGGCCAGCGCGCGGGTGGCCCGGACCAGGCCGAGCGACGCCCGGGGGCTCGCACCGTACTGGATGAGCTGGGCGACGTCGGGCATCCCGTGCTCGGCCGGGGTACGGGTGGCCAGCACCAGCCGGACGGCGTAGTCGACCAGGGCGTTGTGCACGAAGACCTGGTCGGCCTTGCGTTGCAGGGCGAGCAGGTCGGTGGTGGTGAACACCGGCGTCGGCACCGGCGCGGCCACTCCCATCCGGTAGACGATCTCCCGCTCCTCGGCGTCCGTCGGGTACCCGACGACGATCTTCATCAGGAAGCGGTCCCGTTGCGCCTCGGGCAGCGGGTAGACCCCCTCCTGCTCGATCGGGTTCTGGGTGGCCATCACCAGGAACGGGTCCGGCACCCGGTGGGTCTCGCCTCCGATCGACACCTGACGCTCGCTCATCACCTCCAGCAGGGCCGACTGCACCTTCGCCGGAGCCCGGTTGATCTCGTCGGCGAGCAGGAAGTTGACGAACACCGGTCCCAGCTCCACGTCGAACTTCTCGCTCGACTGCCGGTAGATGCGGGTGCCCATGATGTCGGCGGGCACCAGGTCGGGGGTGAACTGGATCCGGGCGAACGAGCCGCCGACGACCTTGGCGAGGGTCTCCACGGCCAGGGTCTTGGCCACCCCCGGCACCCCCTCGAGCAGGCAGTGGCCCCGGGCGAGCAGGGCGACGAACATCCGCTCGACCATCCGGTCCTGCCCGACGATGACCCGCTTGATCTCGAACAACGCCCGCTCCACCAGCGTGGCGTCCTCGGCGGGTGTGCTCGGCGGTGCCGGGGCGGCGTCGGTCGCGGTCGGGTCGGGCGTGGTCGGCTGGGCCACCGGTCCTCCACAGCGTGTTCGTGATCTCGGGCGACGAGGTGCGTGTCAAGCCTCGCATGTCCGGCTGAGTGCCAACCGGGCGGAAAGCCGATTCTCACCGCGCCGCGTCCGGACGCCGAATCGCCGGTCGGGGGTGTCCGAACGTCGCCGCCGCGTGTACGATTCAGCCGTCGCCGGGCGGCTCCCCCCGTGGCCGCCCGGCGCTCATCCTTCCGGTGCTGCCGGGGGTGCGGCGGAGGTGACCCTGCTGCCACCTAGACTGGCCCCGGTGACCGAATCCTCCCCCGCTCCCGGCGACCCTCCCGTCTGCTCGGCGCGCGGCTGCCGCACCCCGGCGGTCTGGGCCCTGCGGTGGAACAATCCCCGGTTGCACGATCCCGAGCGACGCAAGACCTGGCTCGCGTGCGCCGAGCACCGGGGCACACTCGGTGACTTTCTCACCGCACGGAGCTTTCTCCGGGAGGTCGAACCGTTGCCCGGATCGTTACGCTCAACGGGTGAGTGATCGCAGCGGGGCACGCCGATGAGCACGGAACGCGGCGACGGGCCCGTCCCCACCCCGGTCGACCCGCTCGAACCATGGCCGGAGACGGTCGCCTGGCAGCGGGTCTCCACCGATCTGATCTGGGTGGAACTCGTCCGGCTGGGCATCGGCGTCCTCGTCGTGGTGGTCGGCGTCGCGGTGGCCTGGGCGCTGAGCGGACACTGGCTGTTCGGCGCCGCCCTCGGGCTGGTCACGCTGCTGAGCCTCTGGCGGGCGGTGGCGATCGTCCGGGCGGTACACGCCTGGGGGTACGCCGAACGCGACGACGACCTCCTGGTCCGGCACGGGTTGCTGGTCCGCCGGCTGTCGATCGTGCCGTACGCCCGGATGCAGTTCGTCGACGTCACCGCCGGGCCGCTGGAACGGGCCTTCGGACTGGCCACCGTGCAGTTGCACACCGCTGCCGCCGCGAGTGACGCCCGGGTGCCCGGCCTGCGCCCGGCCGAGGCGTCCCGCCTGCGCGACCGGCTCACCGCGCTCGGCGAAGACCGCGCGGAGGGCCTGTGACCGGCGGCCCGGCGGAGGAGACCGGGCCGGACGTCCCGCCCCCCTGGCCCGTCCCGGCCGCCCCGGCGCCGGAACACGTCGAGCCACGGCACCGCCTGCACCCGCTGAGTCCCGCCCTGCACGGGGCGAAATCCCTGGTGGTGGTGATCGCCGGGCTCTCCTGGTCGACGCTGTCCCGGGTCGGCTTCGGCACCTTCGCGGCGATGGTCGCGGTGCTCGCCCTCGGCGCGACGGTCCTCTCGGTGGTCAGCTGGTACAACACCGGCTACCACGTGGTCGGTCGGGAACTGCGCGTCTACGAGGGCCTGGTGTGGCGACGCACCCGGGCGATCCCGTTGGAGCGGTTGCAGGCCGTGGAGGTGGTCCGTCCCCTGCTCGCCCAGCTCACCGGCCTGGCCGAACTACGCCTGGAGGTGGTCGGCGGCGGCAAGACCGAAGCGCCGCTGGCGTTCCTGAGCGTGGCCGACGCGTCCGCACTGCGGACCCGCCTGCTCGACCTGGCCGGCCACGTCCCGCACGCCGTCGCCCCGGAGACCACCGCGGAAGGGCCACCGGCGCCGGTCGGCCGACCGCTGCACACCGTCACCAACCGCGACCTGTTGGTCAGCCAACTGCTCACCCCGCAGGCGTTCATGCTGCCGGTGGGCGTGGCGTTCGTGGTGGCGCAGTTCCTCTCCGAGGGTTCCTGGTCGTTCATCGCGGTGGCCAGCACGGTCACCGCGATGGCCGGGGTGCTGCTGCAACCGGTCCGGCGGGTCCTCGACGACTGGAACTTCCGGCTCGACCGGGACGGCGACCGGCTGCGGATCCGCAACGGCCTGCTGGAGACCCGCGCCCAGACCGTGCCGCTCAACCGGGTGCAGGCGGTCGGGGTGACCTGGCCGCTGCTCTGGCGAACCAAGGGCTGGCTGCGGCTGCGGTTGGAGGTCGCCGGCTACTCGGCGGCCGAGCCGGACGACCGCAACCGCCCGGACCGGCTCCTGCCCGTGGGCGACCTGGCGACCGGCGAGATGATCACCGCCGAGGTGCTGCCCGGCGTGGTCGTCTCGGCGCTGCCGCTGACCGCACCGCCGCCGCAGGCCCGCTGGTTGCGGCCACTGAGCCGGCGCGTCCTCGGCGCCGGCCTGGCCGAGCGGGTCTTCGTGGTCCGCTCGGGCCTGGTCACCCGGCAGCTCACCATCGTGCCGTACGCCCGGATCCAGAGCGTCCGGGTGGTCCAGGGGCCGTGGCAACGGCGGCTGGGCCTGGCCACCGTGCACGCCGACACCGCAGGCGGGGCCGGCGCGGCGGCGCTGCACCGGGACCTGGCCGAGGCGTGGGCCCTCGCCGCCGAGCTGACCGCGCGGGCCCGCGCCGCCCGGCTCAGCGGCTGACCGGCACCGTCGGCTCCTCGGCCGGGGACGGCCCGTCCCCGACGGCGTCCCCCGCCGTCCCGTCGTCCGCCCGGGGCTCCGGCCCGACGGGAGCGGCTCCGACCGGTTCCGTGGGGGCGCGGCGGGCGCGCCGGGCCGCCCACCACCGCTCGGCCAGACCAACCACCAGGAAGGTCAGTCCCACGTACGCCCAGCCGACCAGCACGTCGATGATGTAGTGCTCGCCGGAGTAGACCAGGGTGAAGGTCATCGCCAGCGGGTACGCCAGCAGCAGCGGCCACCAGCGGCGACGGGTCGAGGTGAGGAAGAACAGCACCACGAACAGCGCCCAGGCGGTGTGCAGGGACGGCATCGCGGCCACCGGGTTCGAGGCGATCTGCCCGGCGTTGAGCATGTTGCCCGCGCCGTGCATGCCGAACTCCTTCCACCCCCGGGTGGAGATCCGGGCCACCTCGCCGAGGAGCCCGTTCTGCGCCGCCCACCAGGGCGGGGCGGCGGGGTAGAGGAAGTAGGTCGCCAGCCCGGCGGCGCAGAGGAAACCCCACCGCCGCATGTACGCGCCCCAGCGGGCGCGGTCGCGCATCCAGAGCACCACCGCCGCCGCCAGGGTCGCGACGAAGTGCGAGAAGTAGACCCAGGCCGCCAGCACGTCCCACCACTGCACCTGCGGCTTGTAGAGCCGCTCCTGCAACCAGATGGTGGGGACCTCACCGCCGGTCGCCCAGCCGACCAGGAACCGGTCGGCGACGATCAGGTCGTAGGAGTACGGGATCGCGCCGTTGTCGGCGAAGCCCCGGGAGAGGTTGTAGGCGGCGAGGAGCAGCACCACCGGCAGCCAGTCCCGGGCGAAGCCCAGGTGGCTGCGCCACGGGCGACCCCAGTTCCAGGCGATGACGGCGGACCAGATCCAGACGAAGGCGTACGCCGGGTCTGTGGGTAGTCCGATCGTCAGCCAACCGGCGACGAAGAGTGCGCTCCAGATCGACATGGCGACCACGCGGCGACGTCCACCCTCGGACGACACCGGCGGACCGGACGGGGCAGGGGGCTGGGGGTCAGTGACAACGGCCATCACCATTCAGGTTAACGGCGGCCAGCGCATCGACGAACGCCGACCGGCGGTACGGCGGTCGGCGTAGGCTGTCGCCATGCCGGAGCAGACTGTCACGCCCGGGCTCAAGGCCCGGGTCGAACTCACCGTGACCGACGCCGACACCGCCCAGGCGGTCGGCTCCGGTGACGTGCCGGTGCTGGGCACGCCCCGGGTCCTCGCGCTGGCCGAGGCGGCCACGGTCGCGGCCACCGCCCGGCACCTGCCGCCGGGGACGACCACCGTCGGCGTCCGGGTGGAGCTGGAACACCGGGCCCCCACCCCGGTCGGTCGTACCGTGGCCGCCGAGGCGCGGCTGGACGAGGTGGACGGCCGACGCCTGGTCTTCACCGTCACCGTCGACGACGGTGGCGAGACGGTGGCACAGGGTCGGGTGGAACGGGTGCTGCTGGACCGGCAGCGCTTCGTGGAACGCGCCTCCGGGGCGTCATGACCGGCCGGTTCGTCGAGATCCGCGACGGCGTGCACGTGCTGCGCGAGCCGCTGCTCGACGTCAACGTCACCCTCGTCGTCGGTGACGGCGCGGCGCTGCTGGTGGACACCCTCTCCACGGCGGAACAGGCCACCGCGCTGGCCGCCGCCGCCCGCGCGGTCACCCCGCACCCGTTGACGCTGGTGAACACCCACCACCACTTCGACCACTGCTTCGGCAACGCCACACTCGCCACCGACCCGCCCCGCCCGGTGTACGCGCACGAGGCGACCGCCGGGTGGCTCCGCGACCGTCCCGACGAGCTGCGTCACCTGGCGTACGAGGAGATGCGCGCGGAGCAGCCGGCCCTCGCCGCCGAGCTGGCCCGGACGGCGCTGCTGCCGCCGACGCACCCGGTGCACACCGAGACGGCGCTGGACGTGGGCGGTCGCCGCGTGGTGCTGCACCATCCCGGGCGCGGCCACACCGCCGGTGACCTGGTGGTGCACGTGCCGGACGCGGACGTCGTGGTCGCCGGGGACCTGGTGGAGCAGAGCGGGCCGCCGTCCTTCGAGGAGTCGTACCCGTTGCAGTGGCCGGAGGCGGTGGCCGCGCTGCTGCGACTCACCACGCCGGAGACGACGGTCGTACCCGGCCACGGCGACCCGGTGGACGCCGCGTTCGTCCGGGCCCAGCACGGGCAGCTCGCCGACCTGGCCTGGCTGATCCGGGCCGGGCACACCGGCGGCGCGCCTCCGGAGCGGGTCGCCGCCGAGGCGCCGTTCGGTGCCCGTGCCGCGCTGGTGGCCGCCCGACGCGGGTACGCCGAACTCGACGGCACCGCCTGACCGCGAAGCCTGCACCGTCCGGCGCCGCCTGACCGCCAACCGGCGCCCCACAGCCAACCGCCGGGCCACCAGGCCTGCGTCGCCACGATTGGCCCGGCACCACCACGATCGGCCCGGCACCACCACGATCGGCCCGGCACCACCGCGACCGGCCCCGGGGCCGCCGCGACCGGCCGGGCACCACTGCGACCGACCCGGGGCCGCCGTGCGCGTCACCGGACGGCCCGCGCAAACAGGTGGCCGTCCCGGTCGCCGGGCGGTCGGGTCGCCCTGCACACGCTGTAGAGCTGCCCGCACGAACGGGGCACCGGACACCGGACGGTCTACCACGCGCCGCCACTCACCGCCGCACACACACCGGACGCCCCCGCTCCGCCAGCCGGCCACATCGCCAGACCCTCACGCACACCATGCACGCCGGGCTCCGGCAGCACAGACGGGGCAGCCCCAAAGCGTCCGGCCAGCGATCCCCCACCGCCCACCATCCGGCCCCGCCCGTGCGGCCCAGCCCGTTCGGCCGGGTGGCCGGGCCTGGGCGGCTGGGCGGTCGGGCCTGGGCGGCTGGGCGGTTGGGCCTGGGCGGCTGGGCGGTTTGGCGGCGGTGCCACGAGCGACGGACAGCCGGCCCGGCGGGGAACGGCCAGGCGGGAACGGGGTCAGCCGGGGAAGCGGCGGGCCACGTCGTCCCGGGTCGGCATGGCGACCGCGCCGCCGGACGACTCGCAGACCAGGCCGGCCACCCGGAGCGCGAACTCCACCCGGGCGGTCCAGCCGGCCGGGTCGCGGGGCTGGCCGTCGGCCAGCAGCTCGGCGACCAGCGCGGCCATCACCGAGTCACCGGCACCGGTGGCGTCGACCGCGCGGACGGTGGGCGCGGACACGCGTACCGGGTCGGGGCCGGCCGCGACCAGCGCGCCGCGCGCGCCGAGGGTGACCACCACGGTGCCGGCGCCCAGGTCACGCAGGTGGGCGGCGACCCGCTCGACCGGTTCCCCGGGGTAGAGCGCCTCGGCGTCGGCGGCGCTGAGCTTGACCAGGTGCGCGGTGGCGGCGAACTCGGCGGTCGTCTGGCGGACCGCCGCGAGCGCGTCCGGGCCGGACAGCAGCCGGGGGCGGATGTTCGGGTCGAACACCCGCACGCCGGTGGCCAGGCTCCAGGCCCGGCGGGCGGCGGCGAGGGTCGCCGGGCAGAGCAACACGATCGACCCGCAGTAGAGCACGTCCGCGCCCGCGACCAGCGCGACGTCGAGGTCGTCGGCGGTCAGCTGCCCGTAGGAGGGTGGCTCGCCGTAGAAGCGGAAGTCGGGTTCCGCCCCGGCGAAGGTGGCCACGGCGAGCGCGGTCGGCGCGGGCACGGTGACCGTCGCGCCGACGTCGACCCCGGCCGTGGTGAGGAACTCCCGGATCCGCTCGGCGAGCACGTCGTCGCCGAGGGAGCCGACGAAGCGGGCGTCCCCGCCGAGGCGGGCCACCCCGACCGCGACGTTGAGCGGCCCGCCGCCGATCGCCTGCCGGTAGACCGGCTCACCGGCACACTCGGCGTCGAGCAGGTCGACCAACGCCTCACCGAGCACCACCGCGTACCCCATCGCCTCCCCATCCCTCTCGTCGACGCCGGGCGGTGCCGCGACCGTGGGGGTCAGCGGACCATGGAACCGACCACCGGCTTGGTCAGCAGCGCTGACTGGTTGCGCTGGATGCCCGGGTCGAGGGTCTTGGCGACGAAGATGGCGTGCCAGATGCAGAAGATGAGCACCGTCCACACCTTGCGGGAGTGGTCCGCCTCCTCCCGCTTGTGCTCCTCCAGCAGCCGCATCGCGTACGACAGGTCGAGCAGCTCGCCGGCCCCGGAGGTGGAGAGCACCCAGCGGGCCCACTCGTACATCTCGCCGCGCAGCCAGACCCGGGTCGGGGTCGGGAAGCCCAGCTTCTTCCGGTTGACGATCGCCGGGGGCACCACACCCTGCAACGCCTGGCGCATGGCGTACTTGGTGGCGTCCGAGCGGGGCGGCAGCTTCAGGTCGACCGGGATGCCGGCGGCCACCTCGAAGACCTCCCGGTCGAGGAAGGGCACCCGGACCTCCAGCGAGTGCGCCATCGAGATCCGGTCCGCCTTGACCAGGATGTCGCCGCGCAGCCAGGTGTAGAGGTCGACGTACTGCATCTTGGTGACGTCGTCCAGCTCGGTGCACTCGGCGTAGATCGGGGCGGTCACGTCGGTGTAGCGCACCGAGGGGTCGTAGCGGCGCAGCAGGTGCTGCTTCTCCTCCTCGGTGAACATCCGGGCGTTGCCGTAGTAGCGCTGCTCGATCGGGGTGGTGCCGCGCTCCAGGAAGCTCTTGCCCTTGACGCCCTGCGGAATGGCCTTCGACACCGCGCGCAGGCCCTTCTGGACCCCGTCCGGCAGACCGTTGACACTGCTCAGCGAGAGCGGCTCGCGGTAGATCGTGTAGCCGCCGAAGAACTCGTCGGCCCCCTCGCCGGAGAGCACCACGGTGACGTGCTCGGCGGCCTTCTTGGCGACGAAGTAGAGCGGCACCAGCGCCGGGTCGGCGACCGGGTCGTCCAGGTGCCAGACGATCTTCGGGAGCGCCTCGATCATGTCCTGCGGACCGATCTTGGTCGGGATGGTGGTCACCCCGAGGTGCCGGGCCGAGTCCTGGGCGACGTCGATCTCGGAGTAACCCGGGACGTCGTACCCGACGGTGAAGGTCAGGATGTTCGGGTTGAACTCCCGGGCCAACGCCACCACGGCGGTGGAGTCGATGCCGCTGGAGAGGAAGGAGCCGACCGGCACGTCCGAGCGCATGTGCATCCGGACGCTCTCCCGCAGCGTCTCCCGGATCTGGTGGTAGAGGCGCTGCTCGTCGGAGACCGGAGCGGGCCGGAAGACCGGGCGGTACCACCGCCGCACGTCGATCCGGCCACCCGGCGTCCAGGTGAGGTACTCGCCCGAGCCGATCCGGCTGATGCCCTGGTGCAGCGTGCCGGGCTCCGGGACGTACTGCAAGGTCAGGTAGTGCGAGAGGTTGGCGGCGTCCACTCCGGCGTCCCCGGCGTACGCGGACTGCGCGAAGGGCAGCAGCGCCTTCTTCTCCGAGGCCAGGTAGAGACCGTCCATGGTCTCCAGGTAGTGCAGCGGCTTGATGCCGAAGTGGTCCCGGGCGCCGAAGGCCCGCCGCTCCTGCCGGTCCCAGATGACGAAGGCGAACATGCCGCGCAGCCGGGTGAGCACCTGCTCGCCCCAGTAGTGGTAGCCGGCGACGATCACCTCGCCGTCGCCCGCCGTGGCGAACTGGGCCCCGAAGTTGCGGATCAGTTCCTCGCGCAGCTCGATGTAGTTGTAGATCTCGCCGTTGAAGGTGAGAAGGTACCGGCCGCCCGCGTAGGGCAGCGGCTCGTGGCTGGACGCCACGTCGATGATGGCGAGCCGCTTGTGGGCGAACACCCCGTCCGCGTACCGGCCGGTGGCGTCACCGACCAGCTCGACACCCGTCTCGTCCGGCCCGCGGTGGTGCAGGCATTCCAACGCTCCGGCGATGGCGTCGCGGTGCGCGCCGGCGTCGCCGCGCGCGCTGAAAAAGGCCAGGAGTCCGCACATGTTGGCCATCTTTCCACGCGCCTGAACGCTCCGTCGCGGCACCACGGGCTCTCCCCGTGCCGGGTCCGCGCGGTACCGTCTGCGTCAGCGACGCCACCGGAGGGAGCGGATCATGGCTGAGGAGCGGACCGAGACGACGTCGACGGACGGCACCGAATCGCACGACCCCGATTTCCCGGAGGCCTTCCTGGCCTTCATGCGCCAGGGCTGGCGGGACACCACCCTGCCGGTGGGCCCGCGCCCCGAGGTGCCCAACTACGCCAAGCGGCGGGCCGCGCTCTCCGCCTCCTTCCCCGGCGAGACGCTGGTCATCCCGACCGGCGGTGAGAAGGTACGCGCCAACGACACCGAGTACCGCTTCCGCCCCGGCAGCGACTTCGCCTACCTGACCGGCGACCACGACCCGGACAGCGTGCTGGTGCTGCGGCCGAACGGGTCCGGCCACGACGCCGTCCTCTACATGCGGCCCCGCTCGTCCCGCGAGAACGACGAGTTCTTCCGCAGTCGACACGGCGAGCTGTGGGTGGGGCGGCGGCACACCCTGGCCGAGAAGTCGAGCGAGCTCGGCCTGCCCACCGCCGACCTGACCGAGCTGGACACGGTGCTGGCCGATGCCGCTCCCGGCCGTACCCGGGTGCTGCGCGGCCTCGACGCCCGGGTGGACGCGGCGGTGCGTCCGTGGAACGGCGCGCGCGCCGAGGGGCAGCCGGGCCGGGACCGCGAGCTGGCCATCGCGATCTCGGAGCTGAAGCTGGTCAAGGACGAGTGGGAGATCGCGCAGCTCCAGGACGCGATCGACGCGACCGTCCGGGGCTTCGAGGACGTCGCCCGGGTGCTCCCGGCCGACCGGGGGGTGTCCGAGCGGCTGCTGGAGGGGATCTTCGCGCTGCGGGCCCGCCACGACGGCAACGACGTCGGGTACGGCTCGATCGTCGGGGCCGGCGAGCACGCCACGATCCTGCACTGGGTGCACAACCACGGCACCACCCGCCCGGGTGAGCTGCTGCTGATGGACATGGGGGTGGAGAACCGCCACCTCTACACCGCCGACGTCACCCGGGTCCTGCCGGTGGGCGGTCGGTTCACCGACCTCCAGCGTCAGGTGTACGACGTCGTGTACGCCTCCCAGCAGGCCGGCATCGAGGCCATCCGGCCCGGGGCGAAGTTCAAGGACGTCCACCGGACCTGCATGCGGGTGCTCGCCGAGGGCCTGGCCGACCTGGGTCTGCTGCCGGTGAGCGTGGACGAGGCGATGGACGAGAAGTCGACCATCTACCGGCGCTGGACGCTGCACGGGTTCGGCCACATGCTCGGCATCGACGTGCACGACTGCGCGAACGCCCGCAAGGAGGTGTACCGCGACGGCGCTCTCGGGGAGGGATTCGTCCTCACCGTCGAGCCGGGCCTGTACTTCCAGCCGGAGGACGACCTCGTCCCGGAGGAACTGCGCGGTATCGGCATCCGGATCGAGGACGACGTCCTGGTGACCGCCACCGGGGCGGTGAACCTCTCGGCGGGCCTGCCCCGGCGGTCGGACGAGGTGGAGACCTGGCTGGCCGAGCAGCGGGAGGCGGGTCCGCGCCTGCCCGGCTGACCGCACGACCTGCCCACGGCGGACGCCGCCGTCGGTGCCCGGAGGTCCGGGTACCGGCGGCGGGGTCCGCCGTTTCGTCCGCCGGAACTCCTGTCCTGTGGCGTTTCCTCGGAAAACCAGCACTATGGGGCGATCCTTTTTTTACGGTGTGTTCGGAAAGTTCTTCCCGTTGGTGGCGTTCCGGGCGGGTCACCCACGATCCGTCTGGACCGCCCGGTTCCTCCCCGTGCCGCACACCTCAGGGTGGGCGTGCGGGTCTGCCGCCGGACGCCCTGTGGTGTACCGGCTGATCCACATATAGCGAGGGCGGCCCCTCTCCGGAACACGACGGAGGCTGGGGCCGCCCGCCGTGGTGTTCCACACTCCCGCGCCGAACGTCCCCTCATGCCTGGAACCCGCCGAATGTGGGCTTATTTCAGGTTCGCCCGCATAGCGAGGAAACTTCTCATACGGTGTGGTTCAGCAGCTACAACCGATTTGTAGCGAAGGACGCCTCGCCATGGCGGAGCGACCTTGTCTGGTACGAGGAGAGGGCAGAGAGCTCCGATGTCCAACTACCTTCGAAAGAATGAGGAGGCCGCCCCGCAGGCGGTGCCACCGAGGAACCGCCGTCGGCTGTGGTTGGCCACTGGCGCTGCGGGCTTGGCCGGCGTGGTGGGTCTGGGTGCGATCGGCGGCGCCGCCGTCGCCGGGACGCCCAGCCTCGCCGCCCTGAACTGGGCGAACGCCCAGTCGATTCTTACGGGTGACGGCACGTCGCCGGAGGGTGGCCACAAGGACGACAAGGGCCACAAGGGGAAGGACCACGAGGGCAAGAGCCACGACGGCAACAGCGGCTGGCGCGGCCAGGGGCAGAACGGCCAGAGCCGGAACGGTCAGGGCCAGAACGGTCAGGGCCAGAACGGTCAAGGCCAGAACGGTCAAGGCCAGAACGGTCAAGGCCAGAACGGTCAAGGCCAGAACGGCCAGGGGCAGCAGGCCACGGCGGTGCCGTGCAACCGCGACGCGCTGTTCGCGGCGATCAACCAGGCCAACGCCCGCCAGGGCGGCACGCTGCGGCTGGCCGCCGAGTGCACGTACGAACTGCGCTCGGCCACCGGCCCCAACGCCCTCCCGCCGATCACCAGCCGGATCACCATCCTCGGTGAACGGTCGACCATCGAGCGGGCCTACAGCCTGCCCAACGCCGGCACGTCCCTGTTCCGCTTCTTCGAGGTCGCCAACGGCGGACACCTGACCCTGCGGGACGTGACCCTGCGCAACGGCATGGTGTCCGGAACGGAGCGCGGCGGAGCGATCTCGGTGCGGGCCGGCGGCGAGGCCGTCATCGAGAACAGCACGCTGACCGGCAACAGCGCCCTGGGAGCCGCCGGCACCGGTGGTGCCGTCGAGAACGCCGGGATCACCACGCTCCGCAACACCAAGCTGGCCCTGAACAACGCGGCCAGTGGCGGTGGCGCCCTCCGCAGCACCGGCGTCCTGGTGGTGGAGAAGAGCCTGTTCGAGGCCAACAAGTCGGTCGCGGCAGTCACCGCCAGCGCCAACCGCGGCGGGGGCGCCGTCGAGAGCACCGGCACGGCGACCATCCGGGAAACCCGGTTCCTCGGCAACGAGAGCGGTGGCAACGGCGGCGCCCTGCACACCAGGGGCGGCGCGGCGGACATCGCCGACTCCCAGTTCACCGGGAACACCGCCGCGGCCTCGGGCGGCGCGATCGCCAACGAGGGCGGCACCCAGCTCCGGCTGCGGGAGGTCACGCTGCTGGAGAACACCGCGGCGGCGGTGGCCGGCGCCAACCAGGGCGGCGGCGGGATCTTCAACGGCACCGCCAGCACGGTGACCGCCCTGAGCGGCGTCCGGCTGACCGGCAACAGCGCCAGCCTGGGCGTCGGCGGCGGGGTGTCCAACCTCGGCGACCTGGCGATGAGCGGAGGCGTGTTCACCGGCAACCAGGCCGGCACCACCGGCGGGGGCATCCACAACGGCGCCACCGGCGAGGTCACCCTGCTGGGCACCAACGTCACCCTGAACCAGGCCCGGATCGCCGGTGGCGGCATCCACCACCTGGCGGCGGCCGGAGCGGCCACCATCGACCTCCAGTCGCGGGTGACCGGCAACAACTCGACCAACTGCGCCGGCCGGGCGATCCCCAACTGCCAGGGCTGACCGGCAGGTGACGCTCGGTACCGGCACCAGCCGGGGCGAGACGATCCGGCCCCGTCCGCGTGGTCCCTGAGGACCATGCGGACGGGGCCGGACACCATACGGATCACCGGAATCCCGGGCCTGTCCCGCCGCTGCCGGCGGGACAGGCCCGTTCGGTCATCGTTGGACGAAGACCGCCACGCTCCGCGCCGGCACGGTGAACGTGCCACCGGCCCGGTCGAACGAGGCGGTACGCAGCACCGGATCCGCCGAGTTCCGCAGCACCGGGTGCAGCGACACGTCCGCGCCCCGGAGGCCGTCGACCTGTTGCGTCGCCGCCTGCGGAGTGGTGTTGAAGATCACGGTCACCGACGTCCACTGCCGGTCCAGCCCCCGACCGTCGAGCGTCATGGTGAGCACACCCGGGGTCTCCTGCGGACCGGAGAGCGGGAACGCCACCCGCTTCTGCACCTCGCGGGCGTCGGCCAGCCCGAACACCGGCGACGAGGCCCGCACGCGCAGCATCTCGGCGTACCGGGCGTCGGTCAGGTTCACCGCCGCGCAGTCCGGCACCAGCGTCGGGTCGGCCAGCAGCGGCTTCGCGTACGGCCACTTGTCCTGGTTGTCCGCCGCCGGGGGCAGGCCGGCTCCGAACCCGTTGCCCTGGGCGCAGTCCCACCGGATCTGGTTGAACCAGTCACCGGAGTTGTACGAGTTGCGGTCCAGCGACTTCGACCGCAGCCGCTCGGTGCCGGTGGTCACGAAGCCGCTCCCCTGCCCCAGCACCACGGTGGAGAGGGCGAGCACCTGCATCCGGGCCCGGTCCGTCATCGGGGTGTCCTGCGGCAGCTTGTACGCCAACGCGTCGTACAGGATCTCGTTGTCGTGCGCGTCGACGTAGGTCACCGCTTCCCCCGGCGCGGCGGTGTAGCCGGCCGGTGAGCCGTTGTAGTCGACCTGCGCGCCGGTCACCGTCCGGCCCTGGGTGTCGGTGAACCGGTAGCCGGCGAGGTTGCCGACCAGCCCGACCTTGATCTGGTCGTGGGAGTGCAGCAGCCGGGCGCGCTGCTGCTCGGCGGTGCCGTTGACCGGGTCGCCGTTCGGGTCGGTGAACAGTCCGGAGGCGAAGCCCTGCACCCGCGGGTTGGCGTCGAACGGCCCGCCGCCGCGCACCGCGTCGCGGAGCCGGTCGTTGAAGGTGCCGATGCCGGTGCCGGCCATGTTGGCCTGGGTGGCCTGGACGAACCGGGCGTCGTTCGCCACCTCGCCGAAGTTCCAGCCCTCGCCGTAGAGCAGGATCGACTTTCCGTCCACCCCGTCCCGGGCGACGGTCAGCTTGTCCAGCGCCCGGCGCACGTCGAGCATGTTGGCCTTCGGGTGGTGACCCATCAGGTCGAACCGGAAGCCGTCCACCTTGTACGCCTTCGCCCAGGTGACAATCGAGTCGACGACGAGCTTGCCCATCATCGCGTGCTCGGGGGCGGTGTTGGCGCAGCAGGTGGAGTTGGCGACCGTGCCGTCCTCCAGCAGCCGGTGGTAGTAGCCGGGCACCACCTGGTCGAGCACCGACTTCGGGTCGGCGCCGGCGGCCGAGGTGTGGTTGTAGACCACGTCCATCACCACGCGCAGGCCGGCCGCGTTGACCCCGGCGACCATCTGCCGGAATTCGGTGGTGCGCGCCGCTCCGGTCGGGTCGACGGCGTACCCGCCCTCGGGGACGGTGTAGTGCAGCGGGTCGTACCCCCAGTTGTAGCCGTCGGTGTCGGCGACCCCGGCGACGCACTTCTGCTGCTGGTCGGAGTCCGGCGGCAGCTTCGTCAGGTCGCAGGCGGGCTGCTTCTGCTCGCTGCGCCGCTCGGGGATGGTGGCGAAGTCGAACGCGGGCAGCAGGTGCAGGTGGGTGACCCCGGCGTTCCCGAGTTTGCGCAGGTGGGTCATGCCCGCGGTGGCCGGGTCGGTGAAGGCGAGGAAGGTGCCCCGCCGCCGCTCCGGCACGGTGCTGTCGGCGATGGAGAAGTCCCGCACCGACAGCTCGGTGATCTGCACCTTCGACGACGGCACCGCCGCCGGCTTGCGCAGCTTCGCCCAACCGGCCGGGGCGAGCGCCGGGTCGGTCAGGTCGACGATCTGGCTGTGCGTGGAGTTCGGCGCGAGCGCCACCGAGTACGGGTCGGTCACCGAGGCGGTGGCCATCTTCTGCGTGGCGGGCTGCCAGGCCTGCACCCGGTAGCGGTAGTACTTTCCGGTCCAGGACCGCTCGCCGCGCACCGACCAGACACCGGTGCGGTCGTCCCGGCGCATCGGCACGACGCGCGGCTCCCCGGTCGGCTGGTCGAACAGTTCCAGCGCGACGGTCCGGGCGGTGGGCGCCCAGACCGCCAGGTTCGGGCGGTTGCCCTCGATGGTCGGGCCGAGCTTCGCCGACGTGGCCCGGGAGTAGACGTCGTCGAGGACGCCGGGGATCTGCACGCCGGTCGCGGAGAGCAGGGCCCCCTCGTGGTCCCGCTCGGTCACCAGGAGCTGCCCGCGCAACGCGGCCGGCACCTTGGCCAGGTCACGGTCGGCGAGGGTGAACGCCTGGTGGGCCCAGAGGTGCGGGAACCGCGCGCGCTGGGCCTCGGTGAGCCCGTTGCGCACCGCGGTCAGCGGCAGCGAGGCGTACGTCCCGGACAGCTCGCCGTCGACCACGGTCACCCCGCCGGCTGCGGCGGTGACCAGGGCGTACGTCCTGCCGTCGGTCGGGCCGGTGGCCCAGGCCACGGTGGACCGGTCGATCCAGTGCGCCTTCTGTTTGGTGATGTCGACGTCCTTCGCGGTGCCGCTGGTGGTCGTCGGAAGCAGCCGGCCCGGGGTCGCGGCGAGCAGCCACACCTCCCGTCCGGCGCTGGCGAAGTCGAGCCGCTGGTCCTGCGGGAGGTCCTTCTCGTCCCCGGAGTGGATGATGTAGCTCAGCCCGGTGGCGCCGGCCGCGAGCGGCACCCGGAACACCGCGCCGAACGCGTCGACCTTCGTCGGGGCGAGCGGCGACGCCCAGTCGGTGGGGTTGGCCGCGCCGTCCCAGAGATGCAGGCCCCAGCCGTCGTAGTTGCCGTCGGCCCGCCGGTAGTGGATGACCGCGACCCCCTCCTCGACCGGCGGCGCGGGTTCGCCGACGGCGTCGGAGTAGCTGGGGTGGACGGTGGGGTCACCCTGCTTGATCCAGATCTCCCCGGTGCGGGTGACGTCGATGGTCCGGTCCTGGGCCACGTCCTTGTTCCCGTTCTTGTCGACCACGAGGAAACCGACGGACTGCGCGCCCGGCTTGAGCTTCACCCAGGCGAACCGGCCGTAGGCGTCCTGCCCGGCGAACGGCTGCCCCTTGGGCCACTCGGTCACGTACGCCGGGTCGATGTCGCCCCAGGCGTAGAGGCTCCAGTCGGCGTAGTCGCCGTCGGGACGCTGGTAGTGCACGATCGCCCAGTCCCGGGAGGCACCCTGGTCGGGCGTGCCCACGGTGGCGGTGGAGCGGGTGCTCGCGGTGCGACCCTTGCCGTCCCGGACGACCGCCTTGTACTCGATCCGGGTGCCGCCGGGCAGCCCGGTCAGGTCGTGGTGCAGCGTGTACGGGGCCTGCTCGGCGGTGCCGAGCAGCGTCCACATGCCGCCGCCGACCCGGGCGGCCACCGCGACGGTGGCGAGCGGGTCCCCGGTGACCTGCGCGGTGACCGCCGCGCGGGTGGCCACGGCGGCGTCGACGGCCGGCGCGGTGATGGTGACCGCCGGGCCGGCGGCGGGCTGCGGGATCGCCGTGCCGGCCCGGTGCACCACCGCCGACAGCGGCGGCACGGTGACGGTCAGCTTGCCGTCCCCGGCGGCGGTCGCGGTGCCGCTGGCTCCGTACACGCCGGTGAAGGTGGCATTGGCCGACCAGGTGTCCACGGTGACGGTCTGCGGGGTGGCCGCGTTGTTGACCGCGACGACGTACTCGACGCGCTGCGTCGGGTGGATCCGGGAGAACGCGAAGACGCCGGGGCCGTCGGCCGCGTGCCGGGTGACCTGGACGCCGTCGTTCAGCGCCGGGTGCGCCTTCCGCAGCGCGCCCAGCTCGGCGATGGTGCGGTAGAGCGGGTGGTCGCGGTCGTACTGGTCGACGGCGTGCGTACGGTCGGTGCCGATCAGGTCGTCGTCGAGGTAGTCGGGGGTCTTCGAGGCGAACATGTCCTGCCGGGCGTCCTTGTCGCCGCCGGGCCCGGTGAAGCCCTGCTCGTCACCGGAGTAGACCACCGGCTGGCCCCGGGTGAGGAACATCAGCTGGTGGGCGAGCTGGTCGCGGCGCAGGTGGGTGCCCGGGTCGGTGCCGCCACCGGCGATGAACGAGCCGATCCGGCCCATGTCGTGGTTGCCGAGGAAGGTGGTCAGCCGGTCGGCGTCGGTGTCCCGGGAGGAGTAGAGGTCGTCCCGGGCGTACACGTCGGCGAGGGCCTTGGCCGAGCCGTTGCCGGCGGTGTAGCCCCGGGCGGCCTCCTGGAAGCCGAAGTCGAGGGTGGCCGGCAGGCCGCCCTGCCGGACGTAGGTGGAGGCGATCTCCGGGTCGGCGCTGTAGACCTCACCGAACATGAAGAAGTCCTTCTTGCCGGCCTTCTCGGCGGCGCGTTCCACGCCCCGGGCAAACTGCGGCCAGAAGTCGAGGTTGACGTGCTTGACGGTGTCCAGGCGGAACCCGTCGACGCCGGTGCCGGCGATCCAGTCGCCGTAGACCTTGGTCAGCCCGCGCACCACCTCGGGACGCTCGGTCCAGAGGTCGTCGAGGCCGTAGAAGTCGCCGTACTCGCTGTTCTCGCCGGCGAAGGTCGAGTCGCCCCGGTTGTGGTACATGGTGGCGTCGTTCAGCCACGCCGGGACCTTGACCGTCCGGTCCGCCTCGCTGGCGAAGGTCGGCGTGTACGGGCCCGCGTCCGCGGTCACCTTCGGGAAGTCCCGGCTGCCGTCGGCGTAGTTGCGGTCCTCGAAGGCCCGCCCCTGCGCGTCCGTGTACGGGCTGGTCTTCTTGTCGACGTACGCGTACTTGTCCTCGGCGTACTTGATGACGTCGGCGGTGTGGTTGACGATGACGTCCAGGTAGACCTTGATTCCCCGCCGGTGGGCGAGCTGGACCAGCCGCTTGAGTTCCTCGTTGGTGCCGAAGTGTGGGTCGACCTGGGTGAAGTCCGTGATCCAGTAGCCGTGGTAGCCGGCGGAGACGTCGTCGCCGGCGCCCTGCACGGGCCGGTTCTTGAAGATCGGGGCCAGCCAGATCGCGGTGGTGCCCAGCCCCTGGACGTAGTCGAGCTTGTCGATCAGACCCTTGAGGTCACCACCGTGGTAGAAGCCCTTGTCGGTCGGGTCGAGACCGGTGGACAGCCGGTCGCCGGTCAGGCCGCCCCGGTCGTTGCGCGGGTCGCCGTTGGCGAACCGGTCCGGCAGGACGAAGTAGAACTGCTCGGCGCGCGCGTCGTTCGCGCCGGCGCGCAGCATCGCCTCGACGCCGGGCTCGCTGCGCCACTGTGGCGCACCGGCCGCGGCAACGGGATCGGTGCCCCCGGTGGCGGTGGCACGGGACGGGCTCGCGGCGACGGGGGCACCGGCGAGGGCCAGGGAGAGCAGGGAAACCAGGCCCAACAGGGCCTTGGAAGATCTTGGCGGGGGTTTCATCGACGGCCTTTCCGTGGTCGTAGATTGGCCCGCACGCTAGTCCTTACCGAAACGTTCTGCAATAGTTTGCAAACCAAGTCGAAATATTGCGACCGGCTTGCAGGGTGCTGCCTCGGCGGGGGCGATGGCCGCCGCAGCGAACCACGCCCGCGCCATTCGCCGTTGCTGCCGTGGTTGCAGGGGACCCCTGCTCGGCAGAAAGCGGTAACAGGGGTCCCCTGCTACCACCTGACGGGGGAGGTCAGCGACCGCAGGGAGCGCCGTCCACCGTGCAGCTTGACGGAGCGGTGGCGGCGCCGGTGTCGGCGAGGTGGAACCGCAGCGACGCCGAGGCCCCGGGCGCGAGGGCGGCCCCGCTGGTGAACGTGAAGCGGGACCGGGAACCGCTCGCCTCGGCCTGCGCCGATCCCTCCACCCAGGCCGACACCAGGCGCGCGCCCGGCACCTCCACCCGCACCGTCCAGGATCGGGGCGTGTCGGACCGGTTGGTCACCCGCACCTCGCCGATGAACGCCCCGGCGTAGGTCTCCACCGCCCGGTAGACCCCGGTGACCTGCGTCGCCGGGGACGGCGGCTGGCTGAGCAACGGAATCGGGGCCGACTCGACGGTCGGGCTCGGGCTACGCGACGGGGTAGGCGACGCCACGCGGGTCGGACTCGCCGACGGGGTCGGGGAAGGACGGGCCGTCCGGCTCGCCGTCGGGGCCGCGCTGCGCGACGCGGCGAAGGACGACGCGGAGATCGCCGGCAACGGACCGGTCGGCAGCGCCGGCCCGGGTTCGGCCGACGGCCGGTCGCCGACGGCCGTGCCGAGGGCGACGCCCAGCAGGACGACCATCACCAGCACACCGACCGACACCACCGCCCAGGGCGAGAGCAGGGCCACAGTGGACCCGTTCCGCGCACGACGCTTCCCGGCCATGGTCCTCCCTCGTCGGTTTCCCGAACGGGAAGCCTAGCCAGCACGGTCGACTGCCGCACCCACCCGGCGCGGGCGGATCGGTCGCTCCGGTCGGTCGGTGCCCGCCGGGCAGGTCAGCCGGCCCGGATCACGGTGCAGATGACCGGGCCGTCGTCGGTGGCGCGCAGCAGGTAACGGTAACGCTCCCCGGGCACCGCCTGTCCCCCGCTGTCCAGGAACTCCCACTGCACGGCCACCAGGGTCAGCAGCGCGGAGACCGGTTCCACCTGGAGGATCACCGCGTTGGCGGCCACCAGTTCCCGGTCCTGGTAGTCGGGTGCGGCACCCACGAACGAGAGCGCCACCGCAGCCGGCGAGCTGAAGGAGAAGCTGTAGGTGTCGGCCACCACCAGGCCGGGCAGGGCGTAGCAGCTGGCGATGGCGGAGACATCGCCGGTCGTCAGCGCCACGCCGTACCGGTCGAAGAAGTCGGTGAGCGTACCGAGGTCGGTGGAGGCTGTCACGGCGTCAGGAGTTGCCGGTCGGGCGTCCGGGCAAACCTCACCGGGGCGGGATCCGCACCTCGATCTCCGCGCCGAGCGTCGCGCCCGCTTCGAGATCGAGGTCGTCGCCGCTCCAGAAGCGGCCCGGGTCGTACCAGTTCGGCCGCCGTCCCGGCGGGAGCAGCCCCATCGCCTCGTAGGTCACGGCGACCACCTCCGCGCAGTACGCGGTCTCCAGCAGACGGTCCGGGACGTGGCCCGCCGGGGCGGGGGGCGCCGGCACGGGGCCGCGCCGGCCGGGCAGCGCCGGCCGGGGGAACGCCGGAACCCGGCCGCGCAGCCAGCGCCAGGCGAGCTGGGCGGTGGACGGGAAGGGCGTGCCGTCGAGCCGGGCGACGGTGCGCAGCACGGCTTCCTCCATCGCCGGACCGGCGGGCGGTTCGAGCTGCCGCAGCCAGGCCCGTTGGCCGTACCGCTCGGCCCAGACGCAGACCGCGTCCCGCAGGTCGTGCAGTTGCACGCCGCGCTGGTGGGTGCCGGTCCACAGGTCCGGCAGGGAGCGGCCCAGCTCGGCGTGCCACATCAGCGGCGGCATGTCGTCCAACACCACGGCCATGCCGACGTGGTTGACCGGACTGTTGGTGGTGAGCTGGATGGCCCGGTCCGGCACGCTGCGTCCCCGGAACACCCAGACGTCGCCGGTGCGGGTCAGCTCGACCGCCTCGTCCAGGCTGATGCTCATGGGGCACTACCCTAGGCCCATGCGGCAACGGATGCAGTGGTGGAAGCTCCTCGGGCTGGCCGGTGTGGTCGGCGTCGCGGCGACCGGTGTGGTGGTCGCCCGCGCGGAGCGGCGACGCCGGGCGTACACCCCGGAGGAGATCCGGGCCCGGCTGCGGGACCGGCACGCGGAGGCCACCGCGAGCGCGCCGGCCGACGGGGAGAGCTGAGCGGTCAGCCCCGTTCGGTGACGTTACGGTGCCAGTACCCGCCCGTCGGCGGGTTGTCCAGGCGTAGGGCGGCCACCGCGTTGCCGGCGAAGTCGTTGTCCTCGACTCGGCAGGAGACGCAGGACCCACGCTCGGTGATCCACAACCCGTGGGTCTGGGTGGGCTCGGCGCGGTTGTCCCAGATCCGGTTGCCCCGCACCGTGGCCGAGTCGACGGTGGCGTTCACGGCGATCCCGGCCCGCGTCACCGGCGCGGCGGGCAGGTCGTAGGCCGCGCCGGGCGGCGGGACGTCCTCGTTCCATCCGGTGGTGGTGTCCGGGCGCAGTTCGGCCAGCGTCAGCTCGGTCTCGGTGTTGCCGGTCACCACCGCCCGCCGGGTGCCGACCCACACCACCTTGCCCCGGTGCCCGTTCACCGGCCAGCGCGCGGCCGGGTCGGTCACGGACCGGTGGCCGTAGCGCACCGAACCGCCGCCACCGGTCGCGGCGGCGCACCGGCGACCGTTGTTGCGGATCCGGTTGCCGGTGACCGTCACGTCGGCCATCGGGCGGTCGATCCGGATCGCGTCCAGCCCGTTGTCCCAGAGTTCGTTGCCGTCGATCGTGACGTCGGATGCCGGCCCGGTGTACCCGTGGCCGAGGTCGTGCTCGTGGTAGCCGTACGCCCCGTTCCCGCTGATCCGGTTGCCGCGCACCGTGTACGGACCCGGCGTGTTGCCCATGCTGATCCCGTCCAGGACGTTGCCGTCGATGACGCAGTCGCTGACGATCCCGCCCCGGCCGGCGACACCGGCGGTGCCGTTGGCGGAGACGTCGAAGCCGGCCTCCAGGTTGCCGATGAGGGTGCAGGCCGACACGATCAGCCCGTCCACGCCCCAGTCGGAGATCCCGAACCGGTTGCCCTCGCTGTGGCAGCCGACGATGCGGTAGCCGCGCGGCCGGGTCCAGTAGTCCTTCTGGAGTTCCAGGAAGATGCCGTTGGTGCCGTTGCCGACCGTGGTGCAGTTGGCGATGGTGCACCGTTCGACCCCGCCCCAGCCACCGACCCCGATGCCGATGCCGGCCCCGCCCATCTGCTGTCCGTTGTCCAGACGACCGCAGCCGACCACCACCACCCCGTCGATGAGGCTGTCCTGGAGGAAGTCACAGCCGAGCCCGGTGGCCCCGGTGTGGTGGATGTAGAGGTTGCGGAACACGCCCCGGACCACGTATTGCAGGCCGAGGCCCTTGGCGAGGTAGTTGTAGTCGGCCAACGCCACCCCGGAGCCGTCGATCTCGAAGTCGGCGAAGGTGCAGTCGGCGATGTTCCGGTCCCGGTCCGCGCCGTGCTGCACGGTCGTCCAGAAGGCCAGCGGGGTGGGATCGGCCCGGTTGCCCTCGTTGCTGAGCAGGAACCGGGTGGCCGCCGGACCGGAGCCGACCAGGGACACCCCACTGCGCCAGATGGTGCCGGCGTCCCGGATCGAGTAGCTCCCCGGTGGGCAGTGGATGACGCGGGGCTGGCCGTCGGCGGCATACGCCTCGCCGAGGCGGTCCACCAGGGCAGCCAGCGCCGGCTGGTCGTTGGTGACCCCGTCGCCGCGGAGCCCGAACTCCCGCGCGTCGCACCACAGCGGGGCCGCGGAGACCCGCGTCCGCCGCTGCGGGGCCGCGGTGGGCACCTGGTACGGCACCGGACCCTCCCCTCGTCGGCCGGTCGTCCCGGTCGTCGCCTCGTCCCGTTCGTCGCCGCCCGCTTTCCCGTCCCCGTTGTCCGGAAACACCGGAACCCGGGCGGCGTACGTGACCGGCTGCGCCGTTCGCGCCGTGTGCGGTGACGCCGGTCACCGGCCGACCGGGCATGGACGCGGGCCGCCGGCCGTTGTGACCACCGTGCGACCGCCCCACCCCGGCCCCCGGGGAGCGGAGGCCGGAATGACCGGCCCGCCGGGCTGGTTGCATCTCCCTGGCCGCCGGACGTCTGCCGGCGTTGCCCACGCACCGCGAAACCCTTACTCGCGTGGCGCCCACCCCCGGATCGTCCCGGGTGCCGCGTTCCCCCGAGCGAGAGGTGACGACATGCGTACCGATCTGTTCCGCAAGACCGTTCTGACCGCTGCCGGCGCCGTGTTCGCCGGTGGGATGATCGCCGGCCCGGTCGCCGCGAGCGCCGCCGTCGACAGCAACCCCCAGCCGATGGCGATGGCCGCCGAGCGCGGGCACGACAAGGGTCAGCGGGAGCTGAACGTGCGTTACGAGGCGCAGCCGAACTTCTTCTACTGCGGCCCCGCCGCCGCCCGTAACGCCCTGACCACCCTCGACAAGAACGTCTCCCAGGACGACCTCGCCCGGGAGATGGGCACCACCGAGAACGGCACCGACAGCGCCCACCAGATCACCAAGGCCCTCAACACCAAGGCCGGCAAGAACGACTGGCGCACCATCGAAATCCCCACCCCGTCCGCCGACGACAAGCAGACCGACACCCTCCGCCACGACGTCCGCACCGCCGTCGACAACGGCCGCGCCGTCGTCGCCAACATCGCCGGCACCGCCACCGACACCAACGGCACCACCCACTCCTTCGAAGGCGGCCACTACATCAGCGTCGTCGGCTACCGCGACAACGCCGACACCGTCAAGATCGCCGACTCCGCCAACCCCGACCAGGCCTCCTACTGGATCACCACCGAAACCCTCGCCGACTGGATCGCCACCCGCGGCTACTCCGCCTGAGACAGGTGACACCACACGACGGGCCGCCCCCTGACCGGGGGCGGCCCGTCGTCGCGTAGCCGGGTCCGTCAGCCGGCCGCGCCGGCCCGGTCCACCGCCTCGGCCACCGCCTCGGGGGTACGACCGACCACCGCCCCGCCGTCGTCGAGCAGCAGGATCGGCCGTTGGATCAGCTCCGGCGCGGCCACCATCGCCTCGACCCAGCGGGGCACGGACGCCTCGTCACGCGGCCAGTCGGCCATGCCCCGTTCGACGGCGGCCCGCTCACCGAGCCGGCAGACGTCCCACGGTCGGGCGTCGAGGCGACGCAGCACCTCGGTGAGTTCCGCCGCGCTCGGCGGCTGCTCCAGGTAGGGCCGCAGCCGGTACGGCACGCGCGCGGCGTCCAGGGTCTCCCGCGCGCCGGCGCACTTCGAACAGGACGGGTTGTGCCACATCTCCATACCGGGCATCGTGGCAGACGATGCGGGACCGGTGGCGTCGGTGCGGCCCGACCACCACCGCGTCACCGGTACGGCGCCGGGTGCCGGATGCGCCGGTTGTCCGGTCACACCGGGCCACCGGCGCCGGAGGCGCCGTCGACCGGGGAGCCCCCGATGTCCGGTTCGCGCCGGGTGCCGGTCGGGAATCGGTCCGGGGGTGGGGGCGTTGTACATGGTTCGCCTCCGGACCCGCCGCACCGAGCCCCCGACCGGGTGCCCCGCCACCCGGAATGCCGACCGGCCCGACGGCGTTGTACCAACCTGGCGCACCGAGTAGGCCAAGCCCCGGAACCGCGCCCCCCAGAACCATCCCCGTAGCGCCCCCGCGCCACGACCCCCTTTCTTCTCGCGTGTGGCGCCCCCGCGCCCGCGTACATCCCCCGTACGAACGGAAAGGCAGGACACCCCCATGACCACGCTGATCCGTAAGGCCGCCCTGACCGCCGCCGGCGCCGCCCTCACCGCAGGCGCCCTCGCCGGCCCCGCGACCGCCTTCGCCGCCCCCACCACCCACACCCCCACCACCACGGTCACCACCGACCGCGGCCACGACAAGCCCAGCAAGAACCAGCGCGAACTCAACGTCCGCTACGAAGCCCAGCCGAACTTCTTCTACTGCGGCCCCGCCGCCGCCCGTAACGCCCTGACCACCCTCGACAAGAACATCTCCCAGGACGACCTCGCCCGGGAGATGGGCACCACCGAGAACGGCACCGACAGCGCCCACCAGATCACCAAGGCCCTCAACACCAAGGCCGGCAAGAACGACTGGCGCACCATCGAAATCCCCACCCCCCAGGCCGACGACAAGCAGACCGACACCCTCCGCCACGACGTCCGCACCGCCGTCGACAACGGCCGCGCCGTCGTCGCCAACATCGCCGGCACCGCCACCGACACCAACGGCACCACCCACTCCTTCGAAGGCGGTCACTACATCAGCGTCGTCGGCTACCGCGACAACGCCAACACCGTCAAGATCGCCGACTCCGCCAACCCCGACCAGGCCTCCTACTGGATCACCACCGAAACCCTCGCCGACTGGATCGCCACCCGCGGCTACTCCGCCTGACACACACCACACACCACGGAACGGGCCGGCCCCCACCAGGGGGCCGGCCCGTTCGGCGTACACCGGGGCGGTCGCCCGGACCGGGTCGAGGTGCCGGCCTCCCCCGCTCGGCCGCGCGCGGCGCGGCGGCGGCCCGCCGCAAGCGCCCGGAGGGCGTCCTCCGACCCGCGCGGGCGGGCGAGCCGTACGTGGTGGATCATGGGTGCCATCTCCCCGTCCCAGAGCCTGACACCCGGTTGCACGAATAGCAAGACGGACGTACGGTTTTGTAGGACTGCGGAATCGCTGGTTAGTGTCGCCTAACCGGGGCGGCACCCCGACCGGTGCGACAGACTGCTCAGGACTACTCACGGTCGCTGGTGTGAAGGAGTACGACGTGGCGAGCCTCGACACCTTCGGTGCGAAGACCCAGCTACGCGTCGGAGACGCGAGCTACGAGATTTTCAAGATCAGCAAGGTGGAGGGCCACGAACGACTGCCCTACAGCCTGAAGATCCTGCTGGAGAACCTGCTGCGGACCGAGGACGGCGCGAACATCACCGCCGACCACATCCGCCAGCTCGGCGCGTGGGACGCCGCCGCCGACCCGAGCGTGGAGATCCAGTTCACCCCGGCCCGGGTGCTGATGCAGGACTTCACCGGCGTACCCTGCGTGGTCGACCTGGCCACCATGCGCGAGGCCGTCCGCGACCTGGGCGGCGACCCGACCAAGGTGAACCCGCTCGCCCCGGCCGAGCTGGTCATCGACCACTCGGTCATCGCCGACCTGTTCGGCCGCGAGGACGCCTTCACCCGCAACGTCGAGCTGGAGTACGAGCGCAACAAGGAGCGCTACCAGTTCCTGCGCTGGGGCCAGACCGCCTTCAACGAGTTCAAGGTCGTCCCGCCGGGCACCGGCATCGTGCACCAGGTCAACATCGAGTACCTGGCCCGTACGGTGATGGAGCGGGGCGGTCAGGCGTACCCGGACACGGTCGTCGGCACCGACTCGCACACCACGATGGTCAACGGCCTGGGCGTGCTGGGCTGGGGCGTCGGCGGCATCGAGGCCGAGGCCGCCATGCTCGGCCAGCCGGTCAGCATGCTCATCCCCCGCGTGGTCGGTTTCAAGCTCTCCGGTGAGATGCCGGCCGGCACCACCGCCACCGACCTGGTGCTGACCATCACCGAGATGCTGCGCAAGCACGGCGTGGTCGGCAAGTTCGTCGAGTTCTACGGTCCCGGTGTGAGCGCGGTGCCGCTGGCCAACCGGGCCACCATCGGCAACATGTCCCCGGAGTACGGCTCCACCGTGGCGATCTTCCCGATCGACGCGGAGACCGTCCGCTACCTGGAGCTGACCGGCCGTGACCCGCAGCAGGTCGCGCTGGTCGAGGCGTACGCCAAGGAGCAGGGCCTCTGGCACGACCCGGCGGCCGAGCCGGAGTACTCCGAGCGCCTGGAACTGGACCTGGGCACCATCGAGCCGTCCCTGGCCGGGCCGAAGCGCCCGCAGGACCGGGTGCCACTGGGCAACGCCAAGACGCTGTTCCGCTCGGCGCTGACCGACTACGTGGCCGCCGACGAGACCGGCGGCGACGACCGGAAGCCCGGCGTCCCGCAGCAGGAGAAGCCGTACGGCGTGCAGGGCCGCGCCGACGAGGCGAGCGCCGAGTCCTTCCCGGCCAGCGACTCGCCGGCTGTCGACGGGGCGAACGACCCGGCCGACGCCCCGCGTGAGCTGGTCAACGGCGCGGTCGGCTCGGGCGGCCGGGCCAGCAACCCCGTCCGGGTGACCGGGGCCGACGGCACCGAGTTCGAGCTGGACCACGGCGCGGTGGTGATCGCCGCGATCACCTCCTGCACCAACACCTCCAACCCGCAGGTCATGATCGGTGCCGCGCTGCTGGCCCGCAACGCGGTGGAGAAGGGGCTCGCCCGCAAGCCGTGGGTGAAGACCACCCTGGCCCCCGGCTCCAAGGTCGTCATGGACTACTACGAGCGGGCCGGCCTCACGCCCTACCTGGAGAAGCTCGGCTTCCACCTGGTCGGCTACGGCTGCACCACCTGCATCGGCAACTCCGGCCCGCTGCCGGAGGAGATCTCCGCCGCCGTCAACGAGGCCGACCTCGCGGTCGTCTCGGTGCTCTCCGGCAACCGGAACTTCGAGGGCCGGATCAACCCGGACGTCAAGATGAACTACCTGGCGTCCCCGCCGCTGGTGGTGGCCTACGCCCTCGCCGGCACCATGGACATCGACCTGGCCAACGAGCCGATCGGCGAGGACAGCCAGGGCAACCCGGTCTACCTGCGGGAGATCTGGCCGAACACCGCCGAGATCCAGGACGTCATCGCCTCGGCGATCGGCGCGACCGGGTTCAGCGCGGCGTACGAGGACGTCTTCGCCGGTGACGAGCGCTGGCAGTCGCTGCCCACCCCGACCGGTGACACCTTCGCCTGGGCGGGCGAGTCGACCTACGTCCGTAAGCCCCCGTACTTCGAGGGCATGGAGAAGGACCCGAAGCCGGTCGTCGACATCGACGGGGCGCGGGTGCTGGCCAAGCTGGGCGACTCGGTCACCACCGACCACATCTCCCCGGCCGGCTCGATCAAGGCCGACTCCCCCGCCGGCACGTACCTCGCCGAGCACGGCGTGCCGCGCCACGAGTTCAACTCGTACGGCTCGCGCCGGGGCAACCACGAGGTGATGATCCGGGGCACCTTCGCCAACATCCGGCTGCGCAACCAGCTCGTTCCGGGTGTCGAGGGCGGCGTCACGGTCAACCACCTGACCGGCGAGCAGACCTCGATCTACGACGCCTCGGTGGCGTACCAGGAGGCGGGCGTCCCGCTGGTCGTGCTGGCCGGCAAGGAGTACGGTTCCGGGTCGTCGCGGGACTGGGCGGCCAAGGGCACCATGCTGCTCGGCGTCCGGGCGGTCATCGCCGAGTCGTACGAGCGGATCCACCGCTCGAACCTGATCGGCATGGGCGTGCTGCCGTTGCAGTTCCCGGCCGGCGAGACCGCCGACAGCCTGGGCCTCACCGGCACCGAGACCTTCTCGATCGCCGGGGTCACCGCGCTGAACGACGGCGAGACCCCGCGCACCGTGAAGGTCACCACCGACACCGGCGTGGAGTTCGACGCGGTGGTCCGGATCGACACCCCGGGTGAGGCGGACTACTACCGCCACGGCGGCATCCTCCAGTACGTGCTCCGGCGGATGATCGCCAACTAGCCCGTACCCCCGTCTGGTGGTAGCAGGGGTCCCCTGTTCATCGTTTCTGATGAACAGGGGACCCCTGCAGTGTCCGGGGCGGGGCAGTGTGCGGGGCGGGGCGGTGGTGCCGGTGGCTCAGATCCGGCCGACGCCGGCCCCGGCGGTCACCAGGGCGGGCACGTTCGCCGCCGGGTCGAGGGTGTACGGGTAGTAGGTCCGCGGCTCGGTCACCGTGCCGGCGGTCTCCGGGGTGCCGGAGTTGACGAAGACGTTGTTGCGCTGCACCGCCCGCCCCGGGCCGCTGTCGGCGTACCCGCTGGCCGAGTACATCGGGTGGGGCACGTCGCGGAAGTAGTTGCCCTCCACGACCACCCCGGCGTTCTCGGTGGAGGCGACCCCGTAGAGCGCGTTGCCGAGGAAGTAGTTGTTGTAGACGTGCACCGGCTCGGCGAACCGGATCCGCGGGTGCCGCTGCCGGCTGTTGTCGAAGAAGTTGTGGTGGATGCTCACCTTCAGGTGCCCGATGTCGGTCGACCCGGACCCGTCGGAGTGGCCGATCAGCATGCTCTTGTCGGAGTGGTCGAAGTGGTTCCAGGAGACGGTCACGTAGTCCGCGCCCCGGACCACGTCGACCGAGCCGTCCACCGCTCCGGCGAACCGGTTGTGGTCGATCCAGATGTGGTGCGAGTTCTGCCCGACGTTGATGGCGTCGTCCTCGGCGTCGGTGAAGTTGATGTTCCGGACGATCACGTTGTACGACCGGTAGAAGTCCAGGCCGCCCCCGGTGATCTCGGCGTTCCCGACGCCGATGATGGTCTTGTTGGGGCGTACGCCCTGCTTGCTGCTGATCTGGATCCGACCGGTGACCTGGATGATCATCGGCCCGACGGTGTCGATGTAGTCGAGGAAGTCGTTCGCGTTGGTCGCGGTGACCACCGGGCCGCCGAGCCCACCGGTGGTGCCGTTCTGGCCGAGCGCGTTGACGCTGGCGAACCCGTCCGGCTGGGCGGTGATCCCCGGCCCGGCGGTGAGGGTCGACGTGGCGGTCGGTGAGATCCGGCCGACCCCGGCGCCGGCCGGGACGATCGTCGGCACGTCGGCGGCCGGGTCCAGGGTGTACGGGTAGTACGTGCGCGGGTCGGGCACGGTGCCCCGGGTCTCGATGGCGTGGTTGCAGTCGACCAGGATGTTGCCGCGTTGGACGATCCGGCCGAGGGGCCCGCTGAAGTCGACCCGGCCCGGGTTGTTCACGCTGTAGAAGTAGTTGTTCTCCAGCAGCACGGCCGAGTCGTTGGTGGACGCGACACCGTAGCTGTTGTCGTAGTAGTAGTTGTTGTAGACGTGGGCCAGCGCGGAGAAGCGCACCCGGGGGTTCCGCTGGTCCGAGGCGTTGAAGTAGTTGTGGTGGTAGGTGACCCGCAGCCGTCCGACGTCCTGCGCCGCGTTGTCGTCGTCGTGCCCGAGCAGCAGCGTCTTGTCGTGGTCGTGGAAGTGGTTCCAGGACACGGTGACGAAGTCGGAGCCGCGTTTGATGTCGACCGCGCCGTCGTCGCCGTTGGAGAACTCGTTGTGGTCGATCCAGATGTGGTGCGAGAACATCTGGACGTTGATCAGGTCGTCGGTCGCCCCGGTGATGTGCAGGTTCCGGATGATGATGTTGTGTACGGCGTTCGCCGGGGGCGAGGTGACGTCGTCGTCCACCGGCAGGCCGATGTTCAGCCCGCCGCCGGAGAGGGTGGCGTTCGCGCCGAGCCCGACGATCGTCTTGTCGGAGGCGACGTTGTGCATCCCGTCGTTAGCGCCGGTGGGCAGGTTGATGGTCCCGGAGACCTGGACGACGTACGGCCCGGGGCGGGAGATGTAGTCCAGGAACTGGGCGGCGGTGGTGACGGTGACGACCGGCCCGCCGGCACCGCCGGTGGTGCCGTTCTGGCCAAGGGCGTTGACGGTGGCGAACCCGTCAGGCGTGGCGGCGGCCAGCGCGGTCGGGGCGTCGGCGGCCGGGCCGGGAGCCGCCGTGGCCGGCTGCGGCAGGGCGGTGGCGGCCAGGGTCAGGGCGGTGAGCAGACCGGCGGCGGCGTGCCGCCGCCATCGGGGCTGACGGGGCGGTGGGCTGGTGGTGGTCACGGGGTTCCGCCTTTCGCAGGGCGGACGGCCAGGCGGGGTGGGCGCGCGGGGCGGCGGGACGTGCCGCCGGGCGGTCCGGGGACGGGACGGTCCGGTTGCGGGGCCTGGCGATCCGGCAGGTGGTGGCCTACGATCTGGAAAGCGCTTTCCTCGTCCATGCTAGGAACGCACATCGCCCCATGTCAATAAATAGTTGTCGATGTCCCGATCTTCTCCCGCAGCCACCTGAACCCTGGAGGGCCGGGGCGCTCCGGTGGGCGCAGCGCGTCCCGCACCAACGCGAGATGCGTCGACAGCATTCGCGCCCCAGGCCACAGCAATTCATCTGAATGCATGACAAAACGGGCGCGGAAACATGGCACGTCCGCCTGCCAACGGCAAAGGATCTCTCGAATCCCGAGTCGCACGACGGACTACGTGCGCAGGACCATCGAGTGCTACCGGTTGACGACGACGCCCGTCCCGTGAACCGTCGTGGCGCCGCCGTTCCCCGTCACCCCGCGGCGCTGCGCGCGGCCCGCGTCTTCATGGCGTGCTCCAGCAGGGTGATGAGCACCTCCTTGCTGGACTGGCGCTGCCGGGCGTCGCAGAGCAGCACCGGCACGTCCGGATCCAGGTTGAGCGCCGCCTGCACCTCGTCGAGCCGGTACCGCCGGGCACCCTCGAAGCAGTTCACCGCCACCACGAACGGGGTGCCCCGCCCCTCGAAGTAGTCGATCGAGGGGAAACAGTCCGCCAGGCGGCGGGTGTCGGCGAGGACCACCGCGCCGATCGCCCCGAGCGCCAACTCGTCCCAGACGAACCAGAACCGGTCCTGGCCCGGCGTACCGAAGAGGTAGAGCACCAGGTCGTCGCTGATGGTGATCCGGCCGAAGTCCATCGCCACGGTCGTGGTCGACTTGCTCTCCACTCCGGACAGGTCGTCGATGCCGACCCCCGACTCGGTGAGGACCTCCTCGGTGCGCAGCGGGCGGGTCTCGCTGACCGCACCGACCATGGTCGTCTTGCCCACGCCGAAACCACCCGCGATAAGGATCTTGATCGCGGTGGGCACCGTCTCCGCCGGCTGCTCAGAGTGCCCGTAGTCCATTGATAACCGCCTCGAAAATACTGTCGTCGGGAAGGCCGCCGGTGGCCCGCGGCTCACGGACCTGCACCAGCTCGCGGGCCACCAGGTCACCCAGGAGCACCCGGATGGTGCCCACCGGCAGGTCGAGATGCGCCGCAATCTCCGCCACGGACTGCATCCGTTGACAGAGCCCGACGATGGCGAGGTGCTCCGGCCCGAGACCCGCCTCCGGCGTGACATCCGACTGGATCGCCGTCACGAGGGAGATCAGGTCGAACGTCCCGGTGACCGGCCGGGCCCGTCCACGGGTCACCGCGTACGGTCGCACCACCGGTCCCGCGTGGTCGTCCACCCACTGCTCTTCCATCGGCCCCCCGGTAACGGTCATCACGGGCTACTTCTCGGCGACGGCCGACTGCTCCGACGACCGGGACGGCGACGCGACGTACTTGCCGACCCGGGTCACCAGCATCGCCATCTCGTACGCGATCAGCCCCACGTCGGCGTCCTCGGAGGCGAGCACGGCGAGACAGGCGTTCCGCCCGGCCGCCGTGACGAACAGGAACGACGACTGCATCTCGATGATGGTCTGCTGCACCTGCCCGCCGCCGAACCGCTTGCCCGCCCCCCGGGCCAGGCTCTGGATGCCGGCCGCCATCGCCGCCAGGTGCTCGCCGTCGTCCCGGCTCAGCCCTCGGGACGAAGCCATCATGAGGCCGTCCGTGGAGAGAGCGATAGCGTGTTCGGCCTGCTTCACCCGGCCGACCAGATCATCCAACAACCACGTCAGGTCGGCACTCGAAGCCGTCTTCTGCGCCACTCGTCGTCCTCTTCTCAACCCGGCTGGTCGCCGTGCTCGTCTGGGCTCACTCCGGGACCGGTGGACGGGAACACCCGCCACCGCGCCCCGCTCACGTCGTTTGCCGATCCTCGTCGTCCGGCGCCTCCGTCTGCTCCGGACCGCCGGCCGGGCCGCCCAGCAGCCGGGCCGCGTCGGTGCGGCCCCGCCGGGTGCCGGTCTGGTACGAACTCATCATCCGTCGGACCTGCTCGGGCGGGCGGACTCCCTCGTCGTCGTCCGGGGTGTCCACGGCGGGCACCTCGTCCCGCAGCTCGGGCGCGAGGTTCGCCTGGCGGACCCGCATCGGCAGGCCGGACTCCGTCCGGGGCGGTTCCTCCACCGGACACGGGGTCGGGCCACCGTGCTCCACCTTCTGCTCGGGCTCGGTGCGCGGGGTGGCCACCGGCAGGCCGGTGGGGAAGGTGGGCCCGTCCAGCGCCGAATGCTCCGACCAGCGCCGGGCCCGGGTCGGCAGGCCGGACCCGTCCTCGGCCGGCGTGTCCTGCGGTGCCCGGGGCCGCTCCAACGTCGTCCGCACCCGGGTGGGGAGCTGGTGCGGCTCGTCGCCGTCGGCGCCCTCGGGCGCCCGGCGCGACGCCTCCGGCTTGGCCAGCGTCACGGCCGGACGCGGACCGGGCTGCTCGACCTCGCGCGCGGCCGGCCCGGTCGGCGGCTCCGCCCCACCGGCGCGGGGGGCGCCCGGCCCGGCCGGCTCCTCCTCGCCGGCGGTGACCAGGTCCAGCGGGATCAGCACGACCGCCGTGGTGCCGCCGTACGGGGACTCCTTCAGGTGCACCTTGATCCCGTGCCGCTCGGTCAGCCGGCTGACCACGTAGAGGCCGAGCCGGGTGGCGTTGGCGAGGTTCAGCTCCGACCGGTCCACGATGCGCTCGTTGGCGGCGGCGAGGTCCTCCTCGCTCATGCCCAGGCCACGGTCCTCGATCTCCAGGGCGAAACCGTTGGCGACCAGCTGCCCCCGCACCTCCACGGTGGTGTGCGGCGGCGAGAACGACAGCCCGTTCTCGATCAGCTCGGCGAGCAGGTGGATGATGTCGCCGACCGCGCGACCGGCCAACGAGACCGGACCGAGCGGCAGCACGTTGACCCGGGTGTAGTCCTCCACCTCGGCCACCGCGCCCCGGACCACGTCCACCATGGGCACGTTGCGCCGCCACGCCCGGCCCGGCGTGGAGCCGGAGAGGACGATCAGGTTCTCCGCGTTGCGCCGCATCCGGGTGGCCAGGTGGTCGACCCGGAACAGGTCCTCCAGTTCCTCGGCGTCGTTCTCCCGCCGCTCCATCGCGTCGAGCAGGGTGAGCTGCCGGTGGACCAGTGCCTGGGTCCGCCGGGCCAGGCTGAGGAAGACGTCACGGACGTTGCGCCGCAGGTCGGCCTGCTCGACGGCGGTCCGGATCGCGGTCTCCTGCACGACGTTGAAGGCCTGGCCCACCTGCCCGATCTCGTCGTCGCCGAACTCCAACGGGGGCGCCTCGGCGGCGACGTCGACCTCCTCGCCCCGGCCGAGCCGCTCGACCACGTTCGGCAGCTGCTCCCGGGCGAGCTGGAACGCCGCCTCCCGAAGGCGCTCCAACTGCCGCAGCAGGGCCCGGGCGGTGGTGATCGAGACGATGATCGAGGCGATGACGGCGAGCAGGCCCAGACCGGTGGCCAGCACCAGTCGAGTGATGACCCCGATGGCGACCGGCGTGGCCCGATCCACCACGTCGTCACCGCCGGCACCCACGACATCGTTGAGCTGCTGCAACGTCGGATCGACCGCGCTGCGCCAGGCGTCCAGCTCGACCGGCGGGCGCGACTCGGCGTTGCGGGCCTGGATGACCTGGTCCTCCAGGGTGTGCAGGCGCTGGTACGCCTCGCCCTGGGACATCTGCTGGTAGCGGTTGCGGTCCGCCACGGGCAGGGCGCTGATGGTGCTGGCCGCGATGTAGCGCTGGGCACCGACGAGCTGCGCGAACTGCGCCTGCTCCGTCGCGGTGATCCGGCCGGCGGCGAGGGCGCCGTGCAGCAGCGCGTCCTCCTGGGACAGCAGCTCCCGGGCCCGGTTGAGCTCGATCAGGGCGGCCGTGTCGTGGGCGACCTGCCGGTCGTCGAGACCACCCAGCTCGTCGTAGAGGCGGAACATCGCGTTGACCACCTCCACGTAGGAGGTCAGCGCCGTCGTCCGGTCGATGCTCTTGTCGTCGATCTCCGTGCGGGTCCGGGACAGACCTTCCAGACCGGTGAGCACGTCGTCGACCGCCCGCTCGACCTCGGCGCTCGCCGGAATCTCGGTACGCCAGTTGACCGCGGACTCCTCGAACGCGCGGGCCAGCTCGTCGGTGCGCTCCCGCTCCCCCCGCAGCGCCTCCAGCTGCCCGGCCTCCGGCCGTCCCAGGTAGGCCAGGGAGAGACGACGCTCCTTCTGCAACTGCAGCAGCAGCGGTTCGCTGGGCGCGAAGACCCGGGCGTTGAGGGTCTGGACCCCGAGCAGGTTGAAGCCGTCCCCGACGGTCACCCACGCCGCGAAGGCCCAGAGCGCGACGAGCGACGCGAGCAGTGCGACGACTTTCGTACGGAGATTCGTACTGCGGGAACCCATTACACCGTCCTGGCCGGGGATTCGATTGACGTGCCCGAGCGTGGGCGGTCGACGTACCGATCGACCCCGGCGCACGCTAGCAGCGTCGGGAGGTTCACTCAAGCGATCCTGATCATGGCGCTACGGGAAGACGGGCCTGCCTCGACCGGTTCCGGACCGGCGCACCTGCGTCCCCACCAGGTCACCCCGAGCACCGCCGCGCGGACGATCAGTGACGGACGATACAGGTCCTTGTCGTGCCAGAGCGCCGGTTCACCATCGGAACCGGCCATTGTGGCCAACCATCGCCAACCCCGCCCGATCGCCTCGGCGCACCGGTCGGACGCGGGCTGCCCGGCGGCCAGCAGCACCTGGAGCGCGTACGCGGTCTCCTCGGCGGTGCCGCCCCAGCGCCCCCAGGATCCGTCCGGGTGCTGACCGGCCAACACCCACTGCACCGCCCGCCGCACCGCCGGATCCACCGCCGCGCCGACGCCGTACCCGTGCAGGGCGAGCACCGCGCAACTGGTGGCGTAGAACGGCGAGGCGTGCCACCGGTCGGAACTCCACGAGCCCTCCGGCGCCTGCCGGTCGGTCAGCCAGGTGGTCAGCCGCCGCACCACGGAGGCGAGTTGCCGGGACCGCTCGCCGGTGTGCCGCCAGTGCCAGCCGAACGCGTCCAGCACGTGCGCGTTAGTGGTGATGGAGGCGCCGTCCTCCTTGGGCCAGGTGCAGAAGTGCTCCCCGGTGTCGAAGGACCAGAGACTCGACGGGTCGACCGGATGTCCGGCCCGGGCGAGCGCGTAAAGGGTCACCGAGGTGGTGTCGGCGTCCACGGGCAGCCCCGGGGCGGTAGCGGTACCGGCCGGACCGAGGGTGTCCAGCAGGCTGGCCAGCACCGACGGCGGTACGGTCACCGGCACTCCGGCCCTCGACAGCGTGCTGAGCACCCAGGACCGTTCGAACACGCTGATCGGGCTGGTGCACGGCACCGGGCCGCCGTGCTGCCGGACCACCCGCTCCAGGTAGGCCCGTGCGGTCGAGGTGGTGGCGTCGGGGACGCCGAGCCAGGCGGCCGTCGCCGCGGGTGAGGCGCCCACCGTGCCCGGTCCGACCGGGACGACCCCGGCCGCCCGGCGCGCCGCCGGCCCGGTGACCTCCAGCGCGTGCATCAGCTTGTCGGGCAGGGGGTGCCCCGACGCCAGGGCCGCACGGACCCGGGCCAGCCGGGTGGGCGTCATCCCCGGTGGCAACGACAGCCGGGGCGCGACCTGCCGCCAGCGCTCCAGTCCGGGTGGTGGGTCGTCCCGCACCGCGTCCAGGTGGACGGTGAGCGCCTCCACCAGGGCCGGAACGATCAGGTCGATGGCCGGCATGTCCGGCAGAGCCGACGCGGGAACGGCGGCGAGCCGCTCACCGAGGACGGACAGGCCCCGGTCGACGGCGGCGACCGCGCCCCGGAACTGCGCCGGAGACCCGGCCAGGTCACCCCGCCGCAGCGCGGCGAGCAGGCCCTCGGTGGCACTGAGCGTCGGTACCAGCCCGTAACCGCCGGGGCCGCCCCAACCGCCCCTCGGGTGTTCCGCGTCGAGCAGGTAGCGGATCCGCTCGGCGTGCAGCGTCAACCACGGCGACAGGCTCACCAGGCGGCCCGTCTCGTACACCGACACCGACGACTGCCCCGTCGGTGTCGCCGTCATCTCCCCGACCAGGTCACGGGCGGCGGTGAGGAGGCTCACCGAACCGGCCTTCCCATCGCGACCGCGGGGCTCCGCTCCGCTGCACTCCTCGCGCTCACCGGGCCCCCCAGAAGTCTGTGGAACGGTAGAAGCCGCTGCTGAAGCCGACCTGCCGGGCGAGGTACGTCGCCGGGCGGGGGCAGTCCGCCGCCAGGTCGGCCAGCAGCTCGTGACAACGTCCGGTGAGGACGTGGACCCGCTGCTCGACCTCGGCCCGGTCGGGCACCAGCATGATCGCGTTCAGGTCGCCCCACTCCAGATCCCGTTGGTACGTGCCCAGGTCGTTGACCAGTCGCAGCACCCGCTGCACCTCGTCGCTGGCCTCGACCAGGCGGGGCAGCGAGCGATGGGTCTCCTCGTCTCCGGTGTGGATCCAGTGCGCGACGTTGACCACCGTGCAGGCCAGGTTGTCGGCGTTGGCGAGATACTCCTCGAAGGTCGGCAACGTGCCGGTGAGGTCCCGCCGGGCCGCCCGCCACTCCCACTCGACCGCCATCGCGGTCAGCGTCCGGTGGACCGCCGCCCGCCACACGTCGCGCAGGCGCGGATAGGCCGGCACGGCGGCCAGGTCGGCGCAGAGTTCGGCGAAGAACCGCGCGAACGGGTCGTCCGACGCCGGGGCGGCACCGTCGACCACCGCGAGGCTGGTCTCGATCAGGCGGTCGATCTCCGTACGCGACTTCGCCAGGTAGTCCACCTGCCAGTCGAGGGCGAACCCCCACAGCACGGCACGGTTGGTGACCCGCAGTTCCGCCACACCGGACCACGGCGCGCTGAACGCCATGGCCATGGCGATGTTGCCGAACAGGGCGCCGTCGAAGGGCGCACCGGCGAACAGTTCCGGGTAACCGGCGGCGAACTTCTGCAGGTCGCGCTGCCCCCGGGCGGCCAGGGCGCAGATCCGGCCCTGCTCGACGGCGTCCGAGGCGTGGGCGTTGAGGTCCATTACGTCCGCTCCGCTCAGGCGGCGGCCGAGGCCGCCGTACCGGTGAGGGTCAGTTCCACCCGGCGGCGGGGCCGCAACGCCGCCGCCAGCCGCAGACCGGGCACCCCGGGCTGCCGCAGCCGGAACCGGTACCGGCTCAGCATCGTGGCGACGATGAGCTGCGCCTCCAGGTAGAAGAGGTACATGCCGAGACACTGGTGCGGGCCCCCGCCGAACGGGAAGTGGGCGTAGCGGTGCCGGGCCCGGACCTGCTCGGGGCGGAACCGCTCCGGGTCGAACTCGTCGGGCCGGTCCCAGAACGCCGACATCCGTTGGGTGATCAGCGGACTGGCCACCACGGTCGCGCCGGCCTCGATCTCCACCCCGCCGACCACGTCGGCGGCGACCGCGCGGCGGGGGATCAGCCACCCGATCGGGTACAGGCGCAGCAGCTCGTCGAGGACCATCCGGGTGTAGCGCAGCTCGCCGAGGTGCTCACGGCGGACCGGCTCGTCGCCCACCACCCGGTTGATCTCCTCGTAGAGCCGGTCGGCGACCTCCGGGTGCTCGTCGAGGTGCGGCCAGAGCCAGGTCAGCACGTTGATGGTGGTCTCCGTGGTGGCCGCGAACATCGCCACCGTGTCGTTGCGGACCTGCTGCTCGTCGAGCTGCCGGCCGTCGTCGGTGCGCGCCCGCCAGAGCGTGGAGATGACGTCGTCGCCCTCCTCCGCCGTGGCCCGGGATTCCCGCACGATGGGCACGAGCACCTCGTCGACGATCCGGACCGCCCGACGGAAGGTCCGGTCGCCGGGCATGGGCAGCGACAGCGGCGCGAAGGGCACCACGATCCGGGGGATCACCGCGCTGGCGATGGCGTCCTGGGCGTCGACGACCCGCATCGCGTCCGGCACCGAGATCTTGTCGGCGAAGAGCACCTTCATGATCGCCCGGCAGACGATCCGGGCCTGCTCGCTGCCGATGTCGACCGGTCGTCCCACCCGCGACGGGGCGTCCAGTTCGTCGACGGCGTCGGAGATCGCCTCGGCCATCCCGTCGATCATCGACTCGACCCGCTTGGCGGTGAACATCGGCTGGAGCATCCGGCGGCTGGCCGACCAGATCTGCCCCTCGCCGAGGATCCCCTCGCCGAAGAGCCGCTTGACCGGCCGCCAGAACAGCCCGTCACCGGCCCGCTCGTAGTTCTCCGCCCGCTCGCGGAGCACGTGCTGGACGTGGTCGGGATGGGTCACCAGGTAGGGCCGGAACGAGCCGAGGTTGATGCGGGCGAGCCGACCCCCGGTCCGGTTGCCCGCGTCGATGAGCGCGCGGGCCGGATCACGGACCAGGGCGGGCAACATCCGGCGCAGAGGAACCCTCGCGGGACGACTGGCTTGCGCCGGGAAGGGGTGCGACGTTCCCACCTTTTGGGCTCCTCCCGGTATCACCGCTGAGTCGCGGGACCGTCATTGCGAGTCACACAACCCGCTGAGCATGCCATCACGATGTCCGGTTCACCAGACGGGGGGCGAGAAATTTTCGTTGACAATAATTGCAGCGTCCAGAAAGGACGATCGCGCGCGTCGTCAGCGGAACAGGGTCCGCCGGTACCGCCACTCGACGGCGACGGGGGCGTAGCCGAGCCGACGGTTGATCGCCAGCATCGCCTCGTTTCCCGCGTCGTTGCTGGTCAGAGCGGTGGTGAACCCCGCCTCGGCGGCCCGGTGCAGCGCGCTGCGCTTGACCGCGCCGGCCAGCCCCCGCCCCCGGTACGCCCGCCGCACGCCGGTCATCCCCGACTGGTAACGATCTGAGCCATCAGTCAGCGCAAAGGTGAACGCCGCCACCACCCCGTCACAGATCGCGACGGTCGTCAGTGTCCAGTCCAGGTTCGGACGGTCCCAGTAGGTGGTCCGCCAGTCCGCGAAGTCGATCGCGTCCATGCCCACGTCGCCCGGCTCGTCCCGGGAGGCGTCCAGGTCCGCCTCGTACAGCGGACGCGGATCCCCGGCGAGCGTGGCCGCCGTGGTGATCCGCACCCCGGGCGGGACCGACACCGGGGGCAGCGCCCCGGAGGTCAGGTCCAGCCGCAGGTGGGTGGTGCTCCGTCCACGCTGGTAACCGTGCCGCTCGGCGAAGCCCACCGCCGCCGGCTCGTCCACCACCTTCGCGTACGCCACCCGGGCGCCGATCGCCCGCAGCCGCTGCTCGGCGGCGGCCAGCAGGGCGGAGCCCACTCCCCCACCCCGCCGCTCCGGCAGCACGTTGAGGTTGGCGTAGCCGAGCCCCGGCTCGGCGCTCTCGTGCAGCAGTCCGGTCCGGGCGACCCCGACCACCTCGCCGTCGACCTCGGCGAGCAGCATCCGCTGTCGCGCGGCCGGTGCCCCGCGGGTCGACTGCCAACGCAGCGCCGCCGCGCTGAACACCCAGTACGGCGCGGCGACCCGGAGCACCGCGGCCACCACGGTCGCGTCCTCGGGCCGGAACGGGCGGATGGTGAGTGTCATCGGTCGGCAACCTACCGAACGCCCGTCGGCGTTCGGGAAGCCGGGCGCGGCGGGGCGGCCTGTGCCACGCTCGACACATGGACGACAAGACCATCCTGAACCGCATCGCCGAGCTGGTCGACGAGGAGCACCGGCTCCGGGCGGACGCACAGTCCGCGCAGGCCGGCACCGACGACGACGCCCGGGCCCGGCTGCGTGAACTGGAGGAGGGGCTGGACCAGTGCTGGGACCTGCTCCGTCGCCGACGGGCGGCCCGGCAGAACCACAACGACCCGGAGAGCCAGGGCGTCCGACCGGTCCCGGAGGTCGAACGCTACCTCCAGTGACCCGGCTGCTCCCGGCCTGCCACCTGCGGCGAGGAACTGGCTGGGCCCGCCACGACGCGCGGACGGTCCGGCAGCCGGCCGGTGTGGGCCGGACCCGCCCGGTCGGGGCGAATCCGGCCCGGTCAGCGGTCAGCGCAGTCCGGCCTCGCGCAGCAGTTGCCCGGTCAGCGCGGCCGGGTCAACCAGGTCGGCCGGCAGCCCCCGGGCGGCGAACCAGGTGGCCACCACGCGGACGTCCCGGGCGAGGAACTCCGCGCCCTGCGGGTTCGCCACCACGTCGACGGCCTGCGGCAGGTCGATGAGGACCAGCCGACCGTCGTGCACCAGGAGGTTGTACGGCGACAGGTCGCCGTGGGCGTAACCGGTGCGGGCCAGCACCACCAGCACGTCCACCAACTGCGCCCAGAGTCCGCGCAGCTCGTCCGGCTCGGGCCGAAGCTGGGCGAGGCGGGGCGCGGCCTGCCCCTCGTCGGCGTCGCCGATGAACTCCAGCATCAGCTCGGTGCCGATCAGCTGCACCGGGTACGGCACCGCGACCGCACCGAGGGCGACCCCGATCTCCCAGAGCCGGGAGAGGACCGCGAACTCCGCCGCCGCCCACTGACCGGCGATCATCTGCCGGCCGAAGGTGGTCCGTCCGGCCATCGCCCGGGTCTCCCGGGAGCGCCGTACCCGGCGGCCCTCCAGGTAGCCGGCGTCCCGGTGGAACAGCCGGTGCTCCGGGGCCCGGTAGCGCTTGACCGCCAGCAGGCAGGACCGGTCGGTGTCGGGCACCGCGCGCCGGACGAGGTGGACGTCCGCCTCCTTGCCGGTCTTCAGCACCCCCAGCTCGGTGTCCTGGGCGGCGAGTTCGGTGACCACCCAGTCCGGGTACGGCTCGGGGCCGGTGGTCGCCTGGTCCCAGGTCGACCAGCGGTCACCGAGCAGCGGCTGGTCGGGGTCCCCGTCGTCCTCGACGGGGGTCGGCCGGGGCTGCCGGCCGTGCTTCAGGAACTGTGGTTCGTCGTCGTCGAAGCGGCGCTTGCCGCGCGGCCGGCGCTCACGCGCCGACGGGAAGTCGTTCTCACGCACTGGATTGGTGATCCCTTGGTCGAGGCTGGTGGAGGCAGGTGGAAGGACCCTGCGAAGACGGCCATGACCGACCCCCTCTCCTCGACCGGGCGACGCCCGGGATGCGCTCTGCGTGGACCATGCTCACCACGGGCCGTTCGGCCCGCAACCGATTTACCGACGCCGAACGGGCCCGGTGTGCCCGGGCTGCCCGGGCTGCCCGGGCTGCCCGGGCTGCCCGTCCGGCCGGGCTGGTGACGCCCGGTGCGCGCCGGGCGACCGCCCGGTGGCCTCAGCCGGTGACCCGGACCCGCTCGGGTCCCTGGTCGGGCAGCCGGTCGGCGAGCATCGGGTGGTCGGCGCGGGTCCGGGCCAGTTGCTCCGGGTCGAGGGTCGCGACCAGCACGTCCTCCCCGGTGTCCGCGCCGCGCACCAGGCAGCGCCCCTCCGGGTCGTACACCGCCGCCCCGCCGTTGAACCGCCAGGGGGCGACGCCGTCGACGGAGTTGGCGAAAACGACGTACATGGTGTTGTCCAGCGCCCGGGCCGCGTAGTAGAGGTCCCGCCGGTGCGCGGAGCCGATTACGTAGCCGCTCGGGCAGAGGTAGCCGTGCGCTCCGTCGTCCGCTGCGGCGCGACCGTGTTCCGGGAAGCAGCCGTCGTAGCAGATGCCGAGGCCGAACCGCCAGTCGTCGACCTCCAGCGTCGCCCCGCGCCGGCCCGGGGTGAACAGCTTCCGCTCCTCGCTCCAGAGCTGCTGCTTGTCGTAGCCGACGCGGACCGTCCCGGTCCGGTCGACGACCAGGGCGGAGATGGTCCGCCGCCGGTCCGGGTGCCGGACCGCCGCGCCGACGACCACCACCGCGCCCGTGTCCCGGGCCACCGCGCGCACCGGGTCGAGGCGGGGGTCGGCGACCAGGGCGTCCGGATCGGCCGCGACGTCGGTGCCGGCCGGGTCGGCGCCGAGGACCGGCGGGTGGTACGCCGAGAGGAACAGCTCGGGCAGGACCACCAGCCGGGCGGCGGAGTCGGTCGCACGGCGCACCAGCCGGGCGGCGCTCGACGCGTTGCCGGCCACGTCACCCGGTACCGGGTCGGCCTGGACGGCGGCCACGGTCAACGTGGCGGAGGGCAGGGTCGTCATCCCGCGATCGTAGGGCGCGCCTCCCTGGCCGGACACGAACGCAAGCCGTACGTACGGTTTGCGTCGGGCGGAGGCACCTGGAACGATCGGAACGTGCCCAGAGTAAGCCAGGACCAGCTCGACGCGCGCCGCCAGGAGATCCTCGCCGCCGCGCGGGCCTGCTTCGCGCGGCACGGCTACGAGGGAGCCACCGTGCGTCGGCTGGAGGAGGCGACCGGTCTCTCCCGGGGCGCGATCTTCCACCACTTCCGGGACAAGGACTCCCTCTTCCTCGCCGTGGCCGAGGACGACGCGGCGGCGATGGTGGAGACGGTGGCCCGCAACGGCCTGGTCCAGGTCATGCGGGACCTGCTCGCCCGCGCGATGTCACCGGACACCACCGGCTGGCTCGGCAGCCAGCTGGAGGTCTCCCGCAGGCTGCGCACCGACCCGTCCTTCGCCCGCCGCTGGGCCGAGCGGTCCGCCGCGATCGCCGAGGCCACCCGGGAACGGCTGGCCCGCCAGCGCGAGGCCGGCGTGCTCCGCGAGGACGTACCGATCGACGTGCTCGCCCGCTTCCTCGAACTCGCCTACGACGGCCTGGTCCTGCACCTGGCCATGGGACGCCCCGCCGGTGACCTCGGCCCGGTGCTCGACCTGGTCGAGGAGGCGGTCCGCCGCCGCTGACCGGCCCCGGCGCTCCCGCACTCCGCACGCCACCGGCCGACCCCCGCGTCGACGTCGACCGGCCGGACGCCCCCCACGACCACCCCGGCGCACCCGTCGCGCCCGGAGGCGGCAGGATCCCCCTGGGAGCAGCACGGCGACCCAGCTCACCGGCCGTTCCCTCGCTGGCGGACCTGCTCCACAATGGGGCCGCCACCCCTCGCGGACAGGAGCAGACGATGACCCTACTGGCGGCACCGGGCGACACCTGGGGCATTTCCGGCCCCGCCTTCGCCACCGGCTATTTCATCCTGGCCGCGCTGCTGGCCCTCGGCTCGACCCTCCACCGCGCCTGGCTCTTCAACGGTCACCGAGCACCTGGTTTCGACCACCTCGGACCGCAGCAGGCGGCGTACCTCAACGGCGGCGCGCGGCTGGCCGTCTACAGCACCATCGGCGCCCTGCGCAGCGTCGGCGCGGTCGGGGCGGACCGGCGCAAACTGCTACGGGCCACCGGTCCGCTGCCCGCCGGCGCCACCCCGCTGGACCAGGCGGTGCACCACGCGGCCAGCCGGGGCGTCCGCACCCGCGACCTGCCGCAGGACCACTGGGTGGCCACCGCGCTCGGTCAGCTGCGTCAGGACCTGGAGAACCGGGGACTGGCCCTCGACGCCGACCGGCGGCGCGCCGCCCGGTTCGGCCCGGCGCTGCTGTTCCTGCTGCTCTTCGTGGGCGTCGTGCGTCTGTTCGCCGGGATCGGGAACGACCAGCCGGTGGGCTTCCTGGTCGCCATCATGGTCGTGCTCGCGGTGATCTTCGTGGTTCAGGTCGCCCGGGTGCCGTACCGGACCCGCGCCGGCAAGACCGCCCTGAACAACCTACGGGCCCACTACCGTTACCTGACGCCCTCCGCCTCGCCCGCCTACGGCACCTACGGCGCGGCCGGAGCGGCGATGGGCGTCGCGCTGTTCGGCACGGCCACGCTCTGGGCGGTCGACCCCGCCTTCGCCGACGCCGCCGAGATCCAGCGGACCTCGGCCACCAACTCGGGATCCAGCGGCGGCTGCGGCGGAGGCAGCGGCGGTGGGGACAGTGGCAGTGGTGGGGACGGCGGTGGTGGCGGCTGCGGTGGCGGTGGCTGCGGTGGCGGGTGCGGAGGATGACCAGCCCGCCCCATCCGACCGGGCCCGGTGGCGCGAACCGGGCGGCGCCACCGGCGGGTGTCGGCATCGGGTGGCGGCCGGAGATCGCCGGGTTCGTCGCCGACCTGCCCGGCCTGCGCTTCGTCGAGGTGATCGCGGAGAGCGTCGCCCCGGCCGGGCCGGCGCCGGACGGGCTCGCCGAGTTGCGGGCAGCCGGCGTGACCGTCGTACCGCACGGGGTGCGGCTCTCGCTCGGGGGCGCGGAACCGGTCGAGCCGGCCCGGGTGGCCCACCTGGCCCGGGTCGCCGACCTGCTGGACGCGCCGCTGGTCAGTGAGCACATCGCCTTCGTCCGGGCCGGCGGGGTCGAGGCCGGCCACCTGCTGCCGCTGCCCCGCACCCGAGAGGCGGTCGCGGCGGTCACGGCCAACGTCCGGCGGGCCCAGGCGGAGCTGCCGGTGCCGATCGCGCTGGAACCCATCGCCGCCCTGTTCGACTGGCCGGACGACGAACTGGACGAGGCGGCGTTCGTCACCGAGATCCTCGAACGCACCGACGCCCTGCTGCTGCTCGACATCGCCAACGTGTACGCCAACGCCCGCAACCGGGACACCGACCCGCTCACGCTGCTCGACCGGCTGCCGCTGAAGCGGGTCGCGTACGTGCACGTCGCCGGGGGCGCCGAGCACGACGGGCTCTACCACGACACGCACACCGACCCGGTGCCACCGGAGGTCCTCGACCTGGTCGGCGCGCTGTGTGCCCGGCACCGGCCGCCCGCGCTGCTGCTCGAACGGGACGGTCGGTATCCCCCGGCGGCGACGCTCCGCGCCGAGCTGGACGCGCTGGCCACGACGGCCGGCTGGCCGGTGGTCACATGAACGACGACCTGACCGCCCCGACCGCTGCCCACCATCCCCCAGCCCCAGCTGACGGGGCCGGCGGGCCCGGGGACCTCGCCGCCCGGCAGGCCGCGCTGGTCGCGGCGCTGGTCGCCGGAGCCGACCCGCCGCCCGGCTTCGACACCCGCCGGCTCGCCGCGGCCCGCGAGGCGCTGCTGCGCAAGCGCGCCGGGGACGTCGCCCGGCACTGGCCGCTGCTCGCCGCCGGAGTCGGCGACGCCTGGCCGGCGACCTTCGCCGAATGGGCGGCGACGCGCCCCACGCGGGGTGGGCTGCGCGACGGCTGGGACCTCGCCCGCGCGCTGCGGGCCGGGAACGGGCTGCCCCGGCTGGCCGCCGGGGAACTCGCCGTCCGCGAGGCCACCAGCCGGTACGACGGTGAACGGCCGCCCCGCCCGCGCCGGCTACCGGCTGTCGTCCGGATCGACGACGCCGTCGCGGTGCAGATCGCCGGCCGGGTACGGCTCCGCGACGCCCGGCGGTAGCGGTCGGGATACGCCCGACGGCGACCCGACGGTAGCGGTCGGGGCATCCCGTACGGCATCCGGCAGGAAGTCGTGGCACCCGGCGGTAGCGGACCCCACCGGCTGCGGCAGGATCGACGGCATGGATCTCGGACTCACCGACCGGGTGTACGTGCTGACCGGCGCCTCCCGTGGGCTCGGGTACGCCACCGCCGAGTGTCTCGTCGCCGACGGGGCGAAGGTGGTGCTCTCCGCCCGGGACGCCGACGCGGTCTCCGCCGCCGCCACGCGCCTCGGTGGCCCGGCGCACGCCGTCGGGATCGCCGGTGACCTGGCTGACCCGGCGCTGCCGCAACGGCTGGTCGACACCGCCCGGGAGCGCTTCGGCCGGCTGGACGGCGCACTGGTCTCGGTCGGCGGACCACCCCCGGGCAGCGCCGCCGGGGTCAGCGACGAGCAGTGGCGACAGTCCTTCGAGACGGTCTTCCTCGGCACGGTCCGCGCGCTCCGGACGGTCGCCGCCGCGCTCGCCGGAGACGGGGAGCCGACAGACCGGGCGCGGCCGGCCGGCGGTGCGATCGGTCTGGTCCTGTCCACCTCGGCGCGGTACCCGATCACCGGTCTCGGAATCTCGAACGGGCTCCGTCCCGGCCTGGCCGGCGTGGCCAAGGACGTGGCCGACGAGTACGGTCCCCGGGGTGTCCGGGTGGTCGGGCTGCTGCCGGGGCGGATCATGACGGACCGGAACCGGCAGCTGCTCGCCGCGAGCGGCGACGCCGAGCGGGCCCGGGCCGAGGCGGAGGCGGGCATCCCGCTGCGTCGCATCGGTGATCCGGCGGAGTTCGGTCGGGTCGCCGCGTTCGTCCTCTCCCCCGCCGCCGGCTACCTGACCGGGGTGACCATCCCGGTCGACGGCGGCGCGACCCGCGACCTGTGACCGGCGACCGCAGCGGTTCCCGGCCCCGAGGCAGCACGGCGGCCGGTCGGCCGGTGCCGGCTCCCCGGCCGACCCGCGAGCAGCTCGCCGCGGCGGCCGACCGGACGATCCCCGACCTGCTCGCCGACGGGCTGGACGTGCTCTTCGTCGGGATCAACCCCGGGCTGTGGTCGGCGGCGACCGGCTGGCACTTCGCCCGCCCCGGCAACCGGTTCTGGCCGGCCCTGCACCGTGGCGGCTTCACTCCGCGTCAGCTGCACCCCAGCGAGCAGGGCGAGCTGCCGGGTCTCGGCCTCGGCATCACCAACATGGTGGCCCGGGCCAGCGCCCGCGCCGACGAGCTGACCGCCGCCGAACTGGTGGCGGGGGCGGAGGTGCTCACCGACAAGGTCGTCCGGCACCGGCCACGGTGGGTGGCGGTGGTCGGGGTGACCGCGTACCGGACCGGGTTCGCCCGGCCGAAGGCCACCTTCGGGCCGCAGCCGGAACGGCTCGGCGACGCCCGGCTGTGGGTGCTGCCGAACCCGAGCGGGCTGAACGCCCACTTCACCGCCGAGACGCTCGGCGCCGCCTTCGGCGAACTGCGGGCGGCGGTACGCGAACCGGGCTGACCCGGGGCCGGTCAGTTCGCGGCGGACGGCGGCAGGGCCTGCTCGGCGACGTACGCGGCCATCGGCACCGTGGTCACCACCGGCTCGGGGCCGGTCGCGTCGGCGTACGGGCTGGGCGAGTCGACCACCGCGAACTGGGTGCGGTACAGCTCGGCGTAGAGGCCGCCGACCGCGACCAGCTCGTCGTGGCGACCACGCTCGACGATCCGTCCCTCGTCGAGGACGAGGATCTGGTCGGCGTCCCGCACGGTGGAGAGCCGGTGCGCGATCACCAGCGCGGTACGCCCGGCCAGCGCCACCGACAGCGCCCGCTGCACCGCGGCCTCGCTCTCCGAGTCGAGGTGCGCGGTGGCCTCGTCGAGGATCACGATCGACGGCGCCTTCAGCAGCAGCCGGGCGATGGCGATGCGCTGCTTCTCGCCGCCGGAGAAGCGGTAGCCCCGCTCCCCCACGATCGTCTCCAGCCCGTCGGGCAGGGCGCGCACCAGATCGGCCACCTGCGCGCCGGCCAGCGCGGCCCAGAGTTCGTCGTCGGTGGCGTCGGGCTTGGCGTAACGGAGGTTCTCGGCGATCGTCTCGTGGAACAGGTGGGAGTCCTGGGTGACCACACCGATCTCGTCGCGCAGCGAGGCGAGCGTGGCGTCCCGGACGTCCAACCCGCCGACGAGCACCTGCCCCTCGGTGACGTCGTAGATCCGGGACATCAGCATCGACAGGGTCGACTTGCCGGCGCCGGACGGCCCGACCAGGGCCACCATCTGGCCCGGCTCGACGGCGAAGGAGACCCCGCGCAGCACCGGTTCGTTGGTCCTGCGGTCCAGCGCGGTGACCTCCTCCAGGGAGGCCAGCGACACGTCGGCCGCGCTCGGGTAGCGGAACCGCACGTCGCGGAACTCGACCCGGCCGTTGCCGCGCGGCACGGGCACCGCGTCCGGCTTCTCCTCGATGCCCGGCTTCAGGTCGAGCACCTCGAAGACCCGGTCGAACGAGACCAGCGCGCTCATCACGTCGACGCGGACGTTGGAGAGCGCGGTCAACGGCCCGTAGAGGCGGGTGAGCAGCAGGGCCAGGGTGACCACGGTGCCGGCGCTGACCGCGCCGGTGACCGCCAGCCAGCCGCCGAGCCCGTAGGTGAGCGCCTGGGCGAGCGAGGCGACCAGCAGCATCGCCACGAAGAACGTCCGCGAGTACATCGCCGACTGGATGCCGATGTCGCGGACCCGCTCGGCGCGGGCGGCGAAGCGGCGCGCCTCGACCTCGGGCGCGCCGAAGAGCTTGACCAGCAGCGCCCCGGCCACCCCGAACCGCTCGGTCATGGTGGCGTTCATCTTGGCGTCGAGGTCGTACGACTCGCGGGTGATCTCGGCCAGCCGCTTGCCGACCCGACGTGCCGGGATGATGAAGATCGGCAGCAGCACCAGTGACAGGACGGTGATCTGCCAGGAGAGGGTGAACATCACCGCGGCGGTGAGCACGAGCTGGATGACGTTGCTGACCACGCCGGAGAGGGTCGAGGTGAATGCCCGCTGGGCGCCCAGCACGTCGTTGTTGAGCCGACTGACCAGCGCGCCGGTCTGGGTGCGGCTGAAGAACTGCAACGGCATCCGCTGGACGTGGTCGTAGACCCGGGTGCGCAGGTCGAGGATGATGCCCTCGCCGATCCGGGCGGAGTACCAGCGTTGGGCCAGCGAGAGCAGCGCGTCGGCGACGGCCAGGCCGGCGATGAACAGGGCGAGGCGCACCACGGTCGCGCCGGCCTCGGTGCCGCCCCGGGTGATCGCGTTGATGACGTCGCCGGCGAGCACCGGCGTGGCGACCCCGATGACGGCGGCGAGGACGACGGTGACCAGGAAGACCACGATGTCCCGGCGGTACGGCCGCGCGAAGGCGACGATCCGTCGTCCGGTGCCCCGGTTGAGCCGGTGGGTCGAGACGTCGTCGGAGTTGCGCATCGACCGGAGCATGCTCCAGCCGCCCATGCCCCCCATGCCGCCGTTGGGATTCACGCGTCACCTCCGGGTCGTGCGGGACCGCCCGCGCTGTCAGGTCGATTGTCCCGACTCCTACGACAACCTCGGCGGTAATCCGATCCTTCCCGTCCGGTCCTTACATCACTCTCCGCGTCCGGCCAGGTCCCGTAACCGCCGGACCTGCGCCTCGCGCTCGGCAAGCTGCTGCTCCGCCGGGGTCCGCCGCGCCGCGCCCGCGATCAAGGCCTTGATCTCGACCACCGCGTCCCGGTTGCCGGCCAGCAGGGCGGCGGTGAGATCCGTGGTCGCCCCGGCCAGCTCGGCGGTCGGCACCACCAGGGTGGCCAGACCGATCCGGTCGGCCTCGGCGGCGTCGATCCGGCGGCCGGTGGCGCAGATCTCCAGGGCCCGGGAGTAGCCGACCAGGTCGACCAGGCGACCGGTGCCGGCCAGGTCGGGCACCAGCCCGAGGGTGACCTCGGCCATCGACAGCCGGGCGTCCTCGGCGAGCACCCGCAGGTCGCAGGCGAGCGCAAGCTGGAAGCCCGCGCCGATGGCGTGCCCCTGGACCGCCGCGATCGAGACCACGTCCGGCCGGTGCAGCCAGGTGAACGCCGACTGGAACTCGGCGATCCGGTCGGCGCACTCCTGCTCGGGCAGGGTGGCCAGCTCCGCGAACGATCCCGGCCCGGACGCGTTGGCGACCGACAGGTCCAGTCCGGCGGAGAACGCCCGGCCCTCGCCGCGCACAACGACCACCCGGACGTCGCCGGGGAGAGTGCGGGAGAAGTCGCTCATGGCACGCCATATGGCCGGGGTCTGGGCGTTGAGCACGTCGGGACGGCACAACGTCACGGTGGCCACCGGGCCGGCGCACTCCAGCCGTACCCCGGGCCCGGTCGTCACCGGGCGGTCCGGGGCGCGGCGGGAAGGAACGACGTTGGCGGGAAGATCACGCCTTCTTGCGGCGACGGGCGCCGCCGCGCTGCCGGAGCTGCACCCCGGACTCGGTGAGCACCCGGTGGATGAACCCGTAGGATCGGCCGGTCGAGGCCGCGAGGGCACGGATGCTCTCGCCCCCGGTGTACCGCTTTACCAGGTCCTTGGCGAGTGTCTGACGCTCGGCTCCGACGATCCGGCGACCCTTCTCAGTGCTGGTGGCTGTGCCAGTGGCTGCCATGCTGATTCCTCACGTCGCAGACTGTGCGGTTCGGATAACGGTCCAACCTATTAGACCGCCTCGAACGATCATGCGCCAGATATCAACTCTTCGCCAATCGACACGCTATGCAGTGTCAGCTTCCCGATAGAGTGATGACACGATCGGGTGAGGTCACGTCGGCCGGTCCCGTCGACCCGCACTGACCAGGGCAGACGCCGGTGCGCAGCGGGACCGGGACATAGCGCGTACCCTGCCCGCGTGACCGACCCCCTCAGCACCGCGGCCGGCGCGGCCGTGGTGTTCGCCGCGACCAATGTCGACGACATCGTGGTACTCACCGTGTTGTTCGTCGCGGCCCGCACCACCGGCCGACCCCGCCGTTGGCAGATCGTCGCCGGCCAGTACGCCGGAATCGCCGCGCTGGTCGGCGTCGCCGCGATCGCCGCCGTCGGCCTGCTGGTGGTGCCCGAGCCGTGGACCGGGCTGCTCGGCCTGCTTCCCGTCGCGCTCGGCGTGCGGGCCCTGCTGCGCCGGGACGACGACGAGGCTCCCGCGGTGGTCGGCGGCATGGCGGGCGTGGCCGGCGTGACCATCGCCAACGGCGCCGACAACATCGCCGTCTACGTGCCGGTGTTCCGTACCCTCGCGCCCGCCGAGGCCCTGGTGTTCCTGCTGGTCTTCGTGGCCGGGATCGGCCTGTGGTGCGCGGTGGGGGCCCGGCTCGGTGGACACCCCCGGGTGGTCCGGCTGGTGGAGCGGACCGGACACTGGCTGGTGCCGGTGATCTTCATGGCCATCGGCGTGGTGATCCTGGTCGGTTCCGGGGTGGTCGGCCACCTGGTCGACCTGCTCGGGTGAGAGGAGAGAAAACGTGTTCGCCGTCCCACTCACCGAGGACGCCCAGCTCCGCCCGCTCGAACCGTGGCAGGCGGCCGAGTTCCTCGCGCACATGGACCGGGCCCGGGAGTACGTCGACCCGTGGGTCCCGTTCGCCAGCCTGAGCACCGACCTGGAGTCGGCCCGCGCGGTGCTCCAGCGACACGCCGACCGGCGGGCCGCCGACACCGGTGGGATCTACGGCATCTGGCGCGGCGGCGTCCTGGTCGGCGGCACGCTCTTCGTCAGTCTCGACGCCCGGGCCGGCACCGGCGAGGTGGGCTGCTGGCTGGAACGTTCCGCCGAGGGGCACGGGCTGGTGACCCGGGCGATCCGCCACATGATCGACTGGGCGTTCCACGAGCGTGGCCTGCACCGGGTGCAGTGGGTCAACGCCGCGCACAACGTACGCAGCGCCGCCGTCGCCCAGCGGCTCGGCATGCGCCTCGACGGCGTGCTGCGCTCGGCGTTCCACTACCGGGGCCAGCGGCACGACCACCAGGTCTGGTCGGTGCTCGCCGACGAGTGGCCTCCGGCGACGACGCCCGCCGAGCGCGGCTCGACGGAGCCCACGCCGACCTGACCGCGTTCCGGCGGACCGGGCTGGCCGGACGGACGGCGGCGGCGACCGGGGCCCGACCCCGGCCGCCGCTCAGGCCAGCTCGACCAGTTCGAGCAGGTCGTCGCTCCAGGCGTCCTCGTCGCCGTCGGGCAGCAGGATCGCCCGGTCCGGCTTGAGCGCGGTGACCGCCCCCGGGTCGTGGGTGACCAGCACGATCGCCCCCGGGTAGCGGGCGATGGCGTCGAGCACCTGCTCCCGGCTGACCGGGTCGAGGTTGTTGGTCGGCTCGTCGAGCAGCAGCACGTTCGCCCCGGAGCAGACCAGGGTGGCCAGCGCCAACCGGGTCTTCTCCCCGCCGGAGAGCACCCCGGCCGGCTTGTCCACGTCCTCCCCGGAGAAGAGGAACGCGCCGAGGATCTTGCGCAGGTCGGTGTCGGACTGCTCGAACGCGGCGCTGCGCATGTGGTCCAGCACCGTGCGGTCCACGTCGAGGGTCTCGTGCTCCTGGGCGTAGTAGCCGAGCCGAAGCCCGTGGCCCGCGTCGACGCTGCCGGTGTCCGGTTTCAGCAGGCCGCCGAGCATCCGCAGCAGGGTGGTCTTGCCGGCGCCGTTGAGCCCGAGGATGGCCACCCGGGAGCCCCGGTCCACCGCCACGTTCACGTCCGTGAAGATCTCCAACGAGCCGTACGACTTCGACAGGCCGGTGGCGGTCAGCGGGGTCTTCCCGCACGGGGCCGGGGTGGGGAACCGTACCTTCGCCACCTTGTCGGAGACCCGGACCTCCTCCAGCCCGGAGAGCAGCCGCTCGGCGCGGCGGGCCATGTTCTGCGCGGCGACGGTCTTGGTGGCCTTGGCGCGCATCTTGTCGGCCTGCGCCATCAGCGCGCCGGCCTTCTTCTCGGCGTTGGCCCGTTCCCGGCGACGGCGGCGCTCGTCGGTCTCCCGCGCCTCCAGGTACGCCTTCCAGCCCAGGTTGTAGACGTCGACCACGCTTCGGGTGGCGTCCAGGAACCAGACCTTGTTGACCACCGCCTCGAGCAGCGACGCGTCGTGGCTGATCACGATCAGGCCGCCCTTGTGGTTGGCGAGGAAGCTGCGCAGCCAGGTGATCGAGTCGGCGTCGAGGTGGTTGGTGGGCTCGTCGAGCAGCAGGATGCCGCCACCGTTCTCGCCCGCGTCCCGGAACAGGATCCGGGCCAGCTCGATCCGACGACGCTGGCCGCCGGAGAGGGTGCCGATGGTCTGGGCGAGCGCCCGGTCGGGCAGGCCCAGGTTGGCGCAGATCCGGGCGGCCTCGGCCTCGGCGGCGTACCCGCCCAGGGAGGCGAACTGGTCCTCCAGCGCGCCGTACCGACGGACCAGGCGCTCGTCGGCGCCGTCGGCGAGCTTCGCCTCGATCTCCTGCATCTGGGTCATCAGCACGTCCAGGCCGCGCGCGGAGAGCACCCGGTCCCGGCCGGTGACCTCCAGGTCGCCGGTCCGCGGGTCCTGCGGGAGGTAGCCGATGTTGCTGCGTCGGTCGATCTGCCCGGCGTAGGGCTGCCCCTCCCCGGCGAGCACCTTGAGCGTGGTGGTCTTGCCGGCGCCGTTGCGGCCGACCAGGCCGATCCGGTCGCCCGGCTGCACGCGCAGGGTGGTGTCGGACAGCAGGATCCGGGCGCCGGCACGAAGTTCCAGGCCGGTGGCAGTGATCATGGTGGCGAACTCGCTCTCAGGGGCCGAAAGGGCTGACTCAGGGCACGCGAAAGCGCCGGCGGGATCGATTACCCGTCGGCGCGGGGCGGTTCAGCCTTCGCAGAGCAGCACGGTCCGAGTGTACCGGGCCGCCGGAGCGCCCCGGTCCGGATTACCTCACAAGATCATCGGGTACCGGATCGTCGGGCATCACCTCACCCGGAGCTGGCGAACGATCGGGGTAACCATGGAGCTGAACGAGAACGCGCGCATCGACACCAGTCAGGTCGAGGACCGGCGGGGCTCCGGCGGTGGAGGCGGCCTCGGCATTCCCATCCCGGTCGGCGGTGGTGGGCGGGGCGGCCTGATCGGCCTGGTCATCGCGGTGGTGGTGGCGCTGGCCGGCGGTGGCTTCGGCCTCAACGCGGCGCTCGACGGCGGCGGGTCGGAACAGGGCGACAACACCGCGCTGGAGCAGAAATGCAACGCCGACAACGCCCTCGACCAGCTCGACTGCCGCAACACGCTCTACGTCAACTCGATCCAGGCGTACTGGCAGACAGCGCTGCCGGAGCGGTTCGGTGAGCCGTACCAGGCCACCGACACCGTCTTCTTCAGCCAGGCCGTCTCCACCGGCTGCGGCAACGCCGACTCCGGCGTCGGCCCGTTCTACTGCCCCGCGGAGCGGAAGGTGTACATCGACCTGACCTTCTACCGGGTGCTCGCCGACCAGCTCGGCGCGGCCGGCGAGTTCGCCCAGCCGTACGTGCTGGCCCACGAGTACGGCCACCACGCGCAGACCCTGCTCGGCACCGAGCAGCAGGTGCGCCGCCAGCAGCAGCGCGACCCGGACAACGCCAACGCGCTGTCGGTCAAGATGGAACTCCAGGCCGACTGCTACGCGGGCGCCTGGGCGAAGAACGCCACCGGCACCGCCGACGCCAGCGGGCAGAAGATCTTCACCAGCATCACCGAGCAGGACATCAACCAGGCCATCGACGCGGCCGAGAAGATCGGCGACGACGCCATCTCGGAGCGGGCGAACCGGCCGGTCAACCCGGACGAGTTCACCCACGGCACGTCCGAGCAGCGCCGCCAGTGGTTCACCCGGGGGTACGAGAGCGGCGACCCGAAGCAGTGCGACACCTTCAGCGGCAGCGTGTAGCAGACAAGCAGACGAACGCCTGGGCCGGTGGCGGATACCACCGGGCCCAGGCTCTTCCGTGTCAATCCTGAGCGACTGGTTCGGCTGGGCTGTCCCGGCTTTTGCTTACTGACGCTCGCCTTCGTGTCGATCCGGCCACCCCTCGACAAGCGTGGGAACACGTACGGCGTCGGGGCCAGCAAAGGGGGAACGAAGCACCCTTACGCACCGTTCCCGCAACCGAATCGCTACCTACGGCTCGCGCATCCAGAGAGCCGGATCGTTGACGAAGACACCCTTGCCCTGGTGTCGCCAGATCACCCGCAGGGCTTCGAGCCGGACGTAGACCTGCTTGACCGTCGACGGGCTGACCTCGTAGGTCGCCGCAAGCTGCGTGATCGAGGGCAGCTTGTCTCCCGACTTGAGCTTCTTGGCTCTGATGTCGGCAACGATCTCGTCGGCGATACGGATGTAGTCGGCGGTAATCGGCATGACTCCCCCTGCGCGGCAGGCCAATTCGATCACGCAAGGACACGCGCCGACAACTCTGGGTTTGACTCGGATGACTGGGACAGCTAAGTTGACTCCTGCCTCTCCCCTTGCGTGGCAACGAGGATAGAGAGGTTCCCCCTGGTCGGGGCGGGTTACGCGTGCCCGCCCCGACCCGTTCGACCTGCTCTGTCGCCGTACCGCTGATGGAAGCTGCGGCGGCATGGCCGGGCGGGCCGCCGCATGCCGGCGTGCGGCGGCCCGCCCTTCCCCCGGCACCACCGCACGTACCCTCCGCTCTCCCCTGCCCGGAAAGGACCGACGTGGCCCAGGTGTATCGAGGTGGCCGGCTCTACGGCAGCGACCTCCCGGACCGGTTGACCCCGCACGGGGTGCGCACCCGCGAGTTCAGCCCGCGTCGGCGCGGGGTCGACGCCGACCAGGTGCGCGAGTTCCAGGCCGAGCTTGCCGACGAGCTGGCCGACCTGCACCGGCAGGTGCGCCTGCTCACCGAGGAGAACGAGCGGCTCAAGCGGGCGCTGCGGGACTGGCAGAGCATGCACGCCCGGCACTGCCGGCCGAACCGGGGGCACTGGTAGCGGTGCGGATCAAGCCCGGAGACCTGCTGCGGGTCGACGGTTGCGCGTCGGTGCAGTTCGGTGGCGATCGTGCGTTGACCCTGCGGGTGGTGTCGGTCCTGGATGACCGGCCGACGTTCGACGGCTGGATCTGGCTGGCCGGCTACGTACTCGACGCCAAGGGCCTGGCCACCGACAAGCGGGAGCTTTTCGTCCAGCGCGCCGGCCTGCACCCGGTGACCGCCGCAGTCTTTCCCGTCCGGTGTCGGCAAGCTGGTACGGCGGTCAGCGCAGCGTACTGAGCACGGATGGCGGGAGCGGTGGGGTCGTCGGGTCGGTCCGGCTGGCGAGGATGGCCAGGGTTTCCCTGCGTACCTCGTCGACCTCGTGCACGAGGCGGCGGTGGGCGAAGCGGACCACCAGGATGCCCGTGGAGGCCAGCAGGGCGTCCCGCCGTAGGTCGACTTCGCGCTGCTGGGGGTCGCCGTGCGTGGTGGCGCCGTCGAGTTCGATGTTGACGCGTTCCCGCTCGGCGAACACGTCGAGGTACATGGTGCGCTGGCCGATCCGGATACGGACCTGCCGCTGGAACGGTGGCATCCCCGGTCCGGTGAAGACGTGCTCGTGCCCCCAGATTTCCAGCGGGCTGCGGCAGCCCCCGGCGAGCCGGGTCAGCAGGGTCCGGAGGGTAGCCCGGTCGGTCAGTTTCGGTGTGCTGTCCAGGGTGCGCCGCAGCCGCTCGGGGGTCGTGTGGCGGTCGTTGACCGCTCGGATCACCGGGGTCCGTCGCATGTCCGGTGGCAGCAGGGGCCACGAGTCGACCAGGGTCTGATCGAGGCGGGTCACCGGCAGGCCGTTCCTCTGCGCCACCTGCGGCAGCCCGACCACAAAGCCCCGACGTCGGTGCACGCGTACGCCGGGGCGGGACCGGATGGTGGGGTTCAGCGCTGCGCTCAGGTGCAGGACCTCGCCGGTTGTCTGCTGGAGCAGGCCCCACACGTGGAGCGCGCTGAGGTGACTGAGCGCGGCCCGCCCGTCGGCCCAGGCACAGACCGCACGGTGTCCGAGCGCGGGGTGGACGCGGCTGAGGGCGGGGAGGTTGGGGTGAGGGCTCAGCAGGTGCGCTGCGGCGAACACCTCGGGCAGCACCCGTACCAGTTGGCCGGTGGCGCAGGCGTACTGGAGCGTCCACGGCGGTACCACCTGCGTCGCCAGCGCGCGGGTGACCAGTCCACCACCCCGCTCCACCAGATCCCGTAGCACCTCGTTCACGCCGTCGACCGTGCCGACGCGTGCGGCACGGCGCAACCGGCCACCGCCGTGATCTGTGGACAGCCCTCGGACTGTGGACGACGCCCGTCCGGGTCGGTCTTCTGCTACAGGTCGGACGGTCGTGGCCGGCTGCGGTGGAATTCCGTCGGCGTGTCGTGTGGCTGATCTGTCAGAAGGTTGGGGACAGGGGCGACGGGAGGGGCAGGGAGGAGGGGATCCGGGGGGCGGGCGGGGGTGCTGACCTGGGGAGACAGCGCATAGGATCGCGCATACCACTCCTGAGCGGATCGCACCATCGTGGGTGGCCGCAGGTGGGTTGACCGTGTCGTCGGTGTCGCACTGGGCCGAACGACGGAAAGGGCCTGGTCGCTACCTTGATCCGCATGAGCATCTACGATTCCATCGGCGGAGCACCGGCCGTGCAGGCGGCGCTCGAGGACTTCTACGCCCGGGTACTGGCGGACCCGACGCTGGTCTCGTACTTCGACGGCGTGGACATGCGGCGCCTGAAGGCGCACCAGCGGTCGTTCCTCACGGCGGCCCTGGGTGGGGCCGAGATCTACGCGGGGCGGGACATGGCGGCGGCGCACGGCCGGCTCGCCGTCACCGACGAGGCGTTCGACGCGGTGGTCGGCCACCTGGTCGACACGCTCACCGGGCTGGGCGTACCGGCCGAGACCATCACCGAGATCGGCGCCGAGCTGACCCCGCTGCGCCAGGAAATCGTGACGAGCCCGGCCGTCTCACCATCCGCCTAGGACGACGTGGGTGTCGCGCGGCCCGTCCCCCGTCGGGCCGCGGTGGTAGGTTGACAGGTATACGTTCCTGGTGATCCGAGCCTGTCTGGACGTGCTCGCGCGGTTCTCGCGCAGCGGTCCCGCCGGATACAGCACATGACCGCTACCGACATCCGCTCGATGGCCGTCCTCCGCGTCGACGACCGGACCGAGGCGGCGCCCTGCGAGTTGGTCGAAGCGATGGTCAGGTTCGAGGAACGCTACGGGGGCCTTCGGTACCCGGTCATCGGCTCCAACGAGATGGAATACGGCCTCGGCGGTGATGCGGTGGTTCATCGCAGTCCGCTTGGGCTGGCCTTCAGCGGCATCCTGGACGGCGACTGGACCTGGGGCGTCGACGTTGTTGCTGACGGCCGTACCGCCATGGGGCCCGGCAATTGGTCCTACCGCCTGATCGACCGCTCCGTCGATCAGCGTCTGGAGCGCCACGCCCTGCTCGTGAGGGTCAGGGGCTGGTTCCACCGGACCTTCACCTGCTACACACCGCGCCACGTCGTTCCGGTAGTGGACGAGCGGCGGTTACCACCACGCGTGCCCGAGGCGACCGGCCCGACCGAGCTTTGGTGGCTGGACGAGGACGCCGGCGTCGCCGTCCAGGCCCAGCTGCGCGCCTGGCCACATGACCGGGACGAGTGGACCATGCGGTACTTCACTCGGACACCGGCGCAAGCCGCCGACGCGAATCCGGTCGTCTTCGGGGCGACGATCCACGAGACGGTGCCGGCGCTGTGGTGCACGCTCTGTTCCCACGTGGTCGAACCGGGACGTACCTGCTTCCGTGCACACCCGTAATCGATGAGGCGGTGGGAGTAGCAGGCTCGTGCCGAGGTGGAAGGTGCTGGTGCGACAACGTGCGGAGCGGTACCCGACAGCGCGCGGCGCAGCGCTTCCGGCGGTCAGCTCTGCTGGTAGTTCACCGCAACGAACCCGCACGGCGCATGCAGGTGCAGGTAGTAAGCGCCCTCGCCGAAGTCGTCCAGATCTGCGCCACCGATCAGACCCACATAGTCCATCAGTTGTCCGCAACCGGGGCAGTCGGCGTGCTCGGCGTCCTGGATCCAGTCGGGCCGACCGCCCAACGTCGAGCCGCCCCGATCCCAGGCGCTGGCCTGGTACGGGCTCGGTAAAGCCGCTCCTAAGGCCGGTAGCAGCGTCGGGGGATCCTCCGGTTCCGCAGCACTCGGTAGGTAGCTCGGGCGGGTGTTGCCGGTCCACCAGGTGGCGGCGCCGGCCGGCGTGACCCGGCTGTACAGCGTCCCGTAGCAGGCGCAGAAGTGGCAGGTCTCGATCACCAACCGGCCAGACCAGCCGGTATGTGCTATCGCGGCACCGGTGGCGGGCTCTGTGGTGTCGAGGTCCGCGGCAGTCCACATCGGCGACGCACACCACGGACAGGTGGACCCGTTCGCGCGTCGCGGTGTTTCACGCATGACCCACCGGTACGCGGTGCCCCCGCACAGGTCCCGTCGATTGCCGTCTGGGCCGATCGTCCAACCGCCCTCGCGCGCGTAGCTCAGCGCACCGACGTACAGCTTGTCCGCGCCGGCCGGCGGTTCTGTCGACCAGCGACGTATGGCGCTCTCGGCAAGCGGGTGAGTGCTGTGCGCCAGGATGACGAGCAGATGATTGAGACGGTCCGGCGTCCGACCGCCGTCGATCTGCTCGATGATCCGGCGGGTCACGTCGGTGTCCGCCGCTCGGTACAACTTCGCCGGCCACAGCACGTCGAGGTCCAGCAGGAGACCCAAGTGCGGGGTCAGCCTCTGCGGGTCGGAGTCCGCGATCACGCACAACTCCTCGATCGCGTCGTCGCCCTCGGCAGCCGCCCTCCTGACCAGATCCTCGATCATGAGGGGATGGTAGTCATCCGGGCAGCCGGCCACGCGATGGTCCGACGCCCCCTGCCGCAGCACGAGACGCCGATGCCCTATCTGCCGCGATTGTCCGATCGAGGACAGACGGGCGTCTCCTCCGTGCCATGTCTTGCTCCCGCTCATTCCACCGGACGACGCTTGAAGGCACACTTTGTCCGAGTTGAAGAGATGGCACCGACATGGCATGTATGCGAATTTGGCTCACCATGACCGTCACCGCCGTAGTGGTCGTCGCAGCCGCCCCACCGGCCACCGCGAACGGGGCCACCACCACCCGGGTCAGCGTCTCCACCACCGGCGACCAGAGCAACGACCGCAGCGACGACCCGGCGATCAGCGCCGACGGCCGCTACGTCACCTTCGACTCCGACGCCACCAACCTCGTACCCGACGACACCAACGGCGTCAGCGACATCTTCGTCCGCGACCGGATCACCGGCACCACCACCCGCGTCAGCGTCTCCACCACCGGTGACCAGGCCAATGGATTCAGCCGGGCTTCAGCGATCAGCGCCGACGGGCGGTACGTCGCCTACCACTCCCTGGCGACCAACCTCGTACCCGACGACACCAACGACGAGATCGACGTCTTCGTCCGGGACCGCGCCACCGGCACCACCACCCGCGTCAGCGTCTCCACCAACGGCTACCAGGCCAACCACTACAGCGAACTCCCGGCGATCAGCGCCGACGGCCGCTACATCACCTACCACTCCCTGGCGACCAACCTCGTACCCAGGGACACGAACAGCGCCTACGACGTCTTCGTTCGGGACCAGATCGCCGGCACCACCCGCCGCGTCAGCGTCTCGACGGCCGGCGACCAGGGCGACCGGGACAGCTTCGAGCCGGCGATCAGTGCCGACGGCCGCTACGTCAGTTACACCTCACGCGCCTCGAACCTGGTACCCGACGACGCCAATGGCGACCTCACCGACGTCCTCGTCTGGGACCGCACCACCGGCTCCACCCGCCGGATCAGCGTCTCCACCGGCGGCGACCAGGGCAACGACGACAGCTTCACCTCGGCGCTCAGCGCCGACGGCCGCTATGTCAGCTACGCCTCGGACGCCTCGAATCTCGCGCCCGGGGACACCAACAACGCCACCGACGTATTCGTCTGGAACCGGATCACCGGCACCACCCGCCGCGTCAGCGTCTCCACCACCGGCAACCAGGGCGACGGCTTCAGCCGGAGCCCGGCGATCAGCGCCGACGGGCGGTACGTCACCTACCAATCCCTGGCGACCAACCTCGTACCCGACGACACCAACGACGTCACCGACATCTTCGTCCGGGACCGGATCACCGGCACCACCCGTCGCGTCAGCGTCTCCACCACCGGCGACCAGGCCAACCACCACAGCGAACTCCCGGCGATCAGCGCCGACGGCCGCTACATCACCTACCACTCCCTGGCGACCAACCTCGTACCCGACGACACCAACGACGTCACCGACATCTTCGTCCGGCACCGGGGCGGCCACTGAGCCCTCGGCCGTAGCTGAGAGCTGCGGTGGCAGGCCGGCGGGTCGCCGCCTGGCGCCGCGTCTTCGCTCTTCATCTCGCTACAGTCGGCGAGGCGGTGATCCGCCACAGCCGCCCTTATGCTCTGCTGGATGACGAGGGTGACGCCGCAACAGCTCGCCGCCGCCCGAGGTTTGCGTTCTCGGGCTGATGCTGGGTGACGCGATTGGCGTCACCGGCGGTGACGTCCCGCCGAGATCGCGGCTCAGGGGTCCCTCCGGTGCACCAGCGCGCAGACCCCTGAGCACGTTCGGAAGGAGCTGGGCCGTGCCGACGGTTGTCGATGCTGTCATCCCCACCGACAACGGGTTGTTCCTGGTCCGGGACGTCAGCGCGGTCAGCCGGGAGGCCCAAGTGGCGGTCTTCCAGGCAGTCCGGATCCCCAACAGCCGCCGCGGACGTCTCAGCGCCGCCGCCGCTGGCATCCTCCTGGTCCGCGGCGCCCACCAGATGACCCGGCCCCGGCTCAGGATCGAGGTTGTCGACACCGCGCCCGCCGAGGAGCCGCCGTGGCACTGGGAACCGCAGACCACGGTGGAACTCGCCACCGGCCGGCTCGTGGTGGAGGCGGACCCCAGCTTCCCGCTCGACGTGCCGGTGGTCGAGCTGCCCGGCGGGCCGGGCCGTTACGCGGTCGCGCTCGGGCACACCGGCCGCGCCGAGATGCAACGGGAAGCCGCACGGGTCGGCGCGGAGACCCTCTCCGTCCCCGCCGACGACTCCGCCGCCGCCTGGCAGCGCCTCGCCGGCCTTGAGCAGTATCTGATCCGGTTCTGGCCCGAGCACCGGACCGGATAGGCGGAACATCCAGCGGGTCACCCCAGAGAGCACGCCACGACTTCTCCCGCGCGAGGTCGTCCTTCGACGGGACGCGTTCCCGGTTGACCTTCACACGGTGGCAAGGTTTTGACTGTGGTCATGGAGATGACCACGCCGACCGAGGACCCGAACGTGCTGCCCGCCCTCCGGGGGCTGGCCAGCGGCGACCCGTCGGTGCGGCTGCGGGCGGCATTGGCCGTCGGTACGGCCCCGGACCCACGGTTCGTCGACCCGCTCGTCGAGCGGTGCGCGGTCGAGCCGGAGTTCTTCGTCCGTGACATGCTCACCTGGGCACTCACCCGTCACCCGTCGTCGGTGACGGTGCCGAAGCTCCTCGACGAACTCCGGTCGGAGCGTACGCAGGCCCGGAGCCAGGCGTTGCACACGTTGTCCAAGATCGCGGACCGGCGGGCGTGGCCGGCGATCACCCGGGACCTGCTGACCGACGCCGACGACGGGGTGGCCCGGGCCGCGTGGCGCACGGCGGTCGTCCTCGTACCGGACGGCGACGAACCCGGGCTGGCCGAGGTGTTGGTGACGCAACTCGGGCGCGGCGGGCGGGAGACGCAGTTGAGTCTCAGCCGGGCACTGGTCGCCCTCGGTGAGACGATCGAGCCGGCCCTGCGCGCCGCGACGACGCATCCCGACCCTCGGGTACGCCAGCACGCGATCGCCACGGAACGGCTGTTGGAGGACCCGGATGCCGGATTCGGCTTCGCGATCGAGGAGGCGAAGCGCATCGTGGCCCTCGGCCCGACCAGCCAGGAGGGATGACCGGCAGTGTTGATCGGTGAGGTGGCCCGACGGTCCGGGGTCAGCGCCCGCATGCTCCGGCACTACGACACGCTCGGCCTGGTCCGGCCGACGGGTCGTACGGTGGGCGGCTACCGGGAGTACTCCCACGAGGACATCCGCCGGATCTTCCACATCGAGAGCCTGCGGTCTCTGGGGCTGTCGCTGCGGGAGGTCGGGCGCGCGCTCGACGATCCCGGCTTCCGCCCCTCGGACCTCGTCGACGACCTCATCCGCCAGACCCGCGACCGCATCGCGGGTGAGGTGGAGCTGCTGACCCGGCTGCGCCGGATCGGTGCCGCGGAACCCGACGACTGGGCGGACGTGCTCCAGGTCGTCGCGCTCCTCCAGGATCTGGGTTCGGAGAGCGCGGACCGGCGCCAACGCGCCGCGCTCTCCTCGGTCGGGGAGTTCCCGGTGCCGGTGGAGGCCCTGGTCGAGGCGGCGTTGAGCGAGGCGGATCCGAACGTCGCCGGTGCCCTCCGCTGGGCCCTGGCCCAGTCCGGCGACGACGGACTGGCCCTGCTCGCCGAGGGCCTCGACGCACCGACGGCCGAGGTGCGCCGACGTGCCGTCCGGGCCGTCGCCGAGATCCCGCACGACGCGGCGACCGACCTGCTGCGGGACGCCCTCACGCACGCCGACCTCACGGTCCGCCGGCACGCCGCCCTGGTGCTCGGGGCACGTGGCGTGGTCGAGGCGGTCCCGACGCTGGTCGAGATGATCGTCGAGGGGACGAACGACGTCGACGCGGCCGACGCGCTGAGCGCGCTGGCCGGTGATCCCGCGTTGGCGGACCGGATCGCCACCGGGCTCGTCGACCGCCTCGCTCCCGGTACCTCCGAACCGGCCGCACGCCTACGGCTGGTCCAGGCGCTCGCCGACGTGCCGGGGAGCACGGCGTCGGATGCCCTTGCGGCGCTGTCCCACGACGAGGACCGTGCGGTCGCGCTCACCGCGACCTACGTCCGCACGCTGCGCGACGAACGGTGACGGACCCGTCCCGAGCGGCGGGCGGGTGGAGGGGCGGCGTGGTCGACGTACGCGCTCGGTGCGGGTAGCCGGACGCTTCCGCTCACTCGGGGTCGTGGACGAGGACGTGGACGGCGTGGGCGGCCGGGATGGCGGCGAGCAGCACGGGGTGGCGGGGTTCGGGGACGTCGAGGTGACGGTCGGCGCGTAGCGCCGCCAGCGGGGCGAGGCGCCGGTCGGCGAGGACGGTGTCGATCGCGCGGCGGTCACCGCCGGTGACCAGGGCGGTGAGCGTCGACGCCTCGGGCAGCAGGAGACGGACGGCCAGGTCGGCGGCGTCGCCGAGGACCGCCTTGGCCTGGTTGTCACGGCGGCGGGCGAACCGCTGCTGGGACCAGCCTCCGGCGGCGGTGCGCCCCTGCACGTACCGGGTGTCGACCTTGGAGACGGTCAGCTTGTCGCCGTCGGCGACGCCCACCGCCACGCCGCCCTTGCGGGCCAGCAGCAGGCCGATGCGGCGGTTCGCGGTGGCCGCCGCCGCGAAGCCGGTCACGTCCGGGGTGGCCGGCGCGCCGGGCGGGGTGTGCAGTGCGGCGGTCGCGCCGTCCGGCGCGGTCAGCAGCAGCCCGTACGGCTGACCGGTGGTGGCCGGGGCGCCGTGCCGGGTGGCGAAACCCTCGACCCAGCGGGCGACCCGGGCCGGCTCGACCTCGATCCAGCGTCCCCCACCCGGTGCCGGCCAACTGCGCATGCCCATCACCCCTCCGCTCGTACCCATCCTGCCGACCGAGCTTCCCAGAGCACGCCCGTCGGCCGCACCCCATGCACGACTGGCACCGACAGGATGACCCCATGGCACAACGTGGCCAACGGCGGGATGTTCGGTGCTCGACCGGCGATGCGGGCGGCCCACGGCCGCGACCCGCCGATCCGCCGCAGCCCGTCGCGAGCCGGTCGCGGGCCCCAGGCGTTGCCGGCCAACGACGGCCGGCTAGGCGGTCAACCGAGCAGCATGGTGACGGCGAGGGCGGCGATGATGGCGCTGGAGGTCAGGGCGGTGACCAACCGGCCCCGGGGTCCGGTGAGCACCCGGCCGACGAGGCTGCCGCCGGCCGCGACGAACAGCTGCCAGCTCGCCGAGGCGAGGAACGCCCCGAGCACGAACAGTCCGGCGGCCAGCGGTGCGACGGCGTCGGAGCGGCCGAGGACGAGCGCGGCGAAGTAGACCACGGTCGCCGGGTTCAGCATGGTCAACGCCAGGACGCCGAGGAAGGCGCGGGCCGGCGTGTCCAGGCCCCGCCGCGTCGGTGTCGACGCAGGTGTCCGGGGACGCAGGGCCCGCCACGCGCCGTGGGCGGCGAGGGCGAGGAGAACCCCGGCGGCGACCAGCCGCAGCGGGTCGGCGACCGGGGCGACCAGCCCCGCCACCACGGTCCCGCCCAGCGCGGCGACGGCGGCGTAGAGCCCGTCGGCGGTGGCGACACCGAGCGCGGCGGCGGCCCCGACGCGGAACGAGGTGCGCGCGGTCAGACCGAGGACCAGCACCGCGATCGCGCCGACCGGGACGGCGACGCCGTAGCCGGCGACCAGGCCGGCGAGGAAGGCGCTCACGACGACGGGCGACGACACGGGCCGGAGCGCGGCGACGTGCGCTGTCGGCCGGCGGCGGTGGCCGGAGCGACAGGGACGCTGCTGCGGTACGACTCGTGCATCCGCTCATCGTCGGCCCGGGGCGGTCGTTCCCGCGACCGATTTACCTGGCAAGCGTCGAGGTGCCGCCCCGGGCGGGGCGGCACCTCGACGGACGAGCGGTCGATCAGACGTTGAAGCCGAGGGCGCGGAGCTGCTCCCGACCGTCGTCGGTGATCTTGTCGGGGCCCCATGGCGGGATCCACACCCAGTTGATCCGGAAGTCGGCGACCAGTCCCCCACCCGGGCCGGTGCACAACGCCTGCCGGCACTGCGCCTCGATCTCGTCGGTCAACGGGCAGGCCGCCGAGGTCAGGGTCATGTCGATGGTGGCGACGTTGTCGTCGTCGACGTGGACGCCGTACACCAGGCCGAGGTCGACCACGTTGATGCCCAACTCCGGGTCGACGACGTCCTTCATCGCCTCCTCGATGTCGGCGAGCGCGGCCTTGCCGCCGGCCGACGTGGCGGTCGGGGTCTGGGTGCCCTCCCCGCCGGTGGCCGTCGCGGCCTGCTCGGACGGCGCCGTCGTGGTGCCGTCGGGCGGCGTCACGGCCGCCTCGGGCGACGGCGTGGGGGCCGTCGCGGTGTCCTCAGAACTCATGCCTTCACCTCCGGGCTCGCGCCCACCCCCGCGCGTGCCGCGGCGTCCTTGAACGCCATCCACGACAGCAGCGCGCACTTGACCCGGGCGGGGTAGCGGGCGACACCCGCGAACGCTACCCCGTCACCGAGCACGTCCTCGTCCGGCGTGACCTGGCCACGCCCGGACAACAGCTCGACGAACGCCTCGTGCACGGCGAACGCCTCGTCGGCCGGGCGACCCGTCAGCAGCTCGTGCAGCACGCTCGCCGACGCCTGGCTGATCGAGCAGCCCATGCCGTCGTACGAGATGTCGTGCAGCACCGTGCCGTCGGTGGCGACCCGGACGGTCACCTCGTCCCCGCAGGTCGGGTTGACGTGGTGCGCCTCGGCGACCCGGTCGCCCGGCTCCTGCGGGTCGCGCAGGCCGCGGCCCTGCGGGCGCTTGTAGTGGTCCAGGATGATCTCCTGGTAGAGCTGGTCGAGCTGCATCAGGCGAACACCTTCCGTGCCTGCTCCAGTCCCGCCACGAGGGCGTCGATCTCCGCCGTGGTGGTGTAGAGGTAGAACGACGCCCGGGTCATCGCCGGCACCCCGAACCGGGTGCACACCGGCCGGGCGCAGTGGTGACCCACCCGCACCTGCACGCCGAGCGAGTCGAGCACCTGCCCGACGTCGTGCGGGTGCACGTCGCCGAGGGCGAACGAGATGGTGCCGCCCCGGCCCACCGGCACGGCCGGGCCGAAGATCCGCAGCCCCGGCACGGTCGCCAGGGCGTCCAGCGCGTACGCGGTGAGTTCCTTCTCGTGCCACTGGATCGCCCGCATGCCGACGCCGGTGAGGTAGTCCACGGCCGCGCCGAGCGCCACCGCCTCGGCGATCGGCGGGGTGCCCGCCTCGAACCGGGCCGGCGGCGCGGCGAACGTGGAGCCCGCCATCGTCACCGTCTCGATCATCGAGCCGCCACCGAGCACCGGCGGCATCGCCGACAGCAGCTCGGAGCGGCCCCAGAGCACGCCGATGCCGGTCGGCCCGCACATCTTGTGCCCGGTGAAGACGACGAAGTCGGCGTCGAGGTCGACCACGTCGAGCGGCATGTGCGGCGCGGACTGCGAGCAGTCCCAGAGCAGCAGGGCGCCCACCTCACGGACCCGTTGGGTGATCCGGGAGGTCGGGTTGACCGTGCCGAGGATGTTCGACACGTGCACCAGCGAGACGATCTTCGTCCGTTCGGTGACCAGGTCCTCCAGGCCGGAGTCGTCGAGCCGGCCGTGCTCGGTGACCGGGAACCAGCGCAGGGTCGCGCCGGTCCGCTCGCAGAGCAGCTGCCACGGGACGATGTTCGAGTGGTGCTCCATCTCGGAGATCACCACCTCGTCACCGGGGCCGAGCCGGAACCTGGGGTCGGCGTCGGCGCGCAGCGAGGCGTTGGAGAACGCGTACGCCACCAGGTTGATCGCCTCGGTGGAGTTCTTGGTGAAGACCACCTCGTCCACGCTGGGCGCGTTGACGAACGCGGCGATCTTCGCCCGGGCCCCCTCGTACGCCTCGGTGGCCTCGGTGCCCAGGGTGTGCACCGAACGCGACACGTTGGCGTTGTGCATCGCGTAGTGCTCGACGAGGACGTCGAGCACCTGACGCGGCTTGTGCGAGGTGTTGGCGCTGTCGAGGTAGACCAGCGGGTGCCCGTTGACCTCCCGGTCGAGGATCGGGAAGTCGGCGCGCACCGCCGTCACGTCGAAGCGGGGCACGTCGTCGTACTGCGGCATCCCGGCGGGGATCGTGATGGTGGTCATCGCCCGTGACCGGCCCTTCCTCAGGCCCGCGCCGCGCCGGCTCCGGCGACGTACCGCTCGTAGCCCTCGGCCTCGAGCTTGTCGGCCAGCTCCGGGCCGCCCTGCTCGACGATGCGCCCGGCCACGAAGACGTGCACGAAGTCCGGCTTGATGTAGCGCAGGATGCGGGTGTAGTGGGTGATCAGCAGCAGGCCGGTGTCGCCGGTGTCGCGGACCCGGTTGACGCCCTCGCTGACCACGCGGAGCGCGTCCACGTCGAGGCCGGAGTCGGTCTCGTCGAGGACTGCGATCTTCGGCTTGAGCAGTTCGAGCTGCACGATCTCGTGCCGCTTCTTCTCACCGCCGGAGAAGCCCTCGTTGACGTTGCGCTGGGCGAAGGCCGGGTCCATCTGGAGCCGCTCCATCGCGCCGCGCAGCTCGCCGCCCCAGGTGCGCAGCTTCGGGGCCGCGCCGTCGATGGCGGTCTTGGCGGTACGCAGGAAGTTCGCCACCGAGACGCCGGGGATCTCGACCGGGTACTGCATGGCCAGGAAGAGGCCGGCGCGGGCCCGCTCGTCGACGGACATCTCCAGGACGTCGACGCCGTCGAGGGTCACCGTGCCGCCGGTGATCTCGTACTTCGGGTGACCGGCGATCGAGTACGCCAGGGTCGACTTGCCGGAGCCGTTCGGGCCCATGATGGCGTGCGTCTCGCCCGACTTCACGGTCAGGTCGACGCCGGCCAGGATCGGCTTGAGCTCACCCTCGGGCAGCTTGACCGACACCTTCAGGTCGCGGATCTCCAGGGTGCTCATTATCGGGTCACTCCATTGCTCGGCGTGAGACTGACGTAGATGTCGCCGTCGCGGACTTCGACGGGGTAGACGGGTACGGGTTCGGTGGCGGGCAGCCCGCTCGGCTCACCGGTCCGCAAATCGAAACGGGAACCATGCAGCCAGCATTCCAGCGTGCAGCCGGACACCTCGCCCTCGGAGAGGGCCACGGCGGCGTGCGAGCACTCGTCGTGGACGGCGTAGAAGCCGCCGTCGTCGGCGTGCACCACGGCGATCGCGGTGCCGTCGACGTCGGCGCTGATCACGGTGCCCTTCGGCACGTCCCCGGTCGAGCAGATCCTGATCATCAGGCGCCGGCCTTGGCCAGTCGGGCCTCGATCGCCTCGCCGAGCCGCTCCCGCAGCGACTCCACCGGGATCTTGTTGAGGATCTCGGCGAAGAAGCCCCGGACCACCAGGCGGCGGGCCTCGGCCTCCGGGATGCCCCGGGCCATCAGGTAGAAGAGCTGCTCGTCGTCGAAGCGACCGGTGGCGCTGGCGTGGCCGGCACCGGCGATCTCGCCGGTCTCGATCTCCAGGTTGGGCACCGAGTCGGCCCGCGCGCCGTCGGTCAGCAGCAGGTTCCGGTTGATCTCGTACGTGTCGGTGCCGGTCGCCTCGGCGCGGATGAGCACGTCGCCCACCCAGACGGTGCGGGCGCTCTCGCCCTGCAACGCGCCCCGGTAGCCGACGTTACTGCGGCAGTCCGGGATGCTGTGGTCGACCAGCTGCCGGTGCTCCAGGTGCTGACCGGAGTCGGCGAAGTAGACGCCGTACAGCTCGGCCTCGCCGCCCCGGCCGGCGTACTCCACGCTGGTGTACTGCCGGACCAGGTCGCCGCCGAGGGTGACCTGCACGTGCGTCACCCGGGCGTCCCGACCCAGCTTGATCTTGAGGTGCTGGGCCTGGACCGCGTCGTCGGCCCAGTCGGCGACGGTGACCAGGGTGAGCTTCGCGCCGTCACCGACCGACACCTCGACGTTCTCGCCGAGCGTGCCGCTGCCCACCTGCTCCACCACGAGCACCGACTCGGACAACGCGCCGATCTCGACGAAGGTGTGCGCGAAGGTGAGCACGTCGCGGGGGCCACCCTGCACGGTGACGGTCACCGGCTCGTGGACCACGGCCTGCGGGGCGACCTGGACCAGCCGGCCGAGACCGGCCTCGCCGTAGGCGCGGGCGCTGACCCGGTCGAACGGCGTGAGGACGCTGCCCCGGCGCGGGTCGTCCTTGGCCAGCGTGCCGACGGTCACCCCGTCCGGCAGCGGGCCGACCTCGTAGGCGGGCCAGTGCGCGGACTCGTCGGTGACGGTCCCGTCCAGCAGACCCCGCAACCGCTTCAGCGGGGTGAAGCGCCACTCCTCCTCGAGGCCGGTGAGGGCCGGGAAGTCGGCAACGTCGTACGAACGCAGCGCCTGCGACTTGGTGCTCGGCGGCGGCGCGGAAGCCTGGATAGTCATCTCTTCCTTGATCAGTTCTCGCGACAACGGTGTCCGGTGCCAGATGGCGGGCGGGCCGGTCGGACCGGCCCGCCCGGGGGTCGGCGGAAGATGCTCCCGCCCGCCCGGAGGTGGGGCCGGCGTCAGCCGACCGCGCCCTCCATCTGCAGCTCGATCAGGCGGTTGAGCTCCAGGGCGTACTCCATCGGGAGCTCCTTGGCGATCGGCTCGATGAAGCCGCGCACGATCATCGCCATCGCCTCGTCCTCGCTCAGGCCCCGGCTCATCAGGTAGAAGAGCTGGTCCTCGCTGACCTTGGAGACGGTCGCCTCGTGCCCCATCGACACGTCGTCCTCGCGGATGTCGACGTACGGGTAGGTGTCCGAGCGGGAGATGGTGTCGACCAGCAACGCGTCGCACTTGACCGTGCTCGCGCTGTGGTGCGCGCCCTCCATCACCTGCACCAGGCCCCGGTACGAGGTACGGCCGCCGCCCCGGGCGATCGACTTCGACACGATGGTGCTGCTGGTGTGCGGCGCGGCGTGCACCATCTTGGCGCCGGCGTCCTGGTGCTGGCCCTCGCCGGCCATCGCCACCGAGAGCACCTCGCCCTTGGCGTGCTCGCCGGTCATGTAGACCGCCGGGTACTTCATGGTGACCTTGGAGCCGATGTTGCCGTCGATCCACTCCATGGTCGCGCCCTCGTGGCAGACCGCGCGCTTGGTGACCAGGTTGTAGACGTTGTTCGACCAGTTCTGGATGGTCGTGTACCGGCAGCGGGCGTTCTTCTTGACGACGATCTCCACGACCGCGCTGTGCAGCGAGTCGGAGGAGTAGATCGGGGCGGTGCAGCCCTCGACGTAGTGCACGTACGCGCCCTCGTCGACGATGATCAGCGTCCGCTCGAACTGGCCCATGTTCTCGGTGTTGATCCGGAAGTACGCCTGGAGCGGGATCTCCACCTGCACGCCCTTCGGCACGTAGATGAACGAGCCGCCGGACCAGACGGAGGTGTTCAGGGCGGCGAACTTGTTGTCGCCGACCGGGATCACCGTGCCGAAGTACTCCTTGAAGACGTCCTCGTGCTCCTTGAGGGCGGTGTCGGTGTCGAGGAAGAGGACACCCTGCTCCTCCAGGTCCTCGCGGATCTTGTGGTAGACCACCTCGGACTCGTACTGCGCCGCGACACCGGCGATCAGCCGCTGCTTCTCGGCCTCCGGGATGCCCAGCCGGTCGTAGGTGTTCTTGATCTCCTCGGGCAGGTCCTCCCAGCTGGCGGCCTGCTTCTCGGTGGAGCGGACGAAGTACTTGATGTTGTCGAAGTCGATCCCGGTGAGGTCGGCTCCCCAGGCCGGCATCGGCTTGCGGCCGAACAGCCGCAGGCCCTTCAGCCGCAGGTCGAGCATCCAGGCCGGCTCGTTCTTCTTGGCCGAGATGTCCCGCACCACCGCCTCGTTGAGGCCACGCTGGGCGGTCGCCCCGGCGACGTCGGAGTCGGCCCAGCCGTACTCGTAACGACCGAGGGCGGCGAGCTGCTCCTCCTGGGTCAGGGGCTGAACGATCTGCTCGGTCATCTATCTGTCCTCACAGTGGAGACGGTCTTACCGGACGGAACACGCCCCGGTTGGCCGGGAATGTGCGTGGTGCACACCCCGTCGCCGTGGGCGATGGTGGCCAGACGCTGCACGTGCGTGCCGACCAGACGGGAGATCACCGAGGTCTCGGCCTCGCACAGCTGGGGGAACTCGGCGGCCACGTGCGCCACCGGGCAGTGGTGCTGACAGAGCTGGCCACCGGAGGCGATCGTGGACGCGTTGGCGGCGTACCCCTCGGCGGTCAGCGCCCCGGCGAGCGCCTCCGCTCGGGCGAGCGGGTCCTCCCCGGCGTCTTCCAGCGCCGCCCGGCAGCGGCGCTCCAGCGCGGCGACCTGCTCGGCGGCGAACGCCTCCACCGCTTCCGCCCCGCCCGTACGGGCGATCCAGCGCAGCGCGGCGGTGGCCATGTTGTCGTAGTGGTGGGTGCCGCAACGCACCCGGGCGGCGTCGGTGAGCAGGAAGACCTTGGCCGGGCGACCACGGCCCCGGTGGGCCCGGACCGCCTGCTCCCGGGCGACCACGTCACCGTCGACCAGCATCGCGTCGAGGTGACGGCGGATCGCCGCCGGGCTGAGGCCCAGCGCGTCGCCGAGCTGCACGGCGGTGGTCGCGCCCCGCGCCAGCAGGAGCTGCGTGACCCGCTCACGGGTGGACACGTCGGCGGCGGACGCGGACGCCCCGGCGACCGCAGCGGCCGCCGGCCGCTGCCCGGAGAGCGCCGCCGCGTTTTTCACAACGCCCACGTTACGTAATTCGCCGGGCACCCGCAAACCCCGGTTCCGGTGATCCGAACCACCGGCTCGGCGGAGTCCCCCGGGGACCCGAGCACTACAGTGCGTAGGATTCGCGCTGTGAAGCCCGCCGCCCGGTTCCCGGTCCCCGCAGCCCTGCTGCGCCGACTCGCGCTCGCCTCGATCATCGCCAACGTCGGGATCGTGGTCACCGGCGGGGCCGTCCGGTTGACCGCCTCCGGTCTCGGCTGCCCCACCTGGCCCCGGTGCACCGACGAGTCGTACACCACGACCGCCGAGATGGGCATCCACGGAGTCATCGAGTTCGGCAACCGGCTGCTCACCTTCGCGGTCGGCCTGATCGCGCTGGCCGTCCTGGTCGCGGTCCTGCTGCACCGGCCCCGGCGGCGCGGACTGCTGCCGCTGGCGGTCGCGGTCTTCCTGGGCATCCCGGCTCAGGCGGTGATCGGCGGGATCACCGTGCTGACCAACCTCAACCCGTGGGTGGTCGGGCTGCACTTCCTCGCCTCGATGGCGGTGATCGCGGCGGCGTACGCGCTCTGGCGGCGGATCAAGGACCCGGACGGCCCCGCGGTGGCCGTGGTGCCGACCCCGCTGCGCACCCTGGCCACGATCACCACCGTGGTCAGCGCGGCGGTGCTGGTCATCGGGACGTGGGTCACCGGCAGCGGCCCGCACGCCGGCGACCACGGCGCGGCCCGCAACGGGCTGGACCCCGAGACGATCTCCCAGGTGCACGCCGACAGCGTCTTCCTGCTGATCGGCCTCTCGGTGGCGCTCGTCTTCGCCTTCCGGGCGGTCGGCGCGACCGGCGCGGCCCGGGCGGCACTGGTGCTCGTCGCGGTGGAGCTGAGCCAGGGTCTGATCGGTTTCGTGCAGTACTTCACGCACCTGCCGGCGCTGCTGGTGGGCGCGCACATGCTCGGCTCGTGTCTGGTGCTCCTGGCCACCCTGTCGGTGCAGTGGTCGACCCGCGAGCGGCGTCCCACCCCCGCCCCGGAGACGGCCGTCGAGACGGAGACGGACGCCCGGGCACACCCGGTCAGCGCCGCCCACAGCTGACCCGCCCACCCGCCCGCTTCACACCCGCCCGCGCCTCACGTGCCCTCGGTGCCCTCGCCGCCCTCCCGCGTCTTCCGCGTCTTCCGCACCTTCCGCGCCCTCCCGCGCCTTCCGGCCCGTATCGGGGAGCGCAGCGCAGCCGGCCGCCGGTTCCGCTTGCCCGCGCGGGGTGGGGTGAGGTGGTAGCAGGGGACCCTTGCTCATCAAAAAGCGGTAACAGGGGTCCCCTGCTACCACCCAGCCCCGAGCCCAAGCCGCGCCCACCTCGACCATTGCGAGGGCGGGGCGGGTCAGGTGGTGGGCAGGTGGGCCACGATCGCGTCGGCGAACCGGTCGGCGGCCCCCTCGGCGTGGCCGAGGAAGAGCGAGGGCTCGGTGAGTTCCAGCTCGACCAGGACCGGCCTGCCGTCCGCGCCGGGGATCAGGTCGACCCGGGCGTAGAGCAGGCGTTCCGCACCACCGGGCACCGCCGCGAGGGTGCGTTCGGCCACCGCGAGTTGCTCGGGGGTGACGGTACGCGGGTCGATCTGCTCGGCGTGGAACAGTTCCGCGGTGGGCTGGTCAGGGCCGGCGAGCATGGCGCCCTTACGGATCGCGTGGCTGAACACCGGACCGGTGGGCCCGCCGGCGAACAGCAGCGCGGTCTCCCCCGCCGTGTCGACCGCGTGCAGGTAGGGCTGCACCATCGCGACCCGCCCGGCGGCGCCGAGCCGCCCCAGGTGGTCGGTGGCGAGCCGGCGGTGCTCGGGGTCGGCCAGGTCGTACCGGCCGCTGTCCAGGCTGCCCGCGCTGACCGCCGGCTTGACGACGTACTCGCCCCGCTCCGGCGGCTGCCAGGGCTCGCCGGGCGCAACCCAGGTGGTGGGGACGGTCGGCACCCCGGCGGCGGAGAGCACGTCGAGGTAGCGCTTGTCGGTGTTCCAGACGACCACGTCGGCCGGGTTGGCCAGCCGGGGCACGGTGCGCGCCCAGGCGACGAACTCGTCGCGACGTGCGACGTAGTCCCAGGTCGAGCGGAGCACCACCAGGTCGTAGCCGGCCCAGTCGACGTCCGGGGCGTCCCAGGTGACGGTGTCGACGCGTACGCCGCGGGCGGCCAGCGGGGCCCGCAGGAGCCGGTCGTCCGGTTCGAGGTCGGGCAGTTCGGCGCAGGTGACGAGAGCGACCCGGGGTTCCCCCCGGGTCGGCTGGTGGTCGTGGGTCAAGGTGGTGGGTCCGCCTATCGCGCCATGGTGCGCCGGGCCATCGAGCGCCACAGGTCGTTGCTCGGCCGCATCTGGTCCATCAGCTCCCGCTCCCAGGCGTTCTCCACGGCGACCCCGGCCAGCGCGCAGGCCTGCCGTGCCACGTCGGTGCCGTCGGCGAACTGGTCGCCCCACTCGCCGTCGGAGCCCACCAGCACGATGCGCGCGCCCCGCTTGCCGACGTACTCGATGACCGCCGTCGCGCCGCCGTGTCCGGCGGCGAACGACCGGATGCCGGCGACGAGGCCCTCGGGGGCCTTGCCGGAGGCGATCTGATCAGTCGTCAGCGTTGTATCGGAACCATCTGCCATGTCGGGCAGCGTAAGCAGATGCCGCCACGGATAGGCGAGAACGATGAACCTTTTGTGATGCCAATTACCCGGAGGTTTAAGGAAGACCACAGGCAATTCGACCGAATATGTCCGGATTTTCCGGGGCGAATCAGGCGGCAAATGTTACAGAATTATGACAACGTCCCGAGCGGCGCGGAACGACCCTACAGCAGCGCGTCGAGGGCGACCGCCGCCGCCAGGATCGTGAGGTACGTCGTGGACCAGTGGAAAAGCCGCATCGGCTTCACCGCCTCGCCCCGGGTCGCGCGCCGGCACAACTTGTGCGCCTCGACGATGAACACCGCCCCGACCGCCAGGGCGACCGCGCCGTAGATCGGGCTCATCCCCAGCGGCCAGAGCGCCAGTGAGGAGAGGACGGTGAGCCAGGTGAAGATGATGATCTCGGCGTTGACCCGGCGGGTGGAGGCGACCACCGGCAGCATCGGGATGCCGGCACGGGCGTAGTCCGCCTTGTACTTGATGGCCAGCGCGTAGAAGTGCGGCATCTGCCAGAAGAAGACCACCGCGAAGAGGGCCCACGCGGCCGGGGCGAGCGAACCCGTCACCGCCGCCCAGCCGATCAGCACCGGGGCCGCGCCGCAGGCCCCGCCCCAGAAGGTGTTCTGCGGGGTGGTCCGCTTCAGCCAGAGCGTGTAGACCAGGTCGTAGTAGACGATCGCGGCCAGGGTCAGCCCGGTGGCCAGCCAGTTGGTGAAGGCCGCCATCAGCACCACCGAGACGGCCGCCAGGACGAGCCCGAAGACCAGCGCGTTGCGCGGGGTGACCGTGTGGGTCGGCAGCGGACGGCGCTTCGTGCGCCGCATGACCTGGTCGATGTCCCGGTCGATGTAGCAGTTGATCACGCTCGCCGCGCCGGCCGCGAGGGCACCGCCGACCACCACGACCGCGACCAGCCAGAGCGACGGCAGGCCGTCGGCGGCGAGCATCATCGCCGGGACGGTGGTGACCAGGAGCAGCTCGACGATCCGGGGCTTGGTGAGCGTGACGTACGCCGAGACCACCGCCCGGACGTCCCGCCGCGCACCGGTGCCCTCCGACGTCACCTCCGCCGCCGACCCTGCGGCGGGACTGTTGACGGGGCGCTCGGTGATCATGCTCACGGACGGCCACCTTCCGGCATCGGCAGGAGATCGGCTCGGCGGCGGCCGGTTCGCGGACGCACACACCGAACGACAGCCTACGCGGCGTGATCCGCGCAGCCCGTTCGCCCCGTCAGCCGTGCCCGCCATCACATCTGCGCAGCGTGCCGCAACGCCGGACGGGGCACGGGCGGGTGACCGGGCGACCGGCGACGAAACCGCATGCAGAGATCCCTGGGCGGGGGTTTACCACCGCTCGATAGGGTCATCTCTGAGGGTTCCGCCCATCTGCCGAGGAGCACAACCATCGTGGCTGCCAACCGACCCGAGCACCCAAACCTGACCTGGTCCGACCTCGACCGCCGGGCCGTCGACACGGTCCGCGTGCTGGCCATGGACGCCGTGGAGAAATCCGGCAACGGTCACCCCGGTACGGCGATGAGCCTCGCGCCCGCGGCGTACCTCCTCTTCAACCGGGTGATGCGGCACAACCCGGCCGACCCGAACTGGCCCGGACGGGACCGCTTCGTCCTCTCCGCCGGCCACTCCAGCCTCACCCTCTACATCCAGCTCTTCCTCAGCGGTTACCCGCTCGGCCTGGACGACCTGAAGGCGCTTCGGCAGTGGGGTTCGCTGACGCCCGGCCACCCCGAGCACGGCCACACCCCCGGCGTGGAGACCACCACCGGCCCGCTCGGGCAGGGGCTCGGCAATGCGGTCGGCATGGCGATGGCGGCCCGTCGGGAACGCGGCCTCTTCGACCCGGACGCCGCGCCGGGCACGTCGATCTTCGACCACCACATCTGGTGCATCGCCTCGGACGGCGACATCGAGGAGGGCATCAGCCACGAGGCCAGCGCCCTCGCCGGCCACCAGCAGCTCGGCAACCTCACCCTGATCTACGACGACAACGAGATCTCGATCGAGGACGACACCCGGATCGCCAAGAGCGAGGACGTCGCCGCCCGCTACGAGGCGTACGGCTGGCACGTGCAGACCGTCGACTGGCGGCGCGGCGACGCCGACCAGGGCGACTACCACGAGGACGTCGAGGCGCTGTACGCCGCGCTGCTCGCCGCGAAGGCGGAAGCCGACCGCCCCTCGTTCATCGCGTTGCGCACCATCATCGGCTGGCCCGCGCCGAACAAGCAGAACACCGGCAAGATCCACGGCTCGGCGCTCGGCGCCGACGAGGTCGCCGCCACCAAGAAGCTGCTCGGCTTCGACCCGGAGCGCACCTTCGAGGTGACCGAGAAGGTGCTCGCGCACACCCGGGAGACGCTGACCCGGGGCACGCAGGCGCAGCAGGAGTGGCAGACGGCGTTCGACGGGTGGGCGAAGGCGAATCCGGAGCGCAGGGCGCTCTACGACCGCCTGGCCACCCGTACGCTGCCGCAGGGCTGGGCCGACGCGCTGCCCACCTTCCCGGCGGACGCCAAGGGCGTCGCCACCCGGGCCGCCTCGGGCAAGGTCCTGGAGGCCCTCGCCCCGGTGCTGCCGGAGCTGTGGGGCGGCTCGGCCGACCTGGCGGAGAGCAACAACACCACCATGAAGGGCGAGCCGTCCTTCGTCCCGGCCAGCCACGCCACCAAGGAGTTCCCCGGCCACGAGTACGGCCGCACCCTGCACTTCGGTATCCGTGAGCACGCGATGGGCGCGATCCTCAACGGCATCGCGCTGCACGGCGGCACCCGCCCGTACGGCGGCACTTTCCTGGTGTTCAGCGACTACATGCGTCCCTCGGTGCGGCTCGCCGCGCTGATGAAGCTGCCGGTGGTCTACGTCTGGACGCACGACTCGATCGGCCTCGGCGAGGACGGCCCCACCCACCAGCCGGTGGAGCACCTGACCGCCCTGCGGGCCATCCCCGGCCTGGACGTGGTCCGCCCGGCCGACGCCAACGAGACCGCCTGGGCCTGGCGCGCGGCGCTGGAGCACACCGACCGGCCGACCGCGCTGGCCCTGAGCCGCCAGCCGCTGCCGACCCTGGACCGCTCGACCCTGGCCGGCGCGGAGGGCGTGGCCAAGGGCGGCTACGTGCTGGCCGAGGCGTCCAACGGCAAGCCGCAGGTGATCCTGATCGGCACCGGCTCGGAGGTGCAGCTCTGCCTCACCGCCCGGGAGCGGCTGGAGGAGCAGGGCACCCCCACCCGGGTCGTCTCGATGCCCTGCCAGGAGTGGTTCTACGCGCAGGACGAGGCGTACCGCGAGTCGGTGCTGCCGCGCAGCGTCAAGGCCCGGGTCAGCGTCGAGGCCGGCATCGCCATGTCGTGGCGGGGCGTCGTCGGCGACAGCGGCGAGACGGTCAGCCTGGAGCACTACGGGGCCAGCGCCCCACACTCGGTGCTCTTCGAGCAGTTCGGCTTCACCCCCGACCGGATCGTGGCCGCCGCGCACGCGGCGCAGACCCGGATCGGCGACATCACCGGTTTCACCACCGGCAACTGAGGGGAGCGTGGACGGTATGACTGACAGGTTGAAGGAACTGACCTCCGCCGGCGTGGCGGTCTGGTTGGACGACCTCTCCCGGACCCGGCTCAGCTCCGGCGGGCTGGACCAGCTCCGGCGGGAGAAGCACGTGGCGGGGGTGACCACCAACCCCACCATCTTCGCCAAGGCGCTGAAGGACGCCGACGAGTACGACTGGCAGGTCCGCGACCTGGCCGCCCGGGGTGTGCAGGTCGAGGAGGCCGTGCGCATGCTCACCACGTACGACGTGCGCTGGGCGTGCGACGTGATGCGCCCGTCGTACGACGGCAGCGCGGGCGTGGACGGCCGGGTCTCCATCGAGGTGGACCCCCGGCTGGCCCACGACGCGGAGAAGACCGTCGCCGAGGCCAAGGCCCTCTGGTGGCTGGTCGACCGGCCGAACCTCTTCATCAAGATCCCGGCGACCGAGGCCGGGCTGCCCGCGATCACCGCCACCCTCGCCGAGGGGATCAGCGTCAACGTCACGCTGATCTTCGGGCTGGACCGCTACTCGCAGGTGATGGAGGCCTTCCTCGCCGGCCTGGAGCAGGCGAAGGCGAACGGCCACGACCTGTCGACGATCGGCTCGGTCGCCTCGTTCTTCGTCTCCCGGGTGGACAGCGAGATCGACAAGCGGCTGGAGAAGACCGGTTCCGCCGAGGCCAAGGGGCTGCGCGGCAAGGCCGCCGTGGCGAACGCCCGACTGGCGTACGAGCGCTACTCGGAGGTCTTCTCCTCCGACCGCTGGCGGGCCCTCGCCGACGCCGGGGCGCACCCGCAGCGCCCGCTCTGGGCGTCCACCTCGACGAAGAACCCGGACTACCGGGACGTGATCTACGTCGAGGAGCTGATCGCCCCCGGCACGGTCAACACCATGCCGGAGCCGGTGGTCCACGCGTACGCCGACCACGGCGAGACCCGGGGCGACACGGTCACCGGGGCGTACGACGAGTCGCGGCAGGTCTTCGCCGACCTGGAGTCGGTCGGCGTGGACATGGCCGACGTTATCGCCACCCTGGAACGTGAGGGTGTGGAGAAGTTCGAGGCGAGCTGGCAGGAACTGCTCGACGGGGTCCGGACGTCGCTGGAAGCGGCGCAGCGAGGAGGCAAGGCGTGAGTGACCTGCTGGACGGCCCGGTGGAGGCCGCTGCCGGACTGGCGGTGTACGGCGCGGCGGCGGTGGACGCCGCCGGCGCCACCTCCACCCGGGACGCGCTGGTGCGCTCCGGCGTGCCCGGACGACTGGCGCAGAAGGACGCCACCGTCTGGGGTCCGGACGCCGAGCAGGAGGCCAAGATCCGGCTCGGCTGGGTGGACACCCACCGCCGCAGCCGCGACCTGCTCCCCCAGCTCGCCGAACTGAAGACCGAACTGGGCGACCTGGACCACGTGGTCCTCGCCGGCATGGGCGGCTCCTCGCTGGCCCCCGAGGTGATCGCCCGGACCCTCGGGAAGTCGCTGACCGTGCTGGACACCACCGACCCGGGTCAGGTCCGGGCGGCGCTGGCCGACCGGCTGGAACGGACGGTGGTCGTGGTGGCCAGCAAGTCCGGCTCCACCGTCGAGACCGACAGCCACCGGCGCGCGTACTGGCAGGCGTTCCTCGACGCGGGGATGACCGAGGCCGAGGCCGGGCGGCACTTCGTGGTCGTCACCGACCCGGGCTCCCCGCTGGAGGCCACCGCCGCCGAGATGGGCGCCCACGTGGTGCTCGCCGACCCGGAGGTGGGCGGCCGGTTCTCCGCGCTGACCGCCTTCGGGCTGGTGCCGTCCGCGCTGGCCGGGGTCGACGTCGCCGCGCTGATCGACGAGGCCGAGGCGCTCGCGGAGAGCTTCGGCGGCGAGCGCGACAACCCGGGCCTGGCGCTCGGGGCCGCGCTCGGCGCCGCCGCCACCCAGGGCCGGGACAAGGTCGCCCTGGTCAGTGACGGCACCGGCATCGAGGGGCTCGGCGACTGGGCCGAGCAGCTCGTCGCCGAGTCGACCGGCAAGTCCGGCGTCGGCATCCTGCCGGTGGTGGTGGAGTCGCCGGACAGCCCCGGCGCGACCGGCGACGACGTGCTCACCGTCACCTACGGCGGGGCGCTGCCCGCCGGCGCGGTGCCCGGTGGCGGCGCGCAGCCGCACGTCGCGGTCAACGGCCCGCTCGGGGCGCACTTCCTGACCTGGGAGTACGCCACGGCGGTAGCCGGGGCGGTGCTCGGCATCGACCCGTTCAACCAGCCGAACGTGACCGAGAGCAAGGAGAACACCAACAAGATCCTGGCCGCCGGGCCGGTCGCCGAGTCGCCGTCCTTCACCGACGGTCCGATCGAGGTGTACGCCCCGGCGGGCGCTCCGGGCGACCTGACCGGTGTGCTGCGGTGGCTGACCGACGGGCTGGCCGACGGCGGGTACCTCGCGGTCATGGCGTACCTCGACCGGTTCGCCGACGCCGACGCGGGCGAGCTGCGCCCGCTGCTGGCCCGGGCGGCCGGACGGCCGGTCACCTTCGGCTGGGGGCCGCGCTTCCTGCACTCCACCGGCCAGTACCACAAGGGCGGCCCGCAGGTCGGCAGTTTCCTCCAGATCACCGGGGCGGTCGCCGAGGACCTGCCGGTGCCCGGGAAGCCGTACACGTTCGGCGAGCTCCAGGCCGCCCAGGCCGCCGGGGACCGGCAGGCCCTGGCCGGCCGGAACCGTCCGCTGGTACGGCTGCACCTGACCGACCGGACCGCGGGCGTGGCCCACCTGCTGGACGCGGCCCGACGGCTCCGGACGTGACGATGACCGGAACGGATCCGGCGGACCGAGGAGGCGGCGTGAACCCGCTACGCGACCCGCAGGACCGGCGGCTGCCGAGGATCCCGGAGCCCTGCGCTCTGGTGATCTTCGGCGTCACCGGGGACCTGGCCCGCAAGAAACTGCTGCCGGCGGTCTACGACCTGGCCAACCGGGGGCTGCTGCCCCCGGGCTTCGTGGTCCTCGGCTTCGCCCGCCGGGACTGGGGCGACGGCGACTTCGAGTCGCTGGCCCACGAGGCGGCCAAGAAGCACGCCCGCACCCCGTGGCGGGAGGAGGTGTGGGCGCGACTGGCCGGCAACATCAAGTTCGTCGGCGGGTCGTTCGACGACGACGCGGCGTTCGACCACCTCGCGACCACCCTCGACGAGCTGCGCGCCACCCACGGCATCGCCGGCAACGCCGCCTTCTACTTCTCCATCCCCCCGGCGGCCTTCCCGGTGGTGCTCAAGCAGCTCGCCCGCACCGGCATGGCCGACAACGCCCGCTCCGGTGGTTGGCGGCGGGTCGTGGTCGAGAAGCCGTTCGGGCACGACCTGCCCTCGGCGAAGGAACTCAACGACCTGGTCGACGACGTCTTCACCAGCCAGGACGTCTTCCGGATCGACCACTACCTGGGCAAGGAGACCGTTCAGAACATCCTCGCCCTGCGCTTCGCGAACAACCTGTTCGAGCCGCTGTGGAACTCCCACTACGTCGACTCGGTGCAGATCACCATGGCCGAGGACGTCGGCATCGGCAGCCGGGCGGGATTCTACGACTCCGCCGGCGCGGCCCGGGACGTGCTCCAGAACCACCTGCTGCAACTGCTGGCCCTGGTCGCGATGGAGGAGCCGACCAGCTTCGGCGCCGACGAGATCCGGGCCGAGAAGCTCAAGGTGCTCCGGGCGATCACCCTGCCGGAGGACATCACCGAGGGCACCGTCCGCGGCCAGTACCTGCCCGGCTGGGTCGGTGGGCAGCGGGCGGTCGGCTACCTGGACGAGGAGGGCGTCCCGGCGGACTCCACCACCGAGACGTACGTCGCGGTCCGGCTCGGCATTCAGAACCGCCGCTGGGCGGAGGTGCCGTTCTACATCCGCGCCGGCAAGCGGCTGCCCCGGCGGGTCACCGAGGTGGCCATCATGTTCAAGCGCGCCCCGCACCTGCCGTTCAACGACGCCGACATCGAGATGCTCGGCAACAACCAGCTCGTCATCCGGGTGCAACCGGACGAGGGCGTGGTGTTGAAGTTCGGCTCCAAGGTGCCGGGCACCACCATGGAGGTCCGGGACATCGCCATGGACTTCCAGTACGGCGAGGCGTTCACCGAGGCCAGCCCGGAGGCGTACGAACGGCTGGTGCTGGACGTGCTGATCGGCGACCGCACCCTCTTCCCGGACGCCGCCGAGGTGGAACAGAGCTGGCAGGTGGTGGACCCGCTGGAACGTGCCTGGGCGGGCACCAAGCCGGAGCCGTACCGGGCCGGCGAGTGGGGTCCACGGTCCGCCGACGAGATGCTGGCCCGCGAGGGCCGGGCCTGGAGACGCGCATGATCGGGCTGTGGGACACCACCGGCAACGAGGTGGTCAAGGCGCTCGCCGCCGAGCGGCGCAGCGCGGGCGGGGTGGCCAGCGGCATGGCCCTCACGCTGATCGTGGTGGTCGACGAGAAGCGGGTCCGCGAGGCGGAGGCGGCGGCCACCATCGCCGCTGCCGCGCACCCGTGCCGGCTGCTGGTCGTGGTCCGCTCCGACGTGGAACGGGACCACAACCGGCTGGACGCGGAGATCGTCGTGGGCGGTCGACTCGGCCCGTGCGAGGCGGTGGTCACCCGGATGTACGGCCGGCTCGCGCTGCACGCCGAGTCGGTGGTGATGCCCCTGCTGGTGCCGGACGTGCCGGTGGTGACCTGGTGGCACGACGAACCGCCGGAGGAGATCGCCACCGACTTCCTCGGGGTGGTCGCCGACCGGCGGATCACCGACGCCGCCCAGGCCGCCGATCCGATCGAGGCGCTGCGCCAGCGGGCCCGGGACTACGCCCCGGGCGACACCGACCTGGCCTGGACCCGGATCACCCCGTGGCGCACCCTGGTCGCGGGGGCCTTCGACACCACGCAGGCGGAGGTCACCGAGGCGACCGTGCTGGCCCCCCGGACCGACCCGACGGCGGCGCTGATGTGCGGCTGGCTGGGCAGCCGGCTCGGCATCGAACCGCGCTGGGAGCACGTCGACGGGCAGCCCCGGATGCGTGAGGTGCGGTTGCGCTGCGCCAACGGCGACGAGCTGACCCTGACCCGGGAGGACAGCATGGCGACGTTCCGGCGTACCGGCCAGGCCGACCGGAGCCTGCCGCTGGTGCGCCGGCCCCTCGGCGACGAACTGGCCGAGGAGCTGCGCCGGCTGGACGCCGACCAGATCTACGCCGAGGCCCTCGGGGCGGCGGCGGGGATCTCCGGCCTGGACGACCGTCCCGCCCAGCGGGTGCACGTCTGGAAGGATCCGAGCACCGCGCGCCGCGCCGAGGCGGGCGTCACCGCGCACGCCTCGACGAACGACGCGTCCTGACCGCCCGGTCCGGTTCGCCCGTCACCCTTCCCGGTGACGGGCGAACCGGCGGGGAACCACACGTACACGGGCGGGGCCGCCCGGGCGACGACCAGGTACCGCCGGGCGGGACGCCCGACGGTCGACGAGAAGGCACGAGATGAGTGAGGCGAGTGTCGCCGTACACGCCGACGCCGACCTGCTGGCGCAGGCGGTCGCGGCCCGGCTCCTGGTGCGGCTGCTCGACGCGCAGGCCGACCGGGGCCAGGCGTCGGTGGTGCTGACCGGGGGGCGGATCGCCGCCGCCGTCTACCGGGCGGTGGTGGCCCTGCCGGCCCGCGACGCGGTCGACTGGTCGCGGGTGGACGTCTGGTGGGGCGACGAACGGTTTCTCCCCGCCGGTGACCCGGAGCGCAACGAGACCCAGGCCCGGGCCGCCCTGCTGGACCAGCTTCCCCTCGACCCGGCCCGGATCCATCCGATGCCGGCCTCGGACGGCCCGGTCGGGGCGGACCCGGAGGCGGCGGCGGCCCGGTACGCCGAGGAGCTCGCCGCCTCGGCCCGCCCCGGGCACGCCACCCTGCCCCACTTCGACGTGCTTCTCCTCGGCGTCGGCGAGGACGGCCACGTCGCGTCGGTCTTTCCCGAACATCCGGTGCACTACGAGAGCCGCCCGGTCAGCGCGGTCCGGGGCAGCCCGAAGCCGCCGCCGGTACGCACCACGCTGACCCTGCCCGCGATCAACACCGCCGAGGAGGTGTGGCTGATCGCCAGCGGCTCGGACAAGGCGGCGGCGGTGCACATGGCGCTCGACGGCGCGGGGCCGGTGCAGTTGCCGGCCGCCGGGGTGGCGGGTGTCGGCCGTACCCTCTGGCTGCTCGACCGGGCCGCCGCAGCGGACGTACGCCCCCGCTTCCGTAGCCTGCGCTGAACTCCCGCCCCGGGTGGTTGCAGGGGCCCCTTGCTACCGCTTTTCGCACCGCAAGGTGCCCCTGCAACCACGCGGACGCACGCACGGGTGGCGCGACCGGCGGCCGGGACGGACGAGGCGGCGGGAACAGCGGACGGGAGCAGCGTCGGGGGCGGAAACGGAACCGCGCGCGGCCCGTGGGTACGGGCCGCGCGCGGGTGGTGACGACGGAAGCGTCCGCCTCAGGCGGGAACCGCCAGCTTGAGCCAGAGTCCGAGGCCGATGATGCAGGCGAACCAGACGATGCTCACCAGGACGGTGTAGCGGTCGAGGTTCTTCTCGGCCACGGACGAGCCGGCGAGGCTGGAGCTGACCCCACCGCCGAACATGCTCGACAACCCGCCGCCCTTGCCCCGGTGCAGCAGGATCAGCATGGTGAGCAGGATGCTCGTGATCGTCAGCAACCCGATCAACGTGTATGCGAACCAAGTCGGCATGGCTGGGGTCAGTCCTCTCATTGCGATCCTCGCCCCGCGCGTGTCGGGCGTGCGGCACCGACCGACGGACGGGCGGAGTCAAGGATAGCGAGCGATCAGCGGGTGATGTGCTCCGGGAAGCGGCAGATCTGCGCGAATTCCTCGGCGTCGAGGCTGGCGCCGCCGACGAGCGCGCCGTCCACGTCCGGCTTGGCCATGATCGCGGCGACGTTCGACGCCTTGACCGACCCGCCGTAGAGGACCCGGACCTGGTCCGCGGTCGCCTGGTCGTACAGCTCGGCGAGGCGCTCCCGCACCGCGCCGCACACCTCCTGGGCGTCCTCCGGCGTCGCGGTCTTGCCGGTGCCGATCGCCCAGACCGGCTCGTACGCGATGACGACCTTGGTGACCTGCTCGGCGCTGAGCCCCTTCAGGCCGGCGGTGAGCTGGTCCTGGCAGTGCGCGACGTGCCGCTGCTCGTCCCGCACGTCCAACCCCTCGCCCACGCAGAGGATCGGGGTGATCCCGCTGCCGAGCGCCGCGGTTACCTTGGCGTTGACCAGCGCGTCGTCCTCGTGGTGGTACGCGCGCCGCTCCGAGTGCCCGACCACCACGTACGAGCAGCCGAGCTTCGCCAGCATCGCCCCGGAGATCTCCCCGGTGTACGCCCCCGACTGGTGCGCGGAGAGGTCCTGGGCGCCGTAGCCGATGAGCAGCTTGTCGCCGTCGACCGCGGTCTGCACCGTCCGCAGGTCGGTGAAGGGCGGCAGCACGACGCACTCGACGTCGGTGAGCTGCTTCTCGGTGAGGCTGGCCGCCAGCTTCTGGAGCAGGAGGTTGGCCTCGAAGTGGTTCAGGTTCATCTTCCAGTTGCCGGCCATCAGGGGCCGGCGGGTGACCGCCGCCATCAGTCCTCCAGCGCCGCGATGCCGGGGAGGGTCTTGCCCTCGAGGTATTCCAGCGAGGCGCCCCCGCCGGTGGAGATGTGCCCGAACGAGGACTCGTCGAGCCCGAGCGCCCGCACCGCGGCGGCGGAGTCGCCGCCGCCGACGACGGTGAACGCGTCGGTCTTGGTGATCGCCTCGGCGACCCCCCGGGTGCCGTTGGCGAACGCCGGCATCTCGAACACGCCCATCGGGCCGTTCCAGAAGACCGTCTTCGCACCGGAGAGCGCGGCGGCGAAGCCGGCGACCGTCTCCGGGCCGATGTCCAGCCCGAGCCGGTGGCTCGGGATGCCGTCGGCACGGACGGTGTCGTGCGCGGCGTCCGGGGCGAAAGCGTCCGCCGCCACCACGTCGACCGGGAGCATGATCTTGCCCTCGGACCGCTCCAGCAGGTTGCGGCAGGTCTCGACCATCTCCTCCTCCAGCAGCGAGGTGCCCACCTCGTGGCCCTGGGCCTTGAGGAAGGTGAAGCACATCCCGCCGCCGATGAGCAGCCGGTCGACCTTCGGCAGCAGCGCCTCGATCACCGCGAGCTTGTCGGAGACCTTGGAGCCGCCGAGGACCACCACGTACGGACGCTCCGGCTCGCCGGCAAGCCGGCCGAGCACCTCGACCTCGCGGAGCACGAGGCGGCCGGCAACGTGCGGCAGCCGGGCCGGGACGTCGTACACGCTGGCGTGCTTGCGGTGCACCGCGCCGAACGCGTCGTCCACGTAGGCCTCGCCGAACGCGGCGAGCTGGTCGGCGAAAGCGCCCCGCTCGGCGTCGTCCTTGCTGGTCTCCCCCTTGTTGAAACGGAGGTTCTCCAGCAGCGCGACCTGGCCGTCGGCCAGCGCCTCCACGCATGCCCGGGCCGAGTCGCCGACGGTGTCCTCGGCGAACTGCACCGGCGCGCCGAGCAGCTCACCGAGCCGCCCGGCGACCGGGCGGAGGCTGTACTGCGGGTCCGGCGCGCCCTTCGGGCGGCCCAGGTGCGAGCAGACGACCACCTTCGCGCCGCCCTGCACCAGAGCGCCCAGCGTCGGCAGCACCGCGCGGATGCGGCCGTCGTCAGTGATCTGGCCGGTCTGCTTGTCGAGGGGCACGTTCAGGTCGGCGCGCACCAGCACGCGCCGACCTGAGACCCCCTCGGCGAGCAGGTCGTCGAGGGTACGGATGGTCACAGCGACGAACCCACCAGCTTGACCAGGTCGACCAGGCGGTTCGAGTAGCCCCACTCGTTGTCGTACCAGCCGACGACCTTGACCTGGTTGCCGATGACCTTGGTCAGCGGCGCGTCGAAGATGCAGGAGGCCGGGTCGGTGACGATGTCGGCCGACACGATCGGGTCCTCGTTGTAGACCAGGACGCCCTTGAGCGGACCCTCGGCGGCGGCCTTGATAGCGGCGTTGACCTCGTCGACGGTGGTCTCCCGGCCGACCTCGACGGTCAGGTCGGTGGCGGAGCCGGTCGGGATCGGCACCCGCAGCGCGTACCCGTCGAGCTTGCCCTTGAGGTCGGGCAGGACCAGGCCGATCGCCTTCGCGGCGCCGGTCGAGGTCGGCACGATGTTCAGTGCGGCGGCGCGGGCCCGGCGCAGGTCCGAGTGCGGCGCGTCCTGGAGGTTCTGGTCCTGGGTGTACGCGTGGATCGTGGTCATCAGGCCCTTCTGGATGCCGAAGGTGTCATGCAGGACCTTCGCCATCGGGGCCAGGCAGTTGGTGGTGCAGGAGGCGTTCGAGATGATGGTGTGCTTGGCCGGGTCGTAGTCGCCGTGGTTGACGCCCATGACGACGGTGACGTCCTCGTTCTTCGCCGGGGCGGAGATGATGACCTTCTTGGCCCCACCGTCGACGTGCGCCTTGGCCTTGGTGGCGTCGGTGAAGAAGCCGGTCGACTCGATGACCACGTCCACGCCCAGGTCGCCCCAGGGCAGCTTGCTCGGGTCGCGCTCGGCGAACGCCTTGATGGTCTTGCCGCCGACGGTGATCTCGTCGGCGGTGGCCTTGACCTCGTGCGGGAGCCGGCCGAGGATGCTGTCGTACTTGAGCAGGTGGGCGAGCGTGGCGTTGTCGGTCAGGTCGTTCACGGCGACGACCTCGACGTCCGCGCCGGACGCCAGCACTGCCCGGAAGAAGTTGCGGCCGATACGGCCGAAGCCGTTGATGCCAACCCGGATGGTCACAGGTCCCATCTCCTCGCGTTCTGGTCCGCCGGCGCCAGACTGCGGCCGGCGAGTTGATGTGCGCCGACCGTTGGAGCCGGCCGTTGACAGTTCATCTCGGCCACCCCGCCGCGGTCCTGCGGACCAGACCGCCGAGGCGGTGGGTACGGCGGGGGAAGCCGGTTGCCGGCCCCCTTGCCGTACGCTGCGACCCTATCCGAGCACGCGACGGCCCGCTGCGCCGGGGCGTGAACCCGGACGCCGCCACCGGCCCACCGTCCTATCAGACCACGAGCATGTCGGGCGTGACTGCCGCTTCGGTATCGGGGATGCCGAGGTCGCGGGCGCGTTTGTCGGCGAGCGCGAGCAGCCGGCGGATCCGACCGGCGATGGCGTCCTTCGTCAGCGGCGGGTCGGCCAGCGCGCCGAGCTCCTCCAGGGAGGCCTGCCGGTGCTCCAGGCGCAACCGGCCGGCGGAGGTGAGGTGCTCGGGAGCGTCGTCGGCGAGGATCTCCAGCGCCCGGGTCACCCGGGCGGCGGCGGCGACCGCCGCCCGCGCCGAACGGCGCAGGTTGGCGTCGTCGAAGTTCGCCAGCCGGTTGGCCGTGGCCCGGACCTCGCGCCGCACCCGGCGTTCCTCCCAGGCGAGCACACTGGAGTGGGCACCGACCCGGGTGAGCAGCGCGGCGATCGCGTCGCCGTCCTTGACCACCACCCGTTCCACCCCGCGCACCTCACGGTTCTTGGCGGTGATCCCGACCCGGCGGGCCGCGCCGACCAGGGCCATCGCCGACTCCGGACCGGGGCAGGTGATCTCCAGGGCGCTGGAGCGGCCCGGCTCGGTCAGCGAACCGTGCGCCATGAACGCGCCCCGCCACGCCGACACCGCGCAGCAGACGTTCGCGGCGACCACGTGCGGGGGCAGCCCGCGCACCGGGCGACCCCGGACGTCCAGCAGCCCGGTCTGCCGGGCCAGCGACTCGCCGTCCTTGACCACCCGGACGATGAAGTGGCTGCCCTTGCGCAGGCCACCCGAGGCGAGTACGTGGATCTCACTCGGGTAGCCGTAGACCTCGGCGATCTCGCGGCGCAGGCGACGGGCGACCGCCCCGGTGTCCAGTTCCGCCTCGACCACCACCCGACCGGAGACGATGTGCAGCCCACCGGCGAACCGCAGCAGGGCGGTCATCTCCGCCCGGCGGCAGCAGGGCTTGGGCACGTCGACCCGACTCAGCTCGTCCTTGACCGCAGCCGTCATCGCCATTGTGCGTCCCCTCACGGACCGGTTCCGGCGTTTCGCCGGTGCTTACGTAGGTGCTTAACGACCGGTGATTACGTAGGTGCTTAACGAGCGGCGCCCAGGACAGGCACCAGGGCGGCGCCCAGGGCGGCCGGATCGTGCCGGGGACTGCCGTCGGCGACGGCGACCGGGGCGAGCACGAGCCGGGCTCCCAGGGATTCTGCCGCACGGGCCAGCGACTCCGGATCGTTCACCACCCGGTCGTCGGCGAGCACGCAGTCGGCGGTGAGTTCCGGGAGGTAACGGCGCAGCGCGGCGAGGTGGCCGGCGGCGGAGAGCCCGAGGGTCTCCTTCTCGGCGGAGAGGTTCAGGGTGACCAGCCGTCGGGCCGGGCTGGCGACGACCGCGTCGGCCAGGCCGGGCACCAGCAGGTGCGGCAGGACGCTGGTGTACCAGCTTCCCGGTCCGAAGATCAGCCAGTCGGCGTCCAGGATCGCCGCCACCGCCTGCGGGCAGGCGACCGGCGCCGCCGGGGTGAGCCGCAGCGCCTCCACCCGGCCGGTGGTGACCGCCACCTGGTGCTGTCCGCGTACGGTGCGGACCTCGTCCGGTCGGGTCGGGTCCGCGCCCCGCACCTGTGCCTCGATGCCGACCGGCTCGCAGGACATCGGCAGGACCCGGCCGACCGCGCCGAGCATGGTGCCGGCGTGCTCCAACGCGACCACCGGGTCGCCGAGCAGTTCCATCAGGCCGAACAGCACCAGGTTGCCGACCGCGTGTCCGTCCAGGCCGTCCGCGCACCCGCCGTCGGGCCGGTCGCCGTTCCCGACCGGGGCGGGCCATCGGGCGGGCGGGGACGAGAACCCGCCGGCCGGAGGCCGTACCGCCGGGCCGTCGGTTGCCGACGTACCACCGGCCGCCGGGCCGCCGACACCGACCGCGACGTCGGTCGGGGTCGTGACGTCGGTGCCGGTACGGGCGAACCGGTGCTGGAACAGCCGCGCGCTGCGCCGGGTGGCCGGGTGGTCCCCGGCCAGGGCGACCAGCGCCTGACGCAGGTCGCCGGGGGGCAGTCCGCCCCGGGCGGCGCGCAGCCGACCGCTGGAACCACCGTCGTCACCCACGGTCACCACGGCGGTGATGTCGAGGTCGAGTTCGGGTGCGCACCGACGCAGCGCGCGCAGCGACGCGGAGAGACCGTGCCCGCCGCCGAAGGCCACCACCTTCGTCGCCGTCATTCGCGCCCCAGGTCCCGGTGTTGGGCGTTGGCGGCGAGACCGGACTGGCGCAGCCGCGCGGCCAGTTCCTCGGTGATCGCCACGCTGCGGTGCTTGCCCCCGGTGCAGCCCACCGCCACGGTCAGGTACCGCTTGCCCTCCCGCTCGAACCCGGCCGTGGTGGCGCTGACCAGGTCGGCGTAGGCCGACACGAACGCCTCGGCGCCCTCCTGACCGAGCACGTACTCGCTGACCGGTGTGTCCCGGCCGGTCTGCTCGCGCAGGTCCGGCACCCAGAACGGGTTCGGCAGGAACCGGGCGTCGAGCACGAAGTCGGCGTCCGGCGGGAGACCGTACTTGAAGCCGAAGGAGAGCACCGTGACCCGCAGCCGCCGGGCGTCCTCCTCGCCGAAGAGCTCCTCGATGCGCCGCCGGAGCTGGTTGACGTTGAGGTGGCTGGTGTCGACGATCACGTCGGCCTGGTCCCGGGCCTCCTCCAGCAGGCTGCGCTCGACCGCGATGCCGTCGGCCAGCCGGCCGTCGCCCTGCAACGGGTGGGAACGGCGGACGCTCTCGAACCGCCGGATGAGCACCTCGTCGTCGGCGTCGACGAAGACCACCCGCGGGGAGAAGCCCCGCTCCTTCAGCTCCCGGATCGCGCCGGCCAGGTCGGTGGAGAAGGCGCGCGAGCGCACGTCCAGCACCATCGCGGTACGCCGGGCCGCGCCGCCGGCCTTCGACGCCAACTCGGCCATGTCGAGCAGGAGCGCCTGCGGCAGGTTGTCGACCACGTAGTAGCCGACGTTCTCCAGTGCCCGGGCCACCGTGCTCCGGCCGCCGCCGGAAAGCCCGGTGACCACGACCAGGCTCGTCTCGCCCTCGGTGTACGGCTCCACCGGTGTCCCGGCGAACGACTCCACCGGTGTGGAGCCCTCCGCCACCGGAGTCTGGCCCGTCAGCGCCTCGTTCACCTGCTACCCCCCGGCGGTGGCCCTGCGGCCACCACCGACCGCGAACGTCAGGGAGCGACTCTATCCCGCGTCCGGCCCGTCGACCCCCGACCCCGTTCCCCGGCCCGCCCGGCGCGCCACGGGCCGCCGTGCCGGGTGTGTGCAGGGGTCCCCTCCTCGTCACAATGCGGTAGGAGGGGACCCCTGCAACCAGACCGCCCTCCCGACCGACCCGGGTGGCCGGCGTCGTCCGTCGAGCCGGCCAGCACGTATGGGTGGTTCCGCCATGACGGGTCGGGCACCACCGGTCAATCCGATGTAACATTTTATGGAATCCGACGGAGCCCATTTCGGCACCCCATTCGTGGGAATGGCGCGGATGATAAACGCCCCTACCCCCCGCCGGACCATTTTCCGGACTTGCCTCCCGACCCTGAACCCACCCGGGCAACCCCCCGCATGTCACCCCATCTCCATTTCCGCGATTATGTGCGCGAGCGATACCACGACTTTGCGACCGGAACCAGACCTGTGCGGATAACCGAAATAACAAATCGAGACATGCCCATTGGGAATTCGTTTCGCTAGGGTGAGGCCTGCCCGTATCCCCGCCCTGTGAGGGAGAGTCATGACGCGATTGTCAGTCCGTCGTCGGGTCCGTCTGCTCGCCGTGGCGACCGCCACGGCGGCGGCCCTGCTCGCCGCCGGCGGCGTCCCCGCCTCCGCCGAGCCCGCCACCAGCCGGGTCAGCCCGGACACCCCCACCGCCAGCGTCAACGTCCCCGCCCCCGGCCCCGGCGTCGCGGCCAAGACCACCAGTTCGCCGAGCTTCGCCGGCACCGGCACCCCGACCCGGTCCCGGGACCGCGCGGTCGACGAGGGCGCACCCGGCACCAACTCGATCATCGGCGCCGACCAGCGGTACCGGATCAACCCGACCACCGGCTTCCCCTACCGGGCGGTCGCGCTGATCACCTTCTCGGGCGGTCGCTGCACCGGCTGGTTCTACGGACCGGACGTGGTCGGCACCGCGGGCCACTGCCTGCACAGCGGCGGATCCGGCGGATCCTGGTCGACCAACGTGGTGGTCTACCCCGGGTACAACGGCTCCGGTGGCGCGCCGTACGGCTCCTGCACCGCCAAGAGCCTGCACTCGGTGGTCGGCTGGACCACCAACGCCAACCACGAGTTCGACTACGGCACTGTCAAGCTCAACTGCCGGCTCGGTGACACCGTCGGCTGGTTCGGGTACTGGTGGCAGGCGGCCAGCCTGAACGGCCTGCCCACCCGGGCCTGCGGCTACCCCGGCGACAAGCCGCTGGAGCAGTGGTGCGGGGACCTGGACGAGGGCGTCCAGGCCACCGTGGTCAACTCCACCACCGAGAAGGTCTACTACCGCAACGACACCGTCGGCGGCAACAGCGGCGGCCCGGTCCACTACAACCGGTCCGGCTGCGGCGAATGCGTCATGGCCTACCACGGCTACGGCGGCAACCCCAACTCAGGCAAGCGCATCACCGAGGGGGTCTTCGCCAACATGCAGTACTGGACGTCCCTGCCCTGATCCACCGTTCACGGGCGGCACCCGAACGGGTGCCGCCCGCTCGGCGTACGCCGTGTCCGGAACCGTTCCGTCCGCGTTCCGACCGTCCTCGCCCGGAATCCGTGATAGAAGTAACCGACGGGGCGGCAACATTTAGGTAAACAAACGCCTCCGGTTTCCGACACAATTCGACGGACGGAAACCCGACTGTCGGACCCAACACGGAAAGGGCCGGTCGGCACCATGCGAAAACGTCTCGGCATGATCGGCCTGTCGGTGGCCGTTCTCGGCGTCCTGCTCACCGGCTGCCAGGGGCAGGACGACTCCGCGGACGCCCCGCCACCGGCCACCGGCAGCCCGGACCTCCCGGTGAGCGACCGGCCGGACGAGCCGGACGACGACACCGGCGACAACACGGGCGACGACGTGGACGACGACCTCCCGCCGGGGAACCGGGGAGTGGTCAGCGGACGCGTCCGCACCCCGACCGGCGCGCCGGTCGTCAACGCGACGGTCCGGGTGCGCTCGCTCGACACTCCCCCGGTGCCGGTGCCGGAACTGGTGGTGACCACCGACGACGACGGCTACTTCCGCTGGCAGCTCGCGCCGGGGCGGTACGAGGTCAGCGTCGTGCCGGCGGACGGCGCGTCCCCGGTCGCCGCCCCCGCCGTCGAGGTACGCGCCGGCGCGCAGCGCCGCGTCGAGATCACCGTCCGCTGACCCCCCGGGCCAGCCCCGACATGCGACCCCGCGGGTTCGGCCGAGACGACCCGCCGTCGATCATGGAGTTCAGGCACCAAGAAGCCGCTTGTCAGGCGCCACAACTCCATGATCGACGAGGTGGGGCAGGGAGCGCGCCCCGGCTGTCGCCCTGCCGGCCGCACGCTGGGGGCGGGTCGGGGCGACGACGGGGCGTGGAACCACGCTGACCTGTCCCACCTGTGCCGGTTCACGTGTCACCCGGCGCTCGTACAATCCCCCGATGGACTCCCCCACCGCGCTGCGTACCGAAACCCCGTTGGACGTGTTGCGGAGGGTCTTCGGCTACGACTCGTTCCGGGGCTTCCAGCAGGAGGTCGTCGAGCACGTCACCGGCGGCGGGGACGCCCTGGTGCTGATGCCCACCGGTGGCGGCAAGTCGCTCTGCTACCAGATCCCGGCGCTGCTGCGCGACGGCGTGGCGGTGGTCGTCTCCCCGCTGATCGCGCTGATGCAGGACCAGGTCGACGCGCTGCGCGCGGTCGGGGTCCGGGCCGGCTTCCTCAACTCCACGCTCGACCCGGACACCCGCCGGCTGGTCGAGGCGGAGTTCGTGGCCGGCGAGATCGACCTGCTCTACCTGGCCCCGGAGGCGCTGGGCAGCCGGGCCACGCTGAACCTGCTCGACCGGGGCCGGATCGCCCTGTTCGCGATCGACGAGGCGCACTGCGTGGCGCAGTGGGGTCACGACTTCCGCCCCGACTACCTCGCCCTGTCGATGCTGCACGAGCGCTGGCCGGGGGTGCCGCGCATCGCGCTGACCGCCACCGCGACCTCCGCGACCCGGACGGAGATCGCCACCCGGCTCGACCTGACCGACGCCCGGCACTTCGTCGCCAGCTTCGACCGGCCGAACATCCAGTACCGGATCGTGCCGAAGCGGGAGCCGCGCAAGCAGTTGCTCGCTCTGCTCCGCGACGAGCACCCCGGCGACGCCGGCATCGTCTACTGCCTCTCCCGCGCGTCGGTCGACAAGACCGCCGAGTTCCTGGTGGCCAACGGCATCGCCGCGCTGCCGTACCACGCGGGTCTGGACGCGGCGACCCGCGCCGCCAACCAGCAGCGCTTCCTGCGCGAGGACGGCCTGGTGATGGTGGCGACCATCGCCTTCGGCATGGGCATCGACAAACCGGACGTCCGCTTCGTCGCCCACCTGGACCTGCCGAAGTCGGTGGAGGGCTACTACCAGGAGACCGGCCGCGCCGGACGGGACGGCCTGCCGTCGACCGCCTGGCTCGCGTACGGACTCCAGGACGTGGTGCAGCAGCGCAAGATGATCGACACGTCCGAGGGCGACGTCGCGCACCGGCGTAACCTCGCCGCCCACCTGGACGCGATGCTCGCCCTCTGTGAGACGGTCCGCTGCCGGCGCGGGCAACTGCTGGAGTACTTCGGTCAGCCGGCCACCGCATCCTGTGGCAACTGCGACACCTGCCTGCACCCGCCGGAGTCCTGGGACGGCACGGTCGCCGCGCAGAAGCTGCTCTCCACGGTCTACCGGTTGCACCGGGAGCGCAACCAGCGCTTCGGCGCGGGGCACTGCATCGACATCCTGCTGGGCCGCAGCAACGACAAGATCGTCCAGTACGGCCACAGTTCGCTGAGCACCTTCGGCATCGGCGACGACCTGCGGGAGGCCGAGTGGCGGGGCGTGGTGCGCCAACTCCTCGCCGAGGGGCTGCTCACGGTGGAGGGCGACTACGGCACCCTCGCGCTGACCGAGGCGAGCGCCGAGGTGCTGGGCCGACGGCGCACGGTGATGATGCGCCGCGAGCCGGAACGGCCGGCGAAGGCCGAACGGGTGGCGAAGGCAGGGCGTGGCGGGGCAGCCGCCGTGGTCGAGCTGTCGCCGGAGGCCGCGCCGGTCTTCGAGCGGCTCCGGGCCTGGCGGGGGGCGACCGCCAAGGAGCAGGGCGTGCCCGCGTACGTGATCTTCCACGACGCCACGCTGCGGCAGATCGCCAGCGATTCGCCGTCCTCGCTGACCGAGCTGTCCGGGATCAGCGGGGTGGGCGAGAACAAGCTCGCCAAGTACGGCGAGCAGATCCTCGCCGTCCTCAGGGAGTAGTCGCCCAGACCCCGATCAGTTGACACGCAGCTCGTCGGGCCGGCAACCTGCCCCACCACCGGATCCTGTCCGGCTGACCGCCACCGGGCTGTCGAAGTCGTACGGCTCGCTGGAGAACTCTTTGCCGCCGCCGTCGCGGGCGTGCCGCACGTGCGTCAGCAGTTGCGCCGCGAACTGCCGGCCACCCTCCACCACGACGAACCTGCCGGCTGACCCGGGCACGATGACGGCCCGGGAGCCAGTCCCCCGAGCCGTCACCGCCCGTCCCACGCATCGCCCGTTGGGCTGCGGTCTTTACGCGAAGCTGTACTGCGGAGCGTTACAGGCGACGCTGGCCTTGCAGATCCTCACCGCGACCACGGTTCCTTCCGGGATGTCTCCAGACATCCACGGGCTGCAGTACGGGGAGTTGTGGCCACGGGTCGTGGCGAGCCGATCGGTGATCCAGATGCTGCCGGGGTTGATGTCCATCTGTACATCGATGCCCGCACCATCGGCGTGCGTGTCGCAGGCCCTGATCGCGTCGCCCGGGACACCGTTTTCCGGATCGGCGTTGAACTCTCCCGTTCCGAGGATCCAACCTCCTTCGTAGTACTCCAGGAAGAGGTCATCGGCGCCCAGGACGCTGACGTCTCCCCGCGTCTGGACCCCGCCCCGGTCACGGGAACCCGTGTCAGCCTGAGCCTGGGTCTGGCCCATGAGGACAAGAGCGAACGCCGCCAAGGCTGCCATCAGCGTTCGGCCGGGCGAGAGGAAGGTGCGTTTCATGCCGCCTCCTGTTCGGGGGCAGGCAGAATCCTCACTACACCCATGGCCCCCGTAGTCATGAGTTAGCTCCCCGACACTCTCAGTTATCTCAGCAAAGGTCGACCCCTTGTATCGAAGTGTGTGATTACTCACTTGACCCAATAGCCGCAACCTAGTTGTAGTGCCCGCCGGCCGGGACAGCTCCGCATGTGTGGGTCAGGAGCGGGCCGTTTGCTCGCCCGCGCCGAGCGCGGCCAGGATCGCCTCGGCGGTGCGCGGGCCGATGCCGGGCACCTCGGTGATCTCGTCGACGGTGGCCGCCGCGACCCGCTTCAGCGAGCCGAAGTGCCGCAGCAGCGCCTTGCGGCGGACCTCACCGAGACCGGGCACGGTGTCCAGCGCGGACTCGGTCATCCGCTTGGATCGGCGCTGCCGGTGGAAGGTGATGGCGAACCGGTGCGCCTCGTCGCGAACCCGTTGCAGCAGGTAGAGCGCCTCGGAGGTGCGCGGCAGGATGACCGGGAACTCGTCGTCGGGGAGCCAGACCTCCTCCAGCCGCTTGGCCAGCCCGCAGAGCGCCACGTCGTCGACGCCGAGGCCGGCCAGGGCCGTCGCGGCGGCGGCCACCTGCGGCGGGCCACCGTCGACCACCACCAGCTGCGGCGGGTACGCGAACTTCCGGGGCCGGCCGGTGGTGGGGTCGATCCCCGGACGGTCGGGGTCGGTGGCCGTCTCGTCGCCGATCTCGCCGGTCTCGGCACGCGTGTCCAGGTACCGGGCGAACCGGCGGCGCAGCACCTCGGACATGGCCGACAGGTCGTCGGTCGCGCCCCGCACGATGAACCGGCGGTACTCGCTCTTGCGTGGCAGGCCGTCCTCGAAGACCACCATGCTGGCCACCACGTCGGTGCCCTGCATCTGGGAGACGTCGTAACACTCGATGCGCAGCGGGGACGTGTCCATCCCCAGCGCCTCGGCGATCTCGTCGAGAGCCTGGCTGCGGGTGGTCAGGTCACCGGCGCGGCGCAGCTTGTGCCGGGCGAGGACGTCCTTGGCGTTGCGACCGACCGTCTCCAGCAGGGCCCGCTTGTCGCCGCGCTGCGGCACCCGCAGCGTGACCCGGCTGCCCCGCCGGGTGGAGAGCCAGTCGGCGAGCGCGTCGGCGTCGCCGGGCAGTTCGGGGACGAGCAGCTCGCGGGGCACGTCGGTCTCGCCCTGCTCCCCGCCGTACACCTGGGTGCAGAAGTGGTGGACGAGGTCGCCGGTGGTGAGCTCCTCGGTCTTCTCCACCACCCAGCCGCGCTGGCCCCGGACCCGGCCGTCGCGGACGTGGAACACCTGGACGGCGGCCTCCAGGGGGTCGTCGGCGAACGCGACCACGTCGGCGTCGGTGCCGTCGCCGAGCACGACGGTCTGCTTCTCCATCGCCCGGCGCAGGGCGGCGACGTCGTCGCGCAGCCGGGCAGCCCGCTCGAACTCCAGTTGCTCGCTCGCCTCGGTCATCTCGCGTTCGAGCCGGCGGACCATGGTGTCCGTGCGGCCGGCCATGAAGTCGCAGAAGCCGTCGACGATGTCCCGGTGCTGCTCGGCGGTGACGCTGCCCACGCAGGGCGCGGAGCACTTGCCGATGTACCCGAGCAGGCAGGGCCGGCCGACCTGCCCGGCCCGCTTGAACACCCCGGCCGAGCAGGTGCGGGCCGGGAAGACCCGCAGCAGCAGGTCGAGCGTCTCGCGGATCGCCCAGGCGTGCGAGTACGGCCCGAAGTAGCGCACGCCTTTGCGCTTCGCGCCGCGCATCACCTGGAGACGGGGGTACTCCTCGTCGAGGGTGACGGCGAGGTACGGGTACGACTTGTCGTCCCGGTACCGGACGTTGAAGCGCGGGTCGTACTGCTTGATGTAGAGGAATTCGAGCTGGAGCGCCTCGACCTCGGTGGCCACCGAGGTCCACTCCACCGACTCGGCGGTGAAGACCATCTGCCGGGTACGCTGGTGCAGCCCGACCGGGTCGGCGAAGTAGGAGTTGAGGCGGCTGCGCAGGTTCTTGGCCTTGCCGACGTAGATGACCCGACCGGTGCCGTCCCGGAACCGGTAGACCCCGGGGGACTCGGGGATGGTGCCGGGGGCGGGGCGGTACGTCGACGGGTCGGCCACGCCTGCGAGCCTAGCCGTTGGGGCCGACACTCCCGGTGGCGTGCCGGTCGCCTCAGGTGTCGCTGCCCCGCAGGCCGGCGTCGACGCTCCAGGTGAACCAGGCGGCGTGCGGGTAGTGGTCGGAGAGCGGGTCGCCGGCCGGGTCCAGGAACCGCTGGTGCTCGTTGTGGTAGCGGCTCAGCTGGAGCCGGACCGTCTGGTTGCTCCGGTAGAGGATCTTGTCGACCACCTCGCAGGCGTTGGTGACGTTGGCCGGGTCGCAGGTCAGCGCCGGGCTGCCGAGGGCCGGGGGCACGCCGCCGCGTTCCTGCTGCACCCACGCGTCGGTGAGGCCGTTGGCGGCGACCAGTTCCCGGATGGTGTCGCCGGTGCGGGTGTAGCGGACGTTCAGGTCGCCCATCACCACCACCGCGTTGCCGGCGGAGTTGGCCGTGATGTACGCGGAGAGCTGGGCCAGGTTGTCCCGCCGGGCGGCCAGGTCCCGCTCGTCGCTGCCGGCGTTGGCGTGCACGTTGTAGAAGTCGACGTACGCCCCCTCGGCGAGTTGGATCCGGGAGGCGGTGAAGCCCTTCGGGGTCAGGCAGTCGGTGCCGGCGCACCGGTTCCAGGTGATCCGCTGGAAGTTCGCGTACGGCAGGTTCGACATCGTGTTCAGGCCGCTGCCGAACGGCACCGGTCCGCTGGTGCGCGTCCGGTACGGATGCCGGTCGGTGTCGTACAGGTCGGAGTGGTAGTTGAAGTCCTCCTGGACGTGCACGATGTCGTACGCGTTGACCCGTTCCCCGATCGGTCGCGTGTTGACGTCCGGGTTGCTGCCGGAGAGGGGTTCGGGCAGGCCGGCGACGTTGTAGGTGAGCACCGAGAAGGCGCCCGAGGCGGCGGGCTCGGGCGCCGCAGCGGCGGACGTCGGCGCGGAGACCAGGGCGGCGAGCAGTGCCCCCGACGCGAGCAGGCGTACGGCGATCATCCGGTGTCCCTTCTCGACGGTGGGCCGCGCCCGACCCGGCGACGGCACAGGGATCGAAGGCTATCGAGCAACTGCGTCACACTCAACACCTCGGACAGGGACCTCGGTTGATGCCTTCCCATGCCGGCCAGTCCGGCCTACCATCCGGTAACCGAATGTTCTTCACGTAACCCCCGGCACTTCCCGTCCCGCGTCATGATCCCCAGCTACCGGAGGATCACATGTCCCGTCCCGCCACCACCCGTCGCCTGCTGGCCGGCGCGACCGCCGTCGTCGGCCTCGCCGCCCTGCTCGTCTCCCCCGCCCCGCCCCCGGCGGACGCCGCACCGGCCGTCGCCGGGAAGGCCACCGGCACCACCACGTTCGCCGCCAACGACTACTGCCTGGGCGAGTGCGGCGACATCGTGCCGCCCGGCCAGAACGGCAACGCCACCCTGGTCGAGATCCTCGCCCACCAGACCCTCGGCACCATGCCCCGGCACTCCGGCGACCAGCTCGGCCGGTACGCCGACCTGGTCTACGGCTACGCCGGGCTGCGCGCGGACCAGATCGGCTCGTTCTTCACCGACGCGTCCTTCGGCGTGCCGCCCACCCAGGTCGAACGGAGCTACTCGCCGCGCGCCGACGTGCGGATCGTGCGGGACCGGGCCACCGGCGTCCCGCACATCACCGGCACCACCCGGGGCGGCACGATGTACGGCGCCGGGTACGCCGGGGCCGAGGACCGGCTCTTCACCATCGACCTGCTGCGGCACGTCGGGCGGGGCACCCTCACCCCATTCGCCGGCGGCGCGCCCGGCAACCGGGCCCTGGAGCAGAGCGTCTGGCGCAACTCGCCGTACACCGAGGCCGACCTCCAGGCCCAGGTCGACGCGCTGCGCAGCAGGGGCCCGCGCGGCGCGCAGCTCTACGCCGACGTGCAGGAGTACATCGCCGGCATCAACGCCTACGTCCAGGACTGCATGGACGACCGCAACTGCCCCGGTGAGTACGTGCTGACCGGACACCTCGACGCGATCACCAACGAGGGCGGCCCGGAGCCGTTCACCATGACCGACCTGATCGCCATCGCCGGGGTGGTCGGCGGCCTGTTCGGCGGCGGGGGCGGCACCGAGATGCAGTCCGCGCTGGTCCGGATCGCCGCCCGGGCCAAGTACGGCCCGACCGAGGGCGACCGGGTGTGGAACGCCTTCCGGGGGCAGAACGACCCGGAGACCGTCCTGACCCTGCACGACGGGCAGAGCTTCCCGTACGGCGCCGCCGACCCGAACGCGGCGAGCGTGGCGCTGCCCGACGCCGGCTCGGCCCGTCCGGAGCCCGTCTTCACCGACCCCACCGGCTCCGCCGGCAACAACACCCCCACCCCGGGCGCGGACCTGGCCGCCGCGCTCTCCGGACTGACCATCAGCCCGGCCCACCGGGGCATGTCCAACGCCGCCGTGGTCTCCGCCGCGCACTCCGCGACCGGCCACCCGATCGCCGTCTTCGGCCCGCAGACCGGCTACTTCGCGCCGCAGCTGCTGATGGTCCAGGAGTTGCAGGGGCCGGGGATCAGCGCCCGGGGCGCCGCGTTCGCCGGCCTGAACCTCTACGTGCTGCTCGGCCGGGGTCAGGACTACGCCTGGAGCGCCACCTCCGCCAACCAGGACATCACCGACACGTACGCGGTGCCGCTCTGCACCCCCGACGGCAGCGCGCCGACGCCGACCAGCGACCACTACCTGTTCCGCGGCCAGTGCCTGCCGATGGAGAAGCTGTCCCACGTCAACACGTGGAAGCCGACCCTGGCCGACGGCACGCCCGCCGGGTCGTACCGGCTGGTCGCCTGGCGGACGAAGCTGGGCCTGGTGGCCTGGCGCGGCACGGTGGGCGGCCGGCCGCACGCGTTCACCCAGTTGCGCTCCACCTACCGGCACGAGGCCGTCTCGGCGATCGGCTTCCAGATGTTCAACGACCCGGCCCTGATGGGCTCCGCCGACGCCTTCGTCACCTCGGCGAACAACGTCGAGTACGCGTTCAACTGGTTCTACGTCAACTCCACCGAGTCGGCGTACCTGACCTCCGGCCTGCACCCGCTGCGGGCCGCCGGGTCCAACCCGAACCTGCCGATGCGGGCCGAACCGGCGTACGAGTGGCAGGGCTACGACCCGGCGACCAACACCGCCCGGTACGCCCCGCTGGCCACCCATCCGCAGTCGAAGAACCAGGACTACTACATCAGCTGGAACAACAAGCAGGCCAAGGACTTCGGCGCGGCCGACGGCAACTTCAGCTTCGGCGCGGTGCACCGGGGTGACCTGCTCGACAAGCCGATCAAGGCGGCCATCGCGGCCGGCCAGAAGTTCGACCGGGCCTCGCTCACCGCGCTGGTGCAACGCGCCGGCCTGACCGACCTGCGCGGCGTCGAGGTGCTCGACGAGCTGATCCGGGTGCTGGAGAGCCAGCCGGTCACCGACGCCACCCTGGCCGCCGAGATCAGCCGGCTCAAGGCCTGGCGGCAGGACGGCGCGTTGCGGGTGGAGACCGCGAAGGGCTCGAAGGTCTACCGGCACGCCGAGGCGATCCGCACCTTCGACGCCTGGTGGCCGCTGCTGGTCCGGGGCATGTTCGCCGAGCCGCTCGGCGCGGACCTGTACCAGGCGCTGGTGAACACCCTGTCGATCAACGAGTCCCCCTCCGGTCACCAGTCCGGCGACAAGTCGACCCTGCCCGGCTCGGCGAGCACGACCCAGCTGCACAAGGGTTCGGCGTTCCAGTACGGCTGGTGGGGCTGGGTCGACAAGGACCTGCGCGCGGTGCTCGGCGTCCCGGTCTCCGGTGGCCTCGGCCGTACCCACTGCGGGAACGGCAGCCTCGCCGGATGTCGACAGATCCTGCTCGACACGCTCGGCACGGCGGCGGCGACCCCGGCCACCCAGACCTACCCGGGGGACAGCACCTGCGCGGCCGGCGACCAGTGGTGCGCCGACGCGATCGTCCAGTCACCGCTGGGCGGGATCACCCACGCCCCGATCGCCTGGCAGAACCGGCCCACCTACCAGCAGGTCGTCTCCTTCCCGGCGAAGCGTGGGGACGACCTGACCAACCTGGCCACGCAGCGGACGGTGACCGCGTCGAGCAGCCAACTCGGCTACCCCGCCGGGCGGGCGGTGGACGGGGACCTGGGCACCCGGTGGGCCAGCTCCCGGGCCGACGACCAGTGGCTCACCGTCGACCTGGGCTCGGCCCGACCCGTCGGCCGGGTGGTGCTGGCCTGGGAGGAGGCGTACGCGCGGTCGTACCGGATCGAGGTCTCCGCCGACGGGAGCACCTGGCGGACCGCCTGGTCCACCACGACCGCCGACGGCGGCACCGACGTGGTCACCTTCCCCACCGAGACGGCCCGGTACGTGCGGATGCGCGGCCTGACCCGGGCCACCACCTACGGCTTCTCGCTCTGGGAGATGGCGGTGTACGCCCACTGACCCGCCCCGGACGGACGTGAAACGGCGTGGCCGGCACGGGAGACCGTGCCGGCCACGCCGGTGTCATGGTCAGGCCAGGCGGATCTGGTCGCCGTCGACGACGATCTCCTTCGCCGGCAGCGGCTGCTTGGCCGGGCCGCCCTTCACCGAGCCGTCCTCGATGGAGAACCTGCTGTTGTGGCAGGTGCAGATGATCGTGCCGCCGTCGATCTTCGACACCGGGCACTTCTGGTGGGTGCAGATCGGGCTGAACCCCTTGAACACCCCGGCGCTGGGCTGGGTCACCACCACACCCTTGTTGGCGAAGATGACCCCGCCACCGACCGGGACGTCGGCGGTGCCGACGATGGCGTCGGCCGCACCCCGGTCGCCGCCCGCGTCCGCGCTGGGCGACACGCCCGGACCGCCGCTGGTCGGGGCGGCGGAGCCGGAACCCGTCGGCTCGTCGTCCCCACCGCACGCGGTCAGGACGACCGCCGCGCCGACCGCGCCGGCCCCGGCGAGCAGGGTGCGGCGGGTGGCCGGCCCGGTCAGCCCGTTGTCGTCACTCATGCCCAACCTCTCTCTCGCACTCCGTGCCGCCTTCCATGATCCGCGGTCACACCAGGAAGACACGAACCACTGTGCCGGACGGTTCAACCACCGCCCGGGGCGACACCCCGCTCACGTCAGCGGGACCGGGCCGGCGCCTTCCGGGTGGGGCGGCGGGTGGCGTTGGCCTTCGCCGCCCGGCCGGTGGCCGCCGTCGCGCCCCGGGCCTCGCCGTCGAGGCCGAGCACCGGTCGCAGGAACTGGCCGGTGTGGCTCTCGGGCACCTCGGCGACCTCCTCCGGGGTGCCGGTGGCGAGCACGGTGCCGCCCCGGTGGCCACCCTCCGGGCCCATGTCGATCAGCCAGTCGGCGCTCTTGATCACGTCGAGGTTGTGCTCGATCGTGATCACCGTGTTGCCCTTGTCGACCAGCCCCTCCAGGACCATCAGCAGCTTGCGGATGTCCTCGAAGTGCAGGCCGGTGGTGGGCTCGTCGAGCACGTAGACCGTCCGGCCGGTGGAGCGCTTCTGGAGCTCGGAGGCGAGCTTGACCCGCTGCGCCTCACCACCGGAGAGGGTCGGGGCGGGCTGGCCGAGACGGACGTACCCGAGACCGACGTCGACCAGGGTCCTCAGGTGCCGGTGGATCGCCGGGATCGCGGAGAAGAACTCGGCCGCCTCCTCGATCGGCATGTCCAGCACGTCGGCCACCGTCTTGCCCTTGTAGTGCACCTCCAGGGTCTCCCGGTTGTACCGGGCGCCCTTGCAGACCTCGCAGGGGACGTACACGTCGGGCAGGAAGTTCATCTCGATCTTGAGGGTGCCGTCGCCGGAGCACGCCTCGCACCGGCCGCCCTTGACGTTGAACGAGAACCGGCCCGGACCGTACCCCCGGACCTTCGCCTCGGTGGTCTCGGCGAAGAGCTTGCGGACGTGGTCCCAGACCCCGGTGTAGGTAGCCGGGTTCGACCGGGGCGTACGGCCGATCGGCGACTGGTCGACGCCGACGACCTTGTCGACGTGCTCCAGGCCGGTGATCCGGGTGTGCCGGCCGGGCACCAGCCGGGCCCCGTTGATCTGGTTGGCCAGCACCGCGTAGAGGATGTCGTTGACCAGGGTCGACTTGCCCGAGCCGCTGACCCCGGTGACCGCGATGAGCTGCCCGAGCGGGAACGCCACGGTCAGGTTGCGCAGGTTGTGCTCACGCGCGCCGTGCACGACCAGCTCCCGGCCGGGGGTCTGCGGGCGGCGCTGCGGCGGCGTCGGGATCGACTTCCGCCCGGCGAGGTACGCCCCGGTGACCGACTCCGCGTTCTCCAGCAGGGCGGGCACCGAGCCGGAGTGCACGATCCGGCCGCCGTGCTCGCCCGCGCCCGGCCCGATGTCGACGATCCAGTCGGCGACCCGGATGGTGTCCTCGTCGTGCTCGACGACGATCAGCGTGTTGCCCAGGCCGCGCAGCCGCAGCAGGGTCTCGATCAGGCGGTGGTTGTCCCGCTGGTGCAGGCCGATGGACGGCTCGTCGAGCACGTAGAGCACGCCGACCAGGCCGGACCCGATCTGGGTGGCGAGCCGGATCCGCTGCGCCTCGCCGCCGGAGAGGGTGCCCGCGGGACGGTCGAGGGAGAGGTAGTCCAGACCGACGTCGAGCAGGAACCGCAGCCGGGCGTTGATCTCCTTGAGCACCCGCTCGGCGATCATCTTCTGCCGGTCGGTCAGCTCGATGCCGGCGAGCAGCTCCGCGCACTCCCCCACCGACAGGTTGCACACCTCGGCGATGCTCTTGCCGGCCAGGGTGACCGCGAGCACCTCCGGCTTGAGCCGGGCCCCGCCGCAGGCCGCGCAGGGCACGTCCCGCATGTACCCCTCGTACTTCTCCCGCGACCACTCCGACTCGGTGTCGGAGTGCCGGCGCTCGATCCACTGCACCACGCCCTCAAAGCCGGTGTAGTAGGAGCGCTCGCGGCCGTACTTGTTGCGGTAGCGCACGTGCACCTGGTCACCCGAGCCGTGCAGGATGGTCTTCTGCGCCCGCGCGGGCAGCGCCCGCCACGGGGTGTCCAGGTCGAAGTGCTCGCTCTCGCCGAGCGCCTCCAACAGGCGGAGGAAGTACTCCAGGTTGTGCCCGGTGCCCCAGGGCTGGATCGCGCCCTCGCGCAGGGTGCGCTCCGGGTCGGGGATGATCAGCTCCGGGTCGACCTCCTTCTTGGTGCCCAGGCCGGTGCACTCCGGGCACGCGCCGTACGGGGCGTTGAAGGAGAACACCCGGGGTTCCAGGTCCTCGATGGCGAGCGGGTGGTCGTTCGGGCAGGCCAGGTGCTCGGAGTAGCGGCGTTCCCGCTCCGGGTCGTCCTCGGGCAGGTCGACGAAGTCGAGCAGGACCAGCCCGCCGGAGAGCCCGAGCGCGGCCTCGACCGAGTCGGTCAGCCGCTGCTTGGCGCTGGGCTTGACGGTGAGCCGGTCGATCACCACCTCGATGGTGTGCTTCTCCTGCTTCTTGAGCTTCGGCGGCTCGGTCAGCGGGTGCACCACACCGTCGACCCGGGCGCGGGCGTAGCCCTTGGCCTGGAGTTCGGCGAAGAGGTCGACGTACTCGCCCTTGCGCCCGCGCACCACCGGCGCGAGCACCATGAACCGGGTGCCCTCGGTCATGGCGAGCACCCGGTCGACGATCTGCTGCGGGCTCTGCTTGGAGATCCGCTCACCGCAGACCGGGCAGTGCGGTTCGCCGACGCGGGCGAAGAGCAGCCGGAGGTAGTCGTAGACCTCGGTGATGGTGCCGACGGTGGAACGCGGGTTGCGCGAGGTCGACTTCTGGTCGATCGAGACGGCGGGGCTGAGCCCCTCGATGAAGTCGACGTCGGGCTTGTCCATCTGCCCGAGGAACTGCCGGGCGTACGAGGACAGCGACTCGACGTAGCGCCGCTGCCCCTCGGCGAAGATCGTGTCGAAGGCCAGGCTCGACTTGCCCGACCCGGAGAGCCCGGTGAAGACGATCAGCGCGTCCCGGGGCAGGTCGAGACTGACGTCACGCAGGTTGTGCTCGCGCGCGCCACGGATTATCAGGCGGTCGGCCACTGTCCGAGTACTCCAGGCTTGAGGAAGATGAGGCGATCTGTACCGCTCTGATAGTGATCCGAGCGGTTGGTCGGCGCAGGAAGAGCGCCCCGGCAACTCTAGCCCCGGGGTACGACAGTTTCCCGCGCCGACGCATTCCCCCAGCTCAGCCGGCCTGTACCCGGCCGGGCGACCGCCCGGGGCCGCGCTCAGGGCCGGGCGCTGTGCCGCCGCCCGCGCCGCCAGCCGCCCCGCCGCTCGGCGGCCAGCCGGGCCTCCCGACGCCGGCTCTCGACGGTCAACTCCCGTTGGAGCTTGCGCCAACTCTCCCAGCGCCGCGCGGTCAGCTCACCGCTCTCCAGCGCCGCCCGGACCGCGCACCCCGGCTCGACCGCGTGCCCACAGTCGGTGAACCGGCACGTCGAGGCGAGCGCCGTGACGTCGGCGAACGCCCGGTCCAGGCCGTCGGCACCGTCCAGCAACCCGACCGCCCGCACGCCCGGGGTGTCCAGGACCGCGCCGCCACCGGGGATCGGCACCAGCGCCCGCCAGGTGGTGGTGTGCCGCCCCTTCCCGTCGACCCGCCGGATCGCCTGGGTCGGCATCACCACCGCCCCGGCCAGCGCGTTGACCAGGCTCGACTTGCCCGCGCCGGAGATCCCGAGCAGTCCGAGCGTCCGTCCCGGGACGACCTCGGCGCGCAGGGGGTCCAGCCCCGCCCCGCCCTCCGCGCTGACCGGCAGCACCGGCACACCCGGGGCGACCCGGGCCAGTTGGCGGGCCACCGCCGCCGCGTCCGCCGCGAGGTCGGCCTTGCTCAGCACGACCAGCGGCCGGGCACCGGAGGCGTGCACCAGGGAGAGCAGTCGCTCCATCCGGGCGACGTCCGGCTCGGGGTGCACCGGCTCGACCACCGCCACGGCGTCCAGGTTCGCCGCCAGCACCTGCCCGCTGGCGTCCCGGCCGGCGGTGCGCCGGACGAGCGCCGTCCGGCGGGGCAACACCTTCTCCACCGTGACCGGGCCGTCCGGCCAGGTGCCCAGCAGCACCCAGTCGCCGGCACAGGGCAGGCTGGTCAGGTCACGTGCCGCCGCGGCCAGGACCGCACCGCCCAGACTCGCCCGGACCGGCCCCTCGGCGCACAGCACCGTGCAGACCCCCCGGTCGACCCGGGCCACCCGGCCGGGACGCTGCCCGCGCCGGACGGCCGCCGCACGGGCGGCGTCCCAGCCAAGGGCGGTGAGATCGATCGTCATGGCATTCCCATCGGTTGCAAGCGAGTGATCGACGGGCACGCGGCCAGCGAAAACACCCCCGTCCAAGCCGTTGCCCGCGTCGACGTCGACGGTAGGTGGCCCACCGACACGCCGAAACCGATTTCCGCCGGCACGCCGCCACCACCCGGGATAGGGTCGCCAGGTGACCGATCCGCTTCTGCTCTCCGGCGAGGTGGACGCCGCCACGGACCGCCTGCTCCGCACCGCCGCGCGCTTCGACGCCGCCGATCTCGCCGCGGCGTCGCTGCTGCCCGGCTGGACGCGGGGTCACGTCCTGGCCCACCTGGCCCGCAACGCCGACGGGCTGGTCAACCTGCTCACCGCCGCCCGCACCGGCGAGCACGTCCCGATGTACGCCAGCGCGACCGCCCGGGAGACGGACATCGCCACCGGCGCGACCCGCCCGCCCGAGGCGCACCTGGACGACCTGCGCCGCTGCGCCGACCGGTTCGCCGGGGCGGTCGCCGCCATGCCGGTCGAGGCGTGGGCCGCCACCGTACGGGGGCGACGCGGCCCGCTGCCGGCGGCCACCCTCGTCTGGGGTCGGCTGCGGGAGATCGAGGTGCACCACGTCGACCTCGCCGCCGACTACCGTCCCGCCGACTGGTCGGAACCCTTCGCCCACCGGCTGCTGCACGAGGTGACCGCCGGGCTGGCCGACCGGCCCGACGCGCCGGCCATGGTGCTGCGCTTCGACGGCGCCCGACACCAGCTGACGGTCGGCGCCCCCGAGCACGCCCCGACGATCACCGGCCCCGCTGCCGAGCTGGCCGCCTGGCTCACCGGCCGCTCCGAGGGTCGGACGCTCACCGTCGTCCCCGACGGCGCCCTCCCGCAACCACCCGAATGGATGTAGAAGACCGATGACCTACCGCGGAGACGTCACCCCCGGCGGCCCCCCTGCCGTGCGCGAACTCGACCGGCTCACCATCACCAAGCTGTCGGTGGGACCGATGGACAACAACGCCTACCTGCTGCGGTGCCGGGCCACCGGCGAACAGGTGCTCGTCGACGCCGCCAACGAGGCGCCCCGCCTGCTCGACCTGGTCGGCGACGCCGGCCTGACCGCCGTGGTCACCACCCACCGGCACATGGACCACTGGGTGGCCCTGGAGGAGGTGGTCGCGGCCACCGGCGCCCGGTCGCTGGTGCACGCGGACGACGCCGAGGGGCTGCCGATCCCGTCGGAGACGCTGACCGACGGCGACACCGTCCCGGTCGGCGACTGCGCGCTGGAGGTGATCCACATCGTCGGACACACCCCCGGCTCGATCGCCCTGCTCTACCGGGACCCAGCCGGCACCCCGCACCTCCTCACCGGGGACTCGTTGTTCCCCGGCGGGGTCGGGAACACGGACAAGGACCCGGATCGGTTCGCCTCGCTCATCGACGACGTCGAGCACAAACTGTTCGACCGGCTGCCCGACGACACCTGGTTCTACCCGGGTCACGGCAAGGACTCCACGCTCGGCGCGGAGCGCCCGGCGGTGCCGCAGTGGCGGGCGCGCGGCTGGTAGACCGCCCTTCGTGGCGAGGAGGCCCGGGGGTCGGCCGTCGTCGACTCCCGGGCTCCCGCACATCGCACAGGAGACCACCGCCCCATGATCGAACCACTACTGCCCGATCCACCGCCCGTCCGATGCCGCCGCTGCCGACACCCGGTGGCCAAGGGCCGCCTGTACGACGGCTACGGCGAGAGTTGCGCCCGGCAACTCGGACTCCTCCCACCGCACATCCCCATGCCCCGGTCGGAACAGCCCGACGGGCCGACCCTGCTCGACCTGCTGGACACCACCGAGGAGTAGGTCGGTGGCGGGAAACTGCCGCTCACCGTGCGTGCCTGGTGCGTCCAGGGGTGCAGAGCAAAGGATGGACGGAGGTGGGGCGGGCGCCAGCCTGCGGTCACGCCGGGTGAGGAACTGGTCCGGTCCACCAGCCGACGGGGCGGGGACGGCGTACAGGCGACGGGCGACCGTCGCCGCGAGCTGCCGGAACGCCAGGACGGTGGTGCGACGGTCGTGCCCCCGGATCGGCGCCGCCCGGTTCCGTTCCGCTACGACGCGTCGGCGGCCACGGCCGCGGCGCGCAGCCGGCGCCGGCTGGCCAGCAGGACCACCATGCCGAAGAGCATGCCGAACCCCAGGGTGCCCCAGGTGGCGGACTCTCCCGGCAGCAGGCCGCCGAGCGACCGCGCCAGCGAGCCCAGCACGACGTAGAGGCCCGCCCAGAGCACCGCCCCGGAGGCGGCGCAGGCCACGAAGCGCCGGTACGGCATGCGCAGCCCGCCGGCCGCCAGCGGCAGCAGCGCGTTGAACACCGGCAGGAACGGCGCGACCAGCACCATCCGCCCGCCGCCCCGGTGCAGGATGCCCTCGGCGGCCGCCCAGCGGTCCTCCCCGATCCAGTCCCCGACCCGGCTGGCGCGCAGCCGACCGCCGTAGTGGCGGCCGACCAGGAAGCTCGCCGACCAGCCGGCCAGGCAGCCCCCGACGACGGCGGCGAAGGAGGCGAACGTCGCGGCCGGCTGACCCACCCCGACCGCCGCGAGCACCGCCACGTCCCCGGGGACGAGCACGCCGAGCAGCGGGATGGCGTCGAAGAGCATGACCATCCCGAGCACCCCCATCAGCAGCAGGGTGGGGAGCTCTCCGATCTGGGTCAGCCATTCCGTCATGCCGATGAGGCTATGCCGGGGCGGCCACCGTACACATGGGGCTTTGGCCCCGGCTTTTCCCTGAGAACGACCCGGAGCCCCCGGGGTCGGGGGTCATCCGGGACGGCGGCGCGGACGCATGATGCGTACCTGGCGCACCGACGACTCGACGGCCGGTTCGGTGCTGGGCACCCGGTAGACGGCGACCGGCTCCAGCCGTTCCTCCGGCAGGTACCCCCGCCCCGGGTCGCCGACCAGCACGTCCACGCCCCGGCCGGCGACCCGTTCCAGGAAGGGCAGCACCCGGTCGGCCATCGGCCGGTCGTAGAACACGTCCCCGGCAAGCAGCAGGTCGACGTCACCGCCGTCGGTGTCGAGCAGGTCGGTGGCGGTGGCGTCGACGGCGACCCGGTTGGCGTCGGCGTTGAGGCCGACGGCGGCCACCGCGTACGGGTCGATGTCGCTGGCCTGTACCCGTGCCGCTCCGGTCAGGGCGGCGGCGATGGCCACCAGCCCCGAGCCGGTCGCGAGGTCGAGCACCCGGCGTCCGGCCGCGACCCGGGGATGGTCCAGCAGGTAGCGGGCCAGCGCCTGGCCTCCCGCCCAGGCCGAGGCCCAGTAGGGGGCGGGCAGCCGGTGCCCGGCGTCGGCCTCCATCCGGGCCCACCAGAGGATGGCGTCCTCGGCGACGTGCAGTCGCACCTCGGGCACCAGCGGGGTCGGCAGCAACCGCAGCCGGTCGGGGCCGCCACCGGGCGCGCCGATCTCCCGCCGCAGTGCGGCGGCGGCGTCGCGCGTCGGGCCGTCCATTTCGGCAAGCATGCCGTCATCCTGACGACCCCGGGGGGCTTTCGCCTCGCCGACACGGCACTTCGGCCAGCGGACGATGGCCCGGCCGGTTACTGTCGGGGTGGTACAGGGCGATCATCGGCCGAACGCCGGTGGTCTCCCATGGCAACAGGGAGAGATGCATGGCAACCGGCACGGTCAAGTGGTTCAACTCGGAAAAGGGCTTCGGCTTCATCGAGCAGGACGGCGGAGGCCCGGACGTCTTCGTCCACTACTCGGCGATCGCGACGAGTGGCTATCGGGAGTTGAACGAGGGACAGAAGGTCGAGTTCGAGGTGACCCAGGGTCAGAAGGGTCCGCAGGCGGACAACGTCCGCCCGCTGTAGACCGTGCCGGTGGCGGCGCACCCCTCGGGGGCGCCGCCACCGCGTGCGTCACGGCACGGGCAGGTGCACCGCCGACGGGTACGCCGGGTCGTGCAGCACCTCCCGCCACCCGGCCCGCAGCTCGACGGCCACGCCGAGCGGCTCGCCGGTGCCGGGATTACGGGCGTAGCGGGGGTGCGCGCCGCCGGTGACCTGCACCCGCAGCCGGTGTCCGGGGGCGAAGCGGTGCGCCACGGGCCAGAGCGGCACCGGTACCCGGACCGCGCCGGTGTCGTCGGTCGGGAAGCGGCCCGGCCAGAGCCGCACCAGTCCGTCGCAGACGTTCCAGGACCGCCCGCGCGGGTCCACGTCGCACAGGCGGACGAAGACGTCGAGGTACGCCAGTTCGCTGCGGACGTACATCTCGGCGTACACCGGGCCGACGACCTCCAGCGGGGCGGTCAATGGCGCGCTGGTGTACGTGAGCACGTCGGAACGGGCCTCGACCGGACGGTTGTCCACCGGTCCGGCCCGTTGCGCGACCAGCAGCGGCCCGCCCAGCGACGGGGTCGGATCGGCCGGGTCGTACCGGAACCGGTCGGGCGCGGACTCCGCCGGCGGCTCCGGCCGCAGCGCCGCGTCGGGGTGCAGGTGCCAACTGCTCCGCCCGACCGGCGGCGGCCAGTCCGGCAGGTCCCGCCAGCCGCCACCGTCCCCACCGACGTGCACCCGGACCGGCGGGACGTCGGTGGCGGGGCGACGGCCGGCGAGGTGGGTGTCCAGCCAGTCCAGTCCCTCCCGCAGCGCGGCGAGCAGCAGTCCGGGGCTGCCGTGGGTCCACGGACCGATGGTCAGCCGGCAGGGGGTGCCGGCGGCGCGCAGGACCGCGTGGTCGGCGAGCTGGGCGGGCAGGAAGATGTCGTGCCAGCCACTGACCATCAGCACCGGGGCGCGCACCTCGGCGAGCCGGTCGTCGAAGACCCGCTCCCGCCAGTACGCCGCCTCGGGGGTGTGGTGGCGCAGCCACTCCTGGAAGAACGGGACGGTCGCGCCGGTGGCGATCCGGTCCGCCTCGGCCAGCGGCAGGTGGGCCAGGGCGGCGGCGAGGCGGGGCTGACCGCGTTTGAGTTCCCACTGCCTCGCCAGCCAGGGCACGGTCTGCGCCTGGAGCAGCTCCGCCCAGGTCAGCACGGTGTCCAGGGAGAACGACTCCCCCGCGTAGGTGGAGTCGCGGGTGGTGGAGGCGGTGACCACGGCGACCATGGCGCGCAGTTCGTCGCCGGCCTCGGCGGCCAACGCCCACTGCACGAAGCCCTGGTAGCTGGCGCCGAACATGCCGAACGCGCCGGTGTACCAGGGTCGCCGGCGTAACCAGTCGAGGGTGTCGAGGCCGTCGGCGCGCTCGTGCACGAGGGGTTCGAAGGTGCCCCCGGAGCCGTACGTGCCCCGGCAGGACTGGATCACCACGTGGTAGCCGTGGGCGGCGACGAGCCGGCCGAGCAGCCGCATCGGCCCGCTGCGCCCGTACGGGGTGCGGATCAGCACGGTGGGGACGGCGGGCGGGTGCGGCGCGTAGTGGTCGGTGCGCAGGATCACCCCGTCACGTGCCCGCACCGGCAGGTCCCGGGTGAGGGTGACCCGGGCCCGGGCGGGTGGTAGCCGCAGCAGGCCGGTGGCGAGCCGGGTGAGCATCATTCCGCCCGGCGTCGGGGCGGATCGGGACGGGCGGCGCGGACGTCGTCGCGGTGCTGCCGCAGCGAGGCGGTCATGCCCACCATGAACCGGTGCACGACCTCCAGCTCGGCGTCGGTGAAGTCGGCCATCACCTCGTCGGTACGGGCACCGAGCGGCCGGAAGAACTCCTTCGCGACGGCGGCGCCCCGTTCGGCGTAGTGCAGCAGGACCCGGCGGCGGTCCGAGGGATCCCGGTCCCGCCGGAGGTGCCCGGCCCGTTCCAGCCGGTCCACCAGGGCGGTGATCGAGCCGGAGGAGAGGTCGAGGTGCTCGCCGAGGCGGCCGGGGGTCATCGGGTCCCCGCGCAGCTCGGCGTCCATCACGGCGATCAGCGCCTGGAGGTCGGTGCCGCCGAGGCCGTGCAGGCCGGCGAAGGCGTGGGCGACGTGCTGGGCGTCCACCGCGTACCGCCGGAGGTCGTTGATGATCTCGGCGACCATGTGTTCGCGTCGGGTGTCGCGTCGCCGGTACATGCCGTGACCTGCCACGTTGCGCCGCGTCTCCCCTTGTCGTTGTCCCGGTTGCAGCATAACTCACCAGTCGATAATCTCGGTCATCAAGATACTTGTCTGGCGAGAATTTACCCTTTCAGAGACCGTGAGGCATCCCGATGTCCGTCTTCACCCACGTCGCCCGCAGCCGTCTGGCCGCGTGGCTCACCGTGGCGGCCGCGATCGTGATCGCGGGGGCCGTCTTCGGCCTCCCACGGCCCGACAACCCCGCCCCCGTCTCCAACACGGGCCTCTCCGTGGAGTGGGAGTCCACCCAGGTCGAGCGCCTCCAGGAGCAGTTGCCGTCCCGCGACGTCCAGGCCGCGATCGTCGTGGTCAGCCGCGACGACGACGGCCCCCTCACCGCCTCCGACCGGGACAGCGTCACCGCGGTCACCGGCGACCTGGGCCGGTTCGCCGTCGGCGGCCGGATCCCGCCGCCGCAGGTCTCCCCGGACGGCGCGGTGGCCCTGCTCGTGGTGCCGATGTCCACCGCCGACGGACAGGAGGCCGTCGCCGAGCGCGTCGGGGAGCTGCGGGACAGCCTCGGCGGTCTCCCCGGCCCGCTGCGGGCGGAGGTCACCGGCGCGCCCGCGTTCGCCGCCGACCTCGGCGAGGTCTTCGAGGGCGCGGACGTCACGCTGCTCGCGGTCACCGCCGGTGTGGTGGCGGTGCTGCTGCTCATCACCTACCGCAGCCCGTTCCTGTGGCTGGTGCCGCTGGCCGTGGTGGCCGCCACCGAACAGACCACCCTGCGGGCCATCGAGACCATCGTCCCGGCGGTCGGCATCAACCTGAACAGCGGCGAGGTCACCGGCATCGCCAGCGTGCTGGTGTTCGGCGCGGCCACCAACTACGCGCTGCTGCTCATCGCCCGCTACCGGGAGGAACTGCGCCGGGAGGAGGACCGGTTCGTCGCGATGCGGGCCGCGCTGCGCCGTACCGCCGAGCCGATCCTGGCCAGCGGCAGCACCGTCGTGCTCGGGGTGCTCACCCTGCTGCTGTCCGAGCAGGAGACCAACCGGGCGCTCGCCGTGGCCTGCGCCACCGGTGTGGTGTTCGCCATGCTCTCCGCGCTGCTCGTGCTCCCCGCCGCGCTGCTGATCTTCGGCCGGGGACTCTTCTGGCCGTTCGTGCCCCGGGTGGGCGGCGAGGCCCGCGAGGGACGGCTGTGGGGCCGGCTCGGCAAGGGCGTGCTGCGTCGACCGCTGCCGGTCACCGCGCTGGCCACCCTGCTGCTCGCCGGACTCGCGCTCGGTGGGCTCGGCATCCGCACCGGGCTGGCCGAGACCGAGCAGTTCCGGGTGGAACCGGAGGCGGTCGCCGGGGCGAAGACCCTCGCCGAGGCCTTCCCGGCCGGCGCCACCCAGCCCGTCGCCGTGCTCACCTCACCCACCGCGGTGCCGGCGGTCACCGCGGCCGCCGCGGCCGTACCGGGGGTCTCCTCCGCCCGCCCGTCCGACGCCGGGCAGAACGTCGCCCAGGTCGACGTGGTGCTGGAGGCCGAACCCGGCACCGCCGCCTCCGACCGCGCCATCGAGGCGCTGCGGGACGCGGTCGCCGCCGTGCCCGGTTCCGCCCCGCCCGCCCTCGACGGGGTCGGGGAGTTCTCCGGCGCGCTGGTCGGCGGCACCGTCGCGGCCACCTACGACTCCGACCAGGCCGACAGCCGGGACCAACGGCTCATCCTGCCGATCATCCTGCTGCTGGTCCTCGGGGTCCTGGTGGCGCTGCTCCGTGGCCTGCTCGCTCCGGTGCTGCTGGTGCTGACCGTGGTGGCGTCGTTCTTCGCCAGCCTCGGCGCGGCGTGGCTGCTCTTCGACCACGTGCTCGGTTTCCCGGCGCTGGACAGCGGGGTCCTGCTGCTCGCGTTCGTGTTCCTGGTCGCCCTCGGGGTGGACTACAACATCTTCCTGGTCACCCGGGCCCGGGAGGACGCCCGCCGGATGGGCACCCGGGACGGGATGCTCTCCGCCCTGCGGGTCACCGGCGGCGTCATCACCAGCGCGGGCGTGCTGCTCGCCGCGGTCTTCGCCGTCCTGGGCGTGCTGCCGCTGATCCTGCTCACCCAGATCGGCATCATCGTCTGCATCGGTGTCCTGCTCGACACCCTGCTGGTCCGTACGGTCCTGGTGCCGGCGCTGGCGTTTCTGCTCGGCGACCGGTTCTGGTGGCCGGGCCGGATCCACCCCGAACCGGCCGCCGACAGCGCCGACGCGCGGGAGGCGGTGACCGCCCGGGACTGACCCGGGATCCTCGACCACGGCGGTGGCCGGCTGCCCGCCGGCCACCGCCGTGGCGCGTCAGACCCCGATCCGAGCCCAGTCACCCCAGATCGCGAAGGTCATCCCCCGGCTGGCCTGGATGTTGACGAACAGGGTGTGCCCGTCCGGACTGAACGTCGACCCGGCGAACTCATCGTTGGAACGGTCCGCGCCGGTGCTGCTGGTCAGCCGGTTCAGCGCGATGTCGAACAGTTCCCCGCGCGGGGTCAGCCCCCGGATGAAGTTGTCCGACGTGTTGTCCTCGCACACCACCAGCGTGCCGCGCGGGCTGGTGGTCACGTTGTCCGGGAAGTCCAGCACGTCCGGGCCGGGCGACTCGTACACCAGGCGCAGCACCTGCGCCCGGCAGTCGTACGCCCACACCTGGCCGTGCCCGTTGCCGTAGCCGTCGGCGACCGGCCCGACGGAAGTCTCCGCCGGCCCGCCGCCCTGGGTGGCGGTGAAGTAGACGATCCCGTCGTCGTACACCGCCCCCTCCAGCCGGGAGAAGTACGCCGCGCCCTGCGCCCAGCCCTGCCGCGCGACATGGGTCAGCGCGGTGTCGTTGCTGGTCGGGGCGGGCTGCCCCGGCGTGTACGGGAACGACGGCGCCGGGTCGTCGACGTCGACCCACTCCACCGGGTAGGTCGCGTGCCGCCGCTGCGCGGCGGCCAGGTTCCGGTTGGGTCGCCCGCGCACCGCCAGCATCTGCAACCGGCCCCCGTCGGCCAGCCGGCCGATCCGCATCGGGTCCTTCGGCGGGGTGTACCGGTAGAAGCCGGACGCGTAGCCGAAGTTGTCCTCGGTCAGGTAGAGGTGCCCGCCGCGCGGGTCGTACGCCACCGACTCGTGGCAGAACCGGCCGGCGGCGGTGACCGGCTGCCGGTCGCCCCGCCCGTCGGCGGGAACCTCGAAGACGAACCCGTGCCGCTTGGTCAGCGACACGTTCGGCGCGCCCGTGTAGTCGGGACCGACGTCCGGCCCGTTGACGGTCTCCTCGCAGGTGATCCAGCTGCCCCACGGCATCCGCCCGCCGGAGCAGTTCATCATGGTGCCGTTCAGGCTGGTCCAGGAGCGGCGGACCTCACCGAACCGGGTCACCTCGACGGTGGTGGTGCCGCCCGGGGCCATCGGGTCGTACGCCTCGGCGGGGTCACCGAAGGCCGGGACGGGTCCACCGATCTCGTGGTTGCGGACCAGCCGCACGGTGCCGCCGGGCCCCGGGAAGGCGCCCATGCCGTCGTGCCGGCCGGGCAGGGCGGTGCCGTCGTCGAGGGTCACCGGGAACTCGGTGTCGTGGAAGGACCGGTACCGGAACCCGTCGGGCAGCCAGAGACGCACCTTGCCGTCCCGCAGGTCCGGCACCGGTTCCAGGGCCGGCCGGGGGCGGGGCCGGCGGCCGGCCGCACCGGCGGCGTCACGGGCCGCGAAACCGAGGAACGGACCACCGAGGACCGCGCCGCCGGCCACTGCGGCCGCACCGCGTAGCAGGCCACGCCGGTTCACGTCGGACATGAGGGGACTCCTTCGTCGCCGGGCCGGCCACAGGCGTGACCGCCCCCGTGATCCTCGCCATGCCGATCGATGTTGGCAACCTCCCGGACACCGGGGGTTCACCCGGCGTTCAGTAGTCCAGGCAGACGCACTCGGTCATCAGGGCCCGCACGTTGCGCACGTACCGGGGGTTGGGCACGGTCAGCGGCTCCCCCTCCCGGGCGACCGCGTGGTGGCCGTAGTTGTACGCGGCGATGACCGCGTTGAGCAGGCAGGAGTCCAGCTCGGCGGTGCACAGGTCGGCGTCCAGCCGGTAGTCGGCGTCGAAATACATGTCACCGATGTACTTCGTCAACCAGGCCAGGTACGTGCCGCCCAGGTAGGCGTTGTCCCGGTGGTCGCGCACGTCGTACGACTGACCGAAGCGCTGGTTCATCCAAGCTGCGGTGTCCGGCATGACCTGCATCAGCCCGATTCCGCCGTCGCAGGCGACGATGTTCGACTGCCAGCCGCTCTCCTGCCAGGCGGTCGCCTTCAGCAGGTTCGCCGGGATCCGGATGTCCGGCGCCGACGTCGGCCAGTACGTCCGCGCCGCCGCGTCGGTCAGCGCCGCCTTGACCTGCGCCCGGCTGGCCTGGCTGCCCGAGTAGGACGGCTGGCAGCCGCTCGCGGCGGGCTTCGGCGGTGGGGGCGGCACCTTCGTCTCGGTCGGCGGCTTCGGCGTGGCCCGTGGCCCGGCGGTGCGTTTCGGGGTGGGTTTCGCCGTCGGCGACGGCGTCCCGGAGCGGCTCGGCGTGGCCGACGGGACCCGCCCCATCGACTCGACGGCCGACGGCGACGCGTCCGGTGTGGACGACTCGGCGACGGGCGGGTCCACCGGCACCTCGGCGGTGCCGGCAGCCGACCCGGTGGCGGCGTCGGGCTGGCCACCGCAGCCGGTCAGCGGGGTGGCCAGGAGCACCCCGACGAGCACCGCCGCACCGATCCGCCCCGTGAGCACGCGCATGCCCCGCACCTCCCCCGTGTCGAGGCCGCACCCTAGCAGGGATCAGGTCACCCGGACGTCCCGTACGCGAGCGGCCCGCTCTCGTCGGTGGGCGGGGACGCGACGGCACAGTCCTCGCCGGGTGGCGCTTCCGCTGCCCGGGTGGTTGCAGGGGACCCCTGCTCGTCGGAAATCGACTGCAGGGGTCCCCTGCTACCACCCGAGACGCCCGCACCACCCGAGACACCCGCACCACCCGGCGCGCTGCCACCGCCCGGCGCGCCGGCGCCGTCCGCGGCGAGCGGCTCGGGCGGGCGGGGGGCGGGCGGCAGCGCCTCGGCGCGCTGGGCACGGTCGTGGGTGGCCCAGGCGACCACGAAGACCACCGTCCAGAGCACCCCGAGCAGGGCCGAGCTGACCGCCCCGCTGGCCGAACTCAGCCCCAGGTACAGCCGGGCCAACCCGATACCGGCGACACCGACCGCCGCGCCCGTCCACCAGGCCACCGCCACCGGCCACCGGGCACCCCGGGCCAGCAGCCAGGCCAGGGTGCAGAACCCGGCCGAGGCCACCGCGATCTGGGTGGGGAACAGCAACGTCTCCGACGGTGCGGTGACATCGGCCACCACCGCCAGCACCACCGGCGGCACGAACGCGCCCACCGTCCCGAGCAGGCCGAGCAGGTCCGCCCGGTAGGTGTGTCGCCGCCAGGCCAACACCCCGGCGACCAGGGCCACCACCACGATCAGCACCGGACCACGGAACGCCGACACCACCGCCAGGGTGACGTCCACCGCCCCCGGGGTACGCCGGGACGCGAACCACTGCGCGATCGCCGCGTCCACCGAGGCCAGGCCGCTGTGCCGGACCACCGCGCCGAGCAGCCAGGCGATCACCAGGCCGGCGCCGAACAGCAGCGCCAGCCCGGCCGTCACGTTCAGCAGCAGCGCCCAGGTCGCGCCGATCCGGGTGCCGAGCAGGAACAGCAGAATGCCGTACCGGCGGGTCACCCAGCTCAGCGGCGGCACCGCCAGCGCCCGGTCGAACAGCGCCCGCGCCGGGTCCGGGTTCCGCCCCAGCCACCGGCCGGCCAGCACGATCACCAGCACGCACCCGGCCAGCACCAGCACCGCCCCGGTGGCCCGGCCCAGGTACGCCGAGACCGTCTCGTACGACTCGCCGGCCAGGTAGCCGACCAGCACCGAGCCCCCCACCCAGGTGACCACGCCGCCGACGTTCCACGGCAGGAACCGGCGGTACGGCAGCCCCGCCGCGCCCGCCAGGCGGGGCACCAGGGTGCGGGCGAACGCCACCCAGCGGGCCGCGAACACCCCCCGACCGCCCAGCCGCTCCAGCATCGCGTCGGCGCGCCCCCACCGCTGCGGCCCGACCCGGGCCCCCCAGCGGGAGGCGCGCAGCCTCGGACCGTACCGGCGACCCGAGCGGTAGGCGAGGGAGTCACCCAGCACCGCCGCAATGATCATGACCAGCATCGCCGGACCCAGGCGCAGCGTGCCGGTGAACGAGAGGAAGCCCACCAGCAGCAGCGTCGCCTCGCCCGGCGCGACCAGACCGATCAGCAGCGCTGTCTCCCCCGCGACGATCAACGCCGCGACCAGGTAGATCAGCTCGGCCGGCAGGTGTTCCAGCAGGTTCACCAGATCGTGCACTCAAGCCCCCGACACACGTCGGTCAGCATGCCAGCATCAGCACCCAGTGTGACAGGAGTTTCACCGGAGATCCGGGCCTGCTCCGGGGTGACCCCGACGCCGCCCCTGATCCCGGCGGACGGGAGGATGGAGGAATGCAGCTTCGCACCGACCTCCGCAACGTCGCCATCATCGCCCACGTCGACCACGGCAAGACCACGCTGGTCGACGCCATGTTGCGGCAGGCCGGCGCCTACGGCGCCCGCGGCGAGACGACCGAGCGGGTGATGGACTCGATGGACCTGGAACGGGAAAAGGGCATCACCATCCTCGCCAAAAACACCGGCGTGCGCTACCTCCCGGCGGACGGCTCCGACCCGGTCACCATCAACATCATCGACACCCCCGGCCACGCCGACTTCGGGGGCGAGGTGGAACGCGGACTGACCATGGTCGACGGGGTGGTCCTGCTCGTCGACGCCAGCGAGGGTCCCCTGCCGCAGACCCGCTTCGTGCTGCGCAAGGCGCTGAAGGCCCGGATGCCCATCATCCTGGTGATCAACAAGGTGGACCGCCCGGACGCCCGGATCAAGGACGTCGTGGACGACACCTACGAACTCTTCCTCGACCTCGACGCCGACGAGGAGCAGATCGACTTCCCGATCGTCTACGCCTGCGCCCGCGACGGCATCGCCTCGCTGACCCAGCCCGCCGACGGGGCCGTCCCCGAGGACAGCACCAGCCTCGAACCGCTGTTCCGCACCCTGCTCGACACCATCCCGCCGCCCGCCTACGACGAGGACGCCCCGCTGCAGGCCCACGTCACCAACCTCGACGCGTCCCCGTTCCTCGGCCGGCTCGCGCTGTGCCGGGTCCGGCAGGGCACCATCGGCAAGGGCCAGACCGTCTCCTGGTGCCGTACCGACGGCACCATCGCCAAGGTCCGCATCTCCGAGCTGCTGATGACCGAGGGCCTGGAGCGCAAGCCCGCCGACAGCGCCGGGCCCGGCGACATCATCGCGGTCGCCGGCATCCCCGAGATCATGATCGGCGAGACCCTCGCCGATGCCGAGGACCCCCGCCCGCTGCCGCTGATCACCGTCGACGAGCCGGCCATCTCGATGACCATCGGCACCAACACCTCCCCGCTGGTGGGGCGGGTCAAGGGCGCCAAGGTCACCGCCCGGATGGTCAAGGACCGCCTCGACAAGGAACTCGTCGGCAACGTGTCGCTGCGGGTGCTGCCCACCGAGCGCCCCGACGCCTGGGAGGTGCAGGGCCGGGGCGAACTCGCCCTGGCCATCCTGGTCGAGCAGATGCGCCGGGAGAACTACGAACTCACCGTCGGCAAGCCGCAGGTGGTCACCCGGGAGATCGACGGAAAGACCTGCGAGCCGGTCGAACGGCTCACCATCGACGCCCCCGACGAGTACCTCGGCGCGATCACCCAGCTCCTGGCCACCCGCAAGGGCCGGATGGAGCAGCTGGTCAACCACGGCACCGGCTGGATCCGGATGGAGTGGCTCGTGCCCGCCCGGGGCCTGATCGGCTTCCGCACCGAGTTCCTCACCGAGACCCGCGGCACCGGCATCCTGCACCACGTCTTCGAGTCCTACGAGCCGTGGTTCGGCGAGCTGCGCACCCGCAACAACGGCTCCCTGGTCGCCGACCGCGCCGGTTCGGTCACCGCGTTCGCCATGACCAACCTCCAGGAACGCGGCCAGCTCTTCGTCGAGCCGGGCACCGAGGTGTACGAAGGCATGATCGTCGGCGAGAACTCCCGCTCCGACGACATGGACGTCAACATCACCAAAGAGAAGAAGCTCACCAACATGCGCTCGTCGACCGCCGACGAGACCGAGAAGCTCATCCCGCCGCGCAAGCTCTCCCTGGAGCAGGCCCTGGAGTTCTGCCGCGAGGACGAGTGCGTCGAGGTCACCCCGGCCGCCGTCCGGATCCGCAAGGTCGTCCTCGACCAGACCCAGCGCGCCCGCGCCGCCGCCCGCCGCAAGCACGCCGGCTGAACCACCGGTCGCGGGGGCCGGCACCGGCCCCCGCGCACCCCGGCGATCGGCTACGGTCACCGCCATGACCTGGGACGACCTCGACGCCCGTCTGGCCGGTGTGCCCGGCACCGTCTCGGTGTACGCCGGCCGCCTCGACGCCGCCCCCACCTGGACCCACGCCGAACACACCCCGCACTACGCGGCCAGCACCATGAAGGTCGCCGTGCTCGCCGCCCTCTACCGGGCCGCCGAAGCCGGCGCCCTCGACCCGGACACCCCGGTGCCGGTGCACAACGACTTCCCGTCCGCCCACCCCGACGGGCCGCGGTTCTCCCTGACCCCCCACTACGACAACGACAACGCCGTCTGGGACCGCCTCGACCGCACCGCCACGCTGCGCTGGCTCGCCGAACGCATGATCGTCCGCTCCAGCAACCTCGCCACCAACATCCTCCTCGGCCACGTCGGCCTCCCCGCCGTCGCCGAGGTCTGGGCCCTCGCCGGGGCCCGGCACAGCGTCACCGGGCGGGGCATCGAGGACTACACCGCCCGCGCCGCCGGCATCACCAACCTGGTCACCGCCGCCGACCTCGCCGCCCTGCTCGGCGCGCTCGCCACCGGCGCCACCCGCCCCGGCCCCATCGCCACCCCGGCCAACTGCGCCACCATGCTCGACGTGCTCCGCGCCCAGGAGTTCCGCGAGGACCTTCCCGCCGGGCTCCCCGCCGGGGTGCCCATCGCCCACAAGAACGGCTGGGTCACCGGCGTCCGGCACGGCGTCGGCGTGGTCCTCCCCCACGACGCGCCCCCGTACGTGCTCGCCGTCTGCACCACCACCGACCTCACCGACCCCGACGCGTGCCGGCTCCTCGCCGACGTCTCCGTCCGGGTCTGGGCCGCCCGCCACGACCTGCGCCCCGCCCCCTGACCCGGAGGCCGGCGTCACCCCCGGCGGCCACCCGCCCACGCTCCCCACCCCCACCAGGAGCCCCCATGCGCCACCACCGGCTGCCGCTGCTCGTCTTCGCCGTTCTGACGGCGGCGAACCTCACCGCCGTCGCCACCGACCACCGCCTCGGCGTCCTGCTCACCAAACCACTGCTGATCCCGGCGCTCGCCGCGTACCTCTGGCTGGTCGCCGCCGCCCACGGCCGGCGACCGGACCGGCTGCTCCTCGCCGCGCTCGCCTTCTCCACCGGCGGCGACATCGCGCTGCTCGTCGACAGCACCACCGCGTTCCTCACCGGCATGGCGCTCTTCCTCGGCGCGCACCTCTGCTACATCACCGCGTTCACCCGCCACGGCGCCGCCCGGGCCCTGCGCCGCCCACCGCTGGTCGCCGTCGGAATCGGGTACGCCGTCGCCACCACCGCCGCCCTGGCCTGGATGTGGCCCGGCCTCACCGACGCCGGACTGGCCCTGCCCATCGCCGGCTACGCCGTCGCGCTGGCCACCATGGCCACCACCGCCGCCGCACACGGCCCCCGCGTCGCCCTCGGCGGCGCGCTCTTCCTCCTGTCCGACCTGATCATCGCCACCGGCCTGGCCGACGTCGGCCACCTGCCCGGCCACGGGGTGTGGGTGATGAGCACCTACTGCCTCGGTCAGGCGCTCATCGTCACCGGCCTCGTCGCCCGGCTCACTCCAGCAGGTTCGCCCGCACCGCGCTGACCAGCTCGTCGGTCGCCCCCAGGCCGTCGCGGAGATACACCCCGAACGACCCGTGCACCCGCGTCACCTCGTCGTAGGCGGCGTCCAGGTACTCCGGGCGCACCTCCAGCACCGGGCGTACCGCGTCGGCGTCCAGCCCCGGCCGACGCCGCCGCATCGCCTCCAGCAGCACCTCCCGCAGGCTCACCGTCAACTCGTTGTGCCGCAGGTAGTCCTCCCGGATCGCCGCCTCGTCCACCCCCAGCACGGTCAACAGCACCACCGCCAACCAGCCCGTCCGGTCCTTGCCCGCCGAGCAGTGGAACACCAGGGGCAGGTTCGCCGGGTCGGCCGCCAGCCGCAGCGCCGCCGCGAACCCACGCCGTGCCGACTCCCCCGTCACGAACCACCGGTAGATCGCCGCCATCGCCGCCGGGGTGCCCTGCTCCGCCAACCCCCCGTACGCGTCCAGGTCGTGCCCGAGCAACAACGCCGAGACGTAGGTGAAGACCGGGTGCGCCGGGTCGTGCACCGGCAGGTGCGCCACCCTCGGCTCACCGGGCAGCCGGTCCGGCGGGGCCTCCGCGATCTCCGCGGCGTACCGCAGGTCGACCACACACGCCGGGGCGAGCTTCGCCAGCACCGGCAGGTCCTCGTCGGTCAGCCGTCCCAACGCCGGGGTACGGATCAGCTGACCCGCCCGCACCCGCCGCCCGTCCGCGCCCACCAGGCCACCCAGGTCCCGCGCGTTCGGCGCGCCCACCAGTTCCCAGTCCCGCACCCTCATCCGGCCTCCCCTGCCGCGCGTCCGTCTGTATAGGGTGCCGCAATGACGATCGCCGCGGTACGCACCCACCGGCTTTCCGCCCCCTTACACACCCCCTTCGTCACCGCCCTGCGCCGCACCACCACCGTCGAGACCCTCGTGGTCGAGATCGTCGACGACGAGGGGCGCTCCGGGTTCGGCGAGGCCCCGCAGGTGTGGCAGGTCACCGGCGCCTCCATCGACGGCTCCCGCGCCTGCGTCCACGAGATTCTCGGACCCCTGATCGCCGGGCGGGACGCCGACGACCTCAACGCCCGCTGCGCCGAGATCCAACGCGCCGTCGCCGGCAACGAGGCGGCCAAGGCCGCCGTCGACACCGCCCTGCACGACCTCGCCGCCCGCCGCCTCGGCGTACCCCTGGTGCGGTTGCTCGGCGGCACCAGCCGGCGCGTGCCCACCGACGTCACGGTCTCCGCCGGGGACGCGGTCGACCTGGCCGCCACCGCCCGGCAGCGCACGGCCGACGGCTTCACCGTGCTCAAGCTCAAGGTGGGCACCGACGCTGCCGGCGACCTGGACCGGGTCCGCGCCGTCCGCGCGGCGGTGGGTCCCGGGGTGCGGATCCGCCTCGACGCCAACCAGGGCTGGACCCCCCGGGAGGCGGTCCGGGTCATCCGCGGCATCGAGGACGCCGGCCTCGACGTCGAACTGGTCGAACAGCCCGTCGCCGGATGGGACCTGGACGGACTGGCCTGGGTCAGCGACCGGGTGGACGTGCCGATCCTCGCCGACGAGTCCGTCTTCGGGCCCCGCGACCTGGTCGAGGTGATCCGCCGCCGCGCCGCCGACCTGGTCAACGTCAAACTCGCCAAGGCCGGCGGGCTCCGGCCGGCCCGTACCCTGCTCGAGCTGGCCGCCGCGCACGGTGTGGGCACCCTCGTCGGGTCGATGATGGAGAGCCAGATCGGCGTCGGCGCCGCCGCCAGCCTGGTCGCCGCGTACGGCACCACCGTCGTGGCCGACCTCGACGCCGCCTGGTGGCTGGCCTGGTCGCCGGTGCGTGGCGGTCTGCGGTACGACGGCGCCACCGTGGTGCTCCCCGACGCCCCCGGCCTCGGCGTGAAAGCCATCGATGAAGCAAAGATTCAGCAGCATGGTTGATGGCTGTCGGAATCTTTCATAAGGTCACCGCAGACGACCGCCCGACGCCTGGGAGTGCACGTGGAACTGCGAGCCGGCCAGCGGGCCGTCGTCCAGGTCGCCGTGGCGACCCTCTGGAGCTGCCCCGAGGCGGTCCGCCCGATCGACGCCCCCGCGCTCGGGACACACGTCGACACCGGCGCCTGGATCGCCGGCATGGACACCGACCAGCAGGTCGGCGACTGCGTCCTGAGCCAACTCCTGCTCGGCGAGGAGGTGCTGGTTACCGAGGTGGGCCCGCCCGGCTGGGTGCGGGTCGTCGCCGTCGAACAGGCTGCCGCCGACCTCGACCCACGCGGCTACCCCGGTTGGCTGCCCACGAGCCAGCTCACCGCCGCGCCCAGCGTTCCACCGGTCCCCACCGGCCCGCCGGTCGTCGGGCCACCGGCCCCCACCGGCGCGCTGGTCGTCGACGCCACCGTCACCGCCCTGTACGCCACCCCCCACGGCGACGTCCGCATCCCCGGCGTCGCCCTCGGCACCCGGCTGACCCCCGCCGGGCCGGCCGTCGACGGCTGGCGACCGGTACACGCCCCCGGCCACCGCGAACCGCTCTGGCTCCCCGACCGGCACACCGTGCCCCTGCCGACCCGCCCCCCGGCCCCCGACGAGGCGCTCGCCGTCGCCGAACGGCTCCTCGACGTCGTCTACATCTGGGGCGGCACGTCCCCCGCCGGGATCGACTGCTCCGGCCTGGTACACCTTGCCTGGCGACGCTTCGGCGTGTGGCTGCCCCGCGACGCCGGGGACCAGGCCGCCGCGACCACCCCCGTGGAACTCGGCACCGAACGCCCCGGCGACCTGTACTTCTTCGCCCGGCCCGGCCGCGGCATCCACCACGTCGGCATCGTCAGCGCCCTCCCGCGCCCCGGCGACGACCGCCGCATGCTGCACGCCTGCTACCAGCGCCGCCGGGTGCTGGAGGAACGCCTTCCCGACGACCGCACCGCCACCCTGGTCGGCGTCCACCGCGTCTGACATCCGCCCCGCGCTCCCCGCGCCCTCCACCCTCACGCACCGCACCGCACCGCAGGGCGCGTGTGCGGTTGAGTTAAGGGGTGGGTCGCGCCGCCGGTCAGTGCTTGACGGCGAGCAGCTCGCGGCGGCGGTCCCGGGAGGACTTGACCAGGCTGGCGACGGTGGCCACGGCGAGCGTGCCGAGGATGACCGTCAGCGAGAGCCAGATCGGGATGTGCGGGGCCCAACCGACGTGCTCGCCACCGTTGAGGAACGGCAGGTTGTTCTCGGCGAGAGCCTCGAGCATCAACTTGACGCCGATGAAGCCGAGCACCACGGCCAGGCCGGTGCTCAGGTAGATCAGGCGGTTGAGCAGGCCACCGAGGAGGAAGTAGAGCTGCCGGAGCCCCATCAACGCGAAGACGTTCGCGGTGAAGACGAGGTACGGCTCCTGGGTTATGCCGAAGATGGCCGGAATCGAGTCCAGCGCGAAGATCAGGTCGGTGGTGCCGATCGCGATCATGACGATCAGCATCGGAGTGAAGAGCCGCTTGCCGTACTCCCGCGTGGTCATCTTCGCGCCGTCGTAGCCCTGGGAGATGGGCAGCGCTCGCCGGCTCCACCGGATCAGCACGTTCTCGGTGAACTCGTCCTCGTCGGGCTCACCCTGTCGGGCGAGGTTGATCGCGGTGTAGATGAGGAACGCGCCGAAGATGTAGAAGACCCAGGTGAACTGCGAGATCAACGCCGCGCCGGCCGCGATGAACGCGCCTCGCATGATCAGTGCCAGCACGATGCCGATCAACAGCACCTTCTGCTGGTACTGCCGGGGCACCGCGAACCGGGCCATGATGATCACGAAGACGAAGAGATTGTCCACCGAGAGGCTGTACTCGGTGAGCCAGCCGGTGTAGAACTCGCCGGCGACCTTGCCGCCGCCGAAGAACCACAGACCGACGCCGAAGAGCAGGGCCAAGCCGACGTAGAATCCCACCCAGAGGCTGGACTCGCGGACACTGGGTTCATGGGGGCGACGGCCGATAACCAAGAGGTCGAAGACCAGGATCGCGGTCAACGCGATCAGGGTCACGGCCCAGACCAGTCCGGACACGTTCACAGCTTATCCTCCGGCAGGCACACAGCGACCGGCACACCGCAACCCTGTGGAACAGGAACAGCCCAAGGCTCGGTGTGCCGGCGACGCTGACTCTGGTGACTGTCGGAGGTCTCTCCCGCCACCGCTCCGCGAACGCAGCGATGACCGATGGCGCCGGGTCGACCGTCCGGGGGACGTTCGACCGTGCTGACGACACCATCGTGAGGGATACTCCCCTCCTCGGCGGTCATTGTTCACCATCCACGCCTCCCCGCGCACCTCCCGAGGCGACGAATGCCGACCACGTCACGTTCCCTTGCCTGTCACCGGATCGTCACTCCCGAACCGCAGTGGACAGTGTTCCGGCTGTTCGTTGTGGTTGGCCGGGCGCAAGGAAGGGGCGGCACACCGCGCAGCGCATCCTAGGAGGCTAGGTGTTACTGGCGGACGCCGGTGCCGTCCGACCCGACGGAAGCCGAGCGCACACCGGCCGACCCCCGCCGGCGTGGGACGGGACCCCACCCCCGCCCGACGTCGACCACCGACATGGCAGGCTGCGGGACATGGTGCTTGAGGTCGCGCTCATCGACGTACTGCCCGGACACGAGGACGCGTTCGCCGCCGCGTACGCCCAGGGTCACCCGATCCTCGCCGGCACCCCCGGCTGCCGTTCGGTGCGGATGACCCGGGGGATCGAGTCCCCGTCACGGTTCGTGCTGCTCGTCGAGTGGGACTCCGTCGAGGCCCACGAACGCGAGTTCCGGGGCACCGAGCGGTTCGAGCGGTGGCGGGCCCTGATCGGGCCGCACTTCGCCGGCCCGCCCCGGGTCGAGCACTTCGTCGACGTGCCGGCTTGACGACGACGTCGGGCCGTCGGGGCACCGGCCGGGGGCATGCCCCCTCGTTGCCGGGCTTCTCCGACACTGACGACGACGTCGGGCCGTCGGGGCGCCGGCCGGGGCGGACGGGCCCGGGGTGAAACCCGATCGCGTCCGTCCGGCGGCCTGTGCTTGGCTGGCGGACATGACTGATCGGGTGGCCCTGGTGACCGGGGTCAGCCGGGGCGTCGGCATCGGCGCGGCGGTCGCCCGGACCCTCGCGGCGGCCGGTCACCGGCTGCTGCTCACCGGCCTGCCCCGCTACGACGACGCCCAGCCGTACGGCGGCGACCCGCAGGGCGTACCGGCCCTCCTCAGCGACCTGGACGGGCGCGCCCGGTACGTCACCGCCGACCTGCTCGATCCGGCCGCGCCGGCCGATCTGGTGGCCGAGGCGGTCCGACGGTACGGCCGACTGGACGCGGTGGTGGCGGTGCACGCCTACTCCACCCGCACCCCGCTCGGCACCCTGGCGGCGGACGAGATCGACCGGCACCTGCTGGTCAACGTCCGGGCCACCCTGCTGTTGGCCGAGGCCTTCGCCGCCGCGTTCACCGCGGGCGAGGGCGGTCGGCTGCTGCTCTTCTCCAGCGGGCAGCGGCTCGGTCCGATGCCGGACGAGTTGGCGTACGCGGCGAGCAAGGCCGCGGTGGAGAACCTGACCACCCAGCTCGCACCGCTGCTGATGCCCCGGGGCATCACCGTCAACTGCGTGAACCCCGGCCCCACCGACACCGGCTACGCGCCACCCGAGGTGCACGCCGCCGTGGCCCGCCACTTCCCCGGCGGGCGCTGGGGCACCCCCGACGACGCGGCGCGGCTGGTGGCCTTCCTCTGCTCACCCGAGGCCCGCTGGATCACCGGTCAGGTCATCGACTCGGAGGGCGGCTTCCACCGGTACGCCTGACCGGCGGCGGGACGGCCCACCGGGCCGGCTCACTCCTCGGTGACGTGCCCGGCGAGCAGCTCGATCGTGTCGGCAGCGGAGAGGGCCGCGTCGAGCAGCCAGCCGGCGAGCTGCTCGTAGCGGCGGACGTCCGGCTCGGCGGTCAACCGCAGGTCGGTGGTGAGCGCCTCCAGCACCACCGTGCGGGGATCGGCCGGGTCCGGGAACGCGTAGCAGGAGAACGGCGTGAGCGGGTGCATCACGCTCCCGGCCACCGGGACCCCCCGGGGCAGGACCCGGATCGTCACGTTAGCCCGTCGTGCCGTCGTCACCAGATGCCGCACCTGGTCCCGCCACACCGGGGCCGGGACACCAGCCCCGTTGAGCACGGCCTCGTCGAGGACAGCGGTGTACCGGGGCGCGTCCGCCCGGTGCAGCACGTCCTGCCGGGCCGACCGCGCCCGGGTGTCCGCCTCCACGTCGATCCCCGGATCGAGGAGCCGGCCGGCGGTCACCCGCAGCCGCGCGTACGCCCGGGTCTGGAGCAGACCCGGCACCACGGCGGGCTGGTACTCGAAGATGGTGGCCGCGCCCGCTTCCAGCTCGGCGTAGGTGCGTTGCCGGTCCCCCATCTCGCCGAGGGCCTTCCACCAGCTCCGGTTGGTCGCGGCGTCCCGGGCGATGACGATCAGCGCCTCCCGCTGCGCCACCGGGACCTCGTAGACGTCGAGCAGGTCGAAGACGTCGGCCAGGTCGGGACGGCTCTGCCCCAGCTCGATGCGGGACAGTTTGGAGGTGGAGGCCCAGCCGAGCCGTTCGCAGACCTGGTCGAGCGTGAGGGCCGCCTGACGACGGAGCTGGCGCAGCTCCGCGCCCAGGCGCGCCCGGCGGATTACGGGACTCGTTGGCAGCGGCATCCGGCCTCCCACCGTCGGAGACTACGGGGGGTCACCACCCGACGCAATACCCTGCTCACAGAGAGCAACAACGGGTGGTGGAGGCACGTCGCCCCCGGTCAGGGGCGGCAGGTGTCGACGGGCCACACCGTGCCGGCCGGGTCCGGTGCGGTGTGGCCCCGCGATCCGTGGTCGGTGTCGGAGATGGCGAACCAGCGCGTGCCCGTCAGCGGGACGTCACTTCACCCCGGCCGCGTCCATCCCCCGCAGCTCCTTTTTTAGCTCGGCGACCTCGTCACGGATGCGGGCGGCCAGCTCGAACTGCAACTCCCGGGCGGCGGCGAGCATCTGGTCGTTGAGTTCCTGGATGAGCTGGGCCAGGTCGGCGCGGGCCATGCCCTCCCGGGAGGGGCCGGCGGTCGTCCGGGCCCGGCTCCGGGTCTCCTTGACCGGGGCCTTGCCCCGGGAGAGCTGCCGCACCGCGCCACCGACCCGGTTGTCGGTCTCGGTGTCCTCCGCCTCACGGTAGATGTCGTCCAGGATGTCGTGGATCTTCTTGCGCAGCGGCTCGGGGCTGATCCCGTGGGCCTCGTTGTGCGCGATCTGCTTGGCCCGCCGCCGGTTGGTCTCGTCGATCGCCTCGGCCATCGAGGGGGTGATCTTGTCGGCGTACATGTGCACCTGGCCGGAGACGTTCCGGGCCGCCCGGCCGATGGTCTGGATCAGCGACCGGCCGCTGCGCAGGAAGCCCTCCTTGTCGGCGTCGAGGATCGCCACCAGGGACACCTCGGGCAGGTCGAGGCCCTCCCGGAGCAGGTTGATGCCGACCAGGACGTCGTACTCGCCCTTGCGCAGCTCGCGCAGCAGCTCCACCCGGCGCAGCGTGTCGACCTCGGAGTGCAGGTAGCGCACCCGGATGCCGTTCTCCAGGAGGTAGTCGGAGAGGTCCTCGGCCATCTTCTTGGTCAACGTGGTGACCAGCACCCGCTCGTCGCGTTCGGTCCGCAGCCGGATCTCGTGCATCAGGTCGTCGATCTGCCCCTTGGTGGGCTTGACCACGACCTCCGGGTCGACCAGGCCGGTCGGGCGGATCACCTGCTCGACGTACTCGCCCTGCGCCTGCTCCATCTCCCAGGGGCCCGGGGTGGCGGAGAGGAACACCATCTGGCCCACCCGCTCCAGGAACTCGTCGAAGCGCAGCGGCCGGTTGTCGGCCGCGCTGGGCAGCCGGAAGCCGTGGTCGATCAGCATCCGCTTGCGCGAGGCGTCGCCCTCGTACATGCCGCCGATCTGCGGGATCGTCACGTGCGACTCGTCGACGACGGTGAGGAAGTCGTCGGGGAAGTAGTCGAGCAGGCAGTGCGGCGGGCTCCCCGGCAGCCGGCCGTCGATGTGCATGGAGTAGTTCTCGATGCCGGAGCAGAAGCCGACCTGCCGCATCATCTCGATGTCGTAGGTGGTGCGCATCCGCAGCCGCTGCGCCTCCAGCAGCTTGCCCTGCCGGTCCAGCTCGGCGAGACGCTCGGCCAGCTCCGCCTCGATGTCGCCGATGGCCCGCTCCATCCGCTCCGCGCCGGCGGCGTAGTGCGAGGCCGGGAAGATCAGGAACTGGGGTACCTCACGCACCACGTCGCCGGTGACCGGGTTGAGGTAGTAGAGCTTCTCCACCTCGTCGCCGAAGAGCTCGATCCGCAGCGCCATCTCCTCGTACGCCGGGATGATCTCCAGCGTGTCGCCCCGGACCCGGAACGTGCCCCGCTGGAAGGCCATGTCGTTGCGGGTGTACTGGATCTCGACCAGATGCCGCAGGAGCCGGTCACGGTCGACCTCCTGCCCCACGGTGACCCGGACGGCCTGGTCGAGGTACTCCTCCGGGGTGCCCAGGCCGTAGATCGCCGAGACCGTGGCCACCACGATCACGTCCCGACGGGTGAGCAGGGACATCGTCGCCGAGTGGCGCAGCCGCTCGACCTCCTCGTTGATCGAGGAGTCCTTCTCGATGTAGGTGTCGGTCTGCGGGATGTACGCCTCGGGCTGGTAGTAGTCGTAGTAGGAGACGAAGTACTCGACCGCGTTGTGCGGGAGCAGCTCGCTGAACTCCTTGGCCAGCTGGGCACAGAGGGTCTTGTTGGGGGCGAGGACCAGGGTCGGCCGTTGCAGCCGCTCGACCAGCCAGGCGGTGGTGGCGCTCTTGCCGGTGCCGGTCGCGCCGAGCAGCACGGTGTTCCGGTCGCCCCGGCGGACGCGCCGCTCCAGGTCGTCGATGGCGGCGGGCTGGTCGCCGGCCGGCTGGAACTCGCTGACGACCTGGAAACGTCCGTCGAGACGGGGGATGTCGAGCGCCATGACCCCCACGGTACGCCGCCGGTCTGACACTCCGACCCGTACCACGGGAGGTGCCCTGACCAGCTTCGATATTCTGATTGTGGGCTACATCTCACCACGCTAAGGTGTGCACCGTAGGCCGCTCGCGGCGGCCGACCGGGCCGGGGCCCGGCCCTCGTCGGCCGACCCGCCCGGCGCAGGGGTCGCGGCACCCGGGTCGACCGGCGTGCGCCCCCGGACGCGGTCGCGCCGAGCGCGCAGACCGGCCGCCGCGAGCGCCCTGCTCGTCACCCCAGCCCGGTCGAGGCGTTCAACCACTCGTGGAGACATCGCCCGCCCCGGGATCCGGGCCCGCGCCCGCCCCGGGCGACGCGGATCCGAACGTCCCCGGCGACGCGGGTCCGGACGTTCCGGGCGAGGCGGATCCGGACGCTCCCGGCGAGGCGGATCCGGACGCTCCCGGCGAGGCGGATCCGGACGCTCCCGGCGAGGCGAAACGGACCGACGACACGGGTCCGGACGACCCCGGCGACGTCGATCCCGACGCTCCCGGCGACCGGGACGGCCCCGCCCGGACGGATCTCGCCGGGCCGGCCGGCGGCGACCGGGCACCCCGGCGGCGCACCCTCCTGGTCGGGCTCGGCGCGGTGGCCCTCGTCACCGCCGCAGCCCTGGTCGCCGGGCTGCTCAGCTGGCGACCCGACCCGCCGGACCCGGCCCGTGCGCTCACCGTCACCGAGGCCGAGCGGCTGGCCGCCGTCCGGGTCACCAACTACCGGGACGGACGGGCCCGGCTGCGGGCCACCGTCGGCCAGGGCGGCGACCGCGTCGAGGCGGTCGGCTGGGTCGACTGGACCCGGCCGTTGGTCTACCTCGACGTCGGTGGCCCGGGAGCGGGTCCGCTGCGCGGTCTGGTGCAGGCCACCCCCGGCGTCGTGGCGGTCCGCCCCGATCCGGCAGCGGTGCTCACCCCGGCTGTCCCGCCGCTGCTGCCCCCGGCCGACAACTGGCGGATCCGCGACCTGCCGGACCGGCCCGCACTGGCCGCCCTCCTCGACCTGCTGTTCGCGCTGTCGGCCGACCGGCCCGACCCGGTGGCCCGGCTCGGGGGCGCCCGCTGGGTGGCCCGGGACACCGTCGGCCGCACCCCGGTGGACGTGTTCCGCATGGCCACGACCCCGGCCCCGACCGCCAACACTGCCGGCGGCACGGTTCCCACGACCCCGACCGCCACCGCCACCCCTGCCGGCGGCACCGTCGCCACGGCCCCGACCGCCACCCCTGCCGGCGGCACCGTCGCCACGATCCCGGCCCCGACCGCCACCCCCGCCGGCGGCACTTCCACCCCGCTACCCGCCGCCGGCACCCCCCGCCCCTTGGCCGACGACGGGTGGCGCTACTGGGTGGACCGGGACGCCCGACTGCACCGGCTGGCCGCCCGGCTGCCCGGCGCCGTACCGGTGGAGTTGGACCTGGACCGGTCGCACCGCCCGCCGCTGCACCCGGTGGCCGCCCTCGGCGGCGCCCCCGGGCTGCCCCGGGACCTGACCCGGGAGGAGGCGGAGCGGCTGGCCCGGATGCCCGCCCGGAACCGGGCCCTCGGTGGTACCGCGCTCGTCCTGGCCGTTCCCACCGACACCGGCGCGAACCTGCGCGGCGGCGGCTGGCTGGACTGGCGCGGGCAGGTCGCCTACCTCGCCACGACCGACCTCGACGCGCCGGAACAGCGGACCGTGGCCCGCCACGACCGGTCGGGCGTGACCCGGACGCGGCTGCCGGTCGGGGACGAGGCCCCCGACGCCCGGCCACCGCTGCCACCGCCGGACGACGCGCGCTGGGAGCGGGTCCGGGCCGGCCCGGGTGAGCTGGACCGGCTGGTCGGATCGGCGCTGCGGGCCGGCCGGGAGCCACCAGGCCCGGACCGGGCCACCTGGCTACGCCGGGACAGCACCGGCAAGCGGCCGGTGGACGTCGTCGAGGTGCGCACCGCAGGACACGCGCTGCGGTACTGGCTCGACCGGTCCGGTGTGCTGCGCCGGCTGGAACTGCGGACCGGAGCGGGCGCGTGGGCCCAACTCGACCTGGTGCAGGCGCCGGTGCCCCGGCTGCCCTCGATCCCGGTCCCGAAGCCGGCGCCCCGGCCGTCGGCCCGCTGATCCTTCCCTCCCGCCGGCACGACGCCGGCCGTCGGGCGTCAGGGACGCCAGCCGGTGCGGGCGGCCCACTCCTCGGCGCGGACCTGCTCCTCGTCGAACCACGGTTCCTTGGCCAACGCGTACCCGACGCTGTCCGGGGTCGCCGCCGCCACGGCGCGCTTCATCGCCAGGTACGCGGCCCGCTGTTCCGGGTCCGCGCGGAGGTGGTCACGCATCAGCAGCGCGTACCGCCAGCCCGGTGAGTCGGTCTCCCGGACGTGCAGGTGGACCGGCCGACCGGGATCGGCGCTACCGTGCAACCGTTTCGGCCAGGACTCTCCGCCCGGAGTGCGGGGGCTGTCCCACCACTGACCGGGGAAGCGCGGAAACCCGGCGGCAGCGAGCCGCTCGGCGAGCACCCCGTCCGCCTCGTCGAGCGAGGGCACGGCGAGTTGGACGTCGATGACGTCCTTGGCGGGCAGACCCGGGATCGAGGTCGAGCCGATGTGGTCGACCCGTACGTCCACGGGGGCCAGCGCGTGCCGGATCCGGGCGGCGAGGCGCTCGTACTGCTGCGGCCAGGTCGCATCCGGCTCGGCGAGCCGGACCTGCCGGGTCCGTACCACCCGCTGTTCGCGCAGGTTCTCCTCGTACGGCAGGAGTCGCTCGTGCCAGAGCGCGTCGACTGCGGCGTGCAGGTCGTCGAGGGTGGCGTCGTTGGCGAGCACCACGTCGGCGGCGGCCCGGCGGCGCACGTCGTCGGTCTGCGCGGCGATCCGCCGCTCGGCCTCGGCGCGGCTCATCCCCCGGTCCCGGGACAGCCGGGCCAGCCGGATCTCCGGTGCCGTCTGCACCACCACCACGAGGTGGTACGTCGGGGCGAGCCCGACCTCCACCAGCAGCGGTACGTCGTTGACCACGACCGCGTCCGGCGGCGCGGCGGCGGCCAGTTCGGCGGAACGGGCCCGGACCCGGGGGTGGGTGATCGCCTCCAGCCGACGGCGTGCCGCCTCGTCGCCGAAGACCAGTGCCCCGAGGGCCGGTCGGTCGAGGGATCCGTCGGGGGCGAGCACCCCCGCGCCGAAGGTGGTGACGATCTCGGCGAGCCCCTCGCTTCCGGGGGCGACCACCTCGCGGGCGATCCGGTCCGAGTCGACGACCACCGCGCCGAGTTGCGCGAGACGCGCCGCCACCGCGCTCTTACCGGAACCGATGCCTCCGGTCAGGCCCACCCTCAACACCGCACCAGTGAACCCGATCGCCCCCGCCCTGCCAACCGGAGGGTCCGTACAGGGGAAGGCCCCGTCCGCCGTGGGGAGCCGGGGACGGGGCCTTCGGGTGGTGCCTGTGGATCACTTGCCGCCGGCGAGCTTCTCCCGCAGTGCGGCGAGCGCCTCGTCGGTGGCCAGGGTGCCGGACGGCTCCTCGGTCTGCCGGCTCGGGGCCGGGCTGGTCGAGGAGGTGGTGCCGCCGGTGACCGGGGGGGCCGGGTTGGCAGCGGCCTCGGCGTCGGCGGCGCGGGAGTTCTGCACCTGCTTGGTGTGCGCCTCCCAGCGCTGACGGGCCTCGGCGTACTGGTTCTCCCAGGTCTCGCGCTGCTTGTCGTACCCCTCGAGCCACTCGCCCGTCTCCGGGTCGAAGCCCTCCGGGTAGATGTAGTTGCCCTCGGCGTCGTAGGTCGCGGCCATGCCGTAGAGGGTCGGGTCGAAGTGCTCCTCGCCCTCGACGAAGCCCTCGTTGGCCTGCTTGAGCGAGAGCGAGATCCGCCGCCGCTCGAGGTCGATGTCGATGACCTTGACCATGACCTCGGAGCCGACCTGGACGACCTGCTCCGGGATCTCGACGTGGCGCTCGGCCAGCTCGGAGATGTGGACCAGACCCTCGATGCCGTCGTCCACCCGGACGAACGCACCGAACGGCACCAGCTTGGTGACCTTACCCGGCACGATCTGCTGGATCGCGTGGGTGCGGGCGAACTGACGCCACGGGTCCTCCTGGGTCGCCTTCAGCGACAGCGAGACCCGCTCGCGGTCCAGGTCGACGTCCAGAACCTCGACCTCGACCTCCTGGCCCACCTCGACGACCTCGGACGGGTGGTCGATGTGCTTCCAGGACAGCTCGGAGACGTGCACCAGACCGTCCACGCCGCCGAGGTCGACGAACGCGCCGAAGTTGACGATCGAGGAGACGACGCCCTTGCGGACCTGCCCCTTCTGGAGCTTGTTGAGGAACTCGGTACGCACCTCGGACTGGGTCTGCTCGAGCCAGGCCCGGCGGGACAGGACCACGTTGTTGCGGTTCTTGTCCAGCTCGATGATCTTGGCCTCGAGCTCCCGGCCGACGTACGGCTGGAGGTCGCGCACCCGACGCATCTCGACCAGGGAGGCGGGCAGGAAGCCACGCAGCCCGATGTCGAGGATGAGGCCGCCCTTGACCACCTCGATGACCGAGCCGCGGACGACACCGTCCTCGTCCTTGATCTTCTCGATCGTGCCCCAGGCCCGCTCGTACTGCGCCCGCTTCTTCGAGAGGATCAGACGCCCCTCCTTGTCCTCCTTCTGGAGGACGAGGGCCTCGATGTGGTCACCAACCGACACCACCTCGGCCGGGTCCACGTCGTGCTTGATCGACAACTCCCGAGAGGGGATGACACCCTCGGTCTTGTAGCCGATGTCGAGCAGGACCTCGTCCCGATCGACCTTGACGACGGTGCCTTCGACAATGTCGCCGTCGTTGAAGTACTTGATGGTCTCGTCGATCGCGGCGAGGAAAGCCTCCTCGGAACCGAGATCGTCGTGGGTGACCCGGGTGGCGCTCGAGGGGGCCTCGATGCTGCTCGTCATGTGGGCGGTTGCTCCGGTCGGATGGTTTGTCACAGCAGGCTTGTGTCGCAGTGACCTGTTCGCGCCAGCGGATCCGCCTCCGGGCACACCGAACGATCGCCAAATGAGATCATGATGTGGCTCCGTTGACCGCGCGCCTGCTCCCTGCCGAGACACACGATCCGCGAGCGCATCCTCTAGCCTACCGGGTGCATTACCACAGCGTGCAAGCCCTCCCGCCCTCTGCGGGGCGCGTCAGCTGCGAAAGCCGAAGAATCGCCCGCAATCCACCACTTGTGTAACACGCGTCACAGCCGTCCCCGCACACCGCCGCCGCCGACCCACCGGACGGGGCCTAGCGTGATGGCGTGAACGACGACAACCGGGTGCTGCGCCGCCGGGTCGGCGACGCCGAGGCGCGCCGGGCCAACCGCCGCTGGTGGGACGCCGACGCCGACGACTACCAGGCCGAACACGGCCACTTCCTCGGCGAGGTGGACTTCGTCTGGTGCCCGGAGGGACTGCGCGAGGCCGACGCCCGCCTGCTCGGCGACCTCGCCGGTCGGCGGATCCTGGAACTCGGCAGCGGAGCCGCGGCCGCCGCCCGGTGGCTGGCCGCCCAGGGGGCCACGCCGGTCGCCCTGGACCTCTCCGCCGGCATGCTGCGGCACGCCGCCCGGGCCGCCGACCGCACCGGGGTACGCGTCCCGCTGGTGCAGGCCGACGCGCTCGCCCTCCCCTTCGCCGACGCGGCCTTCGACACGGTCTGCACGGCGTTCGGCGCGGTCCCCTTCGTGGCCGACTCGGCGGCGGTGATGCGCGAGGTCGCCCGGGTGCTGCGGCCCGGCGGCCGGTGGGTCTTCTCGGTCACCCATCCGATGCGCTGGATCTTCTACGACGACCCCGGGGAGGGCGGGCTGACCGCCGTCCACTCCTACTTCGACCGCTCCCCCTACGTGGAGCAGGACGAGCACGGCGTCGCCACCTACGTCGAGCAGCACCGCACCCTCGGCGACCGGATCCGGGAGCTGGTCGGTGCCGGGTTCCGCCTGCTCGACCTCGTCGAACCGGAGTGGCCGGAGGGACACGAGGGGATCTGGGGCCAGTGGAGCCCGCTGCGCGGCCGGCTCTTCCCCGGCACCGCCATCTTCGTCGCCGAGAAGCCCACCACCTGACGTCGCCGTCGCACCCGCTGTCCGGCCCGCACCGCCCCAGCCAGGGTTACGCTCACCCGGTGAGCGCCGAGCCCGTCCCGACATCACCTGGCCCTTGGTGTCCGGATCCGATGCGGCAGCAGCGTGCCGACTACACGCTGGCGGACCTCCTCGCCCTGCCGGACGACGCCCCCCGCGTCGAACTCGTCGACGGAGTCATCCAGGTGACACCCTCCCCCACCCTGGACCACCAGAGCATCTCGTTCCTGCTCTGCCGCTGGCTGGCCGACCACGCACCAGAACACCTACGGGCCACCCTGGCGGTCGGGGTGGCACTGAACGCCAACACCAGCCGTCAGCCGGACGTTCTGCTGCACCGGGCCGGCATCGCCGCCGACCAGTCCCTGCTACGTCCTGAGGACGTCGTCCTCGCCGTCGAAGTGGTCTCCCCGGGCACCCGCCGCGTCGACCGGTTCGCCAAGCCGGGCGAGTACGCCGCCGCCGGCATCCCGTACTACTGGCGCATCGAACAGGACCCGGTGCACCTGTACGCGTACCGGATCGGCGACCGGATCGGGCCGGGCGGTGAACGCCAGTACGAGCTGGTCGCCGAGAGCGCGGACCTGGTCGAGCTGGCCGAGCCGTTCGACATCAAGCTGCCGGTCGCCGAGATCACCCGCTGACGTCGCACCCGCTGTCCGTCCGGGTCACCCCGTCCGGGGTCACGCTCCCCCGGTCAGCGGCGAGCCCGTCCCGACATCACCTGGCCCCCGCTGTCCGGATCCGATGCGGCAGCGCCCGGTTTCCGGGCACCGCCGGCGGGTACCCGCGGGCATGGCCGACAGGGAGTTCCGCGAGGGCGACCACGTCTCCTGGGCCAGCCACAGCGGCCGGGCTCACGGCGTGGTCAAGGAGAAACTGACCGACCGGACGCACGTGCGGGGACACGCGGTGAACGCGTCCCCGGAGCACCCGCAGTACCGCATCCGCAACGACGACTCGGGCCGGGACGTCGCGCACAAGCCGGAGGCGTTGCGCCATGAAGAACGATGAACAGGACCGGGACACCTACCGGGAGTTCACCGACGCGGTGAACATGAAACCCGGCGAGCTGTCGAAGTGGCTGGAGACGGAGGAGTCCCAGCACGTCGGCTGGCGCAGGAAGGGCAAGCAGAGCGGCGAGTCGGTGGGGCACGAGTCCGGCCGGAAGATCGTCGACCTGCTGCGCCGCAAGCGCGCGGAACTCTCCGCCGCCGACTTCAAGCACATGCGCAAGGTCGTCGGGTACGTCCACCGGCACATGGCCCAGCGCCCGTCCGGCGACGTCCGCGACACGAAGTGGCGGTACTCGTTGATGAACTGGGGCCACGACCCGCTCAAGGCGCCGCTGCCGCCGCCCGGCGGCCCCTCCCGCCGTGCCCTGGAGCGCCACGGCGCCCCGCCCCCATCCCGCCGCGGCCCGTCCCGCTAGCCACGACCAGGACCGGGTCAGGTAGCCACGACCAGAACCGGGTCAGAGTGCGGGCCGCCCGGCTACTGGTCACCCACCCGGACCACGTCAGGGGTTCCGGGCAGCCCGGCCCGCGCAGGGACCAAGCCTGACCGCCCGGAGCGGGCCGGGCTGCCCGGAACCCCACCCACCCACCCACGCTCGCGACACCCATACCCCGTCGATCATGGAGTCATGGTGCCCGGTCGGTGGCGATGACGGCGTTTTGTGCGGCACTCGAACTCCATGATCGACGCACGGTCGAGGTGCGCGGGACCAGGACCGCGGTCAGTGGCCGGCGCTGTTCCAGTCCCGCCCGTCGCCCACGGACACCTCCAACGGCACCGAGAGCGGGTACGCCCCGCCCATCTCGCGCCGGACCAGCGCCTCCAGCGCCTCCCGCTCCCCCGGGGCCACCTCGAAGACCAGTTCGTCGTGCACCTGCAACAGCATCCGCGAGCGCAGTCCGGCGTCGCGCAGCGCCGTGTCGACGTGCAGCATGGCGAGCTTGATGATGTCGGCCGCGGAACCCTGGATCGGGGCGTTGAGCGCCATCCGCTCGGCCATCTCCCGGCGCTGCCGGTTGTCGCTGACCAGGTCGGGCAGGTAGCGGCGACGACCGAGGACGGTGGAGGTGTAGCCGTCCTGGCGGGCCTTGTCGACCACCGTGCGCAGGTAGTCGCGCACCCCGCCGAACCCGGCGAAGTAGTCCTCCATCAGGCTCCGGGCCTCCTCGGCGCTGATGCCGAGCTGCTGGGCGAGGCCGAATGCGCTGAGCCCGTACGCCAGGCCGTAGTTCATCGCCTTGATCTTGCGCCGCTGGTCGGCGGTGACCTCCCCGACCGGCACGCCGAACACGGACGAGGCGGTGACGGCGTGGAAGTCGGCCCCGGAGTTGAACGCGTCGATCAGCTTCTCGTCCGAGGACAGATGCGCCATGATCCGCATCTCGATCTGGCTGTAGTCGGCGGTGAGCAGGCAGTCGTACCCCTCGCCGACGACGAACGCCCGGCGGATCCGCCGTCCTTCCTCGGTGCGGATCGGGATGTTCTGGAGGTTGGGCTCGGTGGAGGAGAGCCGGCCGGTCGCGGCCACCGTCTGGTTGAAGGTGGTGTGGATACGCCCGTCGTCGGAGACCGCCTTGAGCAGGCCGTCGACGGTCACCTTGAGCTTGGCGACGTCCCGGTGCCGCAGCAGGTGGGCCAGGACCGGGTGCTGGGTCTGCGCGAAGAGCCACCCGAGGGCGTCCGCGTCGGTGGTGTACCCGGTCTTGATCTTCTTGGTCTTGGGCAGGCCCAGCTCACCGAAGAGGATCTCCTGGAGCTGCTTCGGCGACCCGAGGTTGAACTCCCGCCCGATCTCGGCGTACGCGGCCTGCGCGGCGCCCTTCACCTCACCGGCGAAGTGCGCCTCCAGCTCGTGCAGGTAGTCGGTGTCGGCGGCGATGCCGATCCGTTCCATCGCGGCCAGCACCCGCATCAGCGGCAACTCCACCCCGGCCATCAGCCGGGCGGACTGCTCGCCGTCGCGGGACAGCTCGGCGTCGATCGCCTCGGCCAGGTCCAGGGTGGCCCGGGCGTGGAGCATGAGGTTCTGTTCGGCCTGACCGTCGTCGCCGAACCCCTCCAGGGTGAGCTGGCCGGACTCCGGGGCGTCCACCCGCAGTTCCCGGTGTAGGTAGCGCAGCGCCAGGTCGGTCAGGTCGTACGAACGCTGGTCGGGGCGGGCCAGGTAGGCGGCGATCTGGGTGTCCCGGTGGATGCCGGCCAGGGTCCAGCCGTGCGCGGCGAGGGCCAGCACGGCGGGCTTGCTGTCGTGCAGCACCTTCGGCCGCTCGGCGTCGGTCAGCCAGGCCGCCAGCGCCGACTCGTCCTCGGTGCCCAGCTTCGCCGGGTCGCACCAGGCCGCCGCGCCCGTCCCGGTGGCCAGGGCCAGCCCGAGGACGGAGGCGGTGTGCCGGCGGTTCGGACCGGTGTCGAGCTTGACCGCCAACCCGACCGGCGTGTCGGTCGACGCGTGGTCGGCCAGCCACCGCGCCAGGGCACCCGGCTCGGTGAGCACCTCGCCGGTCAGCTCGAAGCCGGCCTCGGCCTCCGGCTCGACCGCCTCGAGGTACTGGTAGAGCCGGTCCCGCAGGATGCGGAACTGGAGCGTGTCGAAGACCTGGTGCACGGCCTCCCGGTCCCAGCCGGTCCAGCGGGTGTCCTCGGCCCGCAGCGGCAGGTCGAGGTCGGCGACCAGGCGGTTCAGGTCGTAGTTGCGGAGCACGTCGGCGAGCCGCTCCCGCAGGCTGTCGCCGGCCTTGCCCTTGATCTGGTCGGCCTGCGCGACGACCCCCTCCACCCCGCCGTACAGGTTGATCCACTTGGCGGCGGTCTTCGGGCCGACGCCGGGCACGCCGGGGAGGTTGTCGCTGGTCTCGCCGACCAGCGCGGCGAGGTCCCGGTAGCGCTGCGGGGGGACGCCGTACTTCGCCTCGACCGCGTCGGCGTCCATCCGGGCCAGGTCGGAGACGCCCTTACGGGGGTAGAGCACGGTGATCTTGTCGTCGACGAGCTGGAAGGCGTCCCGGTCGCCGGTGGAGATCAGCACCGACATGCCCTGGTCGCGGGCCTGGCAGGCGAGGGTGGCGATGACGTCGTCGGCCTCGTACCCCTCCTTCTCGACCACCGGGACGCGCAGCGCGGCGAGGACCTCCTTGACCAGGCTGACCTGGCCGACGAAGTCGGCCGGGGTCTCCGACCGGCCGGCCTTGTACTCGGCGTACTTCTCGGTGCGGAAGGACCGGCGGGAGACGTCGAAGGCGACCGCGAGGTGGGTGGGCTGCTCGTCGCGGAGCACGTTGATCAGCATCGAGGTGAAGCCGTAGACCGCGTTTGTCGGCTGCCCGGTCGTGGTGGAGAAGTTCTCCACCGGCAGGGCGAAGAAGGCCCGGTAGGCCAGGGAGTGGCCGTCGACGAGGAGCAGGCGGGGGGTCGTAGCTGTCACGCACGCGACTCTAGTCCGTACCCCCGACAGCGCCCGGTGCGACCGGCCCGCCGCGTGCTGCGGGTGCCGCGGCGGTCGGTTCCCGCCGCGGCACCCGGCGTCACAGCACCCGGGCCAGGAAGTCCCGGGTACGGCTGTGCCGGGGGTTGGCCAGCACCTCCCGGGGCGGACCGGACTCCACCACGACCCCGCCGTCCATGAAGACCAGCGAGTCGCCGACCTCCCGGGCGAAGCCGATCTCGTGGGTGACCACGATCATCGTCATGCCGTCGCGGGCCAGGTCCTTCATCACGTCGAGCACCTCGCCGACCAGTTCCGGGTCGAGCGCGCTGGTCGGCTCGTCGAAAAGCATCAGCTTCGGCCGCATGGCCAGCGCCCGGGCGATGGCGACCCGCTGCTGCTGGCCGCCGGAGAGCTGGCCGGGGTAGTTGCCGAGCTTGTCGCTGAGGCCGACCCGGTCCAGCAGCGCGGCGGCACGTTCCCGGGCCGCCGCCTTCTTCTCCCGGCCGAGCAGCACCGGCGCCTCGACGACGTTCTCCAGGACGGTCATGTGCGGGAAGAGGTTGAACCGTTGGAACACCATGCCGATGGCCTGGCGCTGGGCGGCGACCTCCTTCTCCCGCATCTCGTGCAGCTTGCCGCCGCGTTCCCGGTAGCCGATCAGTTCGCCGTCCACCCAGATCCGGCCGGCGTTGATCTTCTCCAGGTGGTTGATGCAGCGCAGGAAGGTGGACTTCCCGGAGCCGGACGGGCCGAGCAGACAGCACACCTCGCCCGAGCGCACCTCCAGGTCGATGCCCTTGAGCACCTCGACCGACCCGAACGACTTGTGCACCTGCTCGGCCCGGACCATCAGGTCGGTGGCCGTGCCGGCCGATGCCCCGGTCGCCGTGCCGGCCGAGGCCGGGACACCGTCGCCGCCGGCCCCGTCGGACTGCTTCGCGGTCACCTCAGTCACCCTTGACCACCCCTCCGGTCCGGCCGCCGGTCTCGGCGGTCATCCCGCGCAGCTTCGTCTTCGCCCGCGCGCTGCGACCGACGCCCCGGGAGAAGTGCCGTTCCAGGTAGTACTGCCCGACCAGCAGCACGCTGGTGAGCAGCAGGTACCACAGGCAGGCCGCCACGTACATCGGGAAGACCTGGAAGGTCCGGGTGCCGACGCCCCGGAGCTGGAAGAACAGCTCGGTGGAGACCGGCACGAAGGCCACCAGCGAGGTGTCCTTCAGCATCGCGATGGTCTCGTTGCCGGTCGGCGGGATGATCACCCGCATCGCCTGGGGCAGGACGATCCGGCGCAGGATCTGCGACCGGCGCAGGCCGAGCGCCTGGGCCGCCTCGGTCTGCCCCTCGTCGACGGACTGGATGCCGGCCCGGACGATCTCCGCCATGTACGCCGCCTCGGAGAGGCCGAGCGCCAGCATGCCGGCGACGAAGCCGGTGAGGATGTCGACGGCGGAGAAGCCGAAGAGCCGGGCCTCGAAGTCGTCCACGCCGAAGAGCGCGCCGATCTGGCGGTCGAAGGGGAGCCCGACCTCGATCCGGGACCAGAGAATGCCCAGGTTGCCGAAGAGGATCGCCAGCACCAGCCGGGGCACCGCCCGGAAGAACCAGGTGTAGACCCAGGAGACGCCACGCAGGATCGGGTTCTCCGACAGCCGCATGATCGCGACGACGATGCCGAGCACCACGCCGATCAGCATGGCCAGCACGGTCAGCGCGATGGTGCCGCGCAGTCCCTCGATGATCGCCGGGCGGAACATCTCGTCGACCATGAAGGACCAGTTGAACGCCTTGTTCGTCACCAGCAGGTGCACGAACATGGCCACCAGCACCCCGATGACGAAGACCGCGATCCACCGCCCGGGACGCCGCACGGGCACGGCGCGGATGGGTTCCGGCCGTGCCCGCTCGGTTGGTTCCGTTCCGACCGACATGGTCAGCTGGTCGGGTTCAGTGCGGAGGTCTTGATGCCGCCGCCCTCGACGCCCCACTTCTTCAGGGCCGCCTCGTACGTGCCATCGTCGATGACCGCCTGCACGGCCTCCTTCAGCACCTCGGCGAAGGCCTGCTGCTCCTTGTTCACCGCGTAGCCGTACGGGGCCGACTCGTAGATGTCCCCGACGAGCTGGAGCTGGCCGTTGCTCTGCTTCACCGCGTACGCCACGGCGGGCGAGTCGGCGAGCATCGCGTCGTTCTTGCCGCTGACCACGGCGGCGGTCGCGTCGCTCTGGCCCTGGTACTGGTCGATGGTGATGGCCGGCTTGCCCGCGTCGGTGCACTTCTTCGACCGGGTGTTGAGGTCGTCGACCTGCACCGCGCCGGTCTGCACCGCGACCTTCTTGCCGCAGGCGTTCTCGATGTCGATCGAGGCGCCGGCCTTGGCCAGCCACTGGGTGCCCGCCGAGTAGTAGCTGACCATGTGCACGCTCTGCACGCGCTCGGCGTTGATGGTGAACGACGAGACACCGATCTCGTACTTGCCGGAGGAGACGGCGGGCAGGATCGCGTCGAACGGGGCGGACTCGTACTCGGCCTTCAGGCCGAGCTTCTGGGCCACCGCGTTGAACAGGTCGATGTCGAAGCCGATCACCGTCTTGCCGTCGGTGTCGAGGTACTCCGCCGGGGCGTACGTGGAGTCGGTACCGACCTTGATCACACCGTCGGCCTTGATCGCGTCCGGCACCTTGGCGGCCAGCGCCGCGTCGACCGACGCGCTGACCGAGGGGCCGGAACCGGGCTCGTTCCCGGTCTCCTCCTTCTCGCCGCACGCGGCGAGCGGAAGGGTGAGCAGCACCGCGCCGGCGGCGCCGAGCAGCGCGCGGCGACCTCCGTTGGTCCTGAACATGTGTGGACTCCTTGGGAATGAGGGGTGACGGGCCGGTCAGGCCACGCCGAGGTACGCCTCTTTGACGGCCGGGTCGTGCAGGAGTTCGGTGCCGGTGCCGCTCTTGACGATCCGGCCGGTCTCCAGCACGTACGCGCGGTGCGCCCGGGCTAGGGCCTGCTGCGCGTTCTGCTCCACGAGCAGGATGGTGGTGCCCTGCTGGTTGATCTCCGTGATGATCGAGAAGATCTGCTGGATCAGCATCGGGGCCAGACCCATCGACGGCTCGTCCAGCAACAGCAGCTTCGGCCGGCTCATCAGCGCCCGCCCCACGGCCAGCATCTGCTGCTCACCGCCGGAGAGCGTGCCGCCGGCCTGCTTGCGCCGCTCGGCCAGGCGCGGGAACAGCTCCAGCACCCGGTTGAGGTCCTGCGCGATGCCGGCCCGGTCCCGGCGGGTGTACGCGCCCATGTCCAGGTTGTCCAGCACCGTCATGCCCGGGAAGATGCCCCGGCCCTCCGGCGCCTGGCACAGCCCCCGCCGCACCCGCAGGTCGGCCCGGAGCTTGGAGATGTCCTCGCCGGCGAACCGGATCCGCCCGGACGCGATCGGCCGGATGCCCGAGATGGCGCGCATGGTGGTCGTCTTGCCGGCGCCGTTGGCGCCGATCAGCGCGACGACCTCGCCCTCGTCGACGGTCAGGCTGATGCCGTGCAGCGCCTTGATCCGCCCGTAGAGCAGGCTCATGTCCTCGATCTCAAGCAGCATCGTCCGGCACCCCCAGGTACGCCGCGATCACCTTCGGGTTCTCCCGCACCTCGGCGGGGAGCCCCTCGGCGATCTTCTTCCCGAACTCCAGCACCACGATCCGGTCGGTGACGCCCATGACCAGCCGCATGTCGTGCTCGATCAGCAGCACGGTCACGCCCTTGTCGCGGACCTGCCGGATGAGCTGGAGCAGTTCCTCCTTCTCCGCCGGGTTGAAGCCGGCGGCCGGCTCGTCCAGGCAGAGCAGCACCGGGTCGGTGGCCAGCGCCCGGGCGATCTCCAGCCGCCGCTGCTCGCCGTAGGAGAGGTTGCGGGCGTACTCGTGCAGCCGGTGCGGGATGCCGACGAACTCCAGCAGCCGCTCGGCCTTCTCCCGGCCCTCGCGTTCCTCCCGGCGGTGCCGGGGCAGCCGGAACAGCGCCGAGATCACGCTGGTCTTGTGGTGCGCGTCCGCGCCGACCTGCACGTTCTCCAGGGCGGTCATCTCCGGGAACAGGCGGATGTTCTGGAACGTCCGCGCCATGCCCATCTTGGTGATCTGGTGCCGCTTCTTGCCGCTGATCTTCTCGCCCCGGAACCGGATCTGGCCCTCGGTGGGCTGGTAGATGCCGGTCATCGCGTTGAAGCAGGTGGTCTTGCCGGCCCCGTTGGGGCCGATCAGGCCGAGGATCTCACCCTTGTAGAGGGTGAAGTCCACCTGGTCCAACGCCACCACGCCGCCGAAGCGGAGCGTGACGTTGTCCACCTCCAGCAGCGGCTCGCGGTTCGGCAGCGTCTCGGCGGCCGGCGCGGTCGCCTGCGCCGGCACGACCGGCTTCTGCTCGGTCTCACTCACCGACGGTCACCTCCTTGCGGCGATCCTTGAACTCCGCCGCTCGTCGCCGGTTCGGGATCAGGCCCTCCGGCCGGAAGATCATCATGATGACGAGGACCAGGCCGAAGAAGAGGAACCGGTACTCGTACAGCTCGACTCCGAACAGCTCGATGCCACGGAACCGCTCGATCATGTACGCGACCAGGCCACCGCCGACGATCGCGCCGACGATGTTGCCCGAGCCGCCGAAGATCACCGCCGCCAGGATGATGATCGAGTTGAGCAGTTCGAAGTTCTGCGAGTTGACGAAGTTCTGCTTACCCGCGAACAGCGCCCCGGCCAGGCCGGCGATGGCCGCACCCGCGGCGAACGCCCACAGCTTGAACTTGAACGTCGGCACACCCATGAGCTGGGCGGCGTCCTCGTCCTCCCGGATGGACACCCAGGCCCGGCCGACCCGGCTGCGCTCCAGGTTCCGCACCCCGATGACCACCAGGATGATCAGGGTCAGCACCAGCCAGTAGTACGGGCGCGCGTCCAGCACGCCGAAGACCGGCCGCCCGTCGGCGTACTCACCGGGCGGGTGCGGGATCTGGTTGAAGCCCCGCTGCCCCTTGAGGAACTCCGAGCTCACCGCGGCGATCCGGATCATCTCGGCGAAGCCGAGGGTCACGATCGCCAGGTAGTCACCCCGCAACCGCAGGGTGGGCGTGCCGAGCATGACGCCGGAGACCATCGTCAGACCGATCGCGACCGGCACCGCCAGCAGCCACGGCCAGAGCGTCTTCAGGTCGCTGCCCGGCGAGGTCAGCACCGCCACCGTGTACGCGCCGACGGCGAAGAAGCCGAAGTAGCCGAGGTCCAGCAGACCGGCGAAGCCGACCACGATGTTCAGACCGACGGCGAGCAGCACGTAGATCGAGACGGTGAAGAGCACCTGGGTGAAGTTCGACCCGGTGGTCGGGATCGGCCCGAGGTACTGGTAGAACTCCTTGTTCGGCAACGCGTAGAAGAACACGATCACCGCGGCCAGGACCGCCCAGCGCACCCAGCGCGGCATGTCCCGCCAACGTTCCCCGGCCGCCTGACGGCCGGAGCGCACCCGCTCCAGAACGGTCGTCATGCCCGTGCCCTCCCCAGCGATTCGCCCAACAGGCCGGTCGGCCGGAACATCAGCAGCACCACCAGGACGGCGAACGCCGCGAAGTCCTTCCACTCCGAGCCGAACAGGCCCGAGGCGTAGTTCTCCACCACTCCCAGCAGCAGACCACCGACGAGCGCGCCGCGCAGGTTGCCGATTCCGCCGAGCACGGCGGCGGTGAACGCCTTGAGCCCGAGGAGGAAGCCGACGCTGTAGGTCAGGTTTCCGATCCGCACGTCGTAGAGCAGGCCGGCGGCACCGGCCATCGCACCGCCGACGATGAAGACCATCAGAATGATCCGGTCCTTGTTGACGCCCATCAGAGCGGCGGTGTTCGGGTCCTGGGCCACTGCCCGGATACCGCGACCGATCCGGCTCCGGTTGATGAAGAAGTCCAGAGCGATCATCATCGCCAGCGCGGCGACCACGGTCAGGATCTGCACCTTGGTGATCGGCACCCCGGCGATGGAGAAGACCGTGTCGTTCTTGACGATGGTCGGAATGCCCTGCGGGAGCCGGCGAGTGTAGATGCCGAACGCCTCGGCGATCGCGATCGACGCGCCGATCGCGGTGATGAGGAAAGCCAGCGGCGGGGCGTTACGCTGACGGAGCGGTCGGTAGGCGACCCGCTCGATCACCGTGGCGGTCAGCGCCGAGGCCGCCGCCGCTGCCAGCAATGCCACCAGCAGGTAGAACACGATCGAGCCGAACCCGGTCACCACCGAGTCCTGGTTGAGGCCGAACGCGCCCCACGTCCACAGCGCCGCGAAGGCGCCGGCGATGAACACCTCGGAGTGGGCGAAGTTGATGAGTCTCAGCACGCCGTAGACCAGCGTGTACCCCAGCGCGACCAGGGCGTAGATAGCGCCCTGCGTCAGGCCGGTCGTGGTGAGTTCCCCGAAGTTGGAGAACAGGCCGTCGAAGTCCAAGGGAGGGACGCTCCATCAGGTCTGGAAACAGTTCGGGTGCGGCCGGGAGCGAGCTCCCGGCCGCACCCGCGATCACGAATCAACCGCTGTAGCAGCGACCGGCCGTCAGGACTTCGGGACCTCCTGGTCCGGGACGACCTTGCCGCCCGTGACCTTGAACGCCCAGACCTTGACCTGCGCCGGGTCCAGCTCGCCGCCCTCGACGAACTTGTAGCTCGCCGCGACGCCCTCGCCGCTGTAGCCCTTCACGAACTCCAGCAGCGCCGGACGGGTGGTCTTGCCCGCCTTGATGCCGGCGAGCAGGATGTTCGCCGCGTCGTAGGCGGTGTCGCTGTAGGTGCCCGGGTCGGTGCCGTTGAGCGCCTTGTAGTCCGCGATGAAGTTGCCCCGCGCCTCGGTGGCCGGCTGGCACGGGCAGGTGAGGATGGTGCCCTCGGCGGCGGCCTGACCGGCCGAGGTGATGTAGGCGGCGTCGTTCACGCCGTCGCCGGCCACCAGCGGCGCGGTGACCCCGGCAGCGGTGAGCTGCTTACGGATCAGGCCGGCCTCCTGGTAGTAGCCACCGTAGAAGATCGCCTGCACACCGGCGGCCTTGACCTTGGTGACCACGGCCGAGAAGTCGACCTGCTTGCCCTCGCCCTGGACCTTGTCCGAGCCGACGACCGCCGAGCCGAGGACCTTCTTGACCTCGTCGGCCAGACCCGCGCCGTACGCCGACTGGTCGTCGATGACGTAGACCTTCGGGGCCTTGATGACGTTCTTGATGTAGTTGCCGGCCGCCGGACCCTGGCTCAGGTCGTTGCCGACCGCGCGGAAGAACGTCTTCCAGTTCTGCTTCGCGAGGGTCGGGTTGGTGGCCGACGGGGTGATGGTGACCAGACCGGCCTCGTTGAACAGCGGGCCGGCGGCCTCCGACTCACCCGAGTAGGCGGGGCCGACGATGCCGAGGAGCTTCTCGTCGTCGATGGCCTTCTGCGCCAGACCCGGCGCCTGGTCCGGGCTGCCCTGCGAGTCCAGCGGAACCAGCTCGACCTTGCAGTCGGGGTTCGCCTTGTTGTACTGGTCGACCGCGAGCTTCACGCCGTTGTTCTCGTTGATGCCGAGCGCGGCGGAGCTACCGGTCAACGCGCCGAAGAACGCGATCTTGTTGCCGCACGCGTCCCCACCGGACGCGGCGTCGTCGCTACCGCTGGAGCACGCGGCACCACCTGCGACGAGCGCCATCATGGCCACGCCGCCGATCACGCGTGCGAGCTTCTGCCTCAAGGCCCGAACCCTCCTCAGTCCCATGGCCCGAACCACCCGCTTCAAACTGGCTCTTGCGGGGACGGACGAACCAGACCGTCGTCGCCGGTCTGGGGCGGGACGTTATCCCACGCTGAGCTGTGGCGTAAGACCCGGCAGTTGTCGTTGACCGAACCGTTACAGACCGTGGTAAATCAAGGACGATAACTGTAAGAGTGGCCGTTTCACCTACCACGTACCCCTCCCGACCCGGGCACCGGCGAGGCGCGCCGACCTGCGCGGCTATCGACCGACGTCGCGGACCGACGCGGACCAGACCCGGGACGAACCGCCGTCGTCGGCCACCACGACGACCCGGTCGCCGGCACCCGCCACGGCCACCGCCGAGTCACCGCCGTCGGGCACCACCGCAGGCAGCCCCACCGGCCGCCAGGAGCCGCCCGCGTCCGGCGAGATCCACATCCCGTATCCGCCGCCGTCCCCGGCCACCGCGACCACCTGCTCCCCGGCCACGGCCAGCCCGTCCACCCAGGCCACCCCGGGCCCCGCCGCCGCGCCGAACGCGCCCGCCTCCCGCCAGCCCGCCCCGTCCCACCGCCACGCGCCGAACCCGTCGCCCCGGGAACCGACCACCACCACGGCCGACCCCACCCGGGCCACCCGGTGCGCCTGGCCGCCGCCGGCCGTGGCGGGCAGCATCCACCGGCGCCACGCCGCACCGTCGGAGGAGGTCCAGGCGACCGGCAGGAGGGAAGTCCCACCGGTGGGCAGGAGGGAACCGGCGAGGAACCAACCGGAGGGTCCGGCCGCCGCGTCGTGGGCAGAGGTACGACCACGACCGTCGCCGGCCAGCTCGGCCGCCCCCTCACGCAGCGTGAACCGGTCCGCGTCGGCCGACGACCAGACGGCCGCGCCGTCCCGGCGGCTGCCCGCGATCAGCCAACCCGACGGGCCGGCCGCGATCCGGGCCACGTTGACCGCCCGGGGACCGCCGAACAACTCGAACGGGGCGGCCACCTCGGTCAGCGTCCCGTCCGGCGACTGCCGCCAGGTGGCCGTACGCGGGTTGCCGTGCGCGCCGCCGCTCTTCGCCCCCAGCAGCGCGATCCGGCCGTCCCGGCAGGCCACCGAGTACAGCACGTGCTGCCGACCGTAGTGCGAGATCGGCAGCGTCCGCAGCGCCGTCCAGGTCACACCGTCGGGACTGGACCAGGCCGCCGGCCGGGTGTCACCGACCGCGTCGGCGACCGCACCCACCACGTACCACCGGTCGGCGCAGGCGGCTGCGTCGCGTACCAGCAGGCGACCGGGCGGCCCCGGCGGCGCCGGCAGGGTCAGCGGCTGCCAGGCCAGCGTCAGCGGCCGGACGTCGGCATCGGTGTCCGGCGACCGTGCGCAGCCGGACAGCAATACGGCGACCAGAGCGAGCAGCGCCACCGCGCGCCGGCGAGACATGGACGAGATGCTATCGGTCCGGACCCCGCCGGGGCGGCCGGCGACACCGCCGCGCTCAGGAGCCGGACGGCGCCGCCTCACCGCCCGAGGTCTCCGCCAGGATCCGCTCGGCGACCTCCTTCATGGTCATCCGGTGGTCCATCGCCGTCCGCTGGATCCACTTGAAGGCCTGCGGCTCGCTCATGTTGTACGTGCTCATCAGCGCGCCCTTGGCACGCTCCACCGTCTTGCGGATCTCCAGACGGTCGGTCAGCCCGGCGACCTCGGCCTCCAGTGCGGAGATCTCCGAGTAGCGGGAGAGGGCGATCTCCACCGCCGGCACCAGGTCGCTCTTCTGGAAGGGCTTGACGAGGTACGCCATCGCGCCGGCCGCCCGTGCCCGCTCGACCAGGTCCCGCTGGCTGAACGCGGTCAGAATGATCACCGGCGCGATCCGCGCCCCGGCGATCCGCTCGGCCGCCGCCAGGCCGTCCATGATCGGCATCTTGATGTCGAGGATGACGAGGTCGGGCTTGAGCTCCTCGGCGAGCCGGACGGCGGTCTCGCCGTCGCCGGCCTCCCCCACCACCTCGTAGCCCTCCTCGACGAGCATCTCGGCCAGATCGAGTCGGATCAGCGCCTCATCCTCGGCGATCAGCACGCGCCTGCGCTCGGCATCCGTCTGCGTCTCGGCCACCTGTCCAACTCCCACCAGTCTGAACCCGACACCCGCCTGGCCGGGTGTCGCAGCCATTAGCGTAGTGGGTACTCTCATGGGGCCGGACCGAGGAATGCCCCTGTAGTCCAACGGCAGAGACGATGGACTCAAAATCCATACAGTGTGGGTTCGAATCCCACCGGGGGCACAACCTGTCGTACGCCCGTTCGATAGTAACGGTGTGCACTCCCCTGAGACGCGTGCCCGCGTCCGCGAACTCCGCTCCCGTGGGCACTCCATCCGATCGGTCGCACGTCACCTCTCACTTCCCTACAGCACCGTCTGGCACTGGTGCGTGGACCGGCCCGAACCGGTCGTGTCCGGCACCGCCCTGCGGTGCTTTCGTTGCTCACCCGTCCCACGTCCTCCGGCGGCCCCGGACGCCTACGCCTACCTGCTGGGCCTCTATCTCGGCGACGGGCACCTCGTCACGTCGACGAGGACCCCGGTCCTCCGGATCGCCTGTTCCGACGCCTATCCCGGACTGATCACCTCCTGTGAGCAGGCGATGCTCGCCGTGCTCGCCGCCCGGGTGCAGCGGATCCCCAAGCAGGGCTGTGTCTCGGTCGAGAGCAGCGGAAACCACTGGACGTGTCTGCTACCGCAGCACGGGCCCGGCCGCAAGCACGAGCGGCCGATCGTGCTCGCCGACTGGCAGCGGGACGTCGTCGCGGCGCACGCCGGGGACTTCGTCCGGGGCCTGTTCCACTCCGACGGCTGCCGGGTGGCCAACCGGGTGACCGTCAAAGGGCGGGAGTACGTCTATCCCCGCTACCTCTTCGCCAACGAGTCGGCGGACATCATGGGGCTGTGCCGGTGGGCGCTGGACCTGCTCGGCGTGGCCTGGCGGATGAACCGCCGCAACTCGTTGTCGGTGGCCCGGCGGCAGTCGGTCGCCCTACTCGACGGGTACGTCGGCCCGAAGTCCTGACCGGGTCGGCACGCCGGACGGGCCGGGCCCCTTCAGCCGAGCCACAACTGTCAGCAGAGGTCCAGCCGGCCGCGCAGGAACCGGCGCTCGGCGTCGGTGGGGGCCAGGTCGAGGGCCACCCGGTAACTGTCCGCCGCCTCCACGGTCCGGCCGGCGCGGCGCAGCAGGTCGGCGCGGGTGGCGTGCAGCAGGTGGTAACCGTCGAGCTGCCCGGTGGCGGCGATCGCGTCGACCAGGGGCAGCGCCGCCTCCGGGCCGTCGGCCATGCCGACCGCGACAGCCCGGTTCAGGTCCACGATCACGCTCGGGGCGACGCGGGCGAGGTGGTCGTACAGCCCGACGATCTGCGGCCAGTCGGTGTCGGCCGCGACCGGCGCGGTGGCATGACACGCCGCGATGGCCGCCTGGAGCTGGAACGGTCCGGCGCGCCGGTGGCGCAGGGCGCGTTCGCAGAGGGCGACGCCCTCGGCGATCCGTTCCCGGTCCCAGCGGGAGCGGTCCTGGTCGGCCAGGGTGACCAGGTCACCGGCGGCATCGGTACGGGAATCCCGCCGGGCGTCGTGCAGCAGCATCAGGGCGAGCACGCCGAGCGCCTCGGGTTCGTCGGGCAGCGCGGCGGTCAGCACCCGGGCGAGCCGGATGGCCTCCCGACTCAGTCGGGCCTTCTCCGGGTCGCCGTAGCCGGCGTTGTACAGCAGGTAGAGCACGTGGAGCACGGCAGGCAGCCGGTCCGGGAGCAGGTGCGCCGGCGGCACCCGGAACGGGACGCGGGCGTGAGCGATCTTCTGTTTGGCACGGAAGAGGCGCTGGCCCATGGTGCGTTCCGGCACCAGGAACGCCCGGGCGATCTCGGCGGTGCTCATGCCGGTCAGGCTGCGCAGGGTCAGCGCCACCTGGGCGTCGAGGTTCAGCGACGGGTGGCAGCAGGTGAAGACGAGTTCCAGGCGTTCGTCCGGGATGTCGCTGTCGCCGCGGTAGGGCGGCGGCTCCGGACCTGTCGCGGCCATCTCCCGTAGCTTCGCGGCCTCGGTCGACGCGCGGCGCATCCGGTCGATCGCGCGATGCCGGGCGGTGGTGGTCAGCCAGGCCAGCGGCTGGTCGGGTACGCCGGATTCCGGCCATTTCCGCAGGGCCTGGGTGAACGCGTCCTGGGCGCATTCCTCGGCCAGGTGCCAGTCGCCGCCGGTGAGCCGGATCATGGTGGCCACGATCCGGCTCCACGCCTCGGCGTAGATGCCGGCGATGCGTTCGGTCAACTCAGCCGGTCCGGCGCCTTCCGTTTCCGTGGTCAGTCCTCGTCGTCGGTCCAGAACGGGCGGAGTTCGATCTTCCCTCGCCACGCCATCGGGTGCCGGGACGCCACCTCGACGGCCTCGTCGAGGTGGGCGCACTCGATGATGTCGAAGCCGGCGATCTGGTCCTTTGTCTCGGCGTACGGACCGTCGGTCAGCAGCACCTGGCGGTCGCGGACCCGGACGGTGGTGGCGTCGCTGGCCGGCCGGGTCCGGCTGCCCATCAGCCGGACGCCTTTACCGTCCATCTCGGTGACCCAGTCCTCGACGTCCGGGACGGCGTCGTCCGGGCCGGGCTGGTGGTCCGGGTCGGTGCAGACCAGCATCAGGTATCTCATCGGGCGATTCTCCTCGCGGTGTCGGTGGCGCTCGTGGTGACCGGGTTCATGGTCACGCTCCTCTCGGTCTTCGTCGGCACCGGTGACGAACGGGGTTCGCCGGTCCGGGACAACGAAGGTTCCGTCAGATGGGTGACGAACGGGAGGGGCGTCCCACTACACCGCCGCTTCAGAATCTTCGGCCGGGATCGAGTCGAGCGCGTGGGCGAGGTCGGCGTGCAGGTCCTCCGGGTCCTCGAGACCGACGGAGAGGCGGAGCAGCCCGGCGGGCGGCTTGGCCGGGCCGTCGACCGGGCGGTGGGTCAGCGACGCCGGGTGCTGGATGAGGGTGTCGACGCCGCCGAGGGAGACGGCGTGGGTGATCAGCCGGCAGGCCGCGGCGACGGCAGAGGCGGCCGGCGCGCCGCCGCGTACCTCGAAGGAGAGCAGGCTCCCGGTGCCGCGCAGTTGCCGGCCGACGAGCCCGGCGGGGTCGGCGAGGCTGGGGTGGTGGACGCGGGTGACGTGGGGGTGGGTGGCGAGCCAGGCCGCGAGCTTCTCCGCGCCGGCCTGCTGGGCGCGGACCCGCAGCGGGAGGGTCTGGAGTCCCCGGTGCAGCAGGTACGCGCCGAGCGGGTGCAGGACGGCGCCGGTGAGCGCACGGACCTGGCGCAGTCGCGCCGCCCAGCCGCTGTCGCAGGCGACGACGCCGGCGAGGACGTCGCCGTGCCCGCCGATGCTCTTGGTGGCGCTGTGCAGGACGAGGGTCGCCCCGTGCCGGGCGGGCTGCTGGAGCACGGGGGTGGCGACGGTGTTGTCGACCAGCAGCGGGACACCGCCGGCGGCGGTGGCGAGGGCGGCGATGTCGACGAGGTCGAGGGTGGGGTTGGCGGGGGTCTCGACGACGACCAGGGCGGTGTCCGGGCGGACGGCGGCGGCGACCTGGTCGGGACGGGCCCAGGTGACCTCGGTGCCGAGCAGGCCGCTGGCGAGCACGTGGTCGGTTCCGCCGTAGAGGGGCCGGACGGCGACGAGGTGGCGTTTCCCGTCGCGGGTGGCGGCGAGCAGGGTGGCGGTGAGGGCGGCCATGCCGCTGGCGAAGGCGACGGCGTCGGTGGTGGCTTCGAGTTCGGCGAGGGCGGTCTCGAAGCGGGCGACGGTGGGGTTCCAGAGGCGCTGGTAGACGGCGGTGCCGCCGGGGTGGAGGGGTTCTCCGGTGGCGAGGGCCTGGTAGGCGTCGCCGCCGCTGTCGACCGAGGGCAGCGGGTTGGTGGTGGAGAGGTCGATGGGCGGGACGTGCACGCCGAGGCCGGTGAGGTCGTCGCGGCCGGCGTGCACGGCCCGGGTGTCCAGCGCGGTCATGGCGCAAGCCTCGAATATCCCGGCGATGCTGGGCAAGGAATCCGTAGAAGATTCTGTGTCGCTGCATGTCTGTCGACGGATGTTCGGTAGATCATGGATGGATGCCAGTCGCACCGAATGATGTACGGCGCTTCGCCGCCCTCGACGACACCGACCGGGCGATCCTCGCCGTCCTGGCCGGGGACGGACGGATTCCGAACAACGCGCTCGCCGAACGGGTGGGGGTGGCGCCGTCGACATGCCTGAGCCGGGTCCGGGCGTTGCGGGAGTGCGGGGCGATCCGGGGGTTCCACGCGGACGTGGACCCGGCGGCGGTGGGGCTGCCGTTGCAGGCCCTGGTGTCGGTGCGGTTGACCGCGCACGAGCGGGCGGCGGTGGACGCGTTCCGGGCCCGCTCGGTGCGGCTGCCGGGGGTGGTGTCGGTGTTCCACGTGGCCGGGGTGGACGACTACGTGCTGCACGTGCGGGCGGCGTCGGGGGACGCGTTGCGGGACTTCGTGCTGGACCACCTGGCGGTGGACCCGGCGGTGCAGCACGCCCACACGAGCCTGATCTTCGAACAGGTGCGCGGGCTGGGCTGAGGTGGTAGCAGGGGACCCCTGCTCATCAAATTGCGGTAACAGGGTGCCCTTGCAGGAACAAGGCGGGAGCGAACCGGGTTGGTGAGGCGTGTGATCGACGTACCGTTGTCTGTTCTTGATCTTGCTCCGGTCGCGGCGGGGACCTCCTCGGGGGCGGCGCTGCGACACACCACCGAGTTGGCCCGGCGCACCGAGGAACTGGGTTACCGCCGGTTCTGGGTGGCCGAGCACCACAACATGCCGGCGATCGCGAGTTCGGCGCCGGCGGTGCTGATCGCGCACCTGGCGGCACACACCTCGACGATCCGGCTGGGCTCGGGCGGGGTGATGCTGCCCAACCACGCGCCGCTGGTGGTGGCCGAGCAGTTCGGCACCCTGGAGGCGCTGCATCCGGGCCGCATCGACCTGGGCATCGGCCGGGCCCCGGGCACCGACCAGCTGACCGCGCTGGCGTTGCGGCGGACCATGGAGGGCCTGTCGGCGGAGGGGTTCCCCCGGGAGCTGGCCGACCTGATGAACTACTTCAGCGGGGAGCGGTCGGGGCCGATCGTGGCGACCCCGGGGCGGGGTGAGCAGCCGGCGATCTGGCTGCTGGGGTCGAGCGGGTTCAGCGCGCAGCTGGCCGGGGCGCTCGGGTTGCCGTTCTCGTTCGCGCACCACTTCAGCGCGGCGAACACCGAGCCGGCCCTGGCGTTGTACCGACGCAGCTTCCGGCCGTCGCAGTGGCTGGACCGGCCGTACGCGATGGTGGCGGTGAACACCGTCTGTGCGGAGACCGACGAGCGGGCACGGTGGCTGGCCGCCCCGGCCGCGCTGTCGTTCCTGAAGTTGCGCTCCGGGAAGCCGGAACCCCTGGTCAGCCCGGACGAGGCGGCGGCGTACCCGTACACCGAGATGGAGCGGGAGTTCGTGGCGCAGCGCGGGGACGGCCAGGCGATGGGCTCGCCGGAGACGGTCCGCCGGCAGCTCGGCGAGCTGTTGGAGCGGACCCGCGCCGACGAGCTGATGTTGACCACCCTGGTGTACGACGTGGCGGACCGGGTGCGGTCGTTCGAGCTGGTCGCGGAGCGGGTGGCCGGCGGGCTGCGGCGCGCGGACTGACCGACGGGCCCGCCGGGAGCTCGGGGCGGGTGCCGTTGGTGAACGGGCGGCACCAGACCTGGTGCGCCACCGTTCACCCCACCGCTCCCCCGGTGTCCGGCGTTGCGCACGCGGACACCGGGAGGGCGGTCGGCGGGGTCAGCGCGGGTAGATGTTCGGGGTGGGCGGGTTGGGCATGCCGTCACCGATGAAGAAGCTCGGGTGCGGCGGCTGGTTGTAGGCGGTGTTCTGCCAGGCGACGGCGGTGCGGTACTGCGGGTCGTGCATCAGGGTGTGGATCCGGGTGGCGGTCGGCGTCGGGGTGCTGTAGATGCGCAGCGCGGTGTTGTCGCTGGTTCGCCAGATGACCTCCTCGCGCCAGTCGCCGAGGATGTCGCCGGACAGTGCCGGGGTGGACTTGGTGCCGTTGTTGGCGGCGACGCCGCTGCCGGTGAGCAACCGGGTGTCGCCGCCGGTGCCGTACTTGTCGATCCGGGTGGCGTCGAGGAGTTCCCGGACCGGGTCGCCGTCCCACCAGGCGAGGAAGTTCGCCGAGGACGGTTTGCGGCCGACGTTCTGCCCCCGGGTGTTGGCGATCCCGCTGGCGGCGGACGACCAGGACTCGGCTCCGGGGCTGCCGGCCCAGATGTCGCCGGAGACGCCCCGGCCGTTGTCGCCGGACGCCGGCGTGGACCAGATGATCTGCCCGGTACGGGCGTCGGCGAAGTACGAGCTGGGCTTGCTGCCGTCCTCGTCGACCTTGAAGACCTCCAGGCCGGCGCGGGCCGGGTCGAGGTCACCGACGTGCAGGGCGTCGCCGTGGCCGTTGCCGGTGGAGTGGAGCAGCCGGCCGTTGTCGTCGATGGTGGCCGCGCCGTAGACGATCTCCTGCCGGCCGTCGGCGTCCACGTCGGCGACGGAGAGGTTGTGGTTGCCCTGGCCGTACGCGGCGCCGTTGCCGGAGGTGTTGGAGTCGAACGTCCACCGCTTGGTGAGGGTGCCGTCGCGGAAGTCCCAGGCGGCGATGACCGCCCGGGTGTAGTAGCCCCGCGCCATGATCAGCGAGGGACGCTGGCCGTCGAGGTAGGCGGTGCCGGCGAGGAACCGGTCGACCCGGTTGCCGTAGTTGTCGCCCCAGGAGGCGACGTTCCCGCGCGGCGGGTCGTAGTTGACGGTGGAGGCGATCGCGCCGGTGCGGCCGTCGAACATGGTGAGGTACTCGGGGCCGGCGAGGACGTAGCCGCTGGAGTTGCGGTGGTCGACGGAGGAGGACCCGACGACCTGGCCGGTGCCGGAGCGGGTGCCGTCGGCGGTCTTCATGGCCACCTCGGCGTCCCCGTCGCCGTCGTAGTCGTACACCTGGAACTGGGTGTAGTGCGCGCCGGCGCGGATGTTGCGGCCGAGGTCGATCCGCCACAGCCGGGTGCCGGTGAGGGTGTACGCGTCGACGAACACGTTGCCGGTGTAGCCGCTCTGCGAGTTGTCCTTGGCGTTGGACGGGTCCCACTTGAGCACGATCTCGTAGCGGCCGTCGCCGTCGAGGTCACCGACGGAGGCGTCGTTCGCGGCGTACGTGTAGGCCTCGCCGCTGGGGGTGGTGCCGCCGGACGGGGGCTGGATCGGCACGTCGAGGTGACCGCCCGCGAACTGGAGCGCGGGCGCGGACGGCGGCTGCTCGACGCCGTCCACCACGGCCCGCACGGTGTACGCGGCACCGGCGGCGGCCCCGCTGTCGAGGTGGTTGGTCGCGCCCGTGATCGGCGTGCCGTTCACCTTCGTGGTGCCCCGGTAGAGGTTGAACGACACCCCGGAGGTCTCGGTGCCGAGCAGCCGCCAGGAGACGAGGTTCCCGGTGCCGGATCGGACGCTGATCAACCCCCGGTCGAGGTCCTCGACCTGCTTGGCCCCGGCCGGCGGCGTGGTGGGCGGCGGTGTCGTGGGCGGGGGTGTGGTCGGCGGGGGCGTGGTCGGTGGGGGCGTGGTCGGTGGGGGTGTGGTCCCGGGTGGGGTGGTGGGAGTCGCGCCGGTGCAGGTCGTGCCGTTGAGCGCGAAACTCGCCGGGACCGGGTTGGTGGTGCCGTTCCACGAGGCGTTGAAGCCGAAGGTGGCGGTGCCGCCGGTGCCGATCACGGCGTTGTAGCCGACGTCGCGGGCGGTGACCCGGTCGGCGGACTGGGTGACGGTGGCGTTCCACGCCTGGTCGACCTGTTGGCCGGCGGTGAAGGACCAGGTGAGGGTCCAGCCGGTGACCGGGTCGCCGAGGTTGGTGACGGCGACGTCGGCCCCGAAGCCGCCACCCCACTGGTTGGTCACGCGGTAGTCGACCCGGCAGCCGACGGCGGCGGCCGAGGCGACCACGGTGGTCAGGAGTCCGGCGGCGAGAGTGCCGGCGGCGGTGGCGGCGAGCAGGGCGGTGCGGGTGGTTCGGGTACGCATGCGGGCCTCTCGGGGAGGTCGGGCGCACGGCGAAGGCACCGTCGCCTTGCCCGGTCGACGGTCGCTCGCCGCGCTGCGGGTCCGGCCGGGACAGCACCGGCCGGGAGGAAAGGCCCCACGCACGATGGACGATAGAAGACCCGGTCGTGCGGCACAACACCCGCCGGCCGGGCGGGGCAAGATGCCCGAAACACGATCTTCACACCGGCTTCACCCACGGGTGGCGGGGGTCGCCTAACGTTGGTTCCGGTGGTGGTAGGGCATCCCCGGTCGGGACGGGTCGGGGGTGCTGCGGTGTGGTGCACCGGGCCGCAGCTGTGCGGATTCCGCGGCTGTGGCCCGGTGCCTGCCGTTGGGACAGGTCACACACCCTTGCCTGGCGTACGGATTGTTGGTCGACTCGTCGCGTGGCAGCTCACATGGATCCCGAGGAGTTCCGCCGCGCCGGTCACGCGGTGGTGGACTGGATCGCCGACTACTGGTCGACGCTCGACGCGCGCCCGGTGACCTCGCAGGACCCTCCGGGGACGGTCACCGCCGCGCTGCCCGCCGGTCCGCCGACCGTCGGGGAGCCGATCGAGGCGGTGCTCGCCGACCTCGACACGGTGGTCGCCCCGAACCTCACCCACTGGCAGCATCCCGGGTTCTTCGCGTACTTCCCCGCGAACACCAGCGGCCCGAGCGTGCTGGGCGACCTGGTCAGCTCGGGGCTCGGCGTGCAGGGCATGCTCTGGGCCACCGGACCGGCCTGCACCGAGCTGGAGACGCGGATGCTCGACTGGCTGGCCGGGCTGCTCGGCCTGCCGGAGCGGTTCCACTCGTCCGGTCCGGGCGGCGGGGTGATCCAGGACTCGGCCTCGTCGGCGACCCTGGTCGCCACCCTGGCGGCGCTGCACCGGGCCGGCCGGGGCCGGTGGCGGGCCGTCGGCGTCGACCGCCGCTACCGCGCGTACACCTCCACCCAGGGGCACTCCTCCATCGAGAAGGCGGCCCGGATCGCCGGTCTGGGCGACGAGGGGGTGCGTCCGATCGAGGCGGACCCGGAGACTCAGGCCATGCGCCCGGAGGCGTTGCGCGCGGCGTTCGAGGCCGACCTGGCCGCCGGTGCGGTGCCGGCGATCGTGGTGGCGACGATCGGGACCACCTCCACCGCCGCCGTCGACCCGCTGCCGGAGATCGGCGCGATCTGCGCCGAGTACGGCGTCTGGCTGCACGTCGACGCGGCGTACGCGGGCGCGGCGGCGGTCTGCCCGGAGCTGCGCTGGTCGCACGCGGGCCTGGAGTACGCCGACTCGTACTGTTTCGACCCGCACAAGTGGCTGCTCACCGGCTTCGACTGTGACGCGTTCTGGGTGGCCGACGCGGCGGAACTGGTCGAGGCGCTGACCGTGCTGCCGGAGTACCTGCGCAACGCCGCCACCGAGTCCGGGGCGGTGATCGACTACCGGGACTGGCAGGTGCCGCTGGGCCGCCGGTTCCGGGCGTTGAAGCTCTGGTTCGTGCTCCGCTGGTACGGCGTCGAGGGACTGCGGGCGCACATCCGCTCCGGGGTGGCGTTGGCCGCCCGCTTCGCCGACCGGGTCCGCGCCGACGACCGGTTCGAGCTGACTGCGCCGCACCCGTTCTCGCTGGTCTGCTTCCGGCTCCGGGGCGCGGACGAGCCGAACGCCGCGCTGCTGGAGCGGGTCAACGCCACCGGCCGGGTGTACCTGACGCACACCCGGGTCGGGGGCCGGTACACGCTACGCCTGGCGGTCGGCTCCCCGCAGACCCGCGAGGAGCACGTCGACGAGGCCTGGGAACTGCTCCGTGCCACGGCGGACAGTCTGCTCGCCGAGGAGACTCCGGCGCGGTGAGGGCGCGGGGCGGTGAGGGCGCGGGGCGGTGACGGCGCGGGGCGCGGGTCAGCTCCAGGCTCTGGGGTCGGCGGCGAGCTGGTTGATCCGCTCGGGCAGGGTCCCGGTGGCCACGTCGGCGATGGTGACCAGTTCGAGGATCTCCCGCTCGCTGGCGCGCAGGGCGATCCACACCTCCTGCAACGACCGCGCCGCCCCGTGGTACCCGACCTGCTCCGGGCGCTGCCCCCGGACGTGCGCCAGCGGGCCGTCGATCACCCGGATCACCTCGGCGAGGGAGATCTCGGCCGCCGGCCGGGCCAGCCAGTAGCCGCCCTCCGGGCCACGCTGGGCGTGCACGACGCCGCCCCGGCGCAGTTGCAGCAGGATGCTCTCCAGGAACTTCGGCGGGATGTCCTGCGCCCGGGCGATCTGCTCGGCGGTGACCGGGCGGGTCCGTCCGGGTCCGTCACCGGCGACCGACGCGAGTTCGGCGGTCGCGCGCAACGCGTAGTCGACCCGGGCGGAGAGACGCATGTCGGACAGGTTACCGGCCAGTCGGAACGGCTGGCCGGTCGCCCCGGCGCGTCATCCCTCCACCCGGCGCAGCAGTCCCTCCTGCACCGCGCTGGCGATGTGCCGGCCGTCGGTGGTGAACATCCGACCGGTGGCCAGTCCCCGGCCGCCGGAGGCCGACGGGCTCCAGCAGTCGTAGAGGAACCACTCGTCGGCCCGGAATGGGCGGTGGAACCAGAGCGCGTGGTCGAGGCTGGCCCCGACCACGCCGCCGGGCCCCCAGACCTCACCGTGCACCGACAGCACCGAGTCGAGCAGGGTCAGGTCGGAGGCGTACGTCAGGGCGCAGGCGTGCAGCAACGGGTCGTCGGGGAGCTTGCCGTCGATACGCATCCAGACCCGCTGGTGCGGGTCCGCAGGACGGTCGCCGGGGCGCACCCAGCCGGGCTCGCCGACGTAGCGCACGTCGATCGGACGGGGGATCATCGCCCAGATGCCGAGCCGCTCGGGGTAGCGGGCGAGCCGGTCGGTCATGGTGGGGACGCCGTCCGGGCCGGGCACGTCCGGCGGGGTGGGGGCCTGGTGGTCCAGCCCCTCCTCGTAGCGCTGGAACGAGGCCGACATGAAGAAGATCGGCTTCTCGTGCTGGTAGGCCACCGACCGGCGGACCGAGAAGGAACGCCCGTCCCGGACGTTCTCCACCTCGTAGTCGATCGGCTCGCTCGGGTCACCGGGGCGGACGAAGTATCCGTGCAACGAGTGCACGAACCGCTCCGGGTCGACCGTACGGCCGGCGGCCACCAGAGCCTGACCGGCGACCTGGCCGCCGTACACCCGCTGCGGACCGACCGGGGGGCTGATCCCCCGGAAGGTCGTCGCGCCGGTCGGCGCGAGGTCGAGGACCTCCAGCAGCTGGTCGACGGCGGCCTGGCCGGTCAGGACGTCGGTCACTGCAGGGCCCGCGCCGAGGCCGCGTCCACGAGCGAGCCGAGCTGGTGCACCCGCAGGGTGTTGGTGGAACCGGGGGTGCCGGGCGGGCTGCCGGCGACGATCACTACGTAGTCGCCCGGGTTGGCCCGGTTGAGGCCGAGCAGCGCCTGGTCGACCTGGCGGAACATGTCGTCGGTGTGCTCCACGAACGGCATCAGGAAGGTCTGCACGCCCCAGGAGAGGGCGAGCTGCCGGTAGACCTCGGGGACCGGGGTGAACGCCAGCAGCGGCAGGTCGCAGTGCAGCCGGGAGAGGCGCTTCACGGTGTCACCGGTCTGCGAGAACGCGACCAGCGCCTTCGCGCCGATGGCCCGGGCGATCGACGACGCCGCCGAGGTCAGCGCGCCGCCGTGGGTACGGGGGTCGTGCTGGAGGCGGGGCACGGCGAACGAGCCGGCCTCGGTGGTGGTGACGATCTTCGCCATGGTGCTGACGGTCAGTACCGGGTACTTGCCGACGCTGGTCTCGCCGGAGAGCATCACCGCGTCCGCGCCGTCGAGCACGGCGTTGGCGACGTCGGAGGCCTCGGCCCGGGTCGGCCGGGAGTTCTCGATCATCGAGTCGAGCATCTGGGTGGCCACGATGACCGGCTTGGCGTTCTCCCGGCAGAGCTGCACCGCACGCTTCTGCACCAGCGGAACCTGGTCCAGCGGCAGCTCGACGCCGAGGTCGCCCCGGGCGACCATGACACCGTCGAAGGCCAGCACGATCGCCTCGAGGTGGTCGACCGCCTCGGGCTTCTCGACCTTGGCCAGCACCGGCCGGTGTACCCCGACCTCACTCATGATCGAGTGGACGAGCTTGATGTCCTCGGCGGAACGGACGAAGGAGAGCGCGACCAGGTCGACCCCGAGGCCGAGCGCGAAGCGCAGGTCCTCGGCGTCCTTGTCCGACATGGCCGGCACGCTGACCGCCACGTTCGGCAGCGAGACACCCTTGTTGTTGGAGACCGGACCGCCCTCGGTGACCAGGCAGCGAATGTCGTTGCCGGTGACGTCGGTGACCTCGACGGCGACCCGGCCGTCGTCGATCAGCAGGCGGTCGCCCGGCTTCACCTCCTGCGGCAGCTTGCGGTAGGTGCAGGAGACGCGGTCCTTGGTGCCGAGGATCTCGTCACTGGTGATCACCACCGAGTCGCCGGTACGCCACTCGTGCGGCCCGTCGGCGAACCGGCCGAGGCGGATCTTCGGGCCCTGGAGGTCGGCCAAGACGGCGACCGGACGGCCCGACGCCTCGGCGGCCTCGCGGACCAGCCGGTAGACGGCCTCGTGGTCGGCGTGGCTGCCGTGGCTGAAGTTCAGCCTCGCCACGTTCATGCCCGCCTCGACCAGCCCGCGGATGCGTTCCGGCGAGGAGGTGGCGGGACCGAGAGTACAGACGATCTTCGCGCGGCGTGTCACGCCCATCAGGCTAGTCTCTCCCCCGGGCCGGGCTGGGTGCCGACCCTCTTGCAGAATGCGGAACAGTTGTCCAACGACGCGCGGGGCGCGTATGGCCGGCGGGCGACGCCGCACCGGGACGTTGAGGTGGCGGGCATCGGCGACCGCGCGCCCGGAATCGTACTCCTCGCCGTCGCGCTTCGCTGGATCGTCCCTCGGCCCGGCGGGATCGGTGTCCGGATCGTCGTCCACGACCGGACCGACGACGGACGGTGACCGACCCCCCGCCGCCGGGTGAGTGACCGACCGGCTACGGTCTGATCCATCGATCGCCGACCGGGGGTCCAGTGTGGAAGAGTTCGACTACATCGTGGTCGGCGCGGGCACGGCGGGCTGCGTGCTGGCGCACCGGCTCAGCGCGGACCCGGCGACCCGGGTGCTGGTGGTCGAGGCCGGCGGCTGGGACAGCAGCCTCTTCGTCCGCATCCCGAAGGGCTTCTCGAAGCTCATGGACGACCGGAGCACGGCCTGGCACTACCCCGCCACCACCCCCGGCGGGCGCGAGGTGTGGCAGCGGGGACGGCTGGTCGGCGGCTCCAGCTCGATCAACGGCATGATCTACGGCCGGGGCGCCCCGGCCGACTGGGACGCGCTGGCCGACCGGGGCAATCCCGGCTGGGGCTGGGACGCGATGCGCCCGGTGTTCCAGCGGATCGAGGACAGCCCCTACCGCGCGGCGGATGCCGGCGTGGACGGCCCGCTGCGTCTCTCCACGGCGGTCGGCACGAACGAACTCTGCGAGGAGATGATCGACGCCGGGGTCCGGCAGGGGCTGCGCCGCACCGACGACCTCAACGACGGCGACGACGAACGGATCGGCTACACCACGGCGACCATCCGGGACGGCCAGCGGGTCAGCGCCGCCCACGCCTTCCTGCACCCGGTGCGCGACCGGCCGAACCTGACCGTGCTGGTACGCACGGTGACCCAGCGGGTGCTGGTGACGGCGGGCCGGGCGGTCGGGGTGCGGGTGCACCGGGCCGGGCGCAGCGTCGACCTGTACGCCCGCGCCGAGGTGATCCTCGCGGCCGGCGCGATCGCCAGCCCGCAGCTGCTCCAGCTCTCCGGGATCGGGCCGGCGGACACGCTGCGGGCCGCCGGGGTGACGGTGCTGGCCGACCGGCCCCGGGTGGGTCAGGGGATGCGGGAGCACCGGATGATGGCCCTCCAGTACCGGCTGGCCGGCCAGATCGGGTACAACCCCCTCCTCAACAACGTCCTCGGGCAGTCGCTGGCGGCGATGCGCTGGCTGGTCGCCAAGCGGGGACCGCTCGCCCTGCCGGTGCACGACGTGGCCGCCTGCCTGCGCTCGACGCCCGGGGAGGCCCGGCCGGACGCGCACCTGCTGATGGCCCCGTTCTCGGCCGCCCCGCCCCGGCCGGGCCGGGCGCTGGAACTGGAACGGGAGGCCGGGCTGATGTGCCTCGGCGGGGTGACCCGGCCGGAGAGCGAGGGCAGCCTGGAGATCACCGGTCCGGCACCGGCGACCCCGCCCCGGATCGTCATGCGCTACCTCACCGACCCGTACGACCGGTCGGTGGCGGTGGCGACGTTCCGCCGGATGCGGGAGTTCTTCGCGACCGGGCCGATCGCCCGGCGGATCGTGACCGAGACGCTGCCCGGCCCGGCCGTCCGGGGCGAGCGGGAGATCCTCGACGCGGCGCTGGCGCGCGGCTACTGCGGCTACCACGCCGTCGGCACCTGCGCGATGGGCCCGGACGACGCCGACGTGGTCGACCCGGACCTGCGGGTGCGCGGGGTGGACGGGCTGCGGGTGGTGGACGCCTCGGTGCTGCCGGTGCTGGTGTCGGCCTGGATCAACGGCCCGGTGGCCGCGCTGGCCTGGCGCGCCGCCGACGTGATCCTGGGCACCCGCGTCTGAGATCGAGCATCCCGCTAGTAGCGCCGACCACCCCGACCACGCCAGCCGGATGGCGATCACCTCACATCCGCCGCGCGCGTCGGGGACGGCGCGTCGGGTAAGACCGACGGAGGACATGAACGGCGGAGCCGACCGCCGGTGGACGACGAGGTACGGGAGGATCCGGATCATGACAGTCGGAACGGGTGGTCAGCCGGCGAAGGCGTCGGGGCGGTACCGGATCGGCGGGGACCTGCCCGTCGACCGGCTCGGGTACGGGGCGATGCAGCTCACCGGCCCGGGGGTGTGGGGTGACCCGAAGGACCCGGCCGAGGCGCTCCGGGTGCTGCGCCGGGCGGTGGAGCTCGGCGTCACCTTCATCGACACCGCCGACTCGTACGGGCCGTTCGTGAGCGAGCTGCTGATCCGCGAGGCGCTGCACCCGTACCGCGACGACCTGGTGATCGCCACCAAGGCCGGACTGACCCGCTCCGGCCCGGACGACTGGCGGCCGGTGGGCCGACCGGAGTACCTGCGCCAGCAGTGCGAGCTGAGCCTGCGGCACCTGGGCCTGGAGACCATCGACCTCTACCAGCTGCACCGCATCGACCCGCAGGTGCCGCTCGCCGACCAGCTCGGCGAGCTGGCGCTGCTGAGGCAGGAGGGCAAGATCCGGCACATCGGGCTCTCCGAGGTGTCGGTGGAGCAGATCGAGCAGGCCCGGGAGATCGTGCCGATCGTGTCCGTGCAGAACCTGTTCAACCTGGCCGACCGGCGGGCCGAGCCGGTGCTGGAGCACTGCGAGCGGCACGACCTGGCGTTCATCCCGTGGTTCCCGATCGCCACCGGCGCCCTGGCCCGCCCTGGCGGTCCGCTGGACACGGTCGCCACCGACCACCACGCGACGCCCGCGCAGCTCGCGCTGGCCTGGCTGCTGCGCCGGTCGCCGGTCATGCTTCCCATCCCGGGTACGTCCTCGGTGGCGCACCTGGAGGAGAACGTGGCCGCCGCCGAGGTGACCCTGACCGACGACGAGTTCGAGGCGCTCAGTCGCGCCGCCTGACGTGCCGGCTGACGGTGTGGCCCCGGCCGGGCGGGCCGTCCGCGACCGGGGCCACACCATGACAGGTCAGGGTCAGCACTGCACCACGGAACTGGAGTCGTAGTACCAGGACAGGCCGAGCCACTCCCGGTGCCAGAACCGGAAGGTGATCTTCCCGAGGTACGGCCGCTGCCAGGCGATGCGCTGCCCCACGTAGCGGTCGGCGTAAGCCGCCTGCGGCGGGTAGATGTCCCCGGCGCTGGTGCAGAACGGCGTGCCGAACCCGCTGGTCGGCGTGAGCGACGAGGTGGAGACCAGGAGGTCGCCGCTGCACTTGGCGACGTAGCTGCTCCGGTAGTACGGGCCCGGCTCCTCCACGATCCAGTACCGGTAGGTGTAGCCACCGTTGGAGCGGCTACCGATCCACGAGTAGGTCAGGGCGACCGGGTTGGTGACGCCCGGCGGCACGCTCCACCCGCTGGACCAGCAGTTGGAGTCCCGCTGGATGACCGGACCCGCCGACGCGGGGGTCGTCACCGCCGCAGGGGCGGCCAGCCCGAGCAGCAGCCCGAACAGCAGGACCAGGGTCGACGAACGACGGCGGTGGCGGTGGCGAAACGTGGGCAGGACGTGGTTGGGGGGCACGGCACACCTCCAGGACGGACAGCCGGCGCTGGCAACCGCGCCGGGAACCACCACGAGCATAGAAATTGCTCTATTGGCCGGAGTGACTCTGACAGCGATGTGACACCCGCCGACGCGACCGGGCCGACGGGTGACCGCGCCGGCCGGCACCGGGCTTCGTGCTTCCGCCGGTACCGGTCGGTGGCGCGTGGGGTCAGACCGCGAAGCAGTTCGGGGTGATCGCCCGGTCGGCGAGCGCGTCCTGGATGACGGTGTACGTGGTGCCGTCGAGCACCAGCCCGAGATGCCCGACGATCCGCAGCGGGCAGGGGGTCTGGACCAGCACGTTGGTGGCCCCGTCGGCGAGGGTCGCGTTCTGGGTGGGACGGACCAGCTCGTCCTGGAGGGTCCGGACGGTGGTGTAGCGGACCGCGCCCGGCGTGTCGTCCCCGGCGTTGAGGTCGTTGAGGAACGCCGAGCCGATGGTCATCTGCTGGCAGGCGACGATCCCGATACAGTCGCCGAGCCCGAGGAACTTCGCGATGTCGGCGACGTAGGTGCCGTAGTGCGGGCTGCCCAGGGTGACCAGCCGGCCGACCGAGCCGGTGCCGCCCAGGTACTTCAGGTAGTAGCGGGAGACCAGGCCGCCCTCGGAGTGGGCGACCAGGTCGACCCGGGCCGCGCCGGTGGCGGCGCGCACCTGGGCGACGTACCCGCTGAAGGAGCGGGCGGACGCGGCGATGTCCCCGAGGCCGAGGCCGGGGAGCTGGTAGATCGAGACCCGGTGCCCGTCGCCGCGCAGCCGGGCGGCGAGCGGCTCGTACGCGATGGCGACCCCGGAGAGGCCGCCGACGACGATCACCGGGTTGGTGGCGGACGCGCCGACCCCGGTCGACGCGGGCGTCGTGCTGGCGGCTCCGTCGGGGACGGGTGTCGGGGCGGCGGTGGCGGCGGTGGCCGGCAGCAGGAACGCGGCGGTGGCCGTGGCGGTGACGAGGATCTTTCGGAGCAGCATGGCTGCGCCCTCCGTGGGGGTGGTCCCGGTGGTGGCGGGAGGCTGGCGGGGGACGTCCGATCGATCGTGGACACATGATGCCCGGATGAATTTGGAAACGTCAATGAAAAGTTACGGGCGAGTAATGAGTGGCGTGGTGTCCGGACAGCACGAAGGGGCCGCCCCGATCCGGGGCGACCCCTTTCGTACCGCCGACGCTCAGCGCACCACGCGCAGCCAGATGTTGGTGACCGGCGGCGCCTGGGTGACGCCGACCGGTTCGAGCCGGACGGTCGAGCCGCCCGGATGGTCGAACAGCCGCACCCCGTCGCCGAGCAGCACCGGCGCGACGGAGACCAGCACCTCGTCCAGCAGGCCGGCGGCGAGGCACTGCCGGGCGACGTCCGCGCCGAGGACGTTGACGTACCCGTCGCCGGCCGCCTCCCGCGCCCGCGCGACGGCCGTCGCCAGGTCGGAGACGAAGGTGACGCCGGGCACCGGGTCGGCCGGCGGGCGGTGGGTGAGCACGAACTGCGGCCCTTCCCAGCCGCCGCCGAACGCCTCCCCCTCCCCCGGCAGATCGCGGTACGGGTCGTCGCCGCCGAAGGTCCGCCGGCCGACGAGCAGCGCGCCGGTGCGCGCGGCGACGTCGTCCATCGTCGGGTTCGGACCGAGGTACGGGGTCAGCCAGGACATGTCGCCGCCCACCCCGGCGATGAACCCGTCCGTCGACGTCGACGCGGAGTACAGCAGTTTCGCCACTGTCAGCCCTTCGGAGCCGGGTCGGTCGCCGTACGGGCCTGCGGGACCGCCGTCGGGGTGGCGGCGGCCTGCCCGTTCTTGACGTACGTCGGGTGCAGGTGCACGGGCTTCGCCTCCTCGCGCTTCTGCTTGGACCGGACCCGCAGGTTGAGGAACTCCACGAAGATCGAGAAGGCGATCGGGCCGTACACGTAGCCCTTCGGGATGTGCTGGTCGAAGCCCTCGGCGATCAGGCTGGCCCCGATCAGCAGCAGGAACGACAGGGCCAGCATCTTGACCGTCGGGTGCCGGTTCACGAAGTTGCTGACCGCGCCGGCCGAGACCAGCATGATGATCATCGCGATGATCACCGCCGCCACCATGACGATCAGCTCGTCGACCATGCCGACCGCGGTGATCACCGAGTCGAGCGAGAAGACGATGTCCAGGACGAGGATCTGCGCGATGACCGCGCCGAACGAGGCGGCCTTGCCCGACCGGGCGTGGTCGGCGCCCTCTAGGTGCTCGTGGATCTCGTACGTCGCCTTGCCGAGCAGGAACAGACCACCGACCAGCAGGATCAGGTCCCGTCCGGATATCTCCTGTCCGAGGACGGTGAACAGCGGAGCGGTCAGGCCGATCACCCAGGACAACGAGGCCAACAGGATGAGTCGGGTGATCAACGCCAGGGAGAGACCGATGGTCCGCGCCCGGGCCTGCTGGTGCTCGGGCAGCCGGCCGGACAGGATCGAAATGAACACCACGTTGTCGATACCGAGCACGATCTCCAGCAGGAGCAGGGTCGCGAACGCGATCCACAGCTCGGGGCTGGCCAGAAACTCCATCTCACCCTCGACTTCCTGATCACCGCCGGGTCGTCCGCCCGGTCCAGGCGGATCCTGTCATGCGGTGTCGGGCCGCGTCTGCACGGCGCGGCCCGACACCGTGCCGGCCCCCTGTACCCCGAGTGGATCACCGCCAACCGGCCAGGCGACGACGGACGGCAGCGCCACCCCCGGCGGCGCCACCCGCCGGTCCACCGTCAGGCGAGCGGATCGACCCCCGTGGCGACGGCCAGCAGCTCCGGCTGGCCGCCGACCGTCGCGTCGAGCAGGACGTCGACCGCGATCCCGGGCGTGACCAGCCAGAACGCCTCCGTCGCGCCGACCAGGCCGGGCAGGTCACCGTGGCGGAACTCGGTGAACGTCCCGTCGGCGGGGTCGCGCTCGTGGTATTCGGCGAGGAAGTCACGCAGGTCGGTGAGGGTCGCGAGCCGGTCGGCGCGCAGGATGTGCACCCGCAGGTCGACCCGGGCACCCTCGGCGGTCTCCCGTTCCCACACCCGGGAGGCGAACCGGACGTCGTCCCACTCGGTGGCGAAGTCCGACACCAGGTCACCGGTCCCGGCCGGCACGTGGCCGATCCGGAACCCGTCCAACTCCCCGCCGGACCGCCCCCCACCACCGGATCCACCCACGCCCGCCTCCGCTCCCACCGTCAATCTTGGACAGTTACCGTCCCCTCCGAACGGTAGCTGTCCAGATTGACAATCGGGCGTCACCCGACCGACGGCACGGGGTCGCCGGCGGTCTGCGTGGCACCCGAAGGACGTGCGGACGGACCATCCGGCCATCCCGGACGGCGTGAGCGGTTACCGTGCAGAGACGGCTTCGACGGAACGGCCCTGACCAGCCGAAACGTTTCGTGCTGGTCGGTTCGGAACAGTTCCTCCACCGAGACAGTGGGGAACGGGTGTACGCGGACTGAAGGACAAGGTCGCACTGGTGACGGGAGGTGGATACCGCCCCGAGCAGGTGGGTTCCGGCCTCGGTCGATCCATGTGCGTGGAGCTCGCCTGGGAGGGGGCGAAGGTCGTCGTCTCCGACCTCTCCCTGGCAAACGCCGCGAGCGACGACGCGTCCTTCATCCACGGCCACACCATCCCGGTGGACGGCGGCTCGCCGATCAGGTGACGCAACCGCCCGCCGGGTCGACGAGGACTGGCTCGTCCTCGTCGACCCCTGACCGGTCCGTTGCTCGGCGTCCTACGGTTGGTAGCAACCGGAAAGGTTGCTCTGGGGAACCCAGCCGTCCTGCCAGGGTGCTTCGGCCCCGTGCCCGTAGATCCACATGACGCCCGAGCCGGTGTCGCTGCCGATGCCGTGCGACCGGAACCCGCGTCCGGCGGTCAGCGTACGCAGCACGGTGCCGTGCTCCGAGGCGCGCAGCCACGTGTTCTGGTTGAGGACGCAGATGACGCCGGTGGGGTCCTCGCTGGCCGACGCGGGCGAGGCGACCGCCGCGCCACTGGCGAGCACCAGGCTCATCACCATCAGTACGCGCAGGAGACCGTTTCTCACAACTGTCCTTTCTCGACTGTTTCAGCTCGGCGTGAATTGTGCCTCAGCCACCGCCCGCGGCTGTCTCCGACCTCGGCGAGCAGCTCGTCCGCCTGCCCCCGTACGGCCAGCAGTCGGGCGGCGGATGTCCCCGGGCGGCGATAACGCGATAGCCAGGCCGACACGACCGGTGCAATGATCGACACCTGGGTCGTTAGCTCAACTGGATAGAGCATCCGACTGAGTAGCGCGTCCGTTCTCCGCTCCTGCGGTCATGGAGGCGCTTCCTTCTTCTCCTTGTTGGATCGGAAGGTTCGGGGTTCGAGTCCCCGGCGACCCACTCTGCCGCTGCGGGGCAACGGCCGGAGTCGTTCGGGGGACCACGTGAACGAGAAGCTGATCATCCAGAAGACACTGCGCGTACCGGTCAGCACCGGCGCGGCCGGCGACGGCACGCCGGTGGCCCGGCAACTGGACGCGGCACTGCTCGACGTCGGGTTCTCGGCGTCGCGGGCCCTGCTGGAGCACGTCGGCGCGCTGGCTCCCGGCCCGGCGATGGACCTCGCCGTCACGGTTGTGACGGCGGTACGCGAGCTGGTGGGTGACCACGTCCAGCACAACGCCTACTTCATCGGCTTCCCAGACGACGTGCCGGACACCGTCGAATTCTGGACCGACCGGCTCCGGGCGGCCGTACTCACCGGTGGGGGCACGGCGACCGAGGCGCAGCTGCGGGAGGCCGTGACCTCGGGCGGGGTGAACCTGCTCGACCTGCCGGGTTACGGCACCTACCAGCACACCTACGCCGAGCTGCTGGCCGCGCACGACGACCTGGTCGCCGCAGCCGGCGACCGGGTGACCCTGCTGCGGCTCGGCGATACCGCCGAGGTGGAGACGACCCGGCTCTACCTGGCGCTGGCCGGCAGCGTCACGCCGCACGGCGAGGCGGACCTGGCGATCCTCGGCGAACTCGCGGTGGCCTGCGCGGACGGCCCCCAGCCGGCCGAGATCCCGGTACGGGAGAACCGGGCCGTGCTCAACGGGATCCGGCTCGTCCTCGGCCGGCCGCTGGTCGCCGTGGACACCACGACCGACGTGCTACGCCTGGCCTGCCAGGTCTCCGACGGGGACCCCTCGCTCGGGACCCCCACCCGGTTCCGTGCCTTCCGACGCCCGGAGCGGCGGATGCTGCTGGCCGCGCTGGACCAGGTCGTCGCGGCCAGCCCGGCGAAGCTCGGGGACGTCGCGCGCTACGCGGAGCGGTGGAAGCGGCTCGGGGAACGGCTGCACCCGCACGAGTACGCCCAGTGGCCGCACGCGCAGCGGGTGTTCGCGGTCGCCCGTGGCGAGCGGCGGGTACCCAACCTCGCCGGTCGCGCGGAGGCCGCGATCCGCTCCGGGGCCGTCGCCCCGGCCGCGTCGGTGTTGTCGGCCGCCCCGGGCCTGCTCCTGCGGTCCGCCGACCGGCTGCTGCGGCTGGCGTCGGCGGCGGAGCGCACCACCGTGGTCGACGTCGTCGCGGGCGCGCTCGGCTCGGCGTCGGGCCGGGTGCTCCTTTCCCTGCGCGAACATGTCGACAACCGGCTGACGCCCGCGTCCGTCCGGATGTACGCCAGCCGGTCGCGCAACTCGTGGGTCGGACCCGACGAACGGCCGCCGCTGCCGGCGGAACTGGTGGCCGAGCTGTCGGCACTGCTCGACGCCGAGATCGCCGCCCGGCTGCCGGAACCGGAGCGACCGCTGCTGGTGGACCCGGAGGTGCTCGACGTCGCCCTGCCGCTGACCGGCAAGGCGGCCGAGGGCGGTTTCGCGGTGCTGCCGAGGGGTTCGCGGGCGTCGGTCTCCGGCGAGCTGCTGCGCTTCTTCACGTACTGGCGGCAGAGCAGCCGGCGCACCGACTACGACCTGTCGGTGCTGCTGCTCGACGACGGGTTCCACAGTGCGGGCCAGGTGTCCTGGACGAACTACCGCCACGACGGCGTGGTGCACTCCGGTGACATCACCGATGCGAAGAACGGCGCGACCGAATTCATCGACGTGCCGCTGACCGTCCGTGGGCGGTACGTGGTTCCGCAGGTCAACATCTACGCGGGCGAGTCGTTCGACGAGGTCGCCGAGTCGATGTTCGGGTACCAGACGCGTACCCGGGACCAGCGCGGCGCACCGTTCGACGCCCGGACCGTGCGGGCGCGTTCGCACCTGCGCGGCCAGGGCCGGGTCGGGCTGCCGATGGTGTTCGCCCGGAACGCGCACGGCTGGCAGGCCGTCTGGCTGCACCTCTACCTGCGGGGTATGCCCTCGTTCAACCGGGTGGAGGGCAACACCTTCACCACGGCCGACCGGGTACGGGCACTGGTGGAGCGGCGGTACCTCACCATGGCCTACCTGGTCGACCGGTGGCGCACGAAGGCGGAGGTGACCATGTGGGACGGGCGGCTGCCGGCCGAGCCGGTCACCTACGTCGGCATCGAGGCACCGGAGGGCCTGCCGGCCGGGTCGGAGACGTACACTCTCGACCGACTCAGTGAGTTGATCCCTGGGTAGAGTCGGCGAGGGCCGAGGTCATGCGGGAGCTTCCTTCTATTCCGTTCGATTCGGGAACCTCCGCCACTGCGGGGGATCTGGCATTCAGCACCCGCGCTCTCCTCGGCCCTCGCCGGCTCAGCCAACTGCCTCGGACGAGCGGGCAGCCGGCGAGGTGCTGGGCAAACCCAATCTGAGCAGGAGAAGAGAGACATCGAAGCCGACGGCAGCGAGACCGACAGCGTAATTGAACGCCTGGAGACCGAAATCGCAATCAGGGCAGACGTACTGAGCGCGGTCGCGGGCCAGATAGACGATATCAACTACGAGGTCGACGACCAGATCGCCGAGTGCGACTACGAACGCGTGCGGGAAGCAGCCAACGAGGTGGCCGCGCTCCTGGAGGACGGCGTCGAGCAGGATCTCTTCACCCTGGCGACGCTGGCCGGTGTTCTCCACGGCGTACCCGATCAGCCCGCCTGCCCGACCACGACGAAATCCTTCACCTCCCCTAGCGAGCCAGTCCCGTCACCGGACCATGAGGACGACGAGGAAGAGCGCATCGCAGAGTTGAAACTCAGGGAATTCGAAGCAGGGCACCGCATACGCAGCCTGATTCACCAGGTCTCGGACGCTGTCGGAGAAGCACAGGCAGCCGCCGAAAGAGGCGACCGCGAACGAGCGCTCAGCGAGTTCCACTTCGCGAAGGAAGCAGCCCGGGAAACGTCTATAGCCTGCGACTCCTGGCAGCGAATCTTGGCCGAGTTGTACGAGGTCAGTCCGGGTAGCCTGGGTGCCGTGGGCCAACTCTGGAGTGGCTTCGAGGCGTTTCTCCTCAGCGAGTACGGCAACACCTCGAAGACCGACGACAAGTGACCTCGCCGGCTCGCCAGGTGGGCAGGAGCGATGCTGGCACCTCCCACCTGGCGAGCCGGTCGTTCGGAATCAGGTGCGCACGCCAGTCGTTCAGCTCTCCCCGTCGGCCGAGGCACGAGCCGTCAGGGCGTCGGCGATGGCGGCGAACTCGCGCAGCGCGGCCTGGAGGTCCTCCACGATCTCCTGGGCGATCACCTCGGGCGGGAGTAGCGCGTCGGCGCCCTCCAGGGAGGTGTCCTTGAGCCAGGTGACGTCGAGGTTGACCTTGTCGGGCACGCCGCCGCTCGAAGAAGAGCACGTTGTCCGGCAGGACGACCGCCGCCCGGCCGTCGATCTCCAGCATCGAGGCGATGTGCTGAACGACGTTGAGCTGCTCTAGAGGAGCTACGCCCGAAGGGCGGGTTCGCCAGCACCAGGCTGTAGCGGCGACTGGGCTCCCGGCCGAGCGCGTTCTCGATCGCGATCAGCGAGTCACCGCCGGGGCACCGATGCCGTACAGCAGCACGTTCAACGCAGCCAACCCGCATTCTGTCCGACCATGCCCAACATTGATAACCCGGGTTATCGACTGTAGTGCTCCCGGAACGCAATATGAGTGCCTACAGTGGACCCCGTTGATCGCGGAGGAGGTGAGAGAGCATGACCGCTGAACTCATGTCGTACGGGGAGATCGCCCTGTTGGCGCGGGTCGAGCGTCCCGTGGTGACGACCTGGCGGCGCCGGTACTCCGATTTCCCCACTCCGGTGCCCGGCAGCAGCGGGCAGATGCTCTTCCCTGCGGACGCGGTCCTCACCTGGCTGCTGGACCACAAGCTCGGTAACGCCGATGCCGAGAGCTTGCGCGCCGAGCGCGCGATGCACACCCTGACCGCGTACGCCCGTGAGCACGGCGGCCGCCGCCTGGTGCTGTCCTTGGGCGCTGCCCTCTGCCTGCGTTACCTGGCTGGGCGTCCGTTGCCGCCCGACCCGCTGCCGCTGGCCGGGCGGCTCGACCCCGATGACGAGTTCCTCCTCACCGACCTGCAGGAAGCTCCCGCGCTGACCGATATTCCGGGGATGGTCGAGCAGTTGATCGAGGGCGCCTACAACCCGAGCCGGGCGTACCAGTTCCTGCTCGGCAGCTCCGCCCGACTCGGTTGGCCGGAGCTGGGCGCCGACGCGCTCACCTCACACCTGGTCACGCTGGTCCGGCTCGCCGCCGACGTGCCCGGCCGGTTGCGCGCGGGCGGCCGCCTCACGGTCGGCGACCCTCACGCGGGCTCCGGCGACCTGCTCGCCGCCCTGCTGACCGACCAGGAGCCGGCGGCGTTCAGTTTCAACGCCGCTCAGCCGGACCCGGCGCTAGCTCGCCTGATCCGGCGACGACTGCTGCTGACCGGCGTCCCCGAGTTCAACATCGAGGTGGTCCCGGACGACCTGAACGATGAGTTCGCCGAGGTGGACCTGGTCGTGGCCCGGCTCCCCTACCAGCCCGCCGAGCTGCGCGACCCGGCCGAGGACCTGGCCAGGATCAGTGACATCGCCGACCGGCTCGGCCCGGGGTGCACCGCCGTCGTGGTCGGCCCTGCCACGAGCCTGGTCAACGTCCTGCGCGACCCCGCCGCGATCATCAAGCGGGCAGACCTACTGGCCAGTGGCCTCGTCGAGGCGGTGGTGTGGCTCCCCGGCGGTGTCTTCCCGGCTCGCCCTGGCTACTCCCCGGCCGTGTGGCTGCTCACCCGCGACCCGGTTCCAGCCACCCAGGGCCGTCTGCTGGTCGCGGACGTCAGCAGCACGGCCCTCGACCAGCGCATCGCGGAGACCGCAGCCGAGGACATCCTGCTGTGGCGGGCCGAGGGGTACCGCCACGACGGCCACGACCCGCGCACCGGCCAGGTGGTCCCGCTCGACGCCCTCGACCTGCGCCGGGGCGCGGCGCTGCGATCGCCCGGTCCGGCCTCGGTCACCCTGCATGCCCGTGAGGCCGCCGACCGCCCCGCGCTGATCGGCGAGGTCGAACGCCGTCTCACCGACGCCGGGCAAGAAGCCATCCGGCACGCCGAAGAGCATGGTCCCTTGAGCACCGGGGCAGTGCGGCGCGACGGAACCCGACCTGCGGAACTCTCTCTCGAGGCGCTGCGCACGGCTCGCCGGGTCCGCCCCCTTCCCGGGCACCGCCTGTCACCTGAGCATGCCGGGCCACGCGGGCACCACCGGGTCATCGGCAGTGCGGAGGTCGTCGCGCAGTCGTCCCAGCGCTGGATGGACCGGCTCACCCTCGCCGCCGAGTACCCGCACGTCGCTCTCACCGACCCGGGTGATCTTGTGGTCACCACGGTTCCCCGGTTCGGTGCCTTCCTCGACGAGGACGGCTTCTCGGTGATCGAGTTTCCGGCTCGTGGCCTGCGCATCTCCTCCGGCGACGTCCTCACCCCGCGTGTCCTGAAGGCGCTGCTGGACACCGCCCGCAACACCACGCGCAGCCCTGGCGCGGTACGCGGCCCACGGCTACGGGATGTGACGATCCCCGACCTGAACCGGGACGAGGCAACCCGCCTGGATGAGGTGCTGCGTCGCCTCGACCAGCGCGAGCGCCTACTCCAGCGGCAGACCGGCCTCCTCGCCGAACTGCGCGAACTCGCAGTGGCGGGCTTCGCCGACGGCACCCTCACGACTTTGTACGGTACGAACTCCTGAACGAGAGAACGGAACACACAGTGCCCCCACGCAAACGCGCGAACGTACAGGGCGAATTGCCCGGCATGTCCAGCACCAAGCAGATCCAGGACATCCTGTGGAAGGCCGCCGACAAGCTGCGCGGCTCCATGGATGCCGCCCAGTACAAGGAGTTCGTCCTCGGTCTGGTCTTCCTCAAGTACGTCTCGGACGCGTTCGCCGAGCGCCGCGCCCACGTCGAGGCCAGCCTCTCCGACATCCCGGAGAACCGTCGTGCGCAGTTCCTCGACGAACGCGACGAGTACACCAGCGCCAACGTCTTCTGGGTCCCGGAGACCGCCCGCTGGGACTACCTGGTGAGGAACGCACCCAACGGCGTCGGCGCGCTGCTCGACGACGCCATGGACGCGATCATGAACGAGAACCGAGCACTGACCGGCGTCCTACCGAAGATCTTCAACCGGGACAACGTCGACCAGACGCGACTCAAGGAGCTCGTCGACCTGATCAGCGACGCCCGCTTCACCGGCCACGGCGACCGCAAGGCACAGGACGTCCTCGGCGAGACGTACGAGTACTTCCTGGAGCGGTTCGCCCGCGCCGAGGGCAAGCGGGCCGGCGAGTTCTACACCCCGTCCAGCGTGGTGCGGGTTCTCGTCGAGGTGCTGGAGCCCTACTCCGGGCGCGTCTACGACCCTTGCTGCGGGTCCGGCGGCATGTTCGTGCAGTCGAAGAAGTTCGTGGAGGCACGCGCCGGACGGGAGCACACCCACGACATCGCCATCTACGGCCAGGAGGCCAACGAGCGCACCTGGCGACTGGCGAAGATGAACCTCGCCATCCACGGCATGGATCCCGTGGGCATCGGCGACCGCTGGGCGGACACGTTCGCCAACGACAAGCACCCGGACATGCGAGCCGACTTCATCATGGCCAACCCGCCGTTCAACATGAGCGACTGGGCCCGCCGCGAGACCGACCCACGCTGGCGCTACGGTGTCCCGCCGCAGAGCAACGCCAACTACGCCTGGCTTCAGCACATGCTCTCGAAACTCGGCGACCGCGGCAGCGCCGGCGTCGTCCTGGCCAACGGCTCGATGGCCTCCAAGCAGTCCGGCGAAGGCGAGATCCGCCGGGCGATGGTCGAGGCGGACGTGGTGGCCTGCATGGTCGCCCTCCCGCCGAACCTGTTCCGTACTACCGCGATCCCCGCCTGCCTGTGGTTCCTGACCAAAGACAAGTCGCCGCAGGGCGCAAAGGCGCTGACCGACCGGCGCGGCGAGATCCTCTTCATCGACGCCCGCGCCCTCGGAACCATGGTCGACCGCACCGAACGCATCCTCACCGACGACGACATCGCGAAGATCGCCGACACCTACCACGCCTGGCGCGGCACCAAATCCGCGAAAACCAAGGGCCACACGTACGAGGATGTTCTCGGCTTCTGCTACTCCGCACAGTTGGCCGAGGTTAGCGCCCACGACCACGTCCTCACGCCCGGCCGGTACGTCGGCACCGCCGAAGCCGAGGAAGACCCGGACGCCGAGCCGCTCGCCGAGCGCATCGAACGCCTCACCAAGGAGCTGTACGCGCACTTCGACGAGTCTGCCCGCCTGGAGGCTGTCGTCCGCAAACAGCTAGGAGGGATTGATGTCTGATTGGCGAACCTACGCCCTAGGGGACGTAGCTAACGTATTTGACGGACCTCATGCAACCCCCACCAAGACCGAAAAAGGACCCTGGTTCCTAAGTATTTCGAGCCTCATTTCCGGACGCCTCGAACTATCTCAATCAGCCCACCTATCCGAACAAGATTTCGAGCGCTGGACCAGAAGAGTAACACCGAGCCCAGGGGACATTCTCTTCTCTTACGAGACGAGACTCGGCGAGGCAGCACTCATGCCCGAAGGAATCAGGGCGGCGCTAGGCCGCCGGATGGGCCTTCTCCGACCGAGACGCGAAATAGTCGAACCGAGATTCCTGCTGTTGGCCTATTTGTCGCCGGAGTTCCAGCAGGTGATCCAAGCGCGGAAGATTCACGGAGCAACCGTAGACCGAATTCCGCTGGTGGAGCTTCCGAAATGGCCCATCAGGATACCTGACGTTCCAACGCAGCGCCGCATATCTGCAATCCTGGGAGCATTGGATGACAAGATTGCGACCAACGACCGCATCGCCGCCGCTTCACGCGAACTCGGGACGGCCCTATACCGAGAAGCCTTAACGGAGTCAGGAACGGAAGAGACCGTCGGCCGAATAGCAGTATTACTGACGAGGGGACAAGCACCCAAATACACCGACAACTCCACGGGCATCACGGTTCTGAACCAAAAGTGTGTCCGCGATGGCCGCATCCTTCTCGAACCCGCACGCCTCACGGAGGCCAATCGCGTCAAGCAGGATCGAATCCTGCATAAATACGACATTCTGGTCAACTCAACTGGCGTCGGGACCCTGGGGCGTGTGGGTATCTGGTCTCATGCCATAGCAGCAACCACTGACTCGCACGTCACCATTATCAGGATCGCATCGCCACTTCCAGCAATCATCGGCGGCTTTGCTCTACTAGCGGCTCAATCAGAAATTGAAGCGCTGGGAGAAGGTTCAACGGGCCAAACAGAGCTCAGCCGCTCCAAGCTGGCGTCTCTCGTGGTGCAGATTCCTACGAAAAACACGGAAGACCTGGCGCATCGACTGTCTGCGCTTGAGGAGAGGGCGGACGCGGCACTTAACGAGTCGAAGGCGCTGGCAGCCCTTCGGGATACGTTACTGCCGGAGTTGATGTCGGGGCGGTTACGGGTCAAGGACGCCGAAGAGGTCGCCGAACTAACGGTTTAAAGAGGAATAACGGTTCGCGGGGAGGGGTTGGGATGGGTTTGGACGGGCGGATGAACGAGGCCGACTGGGAGGCGCTTGCGCTGGAACAGCTCGGCGAGCTCGGGTGGGAACCGGGTGCCGGGAAGGAGTTCGCGCCGGGGTCGGGTCAGCGGCGGGACTGGGCCGATCTGGTGCTCTTCGAGGATCTGCGGGTAGCGATCGAACGCCTCAATTCGGACCTACCGCCGACGGCTGTCGCCGACGCGGTGCGCGCCGCCACCGAGGTGACCTCCCGGGAAGCGTTCGCCGAGAACCGGGCGGCGCACAAACGGCTGGTACACGGCCGTCCGATCCCGTACACCGACTCGTTCGGCGCAGAGCGGACCCCCACCGTGCGCTTTGCGGACCTGCACGACCCCGGCCGCAACATCTACCGGGCGATCAACCAGGTCATGGTCGTCGACGGCGACCTCCGATGTCGGTTCGACATCGTGCTCTACCTCAACGGCCTGCCGGTCGCCATCGTCGAACTGAAGAACGCCGCCGACGAGAATGCCACCATCACTGGCGCGCACGCGCAGCTCCAGACGTACCTCGCGGAGTTCCCGCTCGCGTTCCGGCACGCCGTGCTGTGCCTGATCTCCGACGGGGTCACCGCGAAGTACGGCACGCCGTTCACCCCCTATGAACACTTCGCGCCCTGGAACGTCGACGACGAGGGCGCGCGCGTCGACACCAGCGCGCCGGACTACGACGGCCCGGAGGCGCTGATCGTCGCCCTCCACGGCGTGTTCAACCAACGGCGTTTCCTGGAGCTGACCGGCGGCTTCGTCAACTTCACGTCGAAGACCAAGCGGATTGCCAAGGCGCACCAGCACTTCGCGGTGACCCGGGCCGTCGACTGTATCGTCCGGGCGTCCCAGAGTGACGGGAAAGCCGGCGTCGTCTGGCACACGCAGGGCTCCGGCAAGTCCGAGGAGATGGTGTGCACGTCGGCGCTGACCGCTCGTCACCCCGCGCTGAAGAACCCGACCATCGTGATGCTCACCGATCGCAACGACCTCGACGACCAACTCTTCGACACGTTCGCTGACAGTCGGGACCTGCTGGGTCAGGCACCGGAGCAGGCAGAAACCCGCGCCGAACTGCGGGACAAGCTGTCGAACCGGAACGCCGGTGGCGTCATCTTCACGACCCTGCAGAAGTTCGGGCGTACGAAAGAGGAGCGGGAGGCCGGGCGACCGCATCCGCTCCTTTCCGACCGGCGCAACATCCTGGTGATCGTCGACGAGGCGCACCGCAGCCACTACGACAGCCTGGACGGCTACGCCCGGCACCTGCGTGACGCGCTGCCGCACGCCACGTTCATCGCCTTCACTGGCACCCCGATCGCCACCGCCGAGGTGAACACCCGCGCCGTCTTCGGCGACTACATCGACGTGTACGACCTCAAGCGTGCCGTTGACGACGAGGCGACCGTACGGGTCTACCACGAGCCGCGGATCATCCCCGTGTCGCTGCCGCCGGACATCGATCCGAACAGCATCGACGAGCAGGTGGAGACGCTCACCGCCAGCCTCGACGACGCGGAGCGGCGCAAGGCCGAGGCGTACGCGGCCACCATGAACACCGTATACGGCGCGCCCGACCGGGTTGAGACCCTCGCCAAGGACCTGGTCGACCACTGGGAGAAGCGACGCGACCTGATGCGGCCGCAGCTCGGTGGGCCGGGCAAGGCCATGCTCGTCTGCGCTACCCGGGAGATCTGCGTTCGCGTCTTCGAGGCTATCGAGAAGCTGCGGCCCGACTGGGCGGACCCGGCCGTCGACAAGGGCAAGATGAAGATCGTCTTCCACGGGGAGCCCAGCGACAAGGAGGTGCTGCGCCCGCATCGCCTGCGGCCGTCGCAGCAGAAGCGCGTCCAGGCCCGCGCCAAGGACCCGGACGACGAACTGGAGCTGCTCATCGTGCACTCGATGCTGCTCACCGGCTACGACGCGCCGCCGATCCACACGATCTACATGGACCGGCCGATGAAGGGCGCCAACCTGATGCAGGCCCTCGCCCGGGTCAACCGGCGTTTCCGGGAGAAGCAGGACGGCCTGCTGGTCGGCTACGCCCCACTGACGGAGAACCTGCGGAAGGCGCTCACCGAGTACACGCCCAGCGACCAGGAGGACCAGACCCTCGGCCGGGACATCGATCGTGCCATCAGCGAGGTGCGCAACGAGATCTCCGTCATCGAGGCCATGCTGGCGCCGGTGAAGTGGCGGACGATCGTCGACGACGAAGGCGATCCGGCCCGCTGGCGTCGGGCGGTGCGGAAATCCGCCAACTTCCTTCGCGACCCGCGGACCCCCGGGAACGTCGTCGAGCGCGGCACGAAGCCACTGCACCAGCGTTTCCGCGACTCCGCAGGCCGACTGGAACGCTTCTACCGGCTGTGCGCCACCAGCCGCGACTTCGTCGAACGTGCCGGCGACATCCAGGGCCTACGCCGTGACATCCAGTACTTCCGCGACGTTCGGGTCTGGGTCGTCAAGGAGGAGGCCGCCGATCGAGAGGCCAAGGGTCTGCCCAACACCGCCGAGGTGGAACGCTACCTGTCCCAGCTCGCCGCCGAGGTGGTCGACGCCGCCGACATCACCGACATCTACGAGGAAGCGGGCCTCGGCAAGCTCGACATCACCGAGCTCAACGGGGTCGCGTTGCAGCGCCTGCAGGACTCCGAGACCCCGCACCTGGCCGCCTCGGCGCTGCGCCGGCTGATCCAGCGGAAGATGCGCGAGGTCACCAAACACAACGTGGTCCGGCAGGAACGCTTCTCTGCCCAGCTCGAAGACCTGATGAACCGCTACATGCGCCAGCAGTTGACCAGCGCGCAGCTCATCGTCGAGCTGGTCGAGCTGGCCAAGCAGGTATCTGCGGACGCTCGACGCGGCCAGCGGTTCGACCCTCCACTCAACCACGCCGAACTGGCGTTCTACGACGCCGTCGCGCAGAACGGCGCGGCCACGGAGCTCATGGGTGTCGGCACCCTGGCAGAGATCGCCCGGGAACTGGTCAAGTCGATCCAGTCGTCGATCACGGTGGACTGGTTCTCCCGTGAACCGGTACGCGCGAAGCTACGCAGCCACATCCGCCGGCTGCTGGCCCGCTACGACTATCCGCCGGACCACGAACGCGCCGCCATCGACCTGGTCATCCGCCAGATGGAGACCTTCGCCAGCGATTGGACCGTCACCGCCGGATAAACGACCTGAGATCAAATTTCTCGTGCAACAATCCACTTTGCACTTTTCCGCGATCCCCCTGGGAGGATGACTTGAGTTCAGCCGGCCGCCGATCCGGCACCCGCGACACGGCACTACAGGTACGCCAGGTCGAGGCCGCTCTTCGCACCACCTACATCAACGACGGCCTGCTCAATCTTGAAGATCTTGAGGGGCGTCCGGATGAGGAGCGCACCCCTCGGGCGCTCTCCCGGGCGCTCGCCGCGCAGGCCGTTCGTATCGTCACCGGGTGGACTCCGCAGGACTCGGCTCTCACCGTCATCGACGGCGTCGCAGACCAGGGCATCGATGCGATAGCGGTGGTGGAGAAGCCCGACCCGCATGTTTACCTGGTCCAGGCCAAGTGGAGCAAGAACGGCAACGCCAGCGCCGACCGGTCTGCGGTGATGGAGCTTCTCGCCGGCCTGCGACTGATCGACGACGAGGACTTCGCACCGTTCAACCTACGCGGCCGGATCCTGGCGGAACAGGCCAAGAACGTCATGTCTCAGGGGCCGGTTCCGGTGACGCAGGTCGTCGTCCTGATGCGCGCCGACGACGTGCCCTTCGGCTTCCTCGATGCGATCCGTGGCGGGGAGCGGGAGTTCAATCGCCTCGGCAACGTTCTCGACAGCCGCATCATCCTCGCGCCCGAGGTCTGGGCTTCGGTCCGCGAGGACATGTCACCACGCCCCGTGGAGCTGGAGGCTGAGCTGTTCCCGTGGTTCACGGTCAGCACGCCCTACGTCTCCTATCAAGGTGTGGCAGAAGCCGCACAAGTGGCGCAGTGGGTTGAACACGGCACGAACCTGTTCAACCTGAACATCCGCAACCCCCTCGGCCGTACCCCGATCAACAACGAGATGATCGACACGCTGATGAGGGAGCCCGGAAACTTCTGGTACTTCAACAACGGGGTCACCATCCTCTGCGAGTCCGTCGAGTCCGTCCAGCAGGCGATACGGTCGCCGCACTCGCGACCGATCAAGCTGACCTTGCACAACGCCAGTGTGGTGAACGGGGCGCAGACCGTCCGGTCCATTGCGGAGGCCGTCTCCACAGACGAGGAATCCGGCTCCGCTCAGGTTGGCGTGCGCGTCATCGTGACGGGCAAGGCCGTTCAGTTCGCGAAGCAGGCCACCCAGGCGACCAACCGGCAGAACCGGGTCGAGGCTCGGGACTTCATCGCCCTGGATCCGGTGCAGGCAGTCATCCTGGAAGACATGCGGGCCGAGCTCGGGCTCGACTACAGCGTCCGCCGGGGAGAGCTGGAACCTCAGCCGGACACCGGCTGTTCGGTGGTCGAGGCCGCCTGCGCACTCGCCTGCGCCCACCCCGACAGCCAGTACGCGGCCCGGATCGCAACCACGCTCGATGTCTTGTGGGAGCGCGGCTCACAAGGAATCTACGACGTCCTGTTCCGGCCACAACTCGGCGTCTATGCGCTCTGGAACGCTGTTCTGGTGCTGCGACAGGTACGCCGTGTCCTGCATGAGCTACGGCCGCTATACACCGGGCGTGGCGCCGCACTGATCGAACACGGCGGGTACCTTCTCGCCCACCTCGTGTTCCGCAGACTCGACACCGAGGCGATCGATGAGCCCGACTCGAAGTTGGAGTGGGCGAAGCAGGCGGTCGAACAGGTACAAAGCCTGGTTGAGGGGTTGTTGCCCACAGTGGCGGCGGCCATCGACGAGCTGTATACGGACCGCGCGCAGATCCGAGTGGTCTGCTCGGACGTCACACGTTGTCGCGAGATCGCTGAACATGTGCTTGACCCGGCCGGAGCTACTCCTTCGCCATCGGGGAACAAGTACCGCCGACTGCCACCGGGCCGCAAGCGCCGTCCGAACGCTGTCTCCGTCCTCGTCGACAAGGCCGTTCTCCCCGAAGGGGAGGCGCTCACCTTCGTCACGCCGTTTGCAAGCGAGGCAGAGGCACTCCGCGACTGGCTGGCCGAAACCCCGAAGCGGGGACGCGCAACGTGGGTTCCGCACCGCGGCAAGCCGATCCTCTGGGCGGCCGACGGTCAACGGTACTCGCCGTCCGGGCTGATCTCTCATATGTGGGAGCTGGCCGGCTGGGAGAATCGGCCGGTAGCCAACCAAGGGACCGCTCGGTGGGCCGTGAGCTCCGGGGAGACCCTCGCCGACCTCGCGTGGCGAGTCCTTCGCGAACTCGGCCCAGCGAACGAGGTCGATTGACGGCATCCCGAAGGTTGTTCCGGTCGACCAGGAAGAGGATCCGACCGGCCCGCGCGTACTTGAGCAGCCGGTGGCTGGCGCTGAAAGCGGTGAAGGTCTTCCCCGCGCCGGCGACCACTGGACGAGGGCGCGCGGCCGGTCCTCCGCAAGCAATAGGCGGGCTACCCCGCCGCCTCGATCGCGGCCTCTACCTTGTCCAGGTAGTTGAACCACCATTCGCCGGGCGCCTTGGGCTTGGACGACAACAGGTTGGCAGCAACGACGAACGAAAGCGGCACGAGTCGTTCCGGAGGGAGGGTGTCGAGCGTTCGGCTACCGCCAAGGACCGCATCGATGTAGTCAGCAACCTCCGCTATAGTGACCGATGACCAGCCTTCGCCTTCCGCTATGTCGGTGGCCAGTGCCCGTACCTGCCCCTCTGAAGGCCGCTGGCCGAACAAGTCAACCGTCGTGTAGCCGCAGATCGCTACGAGCAGTTCCAGCGCCGAAAGGCGACTAGCCTCGTCCGGGAAGGCACGCAACGCGTCCCCGAACTCGGCAGGCTTACGCTTGACAGCCCAGTGCAGGGTATCGCGCACGAGCTGTTCAACCCGATCATCGATCTTCATTCGAACCTCCGCGCTCCTTTGTTCTGGCCCTATACGCCTTGAAAGCTCCCCAGCTGGCCACCGACCCAAGGAGAACTCCCGCGATCGCCTTCGGCAGCGCCGGCAGGAACTCTGCAACGCTTGCCCATGCGGTGGTAGCAGCGGACCCGCCAAGTGCGATGGCTTCCGGACTCAACCGCTCCCGACGGGCAGGAGGTGGGGCCTCGGTGCCCTCCCGATTCCGGGACTCCCGGCGTTCTTGCCTCCGGGGAGGCTCATCGTCCCACTGTGGCACGCTGGGCCGGATTACCGGAGGAGCCGCCCGGGGTGGCTGGCGGGTTGTGCTGCCACCACCCCCGGTTAGTTTCCCAGCGCGTGGATCTTCGCGATCGTCTCCTGGACATGCTGCCGGGCCGGCTCGCTGCCCTGCGCGGCCTGCATCAACGCCTGCCGGTAGGCGTCAATCACGCCGACCAGCGGACCAGCACCCACGCCCTCCAACGCACTCGCCACGAGAGCCCGCGCCTCGGCGACGTCCTGAGCGGCACCCGCCGTCTTGGCCCGCGACTCCTCCAACTTCTGCGACGCCGCACTCAACTTCGCGATCATCTCCGCAGCGCTACTCACACACCCCTCCCCCAGGGTCAGCCGAGTTGAGCGGCCACGCCAACTCTCCAGCGCGGACCACCACGCAGCGTATGAGAGGCCGGTTCGAGGGCTTTTGATTTGATCTATGCTTTGCGTCCGGTTGAGGGTCCTTCAGCGGGTTCGCCACGGATAGCGGTCTCTCGATGTCGGGGAATGTGAATCCTGGTCGTGACCGTCGGGCGGTAGTGGCGTTAGGCCGTTCATGGGTGATCGGAAGCCGTACCCCAGCGATGTCACCGACGCGCAGTGGGCGTTGATCGGGCCGTTCCTGCGGGCGTGGAAGGCCAAGCGGGTCTCGGTCTCGGGGCATCAGGGTGACTACGACCTGCGGGAGATCGTGAACGCGATCCTCTACCAGAACCGGACCGGCTGTCAGTGGGCGTACCTGCCGCACGACCTGCCGCCGAAGTCCGCGACCTACTACTACTTCGCCCTGTGGCGGGACGACGGCACCGACCAGGCGATCCATGATCTGCTGCGCTGCCAGGCCAGGGAGAAGGCCGGCCGGACCGAGGATCCGACCGCGGTCGTGTTGGACAGCCAGTCGGTCCGGGCGGCGAACCATGTCCCGGCCGCCACGACCGGCAAGGACGCCGGCAAGAAGGTGTCCGGCCGCAAGCGCGCCCTGGCCGTGGACACCCTCGGTCTGGTCATCGCGGTCGTGGTGACCGCCGCCTCGGTCACCGACAACGCCATCGGCATCCGACTGCTCGACACAGTCGTCGAGCGCGCCCCGACGGTCACCCGGGCGTGGGTCGACGCCGGGTTCAAGCAGGACCTCGCGCTGCACGGCTCCGTCCTCGGGATCGACGTCGAGGTCGTCAAACGATCCGACACCCGACCCGGGTTCGTGCCAGTACGCAAGCGGTGGATCGTCGAGCAGACCTACGGCACGTTGATGCTGCACCGCCGGCTCGTGCGCGAGTACGAGAGCCGCCCAGAATCGGCCGTGTCACGAACGTTGTGGGCGTCGATGGTCACCATCGTGCGCCGGCTGACCGGCACCAGCACACCGTCCTGGCGACACCGGTGAACCTCACCGTGATCCTCGACCTGATCACCGCACGCGAAGCCACCGCCGATCAGGCCGCCGACCGGCTACGCGAGCAGATCACCGCCCTCACCGCCGACCTCGCCCGCATCGAGGGCGAGCTGGCTGACCTGAAGGTCACCCGCACCACGCTGCGCATCCTCACCGCCGCCGAGTTCACCGCCGATGACCCGACGATAGCCAGCGCCCCCTACCAGCAGATCCTGACGGTCCTCGACACCACGACCACCGGCATGCGGGCCAAGGACATCTGCCTCGCCCTCGGCGTCGACCCCATCCCGAAACACGTCGAGAGCGCCCGCGCGAAGCTCAAACGCATGGTCAAGCATCACGTCCTGACCGAGAACCAACCCGGAGTGTTCACCCTCACCCCGAAACGGACCTAACCTAACGAACCGGCCTCTGAGATCAACCACGGACAAGCCACCCCGAGACAAATCCACGACGCACCGACCCCACTGATCCACTCCGTTTCGCCAATCCGGGGCATCGCACGCTCGACGACGCCGCGACATCGACGAAACGGAGTGGGTCAAAGCGAGTGAGGGGCAACAGTGGAGGCGCGCGATCGATCGTGGTGGGAAACGGCCCCCATAGGGGCGCTTTGCCACCACGATCAAGGAGGACAGCAGGGCGTCAGCCGGCAGAGCAGCCGACCGCGCCTAACGCTCGGCGACGAACACCCCGACGCCGCTTACTCCCTCGACCAATCCCTCGATCTTGAGGGCATTGATCGCCTGGCGGACGACGATCGCGGACACGCCGTGCTGTTCGCACAGCTGCGAGGTCGACGGCAACTTGTCTCCCGGCGCAAGGTCACCGGACTGGATCTGAGCGCGGATGCCGTCGGCAATCAGCGCCCACTTGGCTTTGGCGGGCATTGGTGTCTCCCAGGTCTGCACCGCCATTCGATCACGCAGAGCTTTACATAGCAAGCGATACCAAGTTCGCCCGCTTGCGCTTGTATGACCTGTTATATATGCCCACCCTCGGCTGGCTCCCAGGTCTGCAACCCCGGAGTTGGTCCTTCCCCACCGCAGTAAGCGCCCGGTCGGCCGCTCCCCCTGGCCGACCGGGCGTGCCGGGGCCTGCCCGCACGCAGCCCGGCCACCGACACCAACACCGAGGCCCAGACCGACCCCACCCATCGCGCAAGGAGCAGACGGGAGACGTACCCGTGGAGCACCTGTCCGACTTCGCGTCCGCGCAGGACGTCGAGGACGCCGACGACATCCTCTTCGCCCATCCCATCCGTACCGTGACCCGACTGGTCTGTGCCTGCGGCGCGGACCATCCCTGCCCGGAGGTCCGCTTCGCCCAGATGATCAAGGGCACGACCAGCGGCGGCACCCGGTGAACCAGGGTCACTTCACCACGTACGCGCACGAGCGGATCACCGACGCGCGCCGGGTGCTCGCCGCGCACCGGACCGTCGCGTACACCGGGGTGTGCCGCGCCTGCGGACGGCCCGGCCCGTGCGACGAGTGGCGGGCCGCTCAGGGCCGGCTCGCCCACTATGCCAGCGTGCGACTCACCGATGACCTGGTCGACGACCTGCGGACCGCCTGGCTGGCGCTGATCGCGGCGAACGACCGGGCCGGCGCGCACCTGCACGGGGTCGGGTCGCCCACCCGGCATCCGTGGCGGGAGGCGGTGACCGAGTGTTGGCGGGCGCTCGGGCTGGTCTACGCGGGGCTGGCCGAGGCGCGGGCCGATCCGGACACGCCGGCCGGTTCCACGAGTTTGCTGGCCGGGCTGCGGTTGGCTCGCGCCGACGCGGACCGGGCCGCCGCGCTCGCCGCCCGGGTGCGGCACCGGCTCGGCGCGGCCGAGGACCGGCTGCGGCGTACCGGGCGGGTGGACGGCCTGGTCGCGGCCCGGCGGTTCGCGGCGGCGTCCGCGCGGCTCGACCTGGTCGCCGCGCGGCTGGCGGTGGGCGCACGAACCATCGACCGGTACGCGGCACGGCTGGCCGGCGTGCCGGAGCCGGCACCACCGCCGTGGGGCAGCACGCGCGCCGACCCGGCGGAGATCGCCGCCGGGGTCCGGGCGGCGGTCCATCTGGTACGGGCCCGGCGTCGCCGGGAGTGCCCCGGCCGCTGGACGTGGGTACGCAACGAGGTGATCAGGGAGTGGCGACGGTGACGGAGAGCGTGCGGACGGCCCTGCGGAGTCTGGTGCACGGGCGGGTGGACCGGCACGACCGGCGGGTACGCGGTTTCGCCGAGCCGGAGTGGCGGCGGTACGCGGACCTGCTGGCCGGGGCGTTGCTGGTGGCCGCCCGGCGGCGGTTCGCGCCCGGGGCGGACCGGGCGGCGGTGATCCGGTTCGTCGCCTCGGCCCGGGAGCGGTACGACGTGACCGGCCTGGACGTGGACCCGACGGTGGCCGAGGCGTTGATCCGGGCGGCGCTCGGCGAGTGCCCGGCCCCGCCGGACGACGCGGCCACGCTGACCGCCCGTACGCTCCTGCTGCTCGGGCTCCTCGAGGACGAGGGGATGAGCCCGGCCGACCTGGACGACCTGCTCACCGCCGCCTGGACCACCGCCGAAGCCGAGCCGACGGACGGCAGCGAGCCGGCCGACACCGCCGGGTCAGCCGCCCCGGGCGAGGAGCAGGTAGCCGCAGGAGACGGCGGGCAGCAGCAGGAAGCAGATCACGAAGCCGGTGTTCAGGTGCCGGGGCGGGGATGCGCCACCGACGGCCGGTCGGCCGTACCGGCCGAGCAGCAGGAACCCGGCGAAGAAGGCGAGCGCGGGGATGCCGGCACCGGTCCAGATGGCGAGGGTGGCCGAGTCGATCCAGCCGGCGTTGGCGACGAGCACCAGGACGGCCACCGCGAGCGCCCCGACCACGGCGCTACCGAGGTAGACGACGATCGCCCGGAGCAGCGGTGACCAGCTTGGCAGGAGTCGGGGCTGCCCGGCCCACGCCTCGACCTGCCGGCCGTACCGGTCGGCCTCGTCGGCGCGGGATCGGACCCGGGCCAGTTCCTCGGCCGGGTCGAGCGGGGGCGGCGGGGCGGCCGGACCGGGCGGAGGCGGCGAACCCGGGTCGACGGCGCGGAGGGCCCCGGCCCGGGCGGGGTCGTTGGTCGGCAGGGCCGGGCGGGACGGGCCGACCGGCAGTTCCTGGTACGTCGTCCCGTCCGTCGTCGGCTCCCGGTCCTCCGGCGGTCCGACCGGGTCGGCCGTGCGGAAGGGTGCACCGATCGCCGCGCCGAGCCCGGCCAGCCACTCCTGTTGGGCGGTGAGACGCTGGTCGAGCTGGTCGACGTCGGCCTGCCAGCGTCGTCGCCGTCCGGTCTCGGCGTCGGCCCGCCGGTCGGCGATCCGGCGTTGCTCGGTGAGGTGCCGGGCCAGGGCCGCGTAGTCCTCGAAGCCGCTCACCTCAGCCCCTCCTCGTCCGGCTCGTGTCCCGCCCCGACGAACGGCACGATCAACTGGGTGCGGTGTTCGTGCCGGTCCACCAGCAGGGCCCGGTTCGCCCGAGGGGTGTACGCCAGGTCGGTCACCCCGAGGTGCAGCCCCAGCTCCGCCCCGGGCACGTTCAGCGCCACCAGGCAGGCCACGTCGTCCCGGTTCTGCGTGCCACCCAGGTCGTCGGCGAGCCGGCGCAGCCCACGCCACCAGCCGAGCAGGTGCACCCCGTACCCGGGGGCGTGCCGCAGCACGGCGCGCAGGTCGTCGTACCCGGTGCGGAAGGTGGCCGGGTCGGACAGGCCGAGCACTGCGCCGGCCGCGTCCACCCCGAACACCACCAGGTACGTCCGCCCGGTCGGCGGTGCGGCCGGTGCGGTGGCGAGCTGGCCGACGTGTCCGCGCAGCCCGGTGGCGTCGAGCTGGTCGACCGGATGCCCGGCGTCGGTCAGCGCGGTGCCAAGGTCGTCGGCGACCGGGTCGGCGGCGGCGACCAGCGGGGCGAGCAGGAACCGGGCGGTGCCCGGCGCGTGCTGCCGGGCGAGGCTCCACGCGGCGGCCCGGAGCACGTGGGCACCGGCCGCCGAGGTGCCCACCACGGCCAGGTGCCGGCCGGGGGTGGCGTCCAGGGGGACGGCGGCGGTGCTGCCGGTCACATCGACCGCCCGGCCGACCAGTGCGGCCGGACGCCGGACGCCGGGCCGTAGCCCAGCGAAGACCGGATCGTCCTCGACGTGCGCGGCCTCGTACCCCCGGAACACGGCCGGCGAATGGTTCCCGGCGGGCCGCGCCTGCCAGAGCTGGTGGCGCAGTCGGGCCAGGTCGGCGGCGTCGGCGTGCGCGTCGGGGAAGCGGATGACGGTGTCCGGGCCGGCGGCCCCGGCGGCGGTGTTCAGTACCGCCGTGCCGATGGTCAGCGCGTCGGCCGCCGGGTTGAGCGGGTCGAGCACCCCGGAACCACCGGGCAGGGCCACCCGGAGCGGGAACTGCCCGAAGATCGCGTCGGCCTTGCCGTAGAGGGCCTCGATGCCGGCGGTGCTCTGGCTGGCCAGCACCAGGTGCACCCCGTACGAGCGGCCCTTGCGGGCCAGCTCCTCCAGCAGGGTGACCGCCTCGCGGGCGAGGCTGTCGTTGCCGGCCAGCAGGACGTGGAACTCGTCGACCACCGCCACGACGCGGGGTGCCGGCGTGTCCCGAGGCAGGTCTGCCAGCTTGGTGACGCCGTACCGTTTCAGCGCGCCGGCCCGGCGACCCAGTTCGCGGCGGAGTTCCCGGAGCACGGCGACGCCGTACTCGCGGTCGGACTCGATACCGACCGCGCGGGCGTGCGGCAGCCAGGACGGGTCCCGCCCGGTGGGGACGAACTCGGTGAAGCTGACCCCCTCCTTGAAGTCGAGGAGGTACAGGTGCAGTTCCGCCGGGGAGTAGCGGGTGGCCAGGCCGTAGAGCACGTCGAGGAGGAAGACCGTCTTGCCGGCCCCGGTCCGTCCGCCGACCAGCCAGTGCGGGGTGGCGTCGTCGAACGCCACGGTGACCGGGGTACGCCCGGCCCGGCCGATCACCGTACGCAGGCCGGCGCGGGCCGACTCGGCCCAGTGGTTGGCCGGGAGCAGGTCGGTGAAGCGGAGTGCGGCGCCCTGCCGGGTGGCGGCGGCGAGGTGTTCGGCGAGCGCCGCGACGGTGGCCGGTGCCGGATCGCCGTCGAGCAGCACCGGGGCGGCCAGTCCGGTCCCGTCCGGGCTGTACGGCAGGCCGGGCGGGTCGCCGACGTGGGCGTACCGGTCGGTGAGGGTGATCCGGGTGGCGGCGGCCAGCGGTGGGGGTGGCGGCCCGGCGTCCCGGGGTGGCTGCCCGGCGAGCAGCACGCAGAGCGCGGCGGTCGGGCCGGCGTGGGTGAGGGCGGCGAGCCGGGCGAGTTCCCGGGGCGGGGGCGGTGCCGCGCCGACCACGACCAGGGTGGGCAGGTCGGCGTCCGGGCCGGCCTGCTGGGCGAGACGGGCGTGTCGTTCGATCGTGTCGAGGAGGCTGGCGATCTCGGGTTCGGTGGTGGCGGGCGGATCGAGCACCCCGGCGTCGACCAGGGGTCGCAGCGGCAGGAAGGCCGCCCCGAACGTGGCCGGGTCGAGGGCGGCGACCCGGACGGTGCCCGGTGGCGCGGTGGCGACCAGCCGGAGCACCAGGGCGCGCAGCAGGGCGGCGACCCGGGGATCGCGGGCGTCGGTGTCGACCGCCAGGTGCCGGCCGCTGCCGAGTGGAACGACCACGGGAAAGTCGCCGTCCACAGTGGACGCCTCGCCGACCCGGACCGGGACCGGTCCGACGGTCAGCGGGGTCGCGCCGGGGGTCGGGGTGGCCAGGGCCGCGCCGACCCGGGCGAGCCGGGCGACCAGGTCGGCGGTCTCCCCATTGGCCGGGACGGGACACTCGGCAAGGGCCCGGGTGAGCCGGCCGAGCCGCTCACGGGCTTCCCGATGGGCCGTGACCGCCTGCCGGTACGCCGACGCGATACGCGCCATCCGTCACCTCCTGATCACCTTCCGTCGTACCGCGCAACGGTAGCGGAGGTGCCCGACAGCCGACAGTCCGGTATGGACCGTCGGCTGTCGGATTGGTGGTGGTGGGAAGGCTCGGGGTCAGCCGGTGACGGCGTTGAGGGCGGGCAGGTAGCCGAGGCGGTAGCCGTCGGCGTTCGGGTGGTAGGCCTCGATCAGCCCGGTGACGTCCTTGATCCAGGGGGTGCTGGCGCAGACGCCGTGCCCGGCGAAGTAGGAGCGGGTGTCGGAGAAGGTCGCCCCGGCCGCCGCCGCCCGGTCCGCGGTGACCTGGGCGAGCAGGTCGGCGGCCTCGTTGAGGATGATCCGCTTGGACTTGCTCATGCCGAGCAGACCACACGAGCCGGTCTCGAAGAGGCGCGGGTAGCCGAGCACGATCAGGCGGGCGTTCGGGGCCCGGTTGCGGATCTCCGCGTACGTGGTGTCGAGCCGGCCGGGGAGCACGGTGGTGGCGAAGGTCTTCGCCTCGTTCACCCGGTTGGCGCAGTCCGACTCGCTGCCGAACCGGCAGTTCTCCAGAATGCTGGAGAAGCCGGCGTCGTTGCCGCCGATGGTGATGGTGACCAGGGTGGTGGTGGCGTCCAGTGATCCGACCTGCTCGTTGAGCACGTCGTCGGTCTTCGCCCCGCCGCAGGCCGGGAACTTGTAGCTGGCCACGGCGTGCTGCTGGGCCCAGAGCGACGTGTACGACTTGGAGCTGCGCAGGCAGGTGTTCGGGTCGTACGACCCGGCTCCGACGCCGGAGGAGTAGGAGTCGCCGAGCGCGACGTAGTGGATGGCGGCGGCCTGGGCGGTGCCGGGAACGAGCAGGACGGCGAGGGTGGTGGCGACCAGCGCGGCCAACGCGGTGACGGCACGGGCCAGCGGGCGGTGGGGCATGGACGGTCCTCCACGTGTGGGGGTGGTGGAACCTTCAGCCGCGCGCGTGGCCTGGGTCCGGGGGGGGTTACCAGGCGGTAATGCTATCGAAACATAGCGATATATGGAAGAACGCCGAGATGGGCTGAGCGGGGCGGGCGCACGGACGGGGCAGCTCGACAGCAACCACGCCAGGCACCGGCCCGCGCCGACGGAACGCCGCGAACGAAGAGGCGGTCACCTGGTCGCCGGGGTGGAGGCCGCGCAGGGCGGGTCCGGCCGCCACGTGTCGGCCACCCCGCAGTGGAAGACCTCCACCGGCTCGTCCGCCACGTCGGGCACCCGCTCCACCCGCATCATCGCCAGCCGCTTCTGCGCCGGCACACCCGTGTCGACGTCCACCCGGAGCAGGCCCGAGATCCCCCGGTAGCCATCCCCGTCGATCTGCCGGAGCACCTCGGCGTGCATGCCGACCGGGTTGATCGCCTCGGGCCGCCACCGTGGACTGTCGTCCCCGTGGTGCAGGCGGGTGGCGAGGCTCTCCACCGCGCGGACCACCATCGTCGTCGCGTCGTAGGCGAGGCTGACGCGCTCGCCGACCTGGTCGCCGCCGGGCGTGCAGCGCGGCCGGTCGAGCAGGTCGTCGCTGGAGATCCAGCGCAGGAAGGTGGCCCGGGGTTCGTCCCGGCCACTCGACGCGGCGGCCCGCAGCACCGCGCAGGTGGCCAGCGAGGCCTTCGACACGTACGTCACCGGCAGGTTGCCCGGCGCGCTGCGGCGCAACTGCGGGTTGGCCATGTAGCGGTTGACCGAGTCGTTGCCGACCAGGTTGCGCGGGGGGTTGTTCGCGCAGTCCCGCTGCAACGCCCGCAGGAATCCGTCGAACTCCGACCACCGGCCGGCGAAGACCAGCATGCCGGCGTAACCGCACTCCCGGGCCATCGAGGTGCCGGGCTGCCACTGCACCGGCCGGGCGAGCCGGTCACCGAACCGCTGTTCGAGGTCCGCCACCAGGGTGCTGACGTAGATGTCCTCCGCCAGCGAACTGCCCTCGCCCGTCGTGTAGTAGACGTGCGCGTCGGTCAGCCGCCGTGCTCGGGCGTACTCGTGGAACAGGCGGGCCTGTTCGGTGTTGGGCGCGGACACCTGGATGTAGAGCCGCGAGCGGCTGCCGATCCCGTCGCCGGAGATGTTCGGCGCGATCACCGGCAGGCCGACCCGGTTCAGCTCGCCGATCGCCTCGGCGGTGTTCCGCCGGCTCTCCACCAGACCGACCACGCCGAGCAGCGTCCGGTCCTCACGGGCCAGCTCGGCGAGCATCCGCACGGCCGGGCCGGCGTGGCGCATCTGCCGGCCACCGTTGGCGACCACGATCCGCAGCAGGGCGGCGCCGGGGGCCCCGGCAGAGATCTGCAACAACGCGTAACGGGCGGTCGCCATCCCCTCCAGTTCCTCCCGCTCGGAGACGTACGACTCCTCGTCCTCGCGGGTCGGGTTTCCGGTCAGGGTGCCCAGGTAGACCAGGGTGAGGAAGGGCCGCCGCTTGCCGCTGCGTTCCCAGGCCCGCTCGGCCGCCCGGTTCTGCGCGAAGATCCGACGCTGGATCGCGCGCAGCCGGTCCTGCCCCGGGTCGTCGTTGAACACCTGCGCCTCGCTGTCGCTGTAGCCGACGCACTCCGACCCGACCAGCTCGACCTTCACCTGACCGGACAGCGACGGCAGGCAGCCCGACCCCCACCGGGTGCCCACCCACGCGCCACCCGCGGCGAGCAGCACCAGGCAGAGCCCGGCGGGCAGGAAACGTCGTGACCACCAGGGCGGATCCGGCGCGGCGAACCCGCGCGGGGCGCCGCGCGTCTGGGCGCCGGTGTCCGGGACGCCGACCTCCAGGGGGAGCAGCCAGGCCGCCGGCCGGCGCAACCGCCGCGCCTCCGGCACCCCCTCGACCCATTCGTCGTACGCCTCCTCGGCGTCGGCCAACGGCGTCACGACGGCGGGTTCCGGCGGCGGCTCCGCCCCGACCGCGAGCACCAGCAGCGGGTCGTTACGCCCCGTCTCGTTGCGGACGTCGTTGAGCAGACGGACGAGCCGGTGCCCCTGGTCGCCCGGGACCACGTGGTCGAGCAGCAGCACCACCGAGGTGGTCCGCCGCCACTCGGACGGCCGCCAGGGTCGCCGCCGGTACGCCTGCCGCAGGTCCTCCAGGAAGGCGTGCAGCAGCAGCTTGTCGACCTGGTCCGGCTGCTCCCCGTCCCGCCAGCCGGTGGTGAGGCGCTCGGCGAAGCCGAGGAAGGTCACCGACTGCTGGGGGGCGAGGTACTGCTGACGCATGAACCACGAGTACGGCCGCCCGAGCACCGGCAGCCGGCCGGAGACCGCGATCCGGAACACCACACTGGGCACCGCCCGCCGGACGAGCCAGAACAGCACCTGGGAGACGACCGTGGCGGCGTCCCCACCCGGGGCCAGCGGCTCCCCCGTCATGCCCTGACCGCGCCGGTCGCGCAGCCGGCGCACCAACGCCGAGCGGCCGTCCTCGGCCTCGACGCCGAAGGTCAGGCTCTGCTGCATCAACCAGTCGGCCAGCGGATAGTGCCGGAACCGGATGCGCTCGGCGCCGAACGCCTCGACGCAGAGCTGCCGGTGCAGTTCCCGCAACACGGCCGGCAGGCCCGCGCCCTCGGGCAGCGTCCGGACGTCGACCACGGCGTGCGGCACCCGCCGGTGCGGGCTCTGCCCGACCAGCCGTCGCAGGACGGACATCAGGTCGGCGGCGCCGGTGGGGTGCACCAGCCAGAACACCGGCAGCCGCCGGTCGCCGCGACGCGGCCGGCGCAACAGCCGGGCGAGCAGGGCGAGGAAATCCAGGCCACCGTCGGGGAGCGGGTCCCGACCCGGGGTGGGCTGCTGTTCCTGAGCTGTGGACTCCCGCACCCGACACCTCCGACGTGGCCGTGCGTGAACACCAGAGCACCCAGTGTCGCGCGGACCGGCAAGCGTCGGATCCGACGACCGGTACCTCCGGCTGGACGCGCCGACGGGGCAGCTCCACAGTGTCCGGTGCGGCACGTCCCCCGCCCCGCGACACGCCCACGCAGACGGAAACGGCCGGCGGCACCGGATGGTGCGGCCGGCCGTACCCGTAGCAGGTCAGCGTGCGGCGAGCGGCCGGGTGGAGGAGGTCACCGGCGCGGGGAGGTTACCCGCGCCGCCGAGGTAGCTGTGGATCGCGGCGGCGGCGGCCCGGCCCTCGGCGATCGCCCAGACGATCAGGGAGGCGCCCCGGTGCATGTCACCGGCGACGAAGACCCCGTCCACCCCGGTCTGCCAGTCGGGGCGGGCGTCGACCGCGCCCCGGGCGTTGCGTTCCACCCCGAACTGGGCGAGCAGCGGCTGTTCCTCGGTGCCCTCGAAGCCGATGGCCAGCAGCACCAGGTCGGCCGGGAGTTCCCGCTCCGAACCGGGCACCGGCGTGACGATCCGCTGGCCGTCGCGCTTCTCCACGGTCACCTCGGCGATCCGGACCGCCCGGACCTGACCGGTGCCGTCGTCGACGAACTCCTGCACGGCGACGGCGAAGACCCGCTGGCCGCCCTCCTCGTGCGCCGGGTAGTCACGCAGCAGCCACGGCCAGGTCGGCCACGGGTCGCGCGCGTCGTCCCGGCTGCGCGGCGGCTCCGGGTACAGGTCGAGCTGGTGTACGCCGAGCGCGCCCTGCCGGTGCGCCACGCCGAGGCAGTCCGCGGCAGTGTCACCGCCACCGATGATCACCACGTGCTTGCCGGCGGCGTCGACCGGGGTCGCCGTGTCCCGGCCGGCGACCACCCGGTTCGCCGCGACCAGGTGCTCCATCGCCTGGTGGACACCGCGCAGGTCGCGTCCGGGGGTCTGCGGGGTGTCCCGGCCGGCGAGCGCGCCGCAGGCCAGCAGCACCGCGTCGTACTCGGCGCGGAGCTGCTCGGCGGTGACGTCCACGCCCACGTTCACGCCGGTGCGGAACTGGACCCCCTCGGCGGTGAGCTGGGCCAGCCGCCGGTCGACGTGCTCCTTCTCCAGCTTGAAGTCGGGGATGCCGTACCGGAGCAGACCGCCGACCGCGTCGTCGCGTTCGTACACGGTGACCGCGTGACCGGCGCGGACCAGCTGCTGGGCGGCGGCCAGGCCGGCGGGGCCGGAGCCGACCACGGCGACCCGGCGGCCGGTCGGCGCGACCGGCGCCGCCGGGGTGACCAGCCCCTGGTCGAAGGCGGCGTTGGCGATCTCCACCTCGACCTGCTTGATGGTCACCGGATCGTCGGCGATGCCGAGCACGCAGGCCGCCTCGCAGGGCGCCGGGCAGAGCCGGCCGGTGAACTCGGGGAAGTTGTTGGTGGCGTGCAGCGACTCCACCGCCGCCGCCCAGTTCCCGGTGCGGACCAGGTCGTTCCAGTCCGGGATCCGGTTGCCCAGCGGGCAGCCGTCGTGGCAGAACGGGATGCCGCAGTCCATGCAGCGGGTGGCCTGCTCCCGGACGAGGCCCTCCTCGGCCGGCGGGTAGACCTCCCGCCAGTCGCTGATCCGCACCGGCACCGGGCGGCGGTTCGGCATCCGCCTCGGGTAGCGCAGGAAACCGTTCGGGTCAGGCACGAGCCACCTCCTGGGCCGCCACCGTCCGGGCCACCGGCACGGCCGGCGCGGACAGCGCGGTCATCACCGCATCGTCGACGTCGCGGCCGGCGGCTTCGGCGGCCCGCATGATGTCCAGCACCCGCCGGTAGTCCCGGGGGACCACCGCGGTGAACTCCTCCACCGCCTCCGGCCAGCGCTTGAGCAGCTCCTCGGCGACCGTCGAGCCGGTCTCGGCCACGTGCCGGCGGACCAGGTCGTGCAGCAGCTCACGCTCCTCGTCGCGCAGTGGCGCGAGGTCCACCAGCTCGGTGTTGACCCGACGGCGGTCCAGCTCGTGCACGAAGGCGAGGCCACCGGACATGCCGGCGGCGAAGTTACGACCGGTCGGTCCGAGGACGACCACCGTACCGCCGGTCATGTACTCGCAGCCGTGGTCGCCGACGCCCTCGACGACCGCCGTCGCGCCGGAGTTGCGGACCGCGAACCGCTCCCCCACCCGGCCGCGCAGGAAGACCTCGCCGGCGGTGGCGCCGTACAGGATGGTGTTGCCGGCGATGATCTGGTCCTCGGCACGTGCGCCGGGCCCGGCCTGGGCGGTGACGAACGGGGCGGCCTGGTCCGGGGTGACGACGACCCGCCCGCCGGAGAGGCCCTTGCCGACGTAGTCGTTGGCGTCGCCGTACAGCCGCAGGGTCACCCCGGACGGCAGGAACGCGCCGAACGACTGGCCGGCCGTGCCGCGCAGCACGAACTCGATCGTGTCGTCGGGCAGCCCGGCCCCGCCGAAGCGACGGGTCACCTCACCGCCGAGCATCGCGCCGACGCTGCGGTGCTCGTTGCGCACCGCCACCTCGACCCGGACCGGGGTGCCGTCGCGCAGCGCCGGCCCGGCCAGCCGGATCAGCTCGTTGTCCAGGGCCAGGTCCAGGCCGTGGTCCTGGGCCCGGACACCGCGCCGCGCCGCGCCCTCGGGCAGCTCCGGCAGGTGCAGGACGCGGGCCAGGTCGAGCCCCTTGGCCTTCCAGTGCTCGACCGCCGGGGCGACGTCGAGCAGTTCGGTGCGGCCGATCGCCTCGTCGATGCTGCGCAGGCCCAGCTCGGCCAGGTAGCCCCGGACCTCCTCGGCGAGGAAGAGGAAGAAGTTCTCCACGAACTCGGGGCGGCCGGTGAAGCGCTCACGCAGCACCGGGTTCTGGGTGGCGATGCCCACCGGACAGGTGTCCAGGTGACAGACGCGCATCATCACGCAGCCGGCAACGATCAGCGGCGCGGTGGCGAAACCGAACTCCTCCGCGCCGAGCAGCGCCGCGACCAGCACGTCCCGGCCGGTCTTGAGCTGCCCGTCGACCTGCACGGTGACCCGGTCGCGGAGCTTGTTGAGCAGCAGCGTCTGCTGTGCCTCGGCCAGGCCCAGCTCCCACGGGGTGCCGGCGTGCTTGAGCGAGTTCAGCGGGGACGCGCCGGTGCCGCCGTCGTGGCCGGAGATCAGGATGACGTCGGCCTTGAGCTTGGCGACGCCCGCCGCGACGGTGCCGACACCGACCTCGCTGACCAGCTTGACGTGCACCCGGGCGGCCGGGTTGACGCACTTCAGGTCGTGCACGAGCTGGGCGAGGTCCTCGATCGAGTAGATGTCGTGGTGCGGCGGCGGGGAGATCAGGCCGACGCCGGGGGTGGCGTGCCGGGTCCGGGCGATCCACGGCCACACCTTGTTGCCGGGGAGCTGGCCGCCCTCGCCGGGCTTCGCGCCCTGCGCCATCTTGATCTGGAGGTCGTCGGCGTTGACCAGGTATTCGCTCGTCACGCCGAACCGTCCGCTGGCGATCTGCTTGACCGCCGAACGGCGTTCCGGGTCGTGGAGGCGGTCGGGGTCCTCGCCGCCCTCACCGGTGTTGGACTTGCCGCCGAGGCGGTTCATCGCCACCGCGAGGGTCTCGTGCGCCTCCGCCGAGATCGACCCGTACGACATCGCGCCGGTGGCGAAACGCTTGACAATCTCGCTGGCCGGCTCGACCTCCTCGATCGGCACCGGCGGCTGGACGCCGCTGCGCAGGGTGAACAGGCCACGCAGCGAGCCGGAGTGCGCGGCGAGCGCGTCGACCTTGCCGGTGTACTCGCGGAAGATGTCGTACTGCCGGCTGCGGGTGGCGTGCTGGAGCAGGAAGACCGTCTCCGGGTTGAACAGGTGCAGCTCACCCTCGCGCCGCCACTGGTACTCGCCGCCGACCTCCAGCCGGGGTGAGGCGGGGGTGCCCGGGGCGGGCCAGGCCAGGGCGTGCCGGGCGGCGACCTCGGTGTGGATGCCGTCCAGCCCGATGCCGCTGATCGTGCTCGGGGTGCCCCGGAAATACCGCTGGACGAGCTGGGTGTCCAGCCCGACGGCCTCGAAGACCTGCGCGCCGCAGTACGACGAGACGGTGGAGATGCCCATCTTCGACATGATCTTCAGGACGCCCTTGCCGAGCGCCTTGACGTAGTTGCGCACCGCCGTGGCGGGTGCCACGCCGGGCAGCGCCCCGGTGGTGATCATGTCCTCGACGGACTCGAAGGCGAGGTACGGGTTGACCGCCGCCGCGCCGTACCCGATCAGCACGGCCGCGTGGTGGACCTCCCGGCAGTCGCCGGACTCCACCACCAGCGCCACCTGGGTGCGGGTCTGCTCCCGCACCAGGTGCTGGTGCACGGCGGCGGTGAGCAGCAGCGACGGGATCGGGGCCAGGTCGGCGTTGGAGTCCCGGTCGGAGAGGACCAGGATGCGGACGCCGTCCTCGATCGCCTCGGAGACGTGCCGGCAGATCTCGGTCAGCCGGGCCTTGATGCCCGCCCCGCCTTCGCGGATGCGGTAGAGCCCGGAGACCCGGACCGCCTTGAAGCCGGGCAGGTCGCCGTCCTCGTCGATGGAGAGGAGCTTGGCCAGCTCGTCGTTGTCGATCACCGGGTACGGCAGGACGACCTGCCGGCAGCTCGCCGGCCCCGGGTCGAGCAGGTTGCCCTCCGGGCCGATGGTGGTCTGGAGGCTGGTGACCAGTTCCTCCCGGATGGCGTCCAGGGGCGGGTTGGTGACCTGCGCGAAGAGCTGGTGGAAGTAGTCGTAGAGCAGGCGCGGCCGGGTGGAGAGCGGGGAGATCGGGGTGTCGGTGCCCATCGAGCCGATCGGCTCCGCGCCGGAGCGGGCCATCGGCGCGAGGAGGATCTTCAGCTCCTCCTCGGTGTAGCCGAAGGTCTGCTGCCGGCGGCGCACCGAGTCGTGGGTGTAGACGGTGTGCTCCCGGGCGGGCAGCTCGTCCAGCTCGATCAGCCCGGCGTGCAGCCAGTCGCCGTACGGCTGGGCGGCAGCCAGCTCGGTCTTGATCTCGTCGTCGTGCACGATCCGGCCGGCGACGGTGTCGACCAGGAACATCCGGCCCGGCTGGAGCCGCCCCTTAGCGACCACCCGGGCCGGGTCGAGGTCGAGCACGCCCGCCTCGCTGCCCAGCACCACGAGACCGTCGGCGGTACGCCACCAGCGCCCCGGCCGCAGGCCGTTGCGGTCGAGCACCGCGCCGACGACCGACCCGTCGGTGAAGGCCACCGACGCCGGGCCGTCCCAGGGCTCCATCAGGCTGGCGTGGAACCGGTAGAAGGCGCGCTCGTCGGCGCGCATGTCCGGGTCGTTCTCCCACGCCTCGGGGATCATCATCAGCACCGCGTGCGGCAGGCTCCGCCCGGCCAGGTGCAGCAGTTCGAGGACCTCGTCGAAGTTGGCCGAGTCGGAGGCGGCCGGGGTGCAGATCGGGAACAGCCGGCGGATGTTGCCCGGCAGGTTCGGCGTCCGCAGCAGCGCCTCGCGGGCCTGCATCCAGTTCCGGTTGCCCCGGATCGTGTTGATCTCGCCGTTGTGGGCGATGAAGCGGTACGGGTGCGCCAGCGGCCAGGACGGGAAGGTGTTCGTGGAGAACCGGGAGTGCACCAGGGCGATGGCGCTGACCACCCGGGCGTCCCGCAGGTCCGGGAAGTACGCCGGGAGCTGGTCGGGGGTGAGCATCCCCTTGTAGACCATGGTGCGTCCGGACAGCGACGGGAAGTACGCCGGCACGCCCCGCTCGGCGGTCTCCCGTTCGGTCTGCTTGCGGACGCAGAACGCCACCCGGTCCAGGTCGAGGCCGGTCAGCGGGGTGCCGGCCGGGCCGTCCGGGGAGTCGGTGAGGCGGTTCGCGGCGAGGAAGAGCTGGCGGACCCGGGGCATCGCGGCCAGGGCGGTCTCGCCGAGGTCGCTCGGGTCGACCGGCACGTCCCGCCAGCCGAGCACCTCGGCCCCCTCGACCAGGGCGTACTTCTCCAGCACCCGGCGGGCGCGGGCCTCGTCGGCGTCGTCGTCGGGGAGGAAGACCAGACCGGTGGCGTACTGCCCGGCGGGCGGGAGGGGGAAGTCCACCACGGCACGGAGGAACGCGTCCGGCACCTGGATCATGATGCCCGCGCCGTCGCCGGTGTTGGGTTCCGCGCCCCGGGCGCCCCGGTGGTCGAGCCGGCACAGCGCGCCGAGGCCGTTCGCGACGACCTCGTGGGAGCGTCGTCCGTACAGGTCCGCCACGAAGGCCACACCGCAGGCGTCGTGCTCGTTCGCCGGGTCGTAGAGGCCCTGGGCGGGCGCCGCCCCGGCGCTCGGGCGCGGGCCGGTGGGCGGGGCGGACTGCGGGTGGGGAGGGTACGGAAAGGCCACCGGGCCTCCTGTCGTCGCTCAGGTGTGGATCAGGTCGGGACGACGTCGGCCCTTCAGGGTCTATTGAGTCTACGTTAGGGCTCGACACGCAAGACCAGTAAGGATTGATCACACTTCCAGCATCTGGGACGTGTAGTCTCGCGCGGTGGATCACGTACCCGCTGAGTTGTTCGACCGGTTGGAACGCTTCTACGACGCGGTACCCCGCGACGCAGCCCGTGCCGAGGAGTTCGGCGGGCTGGTGCTTTTCGTCCGGGAGGGTGCCGGATGGCCGTTTTACGCACGCCCCCGACGCGACGCCTCCCGACCGCCGTCGGTCGCCGACATCGACAACGTCCGGGCGCGGCAGCGCGAACTGGGGTTGCCGGAGGCCTTCGAGTGGGTCCACGAGACGACGCCGGACCTGCTGGCGGTGGCCCGTTCGGCGGGACTGGCCGTGCTGGAGGCCCCGCTGCTGGTCCTCGACCCGGCGGCGTGCCCGGACCCGGCCGGGCTCACCGACGTACCGGTCTGGCTGCTGGACCCGGCGGCACCGGACTTCGCCGCCCAGGTGGCCGCCCGTCGGGCGGTGGCCGCGGTCGGCTTCAGCGCGCCCGGCACCGCCCGTGGTGACGCCGGCCCGGCCGAGCGGGACGCCGCGATCAACGAACTGGATCTCGCCGCGGTCGAGGAGGAGGCGTCCCGGACCGCGGACGGCCGGCGCATCTCGGCCCTCGCCGGCACGCCCGCCGAGGGGGCACTGGCCTGCGGGATGGCGATGCGCGTCGACGACGTGGCCGAGATCGCCGGAGTGGCCACCCTGCCGGTGGCCCGGGGCCGGGGCCTCGGCGCGGCGGTGACCGCCACCCTCGCCCACGCGCTGCGTCAGGCCGGCACCGACCTGGTCTTCCTCTCCGCCGGCAGCGAGGAGATCGCCCGGGTCTACGTCCGGGTCGGCTTCCGCCGGATCGGCACCGCCTGCATCGCCGAGCCCGCCGCCGTGCTGCCCTGAGGCAACTCCCGCGACGAGCCGGCCGACGACGCCCCCGGGGTGGGCCGGTGCCGCCCTCCCGGGCCCGTCAGGCCGACGAGGAGGGCGGACGCCACTGGGCGGCCGACGAGGCGGCGCGGCCCAGCAGGCGGGTGGTGATCGGGCCGAGCGCGGCGTCCCGCGCGCGCAGGGCGAGCCGCCCCCGGGTCTGGAGCACCGCCGACATCCGGCGGGTCTGCCGGACCACGCCGGCCACCCGGGGTCGGCGCGTGCGGTCGTACCCGGTCACGGCGTCGGGCAGCCGGGTCTCCCGGAGCAGGGACTGGAGCGTCGCTGCGTCCTCGAAGGCCAGACAGGCGCCCTGCCCGAGGTGCGGCGGCATGGCGTGCGCGGCGTCGCCGAGCAGCACCACCCCGCCGGGCCCCGAACGGAAGGCGTACTGGCGGGGCAGCGGACGCAGTTCGCGGACCTCCTGCTGCACCAGGTCGGCGGGCTCGGCGGCGGCGAGCAGCGCCTCGACCGGCGCGGGCCAGCCGGCGAACCAGCGACGGAGCAGGGCCAGTTGCGTCTCCGCCGACTCCGGTCGGGGCGCGCCCGCCGCGGTGGCCATCCAGTACACGCCGCCCCGGGCGGTCCCCCCGGCGGAGCCCCGCTCCCCCAGGGACGCGGAGACGAACCGGTAGCCCGCACCGAGGATCTCCCCGCCCAGCGGCTGGTCGGCCGGGATCCGGGGCGCGCGGTACCAGGGGACCACCGCCCGCCAGGTGGCGCTGCCGGAGGCCACCACGCCGGCCTCGGGGGCGAGCTGACGACGGATCACGCTCTCCACGCCGTCGGCGGCCACGATCAGGTCCGCCTCGTACTGGTGGTGACCGTCGCCGACCGAGGGGCGTCCGTTCCCGCCGGTCCGCACCGTGCGGACGGTCACCCCGGTCCGCAGGTCCACCCGGTCGAGACCGGCGACGAGGGCGTCGTGCAGATCCTCCTGGTGCACCACGACCGGCGTCCGCTCCGGTGGGGCGGGGCGGGGTTGCACCAGCCAATGCCCGTCCGGCCGGCGGATACCGCCGTCGGGCAGCGGGGTGGCGACGGCGTCGAGACCGGCGCCGAGGCCGAGGGCACGCAGCGCCCGGACACCGTTGGGCCAGAGCACCACGGCGGTCGGCTCGGGGCGCACCCGGTCGGCCTGCTCCAGGAGGGTGACCTGCCAGCCCGAGCGGGCCAGCGCACCGGCGACCGCCAGGCCGCCGATGCCCGCGCCCACCACCACGGCGCTCCGCACTGCCATGGTCGCCTCAGCCGTCGCGGTCGGTGGAACGCGGCCCGCTGTCGACGTCCCGGGAGCTGCCGACACCGTCGCGAGCGGCGTCCGGCTCCGGGCCGTCCGACTCCCGCGCGGGGCCGTCCTCCCCGGCGGGTCCGTCGGGCATCGTGCCGGTCTCCCGGTACGCCCGGAACTGCTCCTCGTCGACCACCCGGTAGCCGCGTGGGGCGGCCAGGTCGGGGCTGGTCTCGGTACGGGACAGGTCGCGCTGGGAGATGTTCCCGCCGCCGGTGGCCGGCACCGGCGCGTCGGCCGGGATCGGCACCACGTACTCGCGGGGCCCCCGGACGCGCAGGAAGTAGACCAGGGCGCCGAGGAAGACCAGGGCCGAGGTCCAGACGTTGAGCCGGACGCCGAGGATCTCGGTGGCCTCGTCGGTCCGCATCAGCTCGATCCAGAACCGGCCGACGGTGTAGCCCATCACGTAGAGCGCGAAGGCCCGGCCCCGACCCAGCCGGAACCGCCGGTCGACGGCGAGGACCAGCAGGGCGACACCGATGTTCCAGAGCGCCTCGTAGGCGAAGGTCGGGTGGTAGAGGCCCGGTTCGACGATCGGCTGGCCGGCCTCGTCGCGGAGCGCCTGGCCGGGGTTGTCCGGGTCCATCCGGTGGATCTCCAGCCCCCAGGGCAGGGTGGTCCGGCCGCCGTAGAGCTCGTTGTTGAACCAGTTGCCGAGCCGGCCCACCGCCTGCGCCAGCGGCAGTCCGGGGGCGAGGGCGTCGGCCACCACGGCGAACGGGATGCCGAGCTGCCGGGCGGCGAGCCACGCGCCGACCGCGCCACCGGCGACGGCGCCCCAGATGCCGAGGCCACCCTCCCAGATGTAGAGGGCGGCCACCGGGTTGCCGCCGGTGCCGAAGTACTTGTCGGGGGAGGTGATCACGTGGTAGATCCGCGCGCCGATGATGCCGGCCGGCACGGCCCAGACCGCGATGTCCAACACCGCGCCCGGAGCCACCCCCCGGCGACGCAGCCGGTACTCGGTGACCAGGCAGGCCACCACGATTCCGGCGACGATGCACAGCGCGTACGCCCGGATCGGGACCGGACCGAGCTGCCAGACGGCGGTGCTGGGGCTGGGCAGGGCCGCCTGGGGTGTCAGCGAGGCGAGAGTCACGGGTGCACACGCTACCGCTGTGACCCGTGTCGGTGACATCCCGGTCCGGTGCCCATCGCCACCGGGTGACTTCTGGTTTGGGTGGCCGTAGGCTGTTTGTCCATGAGGTCGCTCACCTGGGCGGTCGCCGCGGTGGTCACCGACGACGCCGGGCGGGTGCTGCTCTGCCGGCAGGGCCGGCGGGCGGCACGGTGGGCGCTGCCGGGCGGCCGGTCCCGGCCGGACGAGACCCCGGGCCAGGCGGTGGTACGTGACGTGCACGCCGAGACCGGCCTGACCGTCGAGGTCGTGGACCTGGTCGGGATCTACCACCTGCCGGCGGCGCCCGACGCGCCACGGGCCGGGCGGGCCGGTCCACGGCCGGACGTCCTGGTGCACGTGCTCCGGGCCCGGGTCACGGGCACCGCCCCGGACGGGGTGCCGGGCGGGGGCTGCCGGTTGTCCTGGCACGATCCCGGCCGGCTGCCCGAGCCGGTCACCCCGGTCACCCGGTGGGCCGTGGCCGACGCGACGGCCGGCCGTTCCGGCGTGCTCCGCGAGGTACGACCGCGCGCCGGGGCCGGGCTGCCCGCCGCTCACCCAGGACTGTCTACGGCCCACCCCGGGCTGCCGGCCGCCCGTCCCGGGGATCCGGCAGCGGCCGCCTGCGGAGCCGGGCCGACCCGGCGGGCTGGGGCTACCCCGGCGACCGGTGACACCGTGGACCCGGCGGACGCCGCCTGAGTTCTGGCCCTGAGGGCGCCCCGGACCACTTCACGCTCCCCGCGACCCCCGCGCGATGTCCGGTTTTCGGGACCCGCTGTCCCGGTTGGCGACGTCACGCTCCAGCAGGCCGACGGGGGTGCAGGTATCCCCGGACGCACGCTTTAGAGCTGCCCGCACAGACGGGGCAGCGCGGCCGACCCCGCGACGCGGACGGTGGGCGCGCGACGCGGACGGTGGGCGCGCGACGCGGACGGTGGGCGCGCGGACGGGGCAGCTCCAAAGCGTCCCCGGGCAGACACCTCCGCCCGGCGGACGGCACGCGTGGGCGCGGCCGAGCCGGTGGGCCGGCAAGCCGGCGTGGACTGGTGGGCCGGTGGTGGCCGGTCAGCGGTTACGGACGCCGTCGGCCAGTTCGGCGGAGAGGGCACGCAGCGCGGTCAGGCCGGTGGCCTCGTCGGGGGCGTCGAGCAGGCACCGGATCAGCGCGCTGCCCACGATCACGCCGTCGGCGTACCCGCCGACCGTGCCGGCCTGCGCGCCGGTCCCCACCCCGAGCCCCACCCCGACCGGCAGGTCGGTGACCGCGCGGACCCGGGAGACCAGGGTCGGCGCGGCGTCGGAGGTCTGGGCCCGCGCGCCGGTGACGCCCATGACGGCGGTGGCGTAGACGAAGCCCCGGCAGTGGGCGACGGTCATGGCCAACCGCGCGTCGGTGGAGGACGGCGAGACCAGGAACGTGCGGTCCAGGCCGTGCGCGTCCGAGGCGGCGAGCCACTCGTCGGCCTCGTCCGGGATCAGGTCGGGCGTGACCAGGCCGGTGCCGCCGGCGGCGGCGAGGTCCCGGGCGAAGGCGTCGACGCCGTACTGCTCGATCGGGTTCCAGTAGGTCATCGTCACCACCGGCGCGCCGGTGACCGCGACCGCCTCGACGATGCGCAGCGTGTCCCGGGTGCGTACGCCACCGGCGAGGGCGATGTCGCTGGCCTTCTGGATCACCGGCCCGTCCATCACCGGGTCGGAGTACGGGATCTCCACCTCGATGACGTCGACGCCCGCCTCGACCATGGCGGTCATCGCGGCGATGCTCCCCTCGACCGTGGGGAAGCCGGCCGGCATGCAGCCGACCAGCAGCGCCCGGCCTTCGGCGCGGGCCTTGTCGAAGGCGACCCCGATCCGGCTCATGTCACTCCTTGTCGAGGATGCCGAAGTACCCGCCGGCGGTGTGGACGTCCTTGTCGCCCCGACCGGAGAGGTTGACCACGATGACCGGCTCCCGGCCCAGCTCGTCGGCGAGACGGGGGGCGATCTTCATCGCGCCGGCCAGGGCGTGCGCGCTCTCGATCGCCGGGATGATCCCCTCGGTACGGCAGAGCAGCTCGAACGCGGCCATCGCCTCGTCGTCGGTGACCGGCTCGTACGTCGCCCGGCCGCTGTCGTGCAGCCAGGCGTGCTCCGGTCCGACGCCCGGGTAGTCCAGTCCGGCGGAGATCGAGTGCGACTCGATGGTCTGCCCGTCCTCGTCCTGGAGGACGTAGGTGCGGGTGCCGTGCAGCACGCCGGAGGAACCGCCGGTGATGCTGGCGGCGTGCCGGCCGGTCTCGACGCCGTGGCCGCCGGCCTCGAAGCCGTAGAGGCGGACGTCGGAGTCACCGACGAAGGCGTGGAAGATGCCGAGGGCGTTGGAGCCGCCGCCGACGCAGGCGGCGACCGCGTCCGGCAGCGCGCCGGTGAGGTCCAGGCACTGCTGCCGGGCCTCCTCGCCGATGCCCCTGACGAAGTCCCGGACCATCGCCGGGAACGGATGCGGTCCGGCGGCGGTGCCGATCAGGTAGTGCGTGTCGTCGACGTGGGCGAC